>CADEGL010000012.1:0-9214 GCA_902826885.1 uncultured Alphaproteobacteria bacterium | reverse complement strand
GCGATGATCGCGCAGGGTGCCAAGGTCGTCATCACGGACGTGAATGCCGAGAAGGGCGCGGAAACCGAGAAGCGATTGGCCGCGCGCGGACCGTGCAAGTTTTTGCCGCACGACGTGACCGACGAGGCGTCCTGGGCGCGCGTGGTCAAAACCACCATCGACACATATGGCTCGCTCGACATCCTGGTGAACAACGCCGGCGTCGGCGGCCGCGCGTCGGTCGAAAAGACCTCGCTCGAAACCTGGCGGAAGACCATGGAGGTCAACGGTACCGGCGTGTTCCTCGGCATGCAGGCGGTCTATCCGCACATGAAAGCGAAGAAGCGCGGCGCGATCGTCAACATCGCGTCGGTCAACGGCCTGATGGGCGCGCGTTATCCCGATCCCGAGACCACGGCGAACGCCGGCTATTACGCTTCCAAGGGCGCGGTTGTGATTCTGACCAAGCTGGCGGCGACGCAGTTCGGGCCGCACGGCATCCGTGTCAACGCGATCTGCCCGGGCGTCATCAAGACCGAGATGTCGTCCACGTCCTTCTCCGATCCGGAACGGATGCGCTATTTCGAGAATGTCATCCCCTATAACCGTTTCGGCTCGGTCGAGGATGTCGCGGCCGCCGTAGTGTTCCTCGCGTCCGATCAGGCCGGCTTCATCAACGGCGTAGCGTTGCCCGTGGACGGCGGACAAACCGCGAAGGCCTGAACGCTTCGACATAGGCAGGAGAGAGACCACGATGGCGCCCAAGGCTTGCGACATTCTGATCAAGAACGCGTGCGTGCTGAGCATGGATGCGAAACGCACGATCTGGCGGCCGGGCGCGGTCGCGATTTCGGGGCGCGACATCCTCATGGCCGGCCCGGAGCGCGAGGTGATGCCGAAAATCTCGGCCAAGCGCGTGATCGACGCGGGCGGCGCGGTCGTGCATCCCGGCTTCGTCGAGGCCCATTACCACACGACCATGCATCTGACGCGCGGGGCCATCTCCGACGATCCGAAGCGGCCCGCGGTGGGAACCTCCGGTGGAGGCGGCAAGGGCAAGCCGATCTATGTCGAATGGGCCAACGCGGTGACCGACGAGGACGAGCATGCCTCGGCCCAGCTCGCGTGCCTGGAGATGGCGAAGAACGGCTATACCTGCTTCATGGAACCCGGCACGGTGTTCGAGCCCGACGCGGCCGCCAAGGCGGCCGAGGCGGTCGGCATCCGCGGCTCGCTGGCCGACGCTTATCTGTCGGATGCGCTCGGCGGCACGCAAATGGCGGCGCTAGACCGCTCGCCGCCGACCTTGGAGCGGGCGCTCAAGCTGATGGGCGGGGAATGCCGGCGTAATAAGGACCCGGACGCGCTCATCGGCGGCCACATCGCGGTCTATGGCTCGGGCTCGGCTTCGGATGCGTTGTTGCGGGCGGCCAAGCAATGCGCCGACGACAACCATGTCGTCTTCACCCAGCACCAATCGTTCCTGCCCCAAGCGGTGGAGACAGACGACAAGCGCCTGGGCAAGCACGCGCTCGTTCATTTCGCCGAGATCGGCGTCTTGGGGCCGAACGCCAGTTTCGTACACATGAACATCCTGCGCGACGACGAGATGGACGCGGTCGTGCAGTCCGGCATGTCCGTGATCTGGCATCCGGGCAATTATCTGTTCTACGGCGTGGGCAAGACCGTCCGTCAGCGCATGCTGGAATTGCGCGCGCGGGGTACCAATCTCGGGTTCGGCAGCGACGTGTGCAAGCTGTGGAGTTTTGGCGAACTGCCTTACCTCGCTTATCTCGCGAGCCGCGCCCAGGGCGACTACATCTCGCCGGGCGGTGTCTTGGAGATCGCCACGCTCGGTGGCGCGCGCGCCATGGGCTGGCAAGACCGCATCGGCTCCATCGAGCCGGGCAAACGCGCCGACATCGTGATTCGGCGCAACGACCTGCCGGAAGCCTGCCCGGGCACGGACCCGGTCTTTGAAACCGTTCTGGTCGCCCGCTCCAAATCCGTCGACACCGTGATCTGCGATGGCCAAGTGATCGTGAAGGGGGGGCATTCCACGCGCTTGGACGAAAGCGTGGTCTACGAGGCGGCGCGTGCGTCCGCCCGGCGTTTGATGGCCAAGACCGGCCTGAAAGGGGATTTGGACTGGCCCGTTATGGGCGTTTAAGCCGCCCCATCCTTTTCGCAGGCCCGGATTGCGTAGTTTTGCTCAACCCGGAATAATCTTTGCGTAATGGGTCCTTTTCCGGCGGGGGAACGCGAGCCGGAGTCCAAGAAGCACAGAAACCTCATCGGGACGCCCTCCGGCGCTCCCGCGATTGCTGCAGCTTTGGAGGCTCCCATGGGTTCGTCGACTTATCGTGCGTTGCTAACGGGTGCGGTTGTTGCCGGAACGCTGGCGCTGGCGTCCGGAAGTGCGTGGGCCGTGAAGGTCGGTCCGGTGGAAGATCCGGTCCGCGTCGTGAAGGTCGCCAAGGGTCAACCGATCGTCATGGCGCTCTATACGGTTCTGTCCGGGCCCGACGCAGGCCAGGGACTCGACCCGTATCGCGGCGCGCAGTTGGCCGTGGACGATTTGAAGGCCAAGCTTCTTGACCGTCCCTTGCGCCTGATCGCGGAAGACGACGCGTGCAGCGCCGAGGGCGGGCAGACGGCGGCCACCAAGATCGCGGCCAACCAGCAGGTGGTGATCGCGCTGGGCTCCAACTGCTCCAGCGCCACGATTCCCGCGGCGCCGATCCTGTGGAAGGCGGGCATTCCCGATATCGCCACGGGTGCCGCGTCTCCGAAATTGACCGACGTAAAGGCGCGCGGCCCGGGATACGAGGGCTTTTCCCGCGTGATCTACAATGCGTTGTTCGAGGGCGAGGCGTTGGCCGAGTGGGCGCGCAACACCAAGAAGCTGGACAAGGTCGCCGCCGTCCATGACGGCACGCCGTACGTTCAGGGCTTGGTTGAAGCCTTCACCACCAAGTTCAAGTCGCTTGGCGGCACGGTGGTGACGGTCGAGGCCATCAACGCCCAGGACGTGGACATGCGGCCGATGCTGACCCGTTTGGTCACGACCAAGCCGCAGATGGTCTTCTTCCCCACCTTCATCGCGGCGACGGCCCATATCGTGAAGCAGGCCAAGGAGATCGACGGCTTCAAGGACATCATGCTGATGGGGTCCGATAACGTTCTGGATAAGAACTTCATCAACCTGGCGGGCCAATCCTCTGTCGGCTTCACGATCGTCTCGCCGCCGCTCGATGCGGATTCCTACGGCGACGCCTACAAGAAGCTGTTGGAGCAATATAAAAAGAAGTTCGGCGAAGGTCCGACGACCGCGTGGACGGCGCATGGCTATGACGCCGTGATGCTGGCGGCCAAGTCGATCGAGAAGGTCGCGGTGAAGGACAAGGACGGCACGGTCTACATCCCGATCTCGAAGCTCCAGGAAGCCATTCTGGCCACCAAGGACATGAAGGGAATCTCGGGCACGATCACCTGCCGTCCGAACGGCGACTGCGCGCAGTTCCGCGCGGTCTTCTATCAATACGTCAACGCCGACCCGAACACGTTCGATATCGGCAAGAATCCGAAGAACGTGAATCCTTAGAAAATGCAAGCTTCGTGAAGCGAACGGGGGAGGCAAAGCCTCCCCCGTTTTGTTTGCGCCGGGCGCGGACCTCCGCCGATAATCCCGGTCCCTTCGCCGTCGATTCCCTTTCGACCGAGGATGTTCGTCAAGGAAGCCGCGGCGTTGCCGCCGGTGCGGCTTCCAACAATCAATGCGGCAATGGAGGTAATGCGAATGGTTTTGTCCAAGTCTCGTGCTTTGCTGATGGGGGCCAGTGTCCTGGGCGCGCTCGCGCTCGGGTCGAGCGCCGCATGGGCCGTCAAGGTCGGACCGGTGGAAGATCCGGTTCGCGTCGTGAAAATCGCCAAGGGCCAGCCCGTCGTCGTGGCGCTCTATACGGTTCTGTCCGGCCCGGATGCCGGCCAGGGCTTGGATCCGTATCGCGGCGCGCAGGTTGCCGTCGACGATCTGGGCGGCAAGCTTCTTGACCGTCCCTTGCGCCTGATCGCGGAAGACGACGCGTGCAGCGCCGAGGGCGGGCAGACGGCGGCCACCAAGATCGCGGCCAACCAGCAGGTGGTGATCGCGCTGGGCTCCAACTGCTCCAGCGCCACGATTCCCGCGGCGCCGATCCTGTGGAAGGCGGGCATTCCCGATATCGCCACGGGTGCCGCGTCTCCGAAATTGACCGACGTAAAGGCGCGCGGCCCGGGATACGAGGGCTTTTCCCGCGTGATCTACAATGCGTTGTTCGAGGGCGAGGCGTTGGCCGAGTGGGCGCGCAACACCAAGAAGCTGGACAAGGTCGCCGCCGTCCATGACGGCACGCCGTACGTTCAGGGCTTGGTTGAAGCCTTCACCACCAAGTTCAAGTCGCTTGGCGGCACGGTGGTGACGGTCGAGGCCATCAACGCCCAGGACGTGGACATGCGGCCGATGCTAACCCGTTTGGTCACGACCAAGCCGCAGATGGTCTTTCTCCCCACGTTCATCGCGGCGACGGCCCATATCGTGAAGCAGTCCAAGGAAATCGACGGCTTCAAGGACATCATGCTGATGGGTTCGGACAACGTGGCCGACAAGAATTTCATCGCGCTTGCTGGCCAAGCGTCTGTCGGCTTTCCCATCGTCTCGCCGCCGCTCGATGCGGACGCCTATGGCGCGCCGTACAAGAAGTTGATCGAGCAGTACAAGAAGAAGTTCGGCGAAGGTCCGACGACCGCGTGGGCGCCGCATGGCTATGACGCCTTGATGCTCGCGGCCAAGTCGATCGAGAAGGTCGCGGTGAAGGACAAGGACGGCTCGATCTACATCCCGATCTCGAAGCTCCAGGAAGCCATTCTGGCCACCAAGGACATGAAGGGAATCTCGGGCACGATCACCTGCCGTCCGAACGGCGACTGCGCGCAGTTCCGCGCGGTCTTCTATCAATACGTCAACGCCGATCCGAACACGTTCGAAATCGGCAAGAACCCGAAGAGCATCAATCCGTAAACGCTCGCCGGGTCCGGAATCTGCGGGGGAGGCGAAAGCCTCCCCCTTTTTTTGCGCCTAGGCGAGAATACTCGCCGCCGGGCGACCGCATTGCCTATCCCCGCGTCATCTGCCGATAATATCGGGACCGGCCGTGGGATGGCCGGATGAGGCATTCGTGAAATGGGGGCGTGAACGGGGGACAGGTCGCTGAGACCGCCAGTGCCGTTTTCCGGTAAAAAAATCGCGGTTTGGAGGAATGTCGTCATGGCTATGTCGAGATCTCGCGCATTGCTGTTAGGCGCCAGTCTTTTGGGCGCTGTCGCCTTCGGGTCGACTGCGGCCTGGGCCGTCAAGGTCGGACCGGTCGAGGATCCAGTCCGCGTGGTGAAAATTCCAAAGGGACAGCCGATCGTGATCGGCGTCTACGAGGTCCTATCGGGACCCGACGTGGGCCAAGGCCTGGATCCTTACCGCGGGGCGCAGATCGCGGTCACGGACATGGGAGATAAACTGCTCGGCCATCCGGTCAAATTCATAGCCGAGGACGATGCCTGCAGCGCTGAAGGCGGGCAGACTGCCGCAACGAAGCTCGCGGCCAACCAGCAAGTCGTCATCGCGCTGGGTTCGAGTTGTTCGCCGGCAAGCACCCCTGCGGCGCCGATTCTTTGGAAGGCCGGTATCCCCAATATCGCCATCCTCGCGGCCTCGCCCAAGCTGACGGACGTCAAGACCCGTGGGCCGGGATTCGAGGGCTTCTCGCGCGTCATCTTCAATGCCTTGTTCGAGGGCGAAGCACTGGCCGAGTGGGCGCGAAACACGAAGAAGTTCGACAAGGTCGCGGCCATCCATGATGGCACGCCCTATGTCGAAGGCTTGGCGTCTGCGTTCGCGAACAAGTTCAAGAGCCTGGGCGGCACCGTCGTCGCGGTGGAAGCCATCGCCCCAACGGACGTCGACATGCGTCCCATGCTGACGCGTCTCTCGACGGCCAAGCCGCAGATGGTGTTCTTCCCGACCTACATCGCGGCCACGGCCCATATCGTCCAGCAGGCCAAACAGGTGGATGGCTTCAAGGACGTGATGCTGATGGGATCGGACAACGTGCTCGATAAGAACTTCGTCGCGGTGGGCGGCAAGGCGATCGTCGGGTTCCCGATCATCTCGCCCCCGCTCGACGCGGAATCCCAGGGCGAGGGCTACAAGACGCTTCTCAAGAAATATGAGAAGAAGTTCGGCGAGGGGCCGTCCACGGCTTGGACGGCCTACGGCTACGACGCCTATATGCTGGCCGCCAAGTCGATCGAAAAGGTGGCGGTGCAGGAGAAGGATGCAACCTACATCCCGATCTCCAAGCTCCAGCACGCCATCATCACGACCAAGGGCATGAAGGGCCTGACGGGTGAAATCACCTGCCGTCCGAACGGCGATTGCTCTCAGTTCCGGCCGGTCTTCTATGAGTTCATCAGTGGCGACGCCGCGACATTCGACGTCGGCAAGAATCCGAAAGCCGTCAAACCCTGACGGAAGCGGCCAAAGCCGGAAAAGGGGAGGCGCAAGCCTCCCCTTTTTTCTTTTATGGCGCGGATATGCGGCCGGATTGCACGCGGGCGGCCGGTCTGCCGTAATAGCGGCAACCGGCTCCTTTTGAAGGCCGGAGTGCCATGAAGATGCCGTTTCGGGGCGGGGGGATCGGTCGTTGAGGCCGCCGGCACCGCTTTCCTGAGAACCCAATCGCGGTCGAACAGGAGTGGCATCATGGCTTTGTCGAAATCTCGTGCATTGCTGTTGGGCGCCAGTCTCGCGGGCGCACTTGCCTTGGGGACAGGCACGGCCTGGGCGGTCAAGGAAGGGCCGGTTGAAGACCCGGTCCGCGTCGTCAAGATCGCGAAAGGCGCCCCCATCGTCGTCGGCTTCTACACGGTTTTGTCGGGGCCCGACGTTGGGCAAGGACTCGACCCCTATCGCGGCGCGCAGATCGCCGCCGAGGATGCCGGCAATAAGCTGCTCGGCCACCCGGTCAAGTTTCAGGCGGAAGACGACGGCTGCAACGCCGAGGGCGGCCAGACGGCAGCCACCAAGCTCGCGGCCAATAAACAGGTGGTCGTTGCCCTGGGCTCGAACTGCTCTCCATCCAGCCTTCCCGCCGCGCCGATCCTTTGGAAGGCGGGGATTCCCGACATCGCGACCGGGGCCGCGTCGCCTAAGCTGACGGACGTCAAGACCCGTGGGGCGGGCTATGAAGGCTTCACGCGCGTCATCTACAACGCCTTGTTCGAAGGCGAGGCGCTGGCCGAGTGGGCAAAGAACACCAAGAAGTTCGACAGTGTCGCGGCCATTCACGACGGCACGCCTTATGTTCAGGGGCTCGTCGAGGCCTTTGTGAACAAGTTCAAGGCCATGGGCGGCAAGGTCGTCGCGGTCGAAGCCATCGGCGCCCAAGACGTGGACATGCGGCCAATGCTGACCCGTTTGGTTACGACGAAGCCGCAAATGGTCTTCTTCCCGACCTATATCGCGGCCACCGCGCATATCGTGCAGCAGGCCAAGGAAATCGATGGTTTCAAGAACATCATGCTGATGGGTTCCGACAACGTGGCGGACAAGAACTTCTTGGCCGTGGCGGGCAAGGCCGCGGTCGGCCTTACCATCGTCTCGCCGCCGCTCGACACGGAATCGCAGGGCGGGCCGTATAAGGAACTTCTCGTGAAATATAAGAAGAAGTTCGGCGAGGACCCGAACACGCCCTGGAGCCCGTATGGGTACGACGCCTACATGATGGCCGCGAAGGCGATTGAGAAAGTTGCCGTCACCGATAAGGACGGCACGACTTATATCCCGATCTCCAAACTGCAAGAGGCCATCATCGGCACGAAGGGGATGAAGGGCATCACGGGCGACATCACGTGCCGCCCGAATGGCGACTGCGCGCAATTCCACGCGGTCTTCTACCAATTCACCAACCCCGATCCGAACACGTTCGAGATCGGCAAGAATCCCAAGACGCTGATGTAACGTCCGGCGAAGGCCGAAAGCGAACGGGGGAGGCGCGAGCCTCCCCCGTTTTTTTCGCGCGCGGCGTTGCGGTTCAGACGCCGCCGATGCTTTTGACCTTGTAGAAGACGCAGGTGGGTGTCTTCGTCGTGCTGGCCTCGAAGTTGCGGCAGTTCTCGGGCCGGTCCTCGTAGGCGCCGCAGCGCCCGTCGCGCCCCAGCTTGGGGCAATTGAGCGTCCAGGAATTGTATTTCCTGCCGTTGATCCGATAGCTGCGCTCGATGTCGACCGGCTGATACGGCATCTTGTGGCGCTCGATATAATCGTGCACCGCCCAAATGCCTTCCTCGGCGGGGAACACGAGCGTGCCGTCCTTGGCCGTCACGTCGCCCTTCTTGTCGCTGGTCAGGACGAGGCCGCGGCAGCAGTAGCCGGGATCGGGGCAGAGGTCGCAGAGACTCATCGCGTCTCTCCTTGATGTTCCATTTTCTTCTTATGCCTGAAGTCGGCGCAAAGAAGAAGGGCCGTTCCACCGGAACGGCCCTTCGCCTTGATGTCTGGCCGCTCGCGCGATCAGACCGAGTAGTACATCTGGAACTCGATCGGGTGCGGGGTGTGCTCGAACGCGTACACCTCCTCCCACTTCAGTTCCAGATAAGCGTCGATCAGGTCGTCGGAGAACACGTCGCCCTTCTTGAGGAAGGCGCGGTCGCCGTCGAGACTCTGAAGCGCCTCGCGCAGCGAACCGCAGACGGTGGGCACGTTCTTCAACTCCTCCGGCGGCAGGTCGTACAGATTCTTATCCATCGGGTCGCCCGGATGGATGCGATTCTCGATGCCGTCGAGGCCGGCCATCAGCAAGGCGGCGTAGGCCAGGTAGGGGTTGGCGCCCGGGTCGGGGAAGCGCACCTCGACGCGCTTGCCGTTGGGGCTCGCGACGTAGGGGATGCGGCACGAAGCCGAGCGATTGCGCGCCGAGTAGGCCAGGAGGACCGGCGCCTCGAAGCCCGGGATCAGGCGCTTGTAGCTGTTGGTCAGCGGGTTGGTGAAGGCGTTCAGCGCCTTGGCGTGCTTGATGATGCCGCCGATGTAATAGAGCGCCGTGTCCGACAGGTCGGCATAACCCGAGCCCGCGAACAAGGGTTTGCCGCCCTTCCAGATCGACTGGTGCACGTGCATGCCCGAGCCGTTGTCGCCCTTGAT
>CADEGL010000011.1:77664-84403 GCA_902826885.1 uncultured Alphaproteobacteria bacterium | reverse complement strand
GGTAACTCGGAAATCATCCTCGACCGCAAGCTGTCCGACCGCCGCACCTGGCCGGCTATCGACATCACCCGCTCCGGCACCCGCAAGGAAGAACTGCTGGTGGACAAGGGCATTCTTTCCAAGATGTGGGTTCTGCGCCGCATCCTGATGCCGATGGGCGTCACGGATGCGATGGAGTTCCTGAACGACAAGCTGAAGCAGTCCAAGAACAACGCCGACTTCTTCGAAGCTATGAACACCTGATCAGTTGTCAGGGCCACGAGAAAGGGCGGCGGAGCCGAAAGGTTCTGCCGCCCTTATCGTTTGGACCGTTGTGCTGTCAGGGAACGAGGACCGTGGAGCCTGTGGTCTTGCGCGCTTCGAGATCGCGGTGCGCCTGTGCCGCGTCCTTGAGCGGATAAGTCTGATTGACGGCGATTTTCACCGCACCTGTGGTCACCACGCCAAAAAGCGCCTTGGCGCTCTCGATCAGATCGGCGCGTGCGGCCGTATAAGCGGCCAGTGAAGGCCGGGTTAAGTAAAGCGAACCCTTGGCGCCCAGGATGGCCGGTGAGAATGGTGGCACGGGTCCCGAGGCATTGCCGAAGCTGACCATGAGACCGCGGGGGCGCAGGCAATCCAGCGAACCTTCAAACGTGTCCTTGCCGATGGAGTCGTAAACCACGGGCACCCCGGCGCCGCCGGTGATTTCCCGCACCCGCTTTGCAAAATCCTCCCGTGTGTAGACGATCGTGTGATCGCAGCCATGGGTCTTGGCTAACTTGGCTTTCTCGTCAGAGCTAACCGTGCCGATGACCGTGGCGCCCAGATGTTTGGCCCACTGGCAGAAGATCAGGCCGATCCCGCCCGCCGCGGCGTGGATCACGACTGTATCGCCGCGTTTGATCGGGTATGTGCGACGAACCAGGTATTCGACCGTCATGCCCTGCAGCATCATGGCTGCGGCATCGCGATCCGAGATCGCGTCGGGCACGCGCACCACCTTGTCCGCCGGCATGAGACGCGCTTCCGCGTAGGCGCCGAGCGGCGCGGAGGCGTAGGCCACGCGATCGCCGGGCTTCAGGTCAGTAACGCCGGGGCCAACCGCCTCCACTGTTCCCGCACCCTCCATGCCGATCCCGCTCGGATAGGTGATCGGATAGAGACCCGTGCGGTGATAGACATCGATGTAGTTGAGGCCGACCGCGCCATGTCGTACGAGGATCTGTCCCGCGCTGGGTTTGTCGACGGCGACATCTTCCCACGTCAACACTTCGGGCCCGCCGGCCTTATGGATGCGGATCGCCTTCACCATCATCTATCCCCTTTTCGTCGCGGACGCGTTTCCTGTGATCTCGGATGCGCAATCACGCCGGACAAGCTAGGCCAGATGCTTCCGGAAAAACTCCGCTGACCGTTTATTGGCCAGGTCGGCCGAGGCTTTGTCGTAATGCTTGCCGCCCGTGCGGGCGAAGGCGTGCTCTTGCCCGCTGTAACTGTGGACCGTCACGTGAGGATGGCCCAGTAACGCGGTCTTGATCTTGGCCTGCGCTTCCGGCGGCACGTAGGAGTCCTTCTCCGCGATGTGAAGGGTGGTGGGCTTCCTGATGTTCGTGGCCTCGTCCAGATTGTTCTCGATGCCCACGCCATAAAAGCTGACATTGCAATCCGCGTCCGAACGCGCGGCCATTAGATAGACCAGGCGTCCGCCCAGGCAGTAGCCGACCGTGCCGGCCTTGCCGCTACAGCCCTTGATTCCGCGCAGATGCGCTAGCGTGGCCTTGAGGTCGGCAATGCCCTTGGCTTCGTCGAAGCCCTTGAAGAATTCGAAGGCGCGCGCCCATTCGGCGTCTGTTTGGTCGGTCAACTGAACGCCGGGTTCCTGACGCCAAAAAATATCCGGACAAAGCGCGAAGTAACCCTGCGCGGCAAGGCCGTCGGAGATCTGCCGCATCACCTTGTTGACGCCAAAGATCTCCTGAATGACCAGAACGCCGGCGCCCTTGCCCGACTTGGGTTCCGCCAGATAGGCAGAAAAGCTACCGCCGTCGGCGGCTTTGATCGTGATGTCGGGCATGATGCGCTCCTTACGTTCGTATCGGGCGGAAGCAAAGGATAGCCTGCGCCTATCACGATTGCCACGGCGCGTGGGCGCGTCAGAACGGCAAAGATGGACCGATGATCCCTTCCAGCTCCAGCAGGAGGCGCTTGGTCTCGACACCGCCCGGCGCGCTGAAGCCGCCCATGCCGCCACCGGCGGCAAGAATCCGGTGGCAGGGAATGATGATGGGGATGGGATTGGCGCCGCAGGCACCACCGACCGCACGCGCCACGCCATCCACGCGCGCCGCGAGATCGCCATAGGTTAATGTGCGGCCATAGGGAATTTGGGCCAGCTCGGCCCAGACCGCGCGTTCGAAGTCGCTGCCTTTGGGTGCCACGGGCAAGTCGAATGTCCGCAGGCGGCCCGCGAAATAGTCCGTGAGTTGGTTTCGCGCGGCATCAAGCAACGGAGAGGAATCATCGGCACCTTTCCCCCAGCGCAAGCGAATGATCGCACCGTTTTCCTCGAAGGCAGCGAGCATGCCAAGCGGCGATGGGATCGTGACCGAAAGCATCAGCGCGTCCGCAGATTCTCGCGCAACGCCGCGGCGTCGGTGATCGGTAGCGAACAGACCGGACCGCGGCAGACATAGGCGGCCGCCTGCCCGTCGACGCGGCCCTTGCCGAAGGCCGGATGAGCGACGGAGAGCCCGTCCGTGTTTTCCACCACCTGGATCACCTTGTCTGGCAACGAGACGTCGTGAATAGCGCGCAACATGGTGCCAACGGACTCTTCGTCACGCCGGCCGACCAGAACGACCTGTATCCCTTCGTTCAAGAATGCGTGAGCATTCAACAACGTCGATAGGCCGAAGACGTTTCGTTCCAGCTCACCGGAGACGGCTTGGATCAGGGCTTCGGCACGCGTGCGATAAGCGCCCTTCCCCGTCAGGTAAAATAGCCGCGCTAAAACGCCGACCATGGTTCCGTTGCCGGAGGGCACGGCCTGGTCGTGGACTTGCTTCGTGCGCGTGATTACGTCGCTGGTATCGTCTGCGGTGAAGAAGTACGCACCACCTGTCGCATCCGCATAGTGACGATCAACCGTGGCGACCCAAGTTTCAGCCTGTGCGAGATAGGCGCTGTCGCCGGAGGCTTCGAACAGAGCCAAAGCCGCGCGCGCCATATTGGCGTGATCATCGAGCGTGGCGGGGTGACGCGCTTGGCCTCCGCTCCAACTGTGACGCAGCCGGCCTCCCTCGCCCATCCGCGTCTGGACGAATACGAAGGCGGCACGTGCGGCGTCGAGCCATTGGGGTTGATCGAAGACGGCGCCGGCATTGGCCAGCGCCGCGATCATCAAGCCGTTCCAATCGGCCAGGATCTTGTCGTCGAGGCCTGGCCGTACACGCGGCGCACGTGCCTCGAACAAAGTTGCGCGTGCCGCGGCTAACCGTGCTTCGTAGGCGTCCTCGCCCGGTGCTGGTTTCAATCGGCGGTTGAGGATCGTGTGGCCTTCCCAGTTTCCACGCGGTGTTACGTCATATGCCGCCTTGAATTCCGAACTCGCCGTATCAAGTAAGCGATCGATCTCCGCTTCCGTCCAGACGTAGAACTTTCCCTCTTCGCCCTCGCTGTCGGCGTCGAGCGAGCTGTAGATGCCGCCGTTGGAGTGTCGCATCTCGCGCAGGACCCACCCCACGGTTTCCGCGACGCGCGTTCGATAGAGCGGATTACGGGTTTCTTGCCAGACCAATGTCAGCAGGTCGATCAGGAGAGCGTTGTCGTAGAGCATCTTTTCGAAATGCGGCACGAGCCATTCGGCATCGACCGCGTATCGGGCGAAGCCGCCGCCCAGATGGTCGTAGATGCCGCCTTGCGACATCCGGTCGAGCGTCAGTGTGACGGCGTGTTTGAGCTTTTGATCGCCGGTCTTGAGATGGGCGCGCCAGAGCAACTCGAATGCGGGCGACTGCGGGAACTTTGGCGCGCCGCCGAAACCGCCCTGCTCCTTGTCGACAGCTTCGGCGAGATGTTTTGCAACTTCGACGAGCGCATCGGGGATAAGCGCGCCGCCGGGCGCGTGCTGGGATAATTTTTCGAGCGCGCCCCCGAGCGCGAGGACGCTTTGCCGCACCGCTTCTGGCTTCTCACGATAGGCTTCGGAGACGCGGCGCAGCACGTCGGGAAAACCCGCGCGACCATGGCGGGGTTCGGGCGGAAAGTATGTGCCGCCCCAGAACGGTTCGCCCTTCGGTGTGAGGAACATGGTAAGCGGCCAGCCGCCATGTTCGCCGAGGAAGGCGAGTGCGGCTTGATAGATCGCGTCGAGATCGGGACGCTCTTCGCGGTCGACCTTGATGTTGATGAACAGTGCGTTCATCAGCGCCGCGGTTTTTTCGTCCTCGAAGCTTTCGTGCGCCATGACGTGGCACCAATGACAGGCGGCGTAGCCGACCGAGAGCAGAATCGGTTTGTTCTTCTTCGCTGCTTCCGCCAGCGCCTCTGCGCCCCACGGGCGCCAATGGACGGGGTTATCCCGATGTTGGCGCAAATAGGGACTGGTCTCGTGGCGGAGGAGATTTTCTGTCATGCGGCGTCCGTTCGTGTGGCCGGGTACGGACATGGTCCCGACGGTGGATGACGTGCCGCCCCACGGAGGCGGCGTTGCGGCGTCGGTGGGGTTGGCCTAGTTTGGCAGCCTATTCATCAAACATAGGCGCGATTTGGGAGATCGGCCATGAAGGTCCGCATCGATATCGATTGCACCCCGGAGGAAGCGCGCGCCTTCCTCGGCCTGCCCGACGTCCGGCCGATCCAGGACGCGGTGATGGCGAAAATGAAGGACGAGATGATGCGCCATCTGGCAGGGATGGATCCGGAGACCATGTTCAGGACGTGGTTTCCGAACGGTGTAAAAGGACTCGAAGAGTTGCAGCAGCGTTTCTGGACGGAATTCTCGAAAGGTTTCGGGGGCGGCAAGACGTGAGCGACGAAAACAGGACGGACGATCCGGCGCCCTATTACCGCCGGCATGTCTTCATGTGCACCAACCAACGCCCCGACGGTCATCCGCGCGGCTGTTGCGCGGCTAAGGACGCCGAGAAACTGCGTAGCTATCTGAAGAATCAGGCCAAGAAATTCGGCCTGGACGACATGCGTATCAACGGCGCGGGCTGCCTCGATCGCTGTGAGTTGGGGCCGACCATGGTGATCTACCCGGAGGGGATTTGGTACACCTACCGGGACCGGGCCGATCTGGACGAGATCCTGTCCGTCCATCTGAAGGATGGAGGGCGTGTGACGCGCCTGCAGCTGCGCCCAGGCGACGACCCACCGAAAGAGAAATAGCCATTTAGATCATAGTGTTGCGCGATAGCGACACGATCTTCGCCCTGTCTAGCGGTGTCGGTAAGGCCGGCATCGCGGTGATTCGGGTTTCTGGTCCGCGAGCCGGTGAAGCCCTGGAGCGTCTGACAGGCAAACCCTTGCCGCCGGCGCGCCGGGCTGTGCTGCGCGCTCTTTTTGATACCGAAGACGATTTAATTGATCGCGCCTTGGTCCTTTGGTTTCCGGGCCCTCACAGCGAGACCGGAGAGGATATTGGCGAGTTCCATGTCCATGGTGGGCGGGCCGTGATCGCCTCCATGCTCGCCGAGCTGGGCCGGGGCGAGGCCACCCGGCTCGCCGAACCGGGGGAGTTCGCGCGCCGCGCTTTTCAGAGCGGTAAGCTGGATTTGACTTCGGTCGAAGGGCTGGCGGATCTGATTGATGCCGAAACCGCCATGCAGCGGCGCCAGGCACTGCGGCAGATGGATGGGGCGCTCGCGACGCTTTATGAGGGCTGGCGGGGTCGTTTGCTGCGTGCATCCGCCCTGATCGAAGCCCATATCGATTTTTCCGAGGATGGCGTGGGGGACGACGTAATCGCGGAAGCCCGCGCTCACCTGGCGGATTTGGCGGACAGTTTGCGTGCCCATTTGGCCGAGGGGGGCCGCGGAGAAGCAATCCGCGAGGGTGTGGAGATCGCGATCCTGGGCGCACCGAATGTTGGGAAATCGAGCCTTATCAATGCCCTATCCCGGCGCGATGCGGCCATCGTGACCCCGATCGCGGGAACGACCCGCGATGTGATCGAAGTTCGTCTCGACCTCGATGGTTGGCCCGTGTTGCTGTCCGATACGGCCGGGATTCGGGAATCGAACGATCCGGTTGAGATCGAGGGAGTCCGCCGCGCCCGGGCCCGGGCAGAACGCGCCATGTTCAAGCTGGTGATGTTCGATGCGACCGCTTTGCCGGCTTTGGACCCCGCTTCCCGATCGCTGTTGGATGAGCGCAGCCTGGTTCTATTCAATAAGGCCGATCTGGCTAACGCGACGCTATCGATGGTCGACGGGGTGGTTGCACGGCCCATTTCCGCGCTTCACGGAACGGGTATCGCCGAAGTCCGGTCATGGCTATCGGCGGAATTGATTCGGCGGATGGGTCGGCTGGAAGCCCCAGTTTTTACCCGGGAACGACATCGCCAGGCGCTCCGAGACTGTTTTCAGGCGATCGAAGCCTGTTCTGCCGGCCAACCACCTGAGCTTTTGGCCGAGAACTGCCGCCGCGCCGCTTTCGCGTTGGGCCGTATCACGGGCTCCATCGGAGTGGATGATCTTTTAGATTTGATTTTCAAGGATTTTTGCATCGGAAAGTAATGTTTCACGTGAAACAT
>CADEGL010000011.1:33484-77564 GCA_902826885.1 uncultured Alphaproteobacteria bacterium | reverse complement strand
TAATGTTTCACGTGAAACATTCTGCCTTCGCTTTACAGAATCAGGCCCCTGTCCTAAATTCATGCTATGCGAAAGTACGACGTACTCATCGTCGGCGGTGGGCATGCTGGCTGCGAGGCGGCCACGGCGGCTGCCCGATTTGGCGCACGCACGGCCTTAATCACCCATAGGGCTGAAAAGATCGGTGAAATGTCCTGTAACCCGGCAATCGGCGGGTTGGCTAAGGGGCAGCTTGTTCGCGAGATCGATGCGTTAGATGGAATCATGGGCCGGGCAATCGACCAGGCCGGAATCCAATTTCGTATGTTGAATCAAAGCAAAGGCCCTGCCGTATGGGGCCCACGCGCCCAGGCAGATCGGGAGCTTTATAAGGGCGCCATCCAGGCGCTACTTTCCACCCAAACTGGGCTCGATATCATTGAAGGTGCCGTCGAAGATCTGATCGTGATGGAGGGCCGTGCCGTCGGCGTACGGCTTAGTAACGGCCAGGACATCAAGGCACACGGGATCGTGCTGACCACGGGAACGTTCCTAAATGGACTCATTCATATTGGATCGGAAAAAATTCCTTCTGGGCGGATGGGAGAACCGCCGAGCGAGGGCTTATCCCGAACTTTGGAGCGTTGCGGATTTCCCCTTGGCCGCCTTAAAACCGGGACCCCGCCCCGCCTCGACGGGCGCAGCATCGCCTGGAATCGGCTTGTCGAGCAACCTGGCGACCGGCCGCCTCGGCCCTTTTCCTTTTTGTCCGACACCATCAAGGTCCCCCAGATCTCGTGCTACATTACGGAGACGACGACCGCCACCCATGCGGTGATTCGGGCGAATTTACGCGATTCACCCCTGTTTTCAGGACAAATCGAGGGTCGTGGCCCGCGTTACTGCCCTTCTATCGAGGATAAGATCGTACGGTTTTCCGACCGGGAAAATCATCAAATTTTCCTTGAACCAGAAGGCCTTACAGACCATACGGTCTATCCGAACGGGATCTCCACCTCCTTGCCGGAACGGGTCCAATACGACCTGATTCGCACGATTCCAGGCCTGGAATCGGCCGTTATGCTGCGTCCAGGCTATGCAATCGAGTATGATTTCGTCGATCCGCGCGCGCTTCAGGCCAGCCTGGAGACCCGGCTTTTGCCGGGCCTCTATCTGGCCGGCCAGATCAACGGCACGACGGGTTATGAAGAGGCTGGCGCACAGGGACTGATTGCGGGCCTAAATGCCGCACGCGCGGCCGGCCAGGTTGCGCCGGTGATTTTTGACCGCGCGGACGGATATCTGGGCGTGATGGTGGACGACCTCGTGACCCACGGGACCAGCGAGCCCTACCGGATGTTTACCTCGCGGGCCGAGTATCGGCTCCATCTGCGGGCGGACAATGCGGATCGCCGTCTCACCCCCAAGGGCATACGAGCGGGATGCGTCGGCACTCAGCGTCAGCGCGCGTGGGCCGCAAAGGAAAGTGCCCTCGCGAGCGGCGAAAGCCTGGCCAGATCCTTGACCGCGACGCCAACCGAATTGGCTCGTCGGGGAATCATGGTCAATCAAGATGGGCAGCGGCGGTCCGCTAAAGATCTATTGGGTTACCCAGAAATGACCCCCGGCCGGCTGGCAGCTATTTGGCCCCAGCTCGCGGATTTCCGAGATGACGTGCTTGAGCAGATTCAGATCGAGGCCTCCTACGCGGGTTATCTCCAACGGCAGGAAGAGGACATCTCGGCCTTTCGAAAAGATGAGGCCCTCCAGCTCCCGATCGATCTGGATTACGGAAGGGTTGGCTCGCTTTCGGCAGAGGTTCGGGAAAAACTGACCGCGGTCAAGCCAGCCACACTGGGTCAGGCCTCTCGGATCTCCGGTTTGACACCGGCAGCCCTGGTGGCGCTGATGCGGCATGTAAAGAAGGATGGCGCCGGCGAGGCCCTCTCGGCACTTGAACATTGATGATTTTCAAAAGGCTACGGGCGTTTCACGTGAAACTCGGGACCGACTTTCCCATTATGCGGAGCTTCTTCTCCGGTGGAACCACGCCATTAACTTGGTCGCCAACGGCAGCCTTCGCGATCTATGGAAACGCCACTTCCTCGATTCGGCCCAACTCTTGTCGCTCGTCCCACAGGGAACGGGAGAACTGGTCGATTTCGGTTCAGGCGCCGGATTCCCTGGATTGGTCCTAGCCATCATGGGTAAGGATCAGGTCCATCTCATCGAGCGCGACGGCCGAAAATGCGCCTTCCTTCGTGAGGTGGCGCATAAGACGGCCGCCCCCGTGACGGTCCACAATACGGACATCGCCGAGGTGAAGCCGTGGCCGGTCAAGGCGGTGACGGCGCGGGCGTTCGCCCCGCTCCCCAGCCTTCTTCCACTCGCGGCACCCTTCTTAGAGCGTGGCGCGATCGGACTTTTCCTCAAGGGCAAGACGCTCGACGATGAATTGACCCAATCATCGAAAGAGTGGAGAATCGGAGCCGATCGCGTTCCGAGCGTAAGCGATCCGGCGGGCTGCATCCTTCGGGTACGAAAGCTAGGACATGATCATTCAAAATCCGACTGAGTCCTCCATCGTGGTGGAGCCGGTGAAGGCTTCAACCCGAATTCTTGCGATCGCCAACCAAAAAGGCGGGGTTGGTAAAACCACCACGGCCGTCAATCTGGGCACGGCCCTGGCCGCGGTGGGCGAGAAGGTTCTTCTCATCGATCTCGACCCCCAGGGGAATGCCAGCACGGGATTGGGGATCGATCGTCGCTCGCGCGGGGTCGGAACGTATCATGTGGTCATCGAAGGCGTGGACGCCAAAAGCGCCATCCTGCCGACAACGATTCCGAATCTGAGCGTAATCTCTTCCTCCGTCGATCTCTCCGGTGCCGAGCTGGAATTGGTGGAACTGCCCGAACGCGAGCATCGCTTGCGCGAGGCCATTCGCCAGATTTCCGGCTCTTATAGTTACATCCTCATCGACTGCCCCCCGGCGCTCGGCCTTCTAACGCTCAATGCTTTTTCGGCGGCCGATGCCGTCTTGGTTCCACTCCAATGCGAGTTCTATGCGCTGGAAGGTTTGAGCCATTTGGTTCGGACGATCGAGCGGGTGAAGCGTGCGTTCAACCCGCGCTTGGAGATCCAAGGTTTAGTGTTAACGATGTTCGATAAACGCAACAGCTTGTGCGACCTCGTTGCAAGCGATGTTCGCCAACATTTCGGCGACAAAGTCTATCAGACCGTCATTCCTCGCAATGTCCGTGTCTCCGAGGCGCCTTCCCACGGCAAACCCGTACTGCTCTATGACTTCAAATGCGCTGGCTCGCAGGCCTATATCCATTTGGCCGGTGAAGTGATTCGCCGTGAACAGGCGTTGCGCGCATGAACGCCGAGGATAGACGCCGTCATTTGGGCCGAGGCCTTTCGGCGCTCTTGGGCGACGACGGGGCGGAGCCCGCCGCTTCGGATACCGGCCGCACGCCCCGTTTCGTCTCGCTTGATCTGTTGCGCCCTGGCCGGTTTCAGCCGCGCCGGCGCTTCGGCCAAGAGGAAATGGATTCGCTCGAAGCCTCGATCCGCGAGAAGGGCGTTATTCAACCCATTCTTGTCCGGAAGACGAGCGACCAAGCATACGAAATTATCGCAGGCGAACGCCGCTGGCGCGCGGCGCAGCGCGCCGGCCTCCATGAGCTGCCGGTTGTCGTTCGGGAACTAACCGACCGCGAGGCACTGGAGATCGCTCTGGTCGAAAATGTCCAGCGCGCCGACCTCTCGCCCATCGAGGAGGCGCTCGGCTATCAGCGTCTGATGACCGAGTTCGACCATACTCAGGAACAACTATCGAAAGTGGTCGGCAAAAGCCGCAGCCACGTCGCCAACCTGCTCCGGCTTCTCGATCTTCCACCCGGCGTCAAAACGCTGCTCGACGGCGGCAAGATCACGGCGGGCCACGCGCGCGCCCTTCTTGGCGTTGAGAACGCAGAAACATTGGCGCGCCAGATCGTCGCGCGAAATCTCAACGTCCGGCAGACCGAACGGTTAACGCAGCTCGGAAAAAAGCGGACTGCGAAAAAGCAACCCTTGTCCGCAAAGGACACGGACACGCTCGCACTCGAGCACGAATTGTCGGCATTGCTCGGCCTCAAGGTCTCGCTGAAACCATCCGGCAAGGCGGGCGACTTGACGATCCGCTATGAAAGCCTTGAACAGCTCGACGACGTCGTTCAGCGCCTGAGCGCGAAACCCGTCTAGTTTCGCCGGGCTGCGCGCCCGGCGGCCTGGGCGATTTCCATTAACGCGCGGTTGCAAATCGATTCGGCCGGCAAGCCGGTGGTCTTGCAACGCAACTCCGCTTCCATCAACCGTGCGAACGCTCGCGACAAGGCATCTCGCTTCCAGCGACGAGCTTGGCTAGAGAACGCCGCGAGCCGCTTGAAGAACACGGGCGGGCGCAACGAGCCGACAGCTTGCTCAGCCGATCCGCGGTTGTCTATTTGCGAAACGACGATCATCAACCGCTCGACATGGCGCATGGCGGCCCGGACCATGACCACGGGCATCAAGCCATCGGCGTAAGCGCGCGCCAACGCCGTGTCGAGTGCGGCTTGGTCGCCTCCAAACGCGGCGAAGCATACGTCGTCAATGGATGCTTCGTTCGCATCGCCAACCACGGCCTCGACGTCTGCCTCTTCGACCGTGGCGCCCGGCCCGACATAGGAAGCGAGCTTGGTTAATTCGGCGCGGCTCAGCATCCGGTCGGCGCCAAGACGTTCGAGCAGCATGGCCCGCGCGGCCGGCGAAACGCGGATCTTATCCGCCTCCAGGCTGGTGCGGATCACGCCGTCCAAAGCCTCGCCATCGTCGGCGTAACAGGGAACCGCGGCCGCGTTTCCCGCCCCTTCGAACAGACGGCGTAACGCGGAGCGCTTGGGCAAATCGCCCGCCTCGACGACGACGAGCGCATCCATATCGCCTTTATCCAAAAGGCGCGTGCATGCTTCGGCGCAATCGTCGCGCCCATCGCGCACGCGCACGACGCGTCGTCCCCCGCCGAACGGCATCGCGGAAGCTTCATCGCGTAAGCGCGCGGGATCATCTTTCAGGCTGGTGCCGATGAGTTCAGACAGGCGGAATGGATCGTCCTTGCCGCCCAATCCGAACTGGACCAGCGACGTCGCACGCTCGCGCACCAGGCCGAGGTCCGGGCCATAGACCAGGACAGCCAGCATTTTCGAGTCCGGTTTACGGGCAAAAGCATCGGCGCGCTGGGCGGAAATCTTCATCGCGGATGTGTCCGCACGCCTACTTCCCGGAGTTCAGCTTGTTGAAGTAGGCAGCCAGCTGCAGCTTCATGTCCTCGGCGATAACCCGCGCGCCGCGCCGTCTCGCATCCTGCTCGGCGCTGACGGTGGCAAAGCCCGAGGTCGTGATGTTGTAGCTCATGGTGACGCGGCTGGCGCCGCTAAAAAGTGGTGCCCCATCTTGCAGCTTCGCGAGCGTGAAGGTGGAGATGATTTCCAGGCTCGCGCGTGAAGTGGTTTCGTCCTTTGCGATCGCGACCTGGTTCAAGTTCTCATTCAGTTTGACCTGTAGCTCGTATTTCTGCTCGACGGCTGAAGCACCCTTCGGCGTCAGTTCTACCTGCAGGTCGTTGCGGAGCTGCTGGCCCGTGCGATCGGCGATGATATTGATGCGCGTGGCCGCCAAATCGTCGGGCGCCGCCTTACCGTCCTTCTTGCCGTAAAGCGGCTGGAAACCGCACGCGGCGGTCAGAAGCAAAACGCCGATGACGGTGGTTCTAGACCACCACATTGATGATCCGGTTCGGCACGACGATGACCTGCCGCACGCTACGTTCGGCGACCAGTTTCGTGACCGCTGGCAAGGCCAGCGCGGCAGCCCGCGCGTCCGCTTCGCCCGTGTCGCGCGCCAGCTCGATCGTGCCGCGCAATTTGCCGTTTACCTGCACCGCGATCTTCACGTTGTCGTCGACCACCAGCAAAGGGTCGGCCTTGGGCCACGCCGTCTCCGACAATAGCGTTTTGTGACCCAAGATCTGCCACATCTCCTCGGCAATGTGAGGCGTCATCGGCCCGATCAGCTGGGTTAGCGCTTCTAGGCTTTCGCGCAAGGCCCAAGGCGCACCAGCGGCCTTGAGGTCAAGATCGAACAAGACGTTGCTGAGCTCGCGCACGCGCGCGACGGCACGGTTAAAGCGAAATTTCTCCAGATCCTCGGTCACCGCGGCGATTGTTTTATGGGTCGCACGCCGCGCTGCCATGGCTGCGTCCGACAATGCCTCCGGTATTTTCGTGCCCGGCGCCGGCATCGGTTGCGTGGGCTCGGTGAGTAGGCGGTATAGCCGTCCAAGATAGCGCCAAGCGCCTTCGACGCCGGCCTCGCTCCACTCCAGATCGCGTTCGGGCGGACTGTCGGAAAGCATGAAAAGTCGTGCCGTGTCGGCGCCGAACGTACCGATGATGGCGCTAGGCGCCACCACGTTCTTCTTCGACTTGCTCATCACCTCGCGGCGGCCGACCGTCACGGGCTTGCCCGTGGCGATTTCGATGACGGCGCCATCTGGACGCTTCTCGATCTCCTCCGGATAAAGCCACTTGTCGTCCGCGCTTCGGTAGGACTCGTGGCAGACCATGCCCTGGGTGAACAGGCCGGCGAACGGCTCGTCCAGGTCGAGATGTCCCGTCTGGCGCATGGCCCGGGTGAAGAAGCGCGAATAGAGAAGATGCAAAATGGCGTGCTCGACACCGCCGATATACTGGTCGACTGGCAGCCAGTAATCGACCGCGCCGCGTTCGACCGGCACGTCCGCGCGCGGTGAACAGAAGCGCGCGAAATACCAGGACGAATCGACGAACGTATCGAACGTGTCCGTCTCGCGCCGCGCGGGCTTGCCGCAGCTGGGGCAGGTGACATTCTTCCAAGTCGCGTGATGATCCAGTGGATTGCCGGGCTTGTCGAACGTGACGTCGTCGGGCAGCAGAACGGGAAGATCCTTGGCCGGCACGGGAATCGTGCCGCAGGCATCGCAGTGGATGACCGGGATCGGGCAGCCCCAATAGCGCTGGCGCGAAACGCCCCAATCGCGCAGGCGATAGACAGTCGCACCGCGGCCGCGCTTCTCCGCTTCGAAACGCTTGATGGCCGCACCGATGGCGCCTTCGACATCCAGACCGTTGAGGAACTCTGAGTTATAGATCTTGCCCGGGCCCACATAGGCCTCGTTGCCGACCGCAAAAGTCTCGGGATCGCCATCGGGGGGCAGCACGACCGGAATGACAGGCAGTTCGTACTTGCGCGCGAAATCCAGGTCGCGTTGGTCATGGCCGGGGCAGCCGAAGATGGCGCCCGTGCCGTACTCCATCAGCACGAAATTGGCGACATAAACCGGCAACTCGACCAACGGGCGGAAGGGATGCCGTACGCGCAGGCCGGTGTCGTAGCCCTTCTTCTCTTGCTGCTCCAGCGTGGCTTCGCTGGTACCCGAACGATTGCAGTCCGCCACGAAGTCGCGAAGTTTCGCATCGTTGTGCGACAACTCTTCGGTCAGTGGATGGTTGGGCGACAGCGCCATGAACGAGGCGCCATAGATCGTATCGGGCCGCGTGCTGAAGACCTCGAGCCGGCCATCGCGCCCGACAAAGTCGAACTGCATGTAGGCGCCCTGGCTCTTGCCGATCCAATTCTCCTGCATCAGGCGAACTTTGTCGGGCCAGCGGTCCAGACGGCCCAACGATTTCAACAGATCGTCCGTAAAGGCGGTGATCTTGAAGAACCACTGAGACAGCTTGCGCTTTTCAACCGGCGCACCCGAGCGCCAGCCGCGCCCGTCGATGACCTGCTCGTTGGCCAGCACCGTATGGTCGACGGGGTCCCAGTTGACGAAGGATTCCTTGCGATAGGCCAGGCCGGCTTGGAGAAAGTCGAGAAATAGTCTCTGCTGGTGCGCGTAATAGCCCGGATGACAGGTCGCGATTTCACGGCTCCAGTCGAGCGACAAGCCCATGCGCTTCAACTCGGCGCGCATCGTGGCGATGTTGTCGTAGGTCCATTTCGCGGGATGGACCTTTTGCTCGCGGGCTGCATTCTCGGCCGGCAGGCCGAAAGCGTCCCAGCCCATGGGATGCAGAACGTTGAAACCGCGCGCGCGCTTATAGCGGGCGACCACGTCCCCGAGCGTGTAGTTCCGCACATGCCCCATATGGATGCGTCCCGAGGGGTATGGGAACATTTCAAGAACATAGTATTTCGGCCGATTCTGATCGGCCTTCACGCCGAAGGTGCCGCGCTCCTCCCATAGGCGCTGCCACTTTTCCTCGGTCTCAGCGAAATTGTACCGGGCCATTCGCATTCATCTCTGCTGAAGATCGCGGCAATCGTCGAACCCGGGGGCTGACGCCTGCCGCGCGTGTTTATTGGGTTTGGGTTGCCTCGGCACGCAACTGGCGGCCGCGCGCTAAAATCGTGTCTTCTAGGCCGCGTGCGGTATTCGGCTCCACCGTGGCGTCGACCCACGCACCCTGCGGGTTCTTTGTCTGGCGGAACACCACCGCGCGAAGAGCGTCAGGCCGAAGCTGACGGCTGGTCACGAACACATTGACTTTGAAGCGCTCGTTTGGCGTTTCCGGTGGCGAGTACCAGTCGGTGATCAGGACGCCGCCGGTCGAATCAGCCGAAGCCAGTGGCATGAAGGAAACAGTCTCCAGCGCAGCGCGCCACAGAAACGTATTGACCGCAGGGGCCACGCCGCCGCCCTGTAACGGCGTGCCGAAATGGGTATAGCCATCGGCCCCCGGCGTGCCTTGCTGTTGTGGCGGGGTTTTCGTGCAAGCGGCCAAAACCAGTAGCATGGTTGCGGCAATGGCGGCGATGGCGGGGCGGGTCCGCAAGATTAGAGGCAACTCCTTGAACTCCTTGACAGGTTTCACCACCCCCGCGGCGACCCGGAAACCGGCGCGATCATAGTGCAAGCCTATCGCGCAGAACAACTGAATGCCGTGATGCCTGGGTTACCTTGCCTTCGCGCCCCAGATATGGGATTGCCGGGAACGTTCCCGACCGGCCCCCGCAGACGGCGATGCTTTCCATGACCGACGGCGATTCCGCCCGCCCTTTTCACGTCGCCATCGTGGGCCATGTCGATCACGGCAAATCCACGTTGGTGGGTCGGCTTCTGCATGAAACCGGCGCCTTGCCGGAGGGCAAATTGGCCGAGGTCGAGGCCGTCTGCCGCCGGCGCAATATGCCGTTCGAATGGGCCTTCGTCACCGACGCGCTCCAGCCCGAGCGCGATCAGGGCATCACCATCGACGTCAGCTATATCCGCTTCCGCACGGAGCGCCGTGGCTATGTACTGGTAGACGCGCCGGGTCATCGCGAATTCCTCAAGAACATGATCACGGGCGCTGCTGCCTGCGACGGCGCGGTTCTCGTCGTCGATGCGGCCGAAGGTGTGCGTGAGCAGACGCGGCGCCATGGCTATCTCTTGGCGCTCATGGGTGTGGCGCAGGTCGCCGTGGCCGTCACCAAAATGGATCTGATCGGCTGTGATCAGGCGCGGTTCGACTCTATCGCGGGCGAGGTGCGTTCCTATCTCGCCGATATCGGCGTCATGACCAGTGCCGTGATTCCGGTGTCCGCGCGCGATGGCGACAATGTCGGCGCGCGGTCCGCGCGCATGCCCTGGTATGGTGGCCCGACCGTGCTCGAAGCACTGGACCGCTTCGAGGCGCGTGCGCCGCTTGATGACATGCCGCTACGCATCCCAGTCCAGGACGTTTATCGCTTCGACCAGCGCCGTATCATCGCCGGGCGCGTGGAGACCGGCCGGCTCAAGATCGGTGATGCGCTGCTCTTCTCACCCTCGAACCTGAGCGCACGCGTCAAGACGATCGAATCCTGGAACCGCGACGGCGTGCCGACGGAAGCGTGCGCGGGCGAATCGGTTGGCTTCACGCTAGAAGATCAGATCTTCGTCGAGCGCGGCGAGATCGCCAGCCACCCCGTGCGCGCGCCGGTCGAGACGAACGTCTTCCGTGCGCGTCTGTTCTGGCTCGGCAAAGAACCGCTCGCGCGCGGACGCAGTTACATCCTCAAGCTTTGTACCCGGCAGATTCCGGTCGAGGTGCAGTCGATCGACAAAGTGATCGACACCGCGAATCTTTCGGCCAACGCCGCCGAACAGGTCGAGCGCAACGCGGTGGCCGAGGTCGTTTTGCGCACGCGCGCCATGCTGGCGCTCGATTCCTTCTCGGACAACCCGCGCACTGGCCGGTTCGTGCTGGTCGACGGCTACGATGTCGTGGGCGGCGGCATCATCGGCATGGAAGGCTACCCCGATCAGCGCCAGCAGATCACGGTGCGCTCGACCAACGTGTCGGTCGTGGCTCACGGTGTGACCGAAGCCATGCGCACGAGCCAGAACCGGCATTCCGGTGGCGTCCTCTGGCTGACAGGTCTTTCGGGCGCGGGAAAATCGACGCTCGCGATCGAGCTCGAGATGAGGCTCTTCAAGGAAGGTTATCTGGTCTACGTGCTGGACGGCGACAATGTCCGGCGTGGGCTTAACGCCAATCTCGGCTTCTCGCCGGAGGACCGCTCGGAAAATATCCGGCGCGTGGGCGAGGTCGCGGCTTTGTTCGCCGAGGCCGGCTTCATCTGCATTACGGCCTTCATCTCGCCCTATCGCAGCGACCGCGACCGTGCGCGGGCGGCGGGTATTGGCAAGTTCCATGAAATCTATGTGAAGGCCGACCTCTCGATCTGCGAAGGCCGCGATCCCAAAGGCCTCTACAAGCGCGCACGGCGCGGCGAGATCACCGATTTTACGGGAATCTCGGCGCCCTATGAGGAACCCGCCACCCCCGAGCTTGTGCTGGATACCGGCGCGGCGAGCGTGGAGGATTCGCTCAAGAGCCTGCTGGACTATGTCAAACGCAACTTTCGCGTGCGCGGTTGACGCGGCTTTGAGCGCGCGCCTCGGCTTTGCTAGGTTGCGCCCGAGGAAGGATCGATGCCCGAAGCGCTGATGCAAGACGACGTGGCCGCCAATCTCGCCGAGGTAAAGGCGCGCATGGCCGCGGCCGCCAGAGATGCTGGCCGCACACCGGAGGCGGTCTCCCTTGTCGCGGTTTCAAAGACCCATACCGCCGAGCGTGTACGCATTGCCCTGGCGGCTGGGCAGCGCGTGTTTGGCGAGAACCGGGTCCAGGAGGCTATCGCGAAATTTCCGGCGCTTAAGGACGAGCATCCGGATCTCCGCCTTCATCTGATCGGGCCGTTGCAGACGAACAAGTCGAAGGAAGCCGTCGCGCTGTTCGACGCTATCGAAAGCGTGGACCGGCCGAAATTGGCTGCTTCGCTTGCCGAGCAGATGGCGAAAGCCGGCCGGCGGCCCGACTGCTTCATCCAAGTCAACACCGGCGCGGAGCCACAGAAGGCCGGTATCCTCCCCGGCGAGGCCGATGCGTTCATTCGGGACTGCCGCGAAACGTACGGGCTTCCGCTCAAGGGCCTCATGTGCATCCCGCCGGTTGAGGAGGCGGCCTCGATCCATTTCGCGCTTCTACGCGAGATCGCGCGCCGCAATGGCCTGTCTGACCTCAGCATGGGCATGAGCGGCGATTTCGAGGAGGCCATTCGTTTCGGCGCCACGCTCGTGCGCGTGGGCTCCGCCATCTTCGGCGCCCGCCCGCGCCCGCTCGCGTGATGCCCCATATGATGCCATGACGGCCTATCGCGGATACGATCAGGCCGCGCTCGATGCGCAATATAACTGCCGCGCCATGGTACCGGAGCATCCGCGCCATATCGAAACCTGGGCGCATGATAGCGCGGTGTTGCGCGCGGCCTGTCCGGACGCACGGCTCGATCTCGCCTACGGCCCAGGCGAGCGAGAGAGGCTCGATTTCTTTCCGGCCAAGCCGGGCGCGCCCTTGCATGTCTTCATCCACGGCGGCTACTGGCGCGCGCTCGATAAAGCGAACTTCAGTTATCCGGCTGCGGCCTTTGCCTCCGCCGGCATCGCCTATGCGGCCATCAATTATCCGCTAGCGCCGCACGCATCCGTTGACACTATCGTTGCGAGCATCCGCCGCGCGGTGTCGTGGCTGAGTGCTAACACTGCCGATCTTGGCATCGATCCGGCGGGCATCAGCATTTCGGGCCATTCCGCGGGCGGACATTTGACGGCGATGGCGTTGGCCGATCCCGCCTTGCCGCATGGCGCGGTGAGGGGGGCTGCGCTCATCAGCGGCCTCTATGATCTGGAGCCGATCCGTCTCAGCTATCTCAATGGCGAGCTGGGCCTCGATGCGGCCGCGGCGCGGCGCAATTCGCCGGTCCATGCCGCGCCGTCAGTCCGGTGCCCGATCCTCCTGGCCGTGGGCGGCCGCGAATCGCCAGAGTTTCAGCGTCAACAGGCTTCGTTCGCCAACGCGTGGCGAGAATCATGCATGCGTATGGAAACGGTTATCTCGGAGGACGACGATCATTTCTCGATCGTCGGTCATCTGGGCAAGCCGGACAGCGCATTGTTCCGTGCCATTGCGCGCTTGGCGCGGGGCGAGGCAGCATGACAGCCATCTTCCTGGTCGACGACGATGGCCCGTTTCGTCATGCGTTGGCCGAACAACTGCGCGATGAGCAAGGCTTCGAGACAAGCGAGGCGGAAAACGCAGCAGGGGCCCTGGCCGCGCTCGAGGCCGGGCATTTTGACCTCATCCTCCTCGATGTTGGCCTGCCCGACATGGATGGGCGGGATCTGTGCCGCGCGATCCGCGCGCGAGGCGTGGCTACGCCGGTCATCATGCTGACAGCGGCGGATGAAGATCTGGACGCGATCCGCGGCCTGGATTCGGGCGCCAACGACTATGTCGCGAAGCCGGTGCGGATGGGACTTCTCTTGGCCCGCATCCGCGTACAGCTCCGCAGCCATGCCGAAAACGAGCGTGCCGAGTATGTCGTCGGACCCTATCTCTTCCGGCCGGCGGCGAAACTTCTCGTGCATCAGGAAACAAAAAAGAAGGTGCGCTTGACCGACAAGGAGGTCGGCATTCTGCGCCACCTTCAACGCGCAGGCGGCAAATCCGTGGCGCGGGAAACGCTTCTGGCCGAAGTGTGGGGGTATAACGCCGGCGTCACCACCCACACGCTCGAGACCCACATCTACCGTTTGCGGCAGAAGATCGAACCCGCGCCCGGCAAAAGCGCGATCCTGGTGACGGACGAGGGCGGTTACCGTCTGGTGCCGTAGCCCGCCGGCACGCCGAGCGCGCGCAGCTGGAAGGCCAGCGGCAGGGAGAAGAGGAGCGCCGCTGCCGTCATAGCCGCGCAGACGGGTGCCGCGACGTCCCAGCTTCCCACCCAATCGAGCGCTGTCGCGAGGACCAGCGGCCCGCCCAGCACGCCCAGGTTTCGTCCTGTCATCAGGATGCCGAACGCATGAGGGCGCAGGGCCGGCTGATGCGCGACCCGCGTCGGCATGGCGAACAGACACGTCGGCGTGATGCCCGCGCCACTGCCCCACAGGACAAGCAAGACGCCACCCATCACCGGACTCGTCACATGCGGCAGCACAAGCCACACCGCGACCTGCAACGCCAGCGTGATGATGAGCAGCGTCATGATCGAGACGCCCGCTCGCATGATGAAGCCGGTCATGAACACGAAGATCAGCAGTGTGATCACGGGCACCAAGTAGCCGAGCACGGCGTCGTCCGGCGTGAAACCTTGGACCTCGACCAGATACTCCGGCAGCCAGGTCATAAAAGCGAAATACTGCATGCCCCACGCGGTGAAGGTGAGGGAAGCGAGGACCATGGCGGCAAACTGCCGCCGGCTCAGCCGTTGCGGACTTTCGGCCGACGCCGCCTGGGCGATGGGCCGCTCGCCAAGCCGCCGCGCGCGCGCGAGGCTGAAGGTCCAGACCAAAAGCGCCACGGTGAATGCGATGCCGCCCCACCATAACGGCCGCCACAATTCCGCCTGAAGCGAAACATGAGCCATGAGGCCCGCGAGGATCTGGCCGTTGGGAATCCACGCCGCCGCTAGGGCGACGGCCAGCGGCAGATGCCGTTCGCTGGCGCTGGCCGTAGCGTGAATCGGCCCCACGAGCGCCAGGATCGCGAAGGCCGCGCCTTCCAAGCCGCGGCCAGCCAGCATGGCGCCACCGCTTTGCGGCACGGCAAGTCCCAGCGCGTTGCCCGCCAGCATTAACGTGAACCCGAGCACAAGCACAGGCGCGATACCACGCCGCGCGAGCGCGCGTCCGGCCCAGATCGAAAAGAAGAAGCCGATCACCGCATAGATCGACATGAAGCCGCCCGCCACGACACGGTCGTAGTGGTATTGGTCGAGCATCAAGGGGAGAACGGGTGGCAGTTTGAACTGCTGATAGGCGGCCAGGGTGCCGAGCAGCGTTCCGAAGGCCACCCCCGTCCAGTCGGTTTTACGGAGGGTCATGGGCGCCCCGACCTTGACCCAGGCCGTCTACGCCCGCAATGCCGATTGAGATTACCCGGGACCGCCTGTGACGGCCGTCACTTTCTCCTTCGCCCGTCACCGTCATAAGGGTTATTTAGGGGCCACGCGTGTTGGCCGCCCCGAGGAGGGCATGTGACCACGGCAGCGGATTTCAGCGTCAAGTTCTGGGGTGTGCGGGGAACCGTTTCCACGCCGATGGCTAGTCATCTGCGCTATGGCGGTAACACGACCTGCCTCGAGGTCCGTTGCGGCGAGCGGCTTCTCATCCTCGACGGCGGCACCGGCATCCGGTCGCTCGGCAACGAACTGGCCGCCAAGGGCGGTGTGATTGACGCCGATATCTTCTTCACCCACACCCATGTCGACCATATCGCGGGCCTGCCGTTCTTCCGGCCTATGTACGACCCGAAAAGCCGGCTGCGGCTGTGGGCCGGTCATCTGGCGCCGGAATTGAGCCTCAATGACATTTTGTGCCGCATGATGTCGGCGCCTCTCTTCCCAGTCCCATTCGAAATCCTAGCCGCGGCGAATACCACGATCGATTTTCGCGCGGGCGAAAGCTTCGAACCTTCGCCGGGCGTGCGCTTGCGCACGGCGCCGCTCAACCACCCGGACCGCGCCACTGGCTACCGCATCGAATTTGGCGGCAAGTCGATCTGCTTCATCACCGACACGGAACACGTCCCGGACAAACCGGATCGCACCATCCTCGATCTCATCGCGGGCACGGATATCTTCATCTACGATTGCACGTACACGGATGAGGAATACAAAGGCCGCGTCGGCTGGGGACACTCGACCTGGGAGGAGGGCATCCGCTTGGCCGACATGGCGCATGCCAAGACGCTGGTCATCTTCCACCACGACCCCGACCACGACGATGCCTTCATGGACCGCGTGGCGTCAGATGCCGACAAGGTGCGGCCCGGCACGCTCGTGGCGCGCGAAGGCCTGGTCTTGCATCCCTAACGCGCATGGCGGGGGGGCATTGGCGTGGCCCGGCGCGACGGGCGGTTCTTGGCTTGGCGACAGTTCTGGGGCTCCAACCGCGCGGGTTCTTCGTGCCTTATCGTCACGCGGGCGCCGTGGTTCCATCGTCCTATCCGGCCATCGACAAAATGTTCGCGGCGCGCGCGGCGGATTTCGCGGCCATTCTCGACCGGATCGATGGGTTCGAGCAGGAATTGCGGGCCATTCCCGCCGGTGCGCCCGCGCCCACGCCGCGCTGGAGCCAGGATTGGTTTCCGCGGCTCGATGCGGCGGCGGCGTACACGATTGTGCGGACGCGAAGGCCGCGCCTGATCATCGAGGTCGGTAGCGGCCACTCCACCCGCTTCCTGTTGCGCGCGGCCGAGGACGGTGGTTTGGACACGCGCATCGTCGCGATCGATCCGTCTCCCCGCGCGCCGTTTGTGTCGGCGCGTATCGAACATGTCTCAAGCCCGCTTGAACGCGCGGACCCAGCAGTCTTCGGGCGGCTGGGCGCAGGGGATGTCCTCTTCATCGATTCAAGCCACGTCCTAATGCCCGGAACGGACGTGGATATCTTGTTCAACCACGTTCTGCCCGGCCTGCCGTCCGGCGTCGTCGTGCATGTCCACGACATCTTCCTGCCCGATCCTTATCCCGAGAGTTGGCGCTGGCGCGCCTACAATGAACAAACGGCACTGGCTGCGCTGATCCATGGCGGCGGATACGCACCGCTCTTTTCAAGCCGGTACGCCGCCACGCGCATGGGGCCGCGCCTCGCACGAGGCGTGGCTGCCCGGCTGCCGTTGTCCGAAGGCGCTCACGAAACGAGCCTCTGGCTCGAAAAGCGCTGACGTTTCTATTTGTAAGGGTCGGCCGCGTCGCGCAGCCCGTCACCCAAGAAGTTGAAAGCCAGCACGACGACGATGACGGGAACCACCGGCAACATCAGCCAGGGATAAAGCGCGACGACGTTGATGTTCTGCGCCTCGTTCAGAAGGACGCCCCAACTCGTGATGGGCGGCCGCAGGCCCAGCCCCAGGAACGACAGGGCTGTTTCGCCCAGGATCATGCTGGGAATCGAAAGCGTGGCCGAGGCGATCAGATGGCTCATGAAGCTCGGCATCAGATGCCGGCCGATGATGCGCCGCGGCGACGCGCCCATGAGCTGGGCGGCGGTGCAGAAATCCTCTTCACGCAGGGCTAGAAGCTTCGAGCGCACGGCACGTGCCAAGCCGGTCCAATCGAGCAGGCCGAGAATCAGCGTGATGCCGAAATAGATGACCAGCGGACTCCAGCTGACCGGCAATGCGGCCGACAAAGCCATCCACAGCGGCAGATGGGGGAAGGACCGGAATACTTCGATTACGCGCTGGCTGACGTTGTCGATCCAGCCGCCGTAATAGCCGGCCAAGCCGCCGATCACGATGCCGAGGGTAAAGCTGACCGCGATGCCGATCAGGCCGATGGTCAACGAAATGCGTGCGCCATATAGGATACGCGACAGCATGTCGCGCCCTAACCTGTCGGTGCCCAGCACGAAAAGCTGGCCACCGTCGGGCGGACAGACCAAGTGGAAGCGGCCGGGGATCAGGCCCCAGAACTCATAAGCGTCGCCCGTGCAGAAGAAGCGCAAGGGTAGCACGCGCGAATAGTCCTTGCTGTACTCCCATTTCAGCACATCCATATTTAGGTTCGTCTTGAGCCCGTAAACGAAAGGGCCGACGAACGAGCCTTCGTGGAAAAGCCGGACGGCTTGCGGCGGCGCGAACAGATAGTCGGTATTCCGCGTGTGCTGATTGTAAGGCGCCAGAATCTCGCTGATCAGGATCGTGCCGTAGAAGATCAGCAGAATGATGCCGGAGATGACGGCGATGCGGTGGCGCTTGAACTTCCACCACATCAGCTTCCACTGGGACGCCAGGTAATAACGCTCCTGTTCCGGCGTCAGGACGTCGACCTCGTAAGGATCGAACTTGCCCTTGGCGACGTAGTGGCGCATCTCGCCAGGCATGGGGCTGTCCGTCATTTCACGGCGCTCCCCTCAAGCCGGATACGGGGATCGAGCACGGCCAGCAGAAGATCGGAGATCAGCACGCCGATCACGGTCAGAAGCGCCATGAACATCAAGAACGAGCCGGCCAGGTACATATCCTGGCTGCGCAGCGCGTCAAGAAGCATGGGTCCCGTGGTTGGCAGCGAGAGCACGACCGACACGATGGCGGCGCCCGAGATAATCTCAGGCAAAAGGCTTCCGATATCCGCGATGAAGGGGTTGAGCGACATGCGCAGCGGGTATTTGACCAGAAGCTTGAAGGGCGGAAGACCCTTGGCCCGGCCGGTGACCACATATTGCTTTTGCAACTCGTCGAGGAGGTTCGCGCGCAGGCGGCGGATCATGCCCGCCGTGCCGGAGGTGCCGATCACGATCACGGGAATCCACAGATGGGCCAGGATCGAACCGACCTTCTCCAGCGTCCAGGGCTGACCGATGAAGCGCTCGTCCATCAGTCCGCCGATCGAGGTGCCGAACCAGACATTGGCCAGATAGAGAAGGACGAGGGCCAAGAGGAAGTTCGGCGTGGCCAAGCCTAGGAAGCCGATGAAGGTCAGCGAATGGTCCGCTGCGCTGTACTGATGCGTCGCGGAATAGACACCGATCGGAAATGCCACGATCCAGGTGAAGATAATGGTCGCGAAGGAGACTAGCGCAGTCAGCCACAGCCGATCGCCGACGACGGCGTTGACGGGGAGGTTGAATTCAAAGGAATAACCCAAATCGCCTTGAAGAAGGCCGAAGACCCATTTCGCGTATTGGACCATGAACGGCTGATCCAGCCCGTACTGCTGACGCAGGAACGCCACCTTGTCGAAATCGACGCCTTCGCCGCGCGCCTGTAGTTCGGCCACATAGCTTTCCAGGTAATCGCCAGGCGGAAGCTGGATGATGACGAAGACGATAAAGCTGATCGCCAACAGCGTCGGGACCATGACCAAGAGGCGGTGAGCGACATAGCGCAGCATCGAAAACCTACTTCATCGCCTGCGAACGAACCGGCTTTCGCGATTCGCCGAGCCAGAACGTGTCGGGCTTGTAGATGCCGAAATGGGCGCCTGGCTCCCACGCATAGACGCCTTTCACGGGCACATTGCGCAGCCGGTTGGTGACGACAACGGGTTGAAGCGCGCCCGCGACCACGCCGATGGTGAACACCTCGCTTGCGTGGATTTCCAGCATATGGGTCCAGGCCTCCAGCTTCTCGGCCTCATTCGTGGCGGTTCGCCACTGTTGATTGAATTCCAAAAGACGCTTTGCGGGCTCGATGTCCGGCGCTTCCCCGGCCTTGCCGCGCGTCTCGAAATACTGGCCCCATTTTGGCCATTGGAGCTGTTGCTGATTGGTAGGCGCCAACTCCTCCGGGCTCAAATCCCGGGTTGGCAGTCCGTTATCGAGACCGGTCCAGACCGACATCATTGTGTCGCCGGAGAAGACGCGATTGCGGAACACCTCGCGTTGCGACGTCTTGATCAAAAGGCGGATACCCGCTTTCTGCCACGTGTCGCGGATCAATTCGAGGATATCGGCCTGTTCGGAGCTTTCGCCTGCGGTTTCCACGACAAGTTCCAGCGGACGACCGTCGGGCAAGAGGCGCACGCCGCGTGAATTTCGCTTCGTCATTCCCAACTCGTCCAGAAGCGCGTTGGCTTGGCCCAGGTCGAACTGGCTCCACGCCGTTTGGTATTCCGGTTTGTAAAGCGGGCTTTCCGGCAAGACCGTGTTCGCCGATTCGATAGCCAGACCGTAATAGATGACCTGATTGACCTCGTGCCGGTCGATGGCCAGGGAAAGCGCACGGCGGAACCGGACGTCGCGGAACAGCGCACGCCAGACCGGATCGTTCACGTTCAGGTTGGGGTACAGGGTGAATTGCGATCCCACCGCCGTGCGCCACAGCAAAACGCTCTGGTCGATCCGCTTCTCGCTTTCCTTCAGGAACGTATAATTGTCGAAGCGGATATAGCGCGCCTGCAGGTCGGATTCGCCCGCGCCCGTCTTCGCCGGAATGATCTTCCCATCCGCGACATTCATGATCACTTCGTCGATATAAGGGAGCTGCCGTCCCTGGGGGTCGACGCGGTGGTAATAGGGATTGCGCGTGAACACGAAACGTTCGGACGGCGGGGATGTCTTGAGAATCCACGGGTCCAGCGTGGGCAGCGCCGGATTGTCGTTGCGATACTGATTGTCCAGGCGGTTGTGCAGCGCGGCCCACCCTTGCAGCCCTTGCTCCTTGGCGCGTCGCGCCAAGATCGACGGGTCGGAATAGCCGGCATGGAACTGCTTCAGATACTTCGCCGGGCGATAGATGTAGAGAGGCGTCGTGCCGGCAAGCGCGGGCAGGAAGAACGGATTGGGTTTGGGCCACGTAAAGCGGACGGTCGTCTCGTTGATGACCTGGAATTTGGGCACCTCGCCTTCCGACAGCAATTGGCTCGGTGGACCGAAAGGCGACAGTTCCTTATTGAGCGCCACATCTTCCCAGTAATAGCGAAAGTCTTCGGCGGTAAAGGGCTCGCCGTTGGACCATTTGTGGCCCTTGCGCAAACGAAGCGTGAAAATCCTGCCGTCCTGCACGTCGTAGGATTCCAGAAGGTCCGGCTCCAACGTGTACTGCGGAGTCCAAACGACCAGGCGCGTATAGCCGTAGACGACCATCTGGCGCGTGTCCTTGGACGAAGCCATCAGCATACGCATCGTGCCGCCATAGGCGCCGGACTCTGTGCCGTCGCCAAAGGAAACCACACGGGGATTTTCCGGCAAGCGCTTGGCCACTGGCGGCAGCTTGCCCTCGCTCACCAGCTTGGAAAGAGACGGAACTTCCTCGGCCGGGGGCGCCTTGGTTTGCGCGTGCGCCGACGCAGTGAAGCACAAGGCCAGCGCGAAACCGAGAAGCGCCAGCCGCTTCACGACGCCAGTTCCCGCACATCGGCCCGCGCGTCCGCGCGCACGCAATGCCCGCCGCCCAAATCGACCAACGTGGGTTGGGACTGATCGTCGATCGTAAAAGGCCGGGGCCAGGCCGAGGGGTTGGAAGCCCGGCCTTCCATCAGCAGCGAGAGATCGAGTTTGCGATTCAGGTCGGGATAAGGCACGGCGGCGACCAGCGCCTTCGTGTAGGGGTGCACCGGGTTGCTGAACAGCATTTCGCGCGGTGCCAGCTCGACCAGTCTCCCCTTGCACATCACGGCGATACGCGCGGCCACATAATCCACCACGGCCAAATTGTGCGAGATGAACAGATAAGTGAGGCCTAGCTCGGACTGAAGATCCTTCAGAAGATTGAGGATCTGTGCCTGGATCGAAACGTCGAGCGCCGAGACCGGTTCATCGCAAATGATGATGTCGGGGCGAAGCGCCAGAGCGCGCGCGATGCCGATGCGCTGACGCTGCCCGCCAGAGAAGCTGTGCGGATAACGGTTCAAATGCCGGACATCCAGACCGACCAAGCGCAGAAGCTCCTTCACCATCTCGACGCGATAAGCCGAATCGCCGACCTTATGGATGACCAGCGGTTCGCTGATGATGTCGAACACCGTCATGCGGGGATTGAGCGAACTGAACGGGTCTTGGAAAATGAGCTGAAGCTTCTTTCGGAAGTCGATCAGCGCGCGGCCTTCCAGCGCCAGCACGTCGACCGGCTTGGTTCCGTCATGGTAGGTGACGCCGCCCGAATCGGGCGTCAGCGCGCGCATGATGATCTTGGACAAGGTCGTCTTGCCGCAACCGCTCTCGCCGACCAGGCCCAGGCATTCGCCCCGCGCGATCTCGAAGCTGACGTCGTCCACCGCCAAGATTCGGTTGACGGTCTTGCCGCCGGTCATACCGCCGCGAATCTGAAAGCTCTTGCAAACGTGCTCGACCTTGAGAATGGGCGCGGGGCCAGTCGCCGGCGGCGCCGTCTTCTTCTTGAGAAGGTGGCCCATCTCGCCCTTGATCTCGCGCAGCGGCACCAGGCGTTCGTCACGCTTCATGTCGAAGTGCGGAACGGCGCGGAACAGGCCCTTCAGATACGGATGCTGCGGATCGCGGAACAGCTCCTTGGCCGGGCCGGATTCCATGACTTCACCGCGGAACATCACAACCACGTCCTCGGCCACGTTGGCGACCACGCCCAAATCATGGGTGATGATCAGCACGGCCATGCCAAGCTCGCGCTGCAGATCGCCCAGCAGCTTTAGGATCTGCGCCTGAATGGTGACATCCAGCGCCGTCGTGGGTTCGTCGGCGATGAGCAATGCGGGACGGCAGATCAGCGCCATGGCGATCATGGCGCGCTGGCGCAAGCCACCGGAAAGCTCGAAGGCATAGTTGCGATAGGCACGCTCGGGGTCGGGGAAGCCGACCAAACGCAGCATCTCGATGGTGAGGTCTTTGCCCGTGGCCTTGTCGACGTCGCGGTGGAGATGGAGCGCCTCGCTTACCTGGTCGCCCACGGTGTGAAGCGGCGACAGCGAAGTCATCGGTTCCTGGAAGATGATCGAAATGCGCCCGCCGCGAATCCGCCGCATGGACTGTCCGTCGGGATCGAGCTGGGCGATGTCGACAACAGTGCCGTTGGCTGCCGGGTCCGAAAAGAGGATGCGCCCGCCGGAAACCCGCCCCACCTTGGGCAGGATGCCCATGATGGATTGGGCGATGACGGACTTGCCCGAGCCCGATTCGCCGACAAGGGCCACGGTCGAGCCCTGTTTGATGGTGAACGACACGCCTTTCACGGCGTTGATCACGCCGCCATGGACATGGAAATCGATCTTCAAGTCCTCGACGCGGAGAAGATCCTGGGTCACGCGGCGTCTCCGCCGTTCTGGACGCCGGCGCGGATGCCGAGGGCCGCCAGATTGGTCTGCGTGCTGTCGGAGAGCGCCACGTTGTTCGCGCGCGCGGCGTCCGCCGCGCGGACGACGATGTCCTTGAACCCATCCAGGGTCGAATCGAGCCGCAGGCTTCGATGGCCGTCCCCTAGGCTCAACTCCATCCACCCCTCCGACCGGTCGCGCTTGAGTGAAAAAAACCTCAAACCGACCTTGCGAATATCGCGCCACGCGATCGTTCGCGGCGCGAACCCAGGCAAGCGTCCCTCGCGTCCGCCCAGAGAATCGGAGCTTAGCCCGTGTTCCGTGACATGAACCAGCGTCATGCCGCGCAGCATCGTACGCAGGCCGAAGGCCAGAAACAGAAGAGCCAGCGCACCCAGGATGGCCAAAGCCACGATGCTGTCGCCCAAAAGCAGCATCGGACCCACAGTCAGGACCAGGCCGGTGATCGCGCGGCGCAAGTCGGCGCGCACGCTGTGTTTATCGTAGCGATGGGTGCTCATACGCTCTTTTCCATCGGCCGCGCGCGCCGAGGCGGCACCGGGCGGGGACGGAACAGATCCGCGGGGCGCCGCCAACGCGCCGCGCCATGGGCTTCGACCAGTGCGACGAAGCGTTCGAGAAACGTCCAGCAGGCGTCGTCGTGGACCAGATGGTGGCTCAAAATGCCCGTCGGCTCGTCCGCATCGATCTGTCCCGCACGGCGGCGTGCCAGAAAATCCACCGCGCGGCCCAGCACGGCGTCGTCACCCAGAAAGCCGCGGCTGCCACGCCAGTCGACAATGTCCACGTGCGTGTTCACCTGCGCCAGATTGGGGATGGGCTCCGGCCGACCCCGCGCGCCATAGGTCGAGAGGCCGCGATAGCCGATTTCCGGCAGCAGCGGAACCAGGCCGGGCGCGAGGCGATTCCAAGGCGGGACCAGAACGGGCAGGGCGCGGGGGCCGAAGACCGCTTCAAGCCGCGCCCAGCCAGTGGCGAGGTCCCCGAGCGTGTGGGCGAGCGGGCGCTGAGGTCCCAGTTCGATCTTGGCGTCGGTCGGGCTGGCGTGGTTCTGATGCGAATAGCCATGCTGAAGGATGGAAATATTCCCATATTTATCAATGATTTGCGAAAGACTATCGCTTAGCTTGGCGGGAACGACGGCCAGGCCAATGGGGGCGCCTCGGGCGGTCGCGGCCAGCCGGGCAAGAGCGGGCGAGGGCTCGTGGGCGTCGTCATCGCGCCACCAGAAATCGGCACTCTTTTCGGCTTGACCCCAAAGATCGAGCTCGCGCGTCAGTGCGTCCCAGGCGTTTGTCATGCCGCCGGCGCTTTCCCGGCAAGCCACGTGGCGAGCAGCCGCGCGCTTTCCCGAGCGCCATCCCGCTTCAGCGCGACCTCCGAAACCGGCATCTCCAGGACGCGGTCGATCGCCGCGGCGAGCGTGGATGGCGTCAGCATATTCTCCGCGACCAACCCGGCGCGCCCGCGCGCATGCAGCAGATTGGCGCGCGCCTGCTGTTCGGTCTGTCCATTTCCGGCAAAGGGCACCAACACGGCGGGAATGCGGGCGGCAAGAATTTCCATCACCGTATTATATCCGGCTTGCGAGACTGACAGGCGGGCGTTGGCTAAAAGGCGCCGGAAATCCGCGCGCGCGCGCTCGACGATGACGGCTTGCGGTGCCGTTGCCTGCAGCCGCGCGAAATCGCCCGCCGGCAACGCGCCTCCGGCAAGGAGACGCCAAACGGCATCTTTTGCCTTCGTTAAAGGGCGCGCCGCGATGGCGGTGGTCAGCAGTATCATCCCCACGGCGCCGCCGCCCGAGGAGACAATCACCTCGTCCCAGCCGGGATCGCCCGCGCCGCCGCGCGCCTCGGCGGGCTCGGCGATATAGCCGCTATAGACCAGCTTGGACGCAAGGGCCGGATCGAGCGGAAAGCTCGCATCGAGAGCGACGAACTCCCGGTCGCCGTGAACGAGCACATGATCGAAGCGGCGCGCGACGGCGGCCATCTGGTCCGAAACCTTACCGGACTTCGCCTGCAGGATGTCGCGTACGGAGGAGATGACGAGAGGCTTCGGTTTTGCAGCCCACGCGGCATCGAGAAGCGGTGCCAGCTCGAACGCCATTTGCCGCCGTCCGAACGGATAGGTTTCCGTCACCAGCGCATCGGGGCGGAACATGGCGAATGCCGCCAGCAGCGTATCGCGCCGCGCCGCGCGCCACGTTTCGTCGACGTTTACGCCATGTTCGTCGATCAGGCCGGAGAAATTCTCGTCGCGCGCGGCGGCGGGCGAAAGCTGTGTGAAGGACGCTTGGCCGTAATTCAGGTCGCGAATGGCACGCCCGCCGGAGACCAGAAGCGTGTTCATGCCGTTCGCCGCGCAAGCGCGGGCGAGCGCCGCCGCGCGGCGCAGATGACCGCTGCCGAGCAGATGCTGGACATAGATCATGACGCGCTTGCTCATGGCGCGAGCGGGATGTTGAAGCGCGCGGGGCGAATCGCGCCATCGGTTCCAAGAGTGAATGCGTGGGCGCAGTACCAATCCAGATCGGCCGGCGGCTTGCCGAGCATATCCCAGCCGGTCGCGAGGGCGAGTGCCGCGCGGATGACGCCTTTGTGACTGACGGCGACCGTGTCCTGGCGAAGCTTGGCGCGGTCGGCGAAGAAGGCGGCGATGCGCGCGCAGACATCGCGCGGGCTCTCTCCGCCAACGGCGCGGAAATCGAGCCCTTTGGCTTCGTTCTCCACCATGGCGTCGCCATAGCGCGCGCGCAGATTCTCCAGCGTCTCGCCTTCCCATTCGCCCCAATGCATCTCGGCGATGCGCGGTTCCAGCGCGGGCGCGCGCCCCGCCAGGATTTCGGCTGTTTCACGCGCGCGCGCGAGCGGGCTTGCGATCCAATGGTGGGCGAGAAAAGGTGCGGGGACACGCCAGCCTTTTACCCGCGCGCGGCCGGCCTCGGACAGGGGAATGTCGGTGTGGCCCTGGACGCGGCCGATCTCGTTCCACTCGGTCGGTCCGTGGCGGATGAGGATGAGCGTGGTCATGCCGCGCCTCTCGTGACCCGCGCGAGGATGGCTCCGAGCGTGCGTGCCGCCCCATCGATGCTGTGATCGGTCGCAACGCGCCGCATCGCATCCGCGCTCATGCGGCGGCGAAGATCTTCGTCGTCGAGCATCCGCGCGACCGCGCGCGCGAATTCCGCCGCATCGCCAGGCGGTGTCAACAGGCCGGTTTCGCCGTCACGAACGATACCGGGTACACCGCCTTCCGCGCCCGCGACCACGGCGCAACCGCTGGCTTGCGCTTCCAGGAATGCCATGCCGAAAGCCTCGCGCACGGCGGGCCATACATAAAGATCCGAGGCCGCGTAGAAGCCAGGCAGCGCCGCTTCATCGAGACGGCCGACGAAACGTACCCGCTCGCTCCCCAAGGCGGACAGAGCGGCCTCGACCTCCGGCCGCGCGGGTCCATCGCCCGCGACCATGAGCTGCCAAGGCCGATCGGTCACGCGCCGCAGCGCATCCGCCAGAACCGTATACGAACGCAGCTTGTCGCCCGCGCGCATCATGGCAACGGTGGTGAGCCAAGGTTGCGTGGGGTCCAAGCCGCGGTCGCGGGCAAGCGCCGCGCGGTGACGCGTGCGAGTGGCCTGCGCGGCGGTGAACGGCGCCGGATCGAGGAATGGCGCCAGGCGATGCAATCGCGATTCGTCGGCGACCCACGGGCGCACACCGCCCTCATCGGCTTCGTTGAGCGAGATGATCGCGTCGGCGCGCGCGACGGCCTTCATCGTAGCCCCGTGCCCCATGCGCCATGGTCCGCCGGCCTGTTTGTTGGCGATGGAGGCTTCGGCGACCAGATACGGAATCCCCAGCGCATCGGTGACTGCCGGCCCCAGCCAATCAGGCGCCTTGTGATAGAGATGATAAGTAAGCCAGGCCTGGGGTCGCGTTCCGGGCGGAGCCGCGCGATAGCGCCGCGCGAGCCGGTCCGCCATGCGCGCGCCGATCTCGCGAAGGCGTTCCTGGCGCGCCACGTCGCCCGCGCCGTCCCATGTGCGCAGGCGGGAGACCAGCGCGACATCGTGCCCGCCGCGCGCCAGGGCCGCCATCAACAGACGCGCCACCAACCGGTCGCCGGAGGGCACCGGATGATCGGGCGGTTTCAGCGGCGCGTGGAAGGCGATGCGCATGGCAAACCGAACTTCGCGGCCAGAATGTCGATGCCGCCAGCATGGGAGAAATGGGCCGCGACACGCGCCTGGCCCGCCTGACCCAGACGCGCGCGCGTGGCGGGGTCGGCCAGCAGGTTTTCAATCGCGCGCGCGAGGGCGGGCGCATCGCCGGGCGGAACCAGCACGCCCGTCTCGCCGTCCGCGATCAACTCGGGAATTCCCGATACACGCGTGGAAACGCAAGCCAAACCCTGACTGTGGGCCTCCATCAGCACGTTGGGCAACCCGTCGCGGTCGCCGTTGCCGGCCACGCGCGAAGGCAGCACGAACAGATCGGCTTCGCGGTAGAGACCCAGCACCGCGTCCTGCGGCAAGGCGCCGCGCCATTCGATGCGCGCCGTGATGCCGGCTTGCGCGGCTTGGCGCTTGAGCGCGGGCAGCAAGGGGCCGCCGCCGACATGAACGAAGCGCCAATCGCGCGCGGGCGGCAGTGCGGCCAGGGCGGTCAAAAGATCGTCGAAGCCCTTCTTCTCGACGGCGCGACCAACGGACAGAATCACGGGTGTCTTCGTCGCGGCACGCGGCGCCGGCCGGGGCGCGAAGCGCGAGAGGTCGAGCCCGTGATAGACCAGCGCGACCTTTTCCGTCGAGGGCGCCAGCGAAGCCAGGTGCGCACGGCCCGCGTCGGTGCAGGTCACGAGCCATGCCATGGCGGCCAGCTTCTCGCGCTTCTCCCACTCCGGCGTCGTCCAAATGTCCTTGGCGTGGGCCGAGCAGGTCCAAGGCAATCCCGTCAGGATCGCGGCATAGCGCGCGACCGAGGCGGGTGTATGGAGGAAATGGGCGTGCAGCGCGGCGATCTCCGTGGGCAGCTCGTGAGCCAACACAAGGGCCTGGCCAAAGCGGCGGATGCGGTTGGGCGTCCGGTCGCGGCGCAAATCGGCCAGAAACGCGGCCAGCGCGGCGCGGTAGCGCGGCCGCCGCCGCATTGCCCACCACGCGCGCGCGACACGCAGCGGCGCGTGGTGAAGATACTCGGGCAGGTAAGAGACCGGCGCTTCGATCTCGCGATGGACCGGATGAACCGCGCGGTCGGTCGGGTGACGCATGGAGAAGATGCGAATGTCGAGGCCGCGCTGTTCGAGCGCGCGGATCTCTTGCGCGATGAACGTCTCGGACAGGCGTGGATAACCCTTGAGAATGAACGCAACCGGCGCGGCCATGATTCCCGCGCGACCTCAGAGGCCTTGTTGCGACGCCACCACCCGCGGTTGCGGAGCGGCCGCAATGCAGCGGCCGGCCAGCCGGTTTACGCTTGTGAGCCCGTCGAGAAGCCCCGGCACGACGACGTCGGACGGCCGCGCTTGCTGCGGCAAATGACGCAGGGCGGTGGCCATGCGCCACGGATCGCGCGCGCCGTCGTCGACCAACATCTTGATCAGACCCAAATCCTGCGCGCGCGCGGTTCGGATCATCTGCTCGCGCCGCGGCAGGGTGCGCGGCACGATCAAGGCGGGTTTGTCGAAGGACAGAATCTCGCAGAATGTGTTGTAGCCGCCCATGGCCACGATGCCCGCCGAGCGGGCCAAGAGATCTTCGATATGGGCGTCAAAGGTGATGGCGCGTACGCGCGGCAGCGCGTCCACCCTGGTTTGGAACACGGCTTTCTGCTCCGGCTGCATGAAAGGGCCGAAGACCACGAGCGCCGGCAGCGGCAGTTTCTTATCGACCTCGTAGGCCGACAGGACCCAATCGATCAGTTCGCCGCCGTCGCCGCCGCCGCCCGGCGTGACCAGAAGGAACGGCTCGTTGACGAGGGAGGCATTCAGTGACGGAGGCCGGTCGGCCATGGGGTCGCGGCCGAGATAACCGGTGTAGGTGACCTTGCGGTAGACCGACCAAGGCAGCTCGATGCCTTCCAGCGGATCGCAGATTTGCGGCAGGCCGTAGACCCAGATCTCGTCATAGAGATCGCGCAAGGCGGGAGTCACGCCCTTGCGTTCCCATTCGGGCGCCAAGAGCGAGGGCTCGTCCATCACGTCGCGCAGGCCGAGCACCAGCGGCGTGCCGCGATCCTTCAGCATCTCGAGCGTCTCGCGCACCTCGCCGCGCAGGCCGAGGGGTTCCTTGTCGACGAGGAACAGATCCGGCTCGAAGATCTCGGCGGTGTGCCGGATGATCGAAGCGCGCAGCGCCAACGTCTCCTGCACGTCCAGATGCAGGCTCAGCGAGGTATATTCGCCGTTGCGCAGTTTGATGACGCCCGGCACGCGCACGAAATCGACCCGTGTACGGAAATCGAAACTGCCGATGATGGGCGAACCCGACAGAATCAAGACCGACATGTCGCGATTGGCGCGCACGAGCGAATGCGCGATCGCCCGGCAGCGGCGTAAGTGGCCGAGGCCGAAGCTGTCGTGGCTGTAGATCAAGACGCGGGCGCCGCCCGTACCGCGTGTCATCGGAGTTCTCCCCCAGAGTCTCCGCTCCCCCAAAGGGATCGCGCGGACTATGGCACAGCCCCTCGGGCCTCAGAAAGGTTGTCTTTGTTCTTATCGGCTCTTAGCGTAGGCCCCGACGCGTTGGGAAAATATGACATTTTCCTGCCGAACGCGCGAAAAATGCCGGGACGACGGGGGTGCCGGTCATATGCCCAAAAGTCTGTATGGCTTCATCCTTCGTCATTCCAAGCGCGAGCAGATCACTTTGCTGTTGCTCGCCGCCGTTTCCTATCCGTTCCTGTATTATTCCTACGATCTGCCCAAGCTGATCATCAACCATCTGAAGGACGTCGCGGTCCATGTGAAGGATGGATCGCTGGGCAGCTATCCGGCGCACGTCGTCCAGGGCGTTTCGCTCAACGCGCATCATTACCTGTTCATGCTGTGCGCGATTTTCCTGGCGCTCACGCTGATCAACGGCGGCTTCAAGTTCTACATCAACGTCTTCAAGGGCCGGTTGGGCGAGCGCATGCTGCGCCGTCTGCGCTACGAGTTGTATGTGCGCATCCTCCGGTTCCCCTTGCCGCACTTCAAGAAGATGTCGTCGGGCGAAACGATCCCCATGATCACGTCCGAAGTGGAGCCCATGGGCGGCTTCATTGGCGACGCCTTCGTACAGCCGATCTACCAGGGCGGCCTCCTGATCGTGCCACTGGTCTTCATCCTGGTGCAGGACCCGATCCTGGGCGCGGCCGCGCTGGCCTTCTATCCCGTACAGATTTACGTCATCCCGCGCATTCAGAAGCGCGTGAACCAATTGGCCAAGCGCCGCGTGCAGACGGTGCGCAGCCTGGCCGACCGCATCGGCGAAACCATCGCGGGCATCCAGGACGTCCACGCCCACGATACCTCGGCGCGCGAGCGCGCGGATTTCTCGCACCGGCTCGGCACGATCTACAAGATCCGCTACGACATCTATCAGCTCAAATTCCTGGCCAAGTTCCTCAACAACTCGATCAACCAGCTTACGCCGTTCCTGTTCTATTCGATCGGCGGCTATCTGGTGTTCCAGGGCCGCGTCGACATCGGCGCACTGGTCGCGGTCATCGCCGCGCAGAAGGACTTGGCGGGTCCGTGGAAGGAACTGCTGGACTACTATCAGCAGAAAGAAGACATCCGCATCAAATATGAGCAGGTGATCGGCCAGTTTCAGCCGCCCGACTTGGTCGACATCAAGGTTCTCGACGACGACCCGCCGGAGGGTGTGCGGCTCCAAGGCGACTATGCGCTGTCCAACGTGACGTTGACCGAAGGCGGCGCGGTCAAATTCCTCGATGGCGTCAGCTTTACCGCGCCGCTGACCGAAAAGGTCGCCATCGTGGGCGACGGCACCAGCGGCAAGGACGAATTGCCGCTCGTGCTTGCGCGCCTGCTGGCACCGACTGGCGGCAGCATCATGGTTGGCGGGCAGAACGCGGTGCAGTTGCCCGAATCCGTCACGGGCCGCCGTATCGCCTATGTTTCGCACGCCGCGCACATGTTGGGCACCAGCGTGCGCGACAATCTGTATTACAGCCTGAAGCACCGGCCGTTGCGCGAGCCCGAGTTGGACGAAGCCGGCAAGCACGAACGCGAGCGGGTGAAGCTTTGGGCCATACAATCCGGCAACACGCCCTATGACATCCTGGCCGACTGGATCGACTATCAGGCCGCCGGCGTCGCGGGGCCGGACGAGCTGGAGCAGAAAGCGCTCAAGCTTCTCGACCTCGTCGGTATGGACGACGACATCTATCACATGGGATTGCGCGGCCGGATCGATCCGGCACGGCGTGCGGATTTGGCCGAAGCCATCCTCAAGGCGCGCGCGGCGCTCAAGGAACGCCTGATCTCCGATCCCTCGCTCGCAGCCTTGGTCGAGCCCTTTGACGCGAACAAGTACAACGAGAATGCCTCGCTCGCGGAAAACCTGTTGTTCGGAACGCCCACGGGCGGCGCCTTCGCCGACGACGCCTTGGCCACGAACAAATACGTGCTCCAGGTCCTCGACAAAGCCGGGCTGACGAACGACCTCATCGTCATGGGCCGCAAGGTGGCGGAGACGATGGTGGAATTGTTCTCGGGTTTGCCGCCGGGACACCAGTTCTTCGAGCAGTTCAGCTTCATCAGCTCGGACGATCTGCCGGAGTTCCAGGCGCTGGTCACGCGGGTCGCGGACGTGGAACCGGCCGCCATGTCGGCCGATGATCGCGCGCGGCTTCTGTCCTTGCCCTTCAAGCTGATCAACGCCCGGCACCGTCTGGGTCTGATCGACGAAGCGTTCGAAAAGCGCATTCTGGAGGCGCGCAAGCTGTTTGCCGCGGAACTGCCGGAAAGCTTGCGCGGCTCGATCGAGTTCTTCGACGCCAACGCCTACAACGCCGCATCCACGCTCCAGGACAATATCCTGTTCGGCAAGCTGGCCTACGGCCAGGCCGAGGGCCAGGCGCGCATCGGCGATCTGGTTTCCGAAGTGCTGGCCACGCTCGATCTGCGCGGCAAGGTGATGCAGGCGGGGCTGGACTTCCAGGTCGGCGTGGGCGGCTCGCGCCTGTCGTCGAGCCAACGGCAGAAGCTCGGCATCGCGCGCTGTCTGATGAAGAATCCGGACATCATGATCGTGAACCAGGCGACGTCCTCGATGGACGGGCAGACCCAGTCACGTATTCTCAACGGTCTGATGGAAACCTTCCGCTCGGGCGGGCTGATCTGGGCGTTGCACCGGGCCAGCCTGGCGCGGCCCTTCGACCGGATTCTCGTCATGCAAGGCGGCCGCGTCATCGAACAGGGCCGTTACGAGGAATTGGACAAGCCAGGCACCGCGTTCCACGCGATGCTGAAAGACGAGTAGCGGGGGCACGGAGGAAAGAATGAGCATCAACGAAGAAGTCGACGCGCTCCGGCGTATTCCGCTGTTCTCCAATCTGGAGCCGTCCAAGCTTAAACTCCTGGCCTTCACCAGTGAGCGGCTGACCTATGCCAAGGGCCAGACCATCTTCCGCCAGGGCGACATGGGCGACGCGGCCTATATCGTGCTCGATGGCCAGGCCGACGTCATGATCGGCGCGACAGACAACCAGCGGAAAGTGGCCACCATCGGCAAGCACAGCATCCTCGGCGAGATCGCCGTGCTGTGCGACGTGCCGCGCACGGCGACGGTGGTCGCCGTGGACAAGCTGGTGGCGCTCAAAATTTCCAAGGACCTGTTCCTTCGCATGGTGAAGGAGTTTCCGCAGATGGCGGTGGAGATCATGCGCGAACTGGCGCGCCGTCTCGACCGCACCAATCAGCAGCTCGCGGCCCTGTCCAAGCAGTCGTGAGCCGTCTCGACAGTTTCATCCGGCGGCTGGAGGCGCAGCGCGCCTGCATCGACCGGGCGGTTGCGCTGGCCGCGCCGTTGCCGGGGCCGGTCATCGAGGTGGGGCTTGGCAACGGCCGCACTTACGATCATCTGCGCGACCGGGCAAGGGGACGCGAGATTTTCGCATTCGACCGGCATGTCGCCGCCCACCCGGCCTGCGTTCCCGACGCGGCGCATCTTCTGCTCGGCGATTTTCGCGCGACGTTGGCCCAGGCCGCATCGGCGCTGGGCGGCAAGATCGCGATCTGTCATGCCGATATCGGCAGCGGCGACGAGGCCGCGAGTCAAGCGTTGGGCGCCGAGATCGCGCCCTTGATCGACGCGCTCATGGCTCCGGGCGGCATCATCGTAGGGGATCAGGTGATGCGCGCCGCGCGGTGGGAAGAATTACCGCTGCCGCCGGGCATAGAACCTGGCCGCTATTTTATCCGGCGCGTACGCGCCTGACCGTCACTTGATCTCGACCACCACCGGCACATGGTCGGACGCGTCGTCCCACCCACGCGCATCGCGCAGGATCTTCGCGCTCTTCAACGAAGCTTTCATGGCCGGCGTGACCCAGACATGGTCTAGGCGCCGGCCGCGGTCGGACGCGTTCCAATCGCGGTTGCGATAGCTCCACCAGGAATAAAGCTTCTGCTCCGGCGGGATGAAGTGTCGCACCGCGTCGACCCAGTCATGCGCCTTGGTCACGCGACCCAGATGCTCGACCTCGACCGGCGTGTGGCTGACCACGTCGAGAAGCTGCTTGTGGGACCACACGTCGGTCTCGAGCGGCGCCACGTTCAGATCGCCGACTAGGATGGCTTTGGCTTTTGGCGCGCGGCGCGCCGTCCACCATGTTTCAAGCTCGGCCAGGAAATCGAGCTTGTGGGCGAATTTATCGTTCAGCTTGATGTCGGGGATGTCGCCGCCGGCGGGCACATAGCAATTGTGGATCTCGACCCCGTCGATGATCGCCGAGGCGTAGCGGCAATCCTCACGGCCGACGCAAAGGCGCGATTCCATCTTCGTCATCGGTTTGCGCGACAGAATGGCCAGGCCGTTATAGGCCTTCATCCCGTGGATGAAGAGGTGGCGGTATCCGAGCTTCTCCACCGCTTCGCGCGGGAAGTCGCCATTCTGAACCTTGGTCTCCTGCAGACAGATGACGTCCGGCTTGGCCTCGGCAGCCAGGCGAGCCAAGCCGTCCAGGCGGCGGCGAACGCTGTTGATGTTCCAAGTGGCGATGCGCAGGGCCATGGGACGGTTTCCTCGGGGCTGCGCGTCGTTATAGCCGCTGGCGCGGCCTGGCGCGATTCCTATATCGATTTGATATTAAACGGTATTTTTGGTAAGCGCGGTAAAAATGAGGGCGCCCGGTCGGGGGGAAGACCGGGCGCCCGAAGCTTCCTTTCGGAGCCCGAGGGGCGTCAGGGGAGCCGCCCTCGGGCGACCCGGTCTTTGCGACCCGGGCCGCTCCATACCCTATGATTTAAGAACCCGGAGGCAGGTCAGGGGTGTGTCAAAAGCATACCGATCATGCATCAATTGCATGACTGGAGCTTAGGCGACGGCGCGGCGCCCCGGCTTCCGCCGCGCGGCACGAGCGCGGCACGCATCGCCGAAGGCGGTGAAAAGCGCGCGCGAGACCGCATTCTCCCAGAAGCGCCATTCGGGATGCCACTGCACGCCGATCGCGAAGCCGCGCGCATCCTTCACCGTGACGGCTTCGATGATGCCGTCCGGCGCCGTCGCGTCCGCGCGCAATCGGTCGGCCAAGCGGTCGATCCCTTGGGCGTGAAGCGAGTTCACATGCAGTGAGGTCACGCCGGCCAGGCGGGCGAAGAATCCGCCAGGCACGAGCGCGATATCGTGGACGGGCGCATAGCGTTGCGCGGTTTCCAGCTCCGGCCGTTCGCGGTGGTCGAGCTTTCCCGGAATTTCCTGAATGCGCTGATGCAGCGTGCCGCCCAGGGCCGCGTTCAATTCCTGGATGCCGCGGCAGATGCAAAGCAGCGGCACCCCTGCTTCGATCGCCGCGCGAATCAACGGCAGCGTGGTGGCGTCACGATGCGGATCGTGATCGGTGCCCGGCACGCTCGGCGTGCCTTGGTAAAGATGCGGCTCGACGTTCGACGGGCTGCCGGTGAACACTAGACCGTCCATGCGTTCCAGCAGGCTGGCCGGTTCATACCAATTGCCGAGCGAAGGCAGGATGACCGGAAGCGCTCCGGCGCCGAGCGAGATCGCGACGACATACTTGTCGCCGGCCGTATGGAACGGGTGCGGGCCGATGGTCCGCACGCAAGCCGAAATACCGACCAGCGGCGCGTCCGGATGCGCGCTCGCCTGACCGGGGGGAAGCGAAGTGTCCATGACGGATTCGCTATCACGTGAGCGTTACGCGGAGCAAGGCACGCTTGCCGGAGGCGCCGCGGAGCCGTAACTGGTGGAGATGGGCGCGTTGGCCGAACCGCTGCTGGCTTATAAGGGCATCGCCATCGCGGCGTGGTTCGCCCTTTTGTTTCTGGCGGAGCGGCTGGCACCCGCGGTTCCGCGGCGGGACGCGCGGTCCGGGTCGCGATGGAGCTGGTGGGGCGATCCGCGCCGTCTCGCGCGCAACGGCATTTTCTGGGCGGTCAACGCCGCGCTTGGCCCCTTGATCGTCATTCCGGTCACGGTGTGGGCGTCCGCGCATGGCATGGGTTGGCGCCCTTGGTCGGGTGGATTCGGATTCGCGCTCGACCTGCTCGTGCTCGATCTGTGGATCTATTTATGGCATCGGGCGAACCACCGCGTGCCGTTCCTATGGCGCTTCCACGGCGTGCACCATCTGGACCGGTTTCTCGACACGACCACGGCCGGGCGGTTCCATGCCGGCGAAGTGATGATGTCGGCGCTTGTTCGCACCGCGCCGATCATTCTGTTGGCCATGCCGCTGGAATCGGTCGTCGCCTTCGAGGCGCTGGTGCTCGCGGCCGCGCTGTTCCATCACTCGAACATCTGGCTGCCCGCGCGCTTCGAGCGCGCGTTGTCGTTGTTCGTGGTGACGCCTTCGATCCATTGGGTGCATCACCACGCCGTGCGGCGCGATACGGATTCGAATTACGCCACGATCTTGTCGGTATGGGACCATGTCTTCCGCTCGCGCAGCGCGATGCGGCGAACGGTCGACATGGAAATCGGCGCGGAGGGCGCGGCCGAGGAGACGTTGCCGCGGCTTCTTCTCCGCCCGTTCCGCGCGGGCTAGTTGCGTTCCTGCCTGTTCGGGCCCTTGTCGACGTACTGGAACGTCGCGGGCGGGAAGTTGACGCCGAACTTCGTATCCTGCAGGGCGACCTCGGTGGTCTGGCCCAAGGAATCGATCACGGTCCATTTCTGCAGGACCATGGGCTTGTCGCTAAAGGTCAGGATCAGGGCGCCCGAACCCAAATCGCGCTTATCGGAGACGGTCATGCGGATCACGCCGGGGCCGCGGTCCAGCGACAGAACATGCACGTCCTTGCCGAACTGCAAATTCTCCTTCAGCAGATAACTGGCCGGCGTGGAATCGATCGGCACATAGGTGGCTTCATGCAGTTGGGTGTCTTCGTAGATCACCCAGATGCCGGTCACCACGACCAGCATGGGAATGGGCGGGTCGTATTCCAGCCGCATCTTACCTGGACGCTGCATGGAGACGACGCCGCTGACCTGCTTCCCTTGCGGATCGGTCTGAATGAACTTGGCCTTCATCGTGCGGATACCGTTCAGGTAGTCCTGCACGCGCTGGATATCGGCACGGTCGGCGTCGGACAGGGTCTTGCCCTTGGGAGCTGCCGGGGCCGCCGAGGCGGACGCGGCAAGCATGATAAAGGCGCCGCAAAGGGCGCCGAGGAGCTTGGTCATGGGAATTAGATAGGGGCTGAAGGCTCGTTTCGCCAGGGGGGAGACGGTTTCAGCGATAGGCCGTCCGGGATTCCCCGCCGCCGCCCAACACCTCGCGCTTGCCCACATGGTTGGCGGCGCTGATGAAGCCTTCGGCCTCCATGCGGTCGACGATGCGCGCCGCGCGGTTGTAGCCGATCTGCAGATGGCGCTGGATGAAGCTGGTCGAGGCCTTGCGCTCGCGCGCGACCAGGGCCACGGCTTGGTCGTAGAGATCGTCCTCGCCATCGCCGCCCCCACCGCCGCCTTCTCCGCCGACGCCGGCCGAATCGTCCTCCGTGACCTCCTCCAGATATTCGGGTTCGCCCTGGCTCTTGAGGAAATTGACCACGCCCTCGACCTCCTGGTCGGAGACGAAGGGGCCGTGGATGCGCGTGATGCGTCCGCCACCGGCCATGTAAAGCATGTCGCCCTGGCCCAACAGCTGCTCGGCGCCTTGTTCACCCAGGATGGTGCGGCTGTCGATCTTGGAGGTGACCTGGAAGCTGATGCGGGTCGGGAAGTTGGCCTTGATCGTGCCCGTGATGACGTCGACCGACGGACGCTGGGTCGCCATCATCAGATGGATTCCCGCGGCGCGCGCCATCTGGGCCAGGCGCTGCACGGCGGCTTCCAGATCCTTGCCCGCGACCAGCATCAGATCGGCCATTTCGTCGACGACCACGACGATGAAGGGCAGGGGGCGCAGGTCGAGCGGCTGGTCCTCGAACACGGGCTTGCCGCTTTCGCTGTCGAAACCGGTCTGCACCTTGCGCATCAGAACTTCGCCCTTGCGCCGCGCCTCCGACAGGCGCGTGTTGTAATTGGCGATGTTGCGCACGCCCAACTGAGACATGGCGCGATAGCGGTCTTCCATCTCGCGCACGGTCCATTTCAGCGCGACGACGGCCTTGCGCGGATCGGTGACGACCGGCGTGAGAAGATGCGGGATGCCCTCGTAGACCGACAGCTCCAGCATCTTGGGGTCGATCAGGATCAGCCGGCACTGCTCCGGCGTCAGGCGATAGAGCAGCGACAGGATCATGGTGTTGAGGGCGACCGACTTGCCCGAACCCGTCGTGCCTGCGATCAGGAGATGCGGCATTTTGGCCAGATCGACGGCGATGGGCGTGCCGCCGATATCCTTGCCCAGCGCCAGCGGCAATCCGTCGATGCCTTCGAAACTGTCCGAGCCCAGAAGTTCGCGGAAATAGACGCGCGCACGTTGGGTATTGGGCAACTCGATACCGATCACGTTGCGGCCGGGGATGACGGCCACGCGGGCGGACACCGCACTCATCGAGCGCGCGATATCGTCGGCCAGGCTGATCACGCGCGAGGATTTGGTGCCGGGCGCCGGCTCCAATTCGTAGAGCGTTACGACAGGGCCGGGCCATACTTTCAGAATCTCGCCCTTCACGCCGAAATCGGTCAGCACGGATTCGAGCAGGCGCGCGTTCTGGGTCAGCGCGTCCTGATCGATCTTCTTGCCGGATGATTCCTCCGGCGGCTGAAGCAGGTCGTGGGGCGGCAGCTCGCGGTCGTCGCCGTTGAAGACCATGGCGGTCTGCTTGGGCTTGGCCTTGGGCTTGCGCACCTTGGGCGCCCTGGGCTCGGACGCGACCTGCGGCTCGTCCTCCTCGTCTTCGTCGTCGTTGTCGAAGCTGGGCAGAGTGCGCGTAACGGCGACGCCAGGACCGTCGGCCGACGCGCGCTCCTCGGCGCGGCCGAGCGCGCCGCGCAGCTCGCTGGCCAAGGTCGCGAAGCTCGCGCCGCGACGGCGCAGCAGGGTCAAGGGCAGGCGCGCGAGCGCCAGTAGACCCGCGACGACGCGGCGGCCGGCCCAGGCAAGCTGCATGCGGCCGAAACAGAGCGGTTGCATCAGTGCTAGCACCGCCAGCGGCAACAGAATGATGGCCGCGACGGCGATGGGCGCGGGGATACCGATCAGCGCGATCAGCGTGGCCAACCGATCGAGGATCAAAAGTCCGGCAAAGCCGCCGAAACTGCTGGCCAACGGCCAAAAGCCCGGCACCGGCAGGGCGGCCAGGACGGCGGCGGCCAGCGCGACGCCGATGGGCAGAAGCGTGAAGCGAAGCCAGAGCGCCGGAGGTTCTTTGTGCAGGACGATGCGCGCGCCCCAGATCGCGAAGCCCGCCACGATCAGGAGGCTCGCGATGCCCAGCGTTTGGAGCAGAAGGTCGGCCAGATAGGCGCCCGGCAAGCCGAGCAGATTGTGCGTCGGCACCGCGGTCGCCTGATTCAGCGACGGATCGGTGGTGTGGAACGAGACCAGCGCCAGCAGAAGCGCCAAGGCCCCCGCCAGCCATGCCGCACCGCGCAATTCGACCAGGCGCCGGCGCAGGAACTGCTCGACATTCTTGCCGGCGCCGCGGCGGCCGGCCACTTTTACGGCTGTTGCCATTCAGGTGCCTCTCGGGTCCGAGACGGCCACCTCCCGCCCCGGAGTGTAAGCGGGGCGCAAGGAACCGTCACGAGACCCATCCCCTGGGGCTCGATTCTTCTTTTAATATACAGGATCTAGGCCAATTGTTAATGCAGAACCGCAACAGGGTCCTCTAACACCTTGTCACGGACCAAGGCTGGCTGAGAGGCGCCCTCTATGGTTGGATCGGGTGGCTGCAAGCCAAATTATAGGAATAGAGACCTGAAATCATGATCCAGACGGACGTGGTGATCGTCGGCGGCGGAATGGCCGGTCAGACCCTGGCCGCCGCATTGGGCGGCGCGGGTCTGGAGGTCGTTTTGGTCGACCGCGAACAGCCGGTCGAAACGCGCGCCCTCGCTTACGACGGCCGCACCTCCGCCATCGCCTTCGGCGCTATGCGCGCGCTGGACGGCATCGGCCTGTGGCCGCGCTTGGCGGACAAAGCGGAACCGATTCTCGAAATCCGCGTCTCGGATCGCGACTCGCCGCTTTTCCTTCATTACGACCACGCGGCGTTGGGGAACGATCCGCTCGGCTTCATCGTCGAGAACACCGAGATCCGGCGCGCGCTTGGCGACCATCTGGCGGCGCTGCCCATCGTCAAAATCCTGGCGCCTGCTTCGGTCGTGCGGTTGGAACGTGGCCGCGGCCGCGCGACCGCGACGCTGAATGATGGGCGAACGGTGGGCGCAAAGCTGGCCGTTGCCGCCGATGGAAGGCATTCGCCCATGCGCCGCGCGGCTGGCATCAACGTCGCCGAATGGTCCTACCCACAAACCGGCCTCGTCTGCACTATCGCGCACGAGAAGCCCCATCGCGGTGTCGCGCATGAACGTTTCCTGCCCGCGGGGCCGCTGGCCGTCCTGCCCATGCGCGGCGACCGCTCGTCCATCGTCTGGACCGAGCGCGCCGATCTGGCACCCGCCATGCTCGACCTCGACGACGCGTCCTTCGCGCGCGCGATCGAGAACCGCTTCGGTCCTCATCTCGGCGCGATGACGCTCGAAGGCGCGCGCTGGAGCTATCCGCTCGCATTCACATTGGCCGACCGTTACGTCTTGCCGCGCCTTGCGCTGTTGGGTGATGCGGCGCGCGCGATTCATCCGATCGCGGGCCAAGGCTTTAATCTCGGTCTCCGCGATGCGGCCGTCTTGGCCGAGGTGGTGATGGACGCAGCCCGGCTCGGCCTCGATCCCGGCGATGTGAGCGTGCTGGAGCGCTACGAACGCTGGCGCCGCTTCGATGGGCTCGCGCTGGCGGCGACCACGGATTTGCTGAACCGTCTGTTCTCGACGGCTTTTCCGCCGGTGCAAATGGTGCGCGATCTGGGCTTGGCCGTGGTGAACGAAATTCCCCGGCTCAAGCGCTTCTTCATGCGCGATGCGATGGGCACGGCTGGCGACCTGCCGCGCCTGGTGCGCGGAGAGAAGCTCTAGCTATTTGTTACGACAGTTATTTGTCGCGACTTTGGCCGCGCGCAGCCAGCGCGGCGAGATAGGCGCTCCACATCTCGTCCTGGCGTTCGCCCAGCTCGCGTAGGTATGTCCAACTGAAGATGCCGGTGTCGTGGCCGTCGTCGAACCGGATGCGGATGGCGTAGTTGCCGACCGCATCGACACTCGCGATACCGACGTTGCGCTTGCCCGGCACGAGCGTCTTGCCGCCCGGACCGTGGCCCTGCACTTCGGCCGAGGGGCTTTCCACGCGCAACAGCTCGGCCGGTAGGGCGAAGTTTCTGCCGTCGTCGAAGTCGATCTCTAGCCGCTTCTCCGCGCTCTTCACGCGGATTTCGACCGGCCAATGCTTGGTGCCAAATTCGTCGCTCACGGCGCGTGTTCAGCCGTCGAGCTTGCGCGCCTCGTCGACCAGCATGATCGGAATGCCGTCGCGGATGGGATAGGCCAGGCCGGCCTTCTCGCTGACCAGCTCTTGCTTCTCGCGGTCGTAGCGCAAGGGACCCTTGGTCAGGGGGCAGACCAAGATTTCGAGCAGCTTGGGATCGACGGTGCTCATGGGTTTCTCCGTTAGGCCCATCGTAATTCGGGTGGCCTCGTTCCGCGAGGCTTCAGTGCCGCACGGGCGGCGCGTCGGTGCTGCCGGCCACAGTCATTTCCATCAACATGCCGAGCACGCGCACGCGGTCGGCGATGGTTGATGCTTCCAAGAGCGCCTGCTTCTCGCTCGGCGCGAAGGGACACATCATGGCCAGCGCCGAGACAAGCTTTTCGTCGGCGGTTTTCTCCACCGTGCTCCAATCGGCGCTCAGGCCGCGTGCCTCGCAATAGGGACGCAGCAGCGCCACCAGCCGCGCGCGGTCCACGCCGTCCGCGGGTGGCGCCAGATCGGCTTCATACGGCGCATAGTCGGCGTCCACGCGGCGATAACCGTCTTGGAGCGGGAGCTCGTCCTTGACGCGAAATCGGCACAGGCCGACCAATGTGTAGTGGTAGCGCCCATCGTCGGTCTTGCGGCAATTGGTGATGCGGCCGGCGCAACCAACCGGATAGACCGCGGGTTGCGCGCCTTCCGCCTTGGGATCGACCGGCTGGATCATGCCGATGACGTTGCCGCTGGCCAGCGCGTCACGCGTCATGGCGCGGTAGCGCGGCTCGAAGATGTGAAGCGGCAACTCCGCGCGCGGCAGCAACAGAACGCCGCCCAATGGAAAAATCGGCAAGGTCGCGGGCAATTCGTCCCGCGAGGCGATGGAAGGCGCGCCGAAATCCTGCTCCGTCACGATGCGTCCGGCTGCTTGGCTTATGAAAACAGAATCGAGGACAGGCGCCGCCGGCCCGCGACGGTCAAGGGATGGGTCGGGCCCAGCGCCTCGAAAACCTGCACCAGTTGCTTGCGCGCGCCTTGCTCGTTCCAGTCGCGCTTGCGTCGCATGATCTCAAGCAGTTCGTCGATGGCTTCCTCGGTCTTCTTCTGAGCATAGAGCGCCATGGCGTTGTCAAAGCGCGCCTGATGGTCGTTCGGGTCCTGTTGCAGACGTGCCTGCAATTCGCCCTGCTGGCCCGTGGCTTCCTTGGATTTCTCGGCCAGCTCGATGGCGGCGCGCGCGGCCGCCGCGTCGGGATCGTTGGCGGCTTCCTTGGGCAGGCTTTCCAAAATTTTCTTGCCTTGTTCCAGGTCGCCCGCGGCGATGCGGCAGCGCGCCATGCCGACGATGGCCTTCACGTTAGCGGCGTCGTGCTGCAGAACCTGTCCGTAAATCGCGGCGGCGGTCCCGGCATCACCGGCTTCGAGCGCGGCCTTGGCCTGCTCGAGCGCCTCGTCGATCGGATCGGGGCCGACCTCGGCGCCACCGAGCAAGCGCTCGACGAAGCTACGGATCTGGCTTTCCGATTGGGCGCCCACGAATCCATCCACCGGACGGCCGTCCTTGAAGCCGTAGACGACCGGGATCGACTGGATGCGCATCTGCTGCGCCAGCTCCTGGTTCTCGTCCACGTTGATCTTGACCATCCGCACGGCGCCGTTGGCAGCGTTGACGACCTTCTCCAACAGAGGGCCAAGCTGTTTGCAGGGGCCGCACCAGGGCGCCCAGAAATCGACGATGACGGGCATCGTGCGCGACATCTCGATGACGTCGGCCATGAAACCGGCCGTGTCGCTGTCCTTGATCCAGCCGCCCGCGCCCGCCGGCTTGCCGCCGATGATCGTTTCCATGCTACCCGCTCTGTGAGGATGTTCCAGAATCTACGGACATAATTGGCCCTCGCCGGGGCCGGTTGCAACCCCCGCTCAGGCCGCGGGGGCTGCTGGATCGTAATCCACGTCCAGGTCGATCACTTCGGGCGCATGGCCGCAGGATTCGATGAAGGCGATCAGATCGCGCGGTGACACCGAAGTGGTCTGGTCGTTGACCAAGGGGTGGTAGTTGAGCGGGTCGTGCGCCAGCATTCCCTTGTCCAGCATCACATGGACGCGGTTCTCGGTGTCGTTGATCAGGCCGAAGGGCGTCACGGCCCCCGGCCGCACGCCCAAAACCTCATAGAGAAGATCGGGGCTGGCGAAGGACAAGTTGCCCACGCCCAAGCGTTTCTTGAGCTGTTTCAGATCGACTGCGCGGTCCTCGGACGCCACCAGCAGGTGAAGCGCGCCGCGCTTGTCCTTGAGGAACAGGCTCTTGCAATGGCCGCCGGGCAATTGTCCGCGCAGAGCTTTGGAATCCGCGACCGTGAACAGCGGCGGATGGGCGTGATTCTTGTAGGAAATTCCGAGTTCGTCGAAGCGCCGGAACAGGGATTCGGGTGTGTGGGTCATGGCGGCGGAGCATAGCGGCCGCACCGGCGGACGTAAATTTAACGACGTGCGATCCGCCGCGCACGCAGATCGGCGATTTGGTCCAGGAAGATCGCGCCGATCACCACGGACGCGCCCGCCCATTGCGGCGCGCTCATCGTTTCGCCCAATAGAAGAATGCCGAATAAGATGACCCAGACGGGCGAGCCGTAATCGATCAGGCTCGCGCGCAACGGTCCAATGCGCGCGATGCCGCCGAACAGACACAGGGTGGCGCTGGTGAACAGAAGCGCGCTGATCGACAGCATGAGCCAGCCGTTGGCGCTGTGCGGCCAGGCCAACGGCTGCCCCGCGGCCGCCATCGCGGCCATCGCCAGCGCCGCGATGCCCATCACTTGGTAGGACAGCACCATGCTGTCTTGCCCCGCCATGCTGCGGCCGCTCCACACCAGGATGACGGCGAAGAAGGCCGCGCCGACCACGGTGCAGACGATGCCGCGCCAATCGAGGGCGGTGGCATCCACGCCCATGACGAAGGCCAGGCCCGCGGTTGCGACCAGCATGGCGGCGACGCGCCGCGCGGGCGGCCGCTGGCGCTCCAAGGCCGCCACGATGGCGGAGATCATGAAGGGATAGGTGTAGTAGATCAGGATGGTGACCCCGACCGGGATCAGCTCGATGGCCGTAGCCAAGGTCAGAAGTTGGCCCACCATCAGAAGTCCGATCGCCAGGCGCGCCGGCCACTGCCCCCTGGGCACCCCCACCCGCCGTCCCATCACGATCAAGAGGGCCATGATGGCCAAGGAGAGGAAGACCGTGCGGATCAGGCTGACGGTGAAAGGGTCCGTTCCCTCGTCGTAAGCCAGCCGGGCCGTGATCAGGTTGAGCGCAAAGCTGACCGATCCGGCCAGGGCCATCAGGATGCCGGCGACGAGATGTTGGGGAGAGGGGGAGGACATGGCGGATTTGCAGGCGGTAGCCCCAATGGCCCGTGAGCCTGCCCCGCCGGGCGGGCCCCTTGCAATGACGGGGTTCTGCCGTAAGATGCGCGCCGCCCAACCGGCCGGTCTTCCGGCCATCAAGACCCGCGGGAGTAGCTCAGGGGTAGAGCATCACGTTGCCAACGTGAGGGTCGAGGGTTCGAATCCCTTCTCCCGCTCCAGTCTTC
>CADEGL010000011.1:0-33384 GCA_902826885.1 uncultured Alphaproteobacteria bacterium | reverse complement strand
GCATGGGAGGATGTTCATGCTGTCGAAACGGGTGGCTATCGGACTGGTCGCGGCGTTGGCTTTTTCCGCCGCGTCGTTGTCGCCGGCCTTGGCGGACCCACCGTGGAAGCACGGCAAGCATCGCAAGCACCACGGGTATTACGACCGCGGCGACGTGGTCTATGTGGAACGCCCGGTTTATGTCGCGCCGCGTCCGCGCGTGATCTATGTCGAGCCCGAGCCGGCTTATGTGTGGTATCCGCCGCCGCCCCCGCGTGTGGCTTATTACCCACCGCCGGGCGTGAGCCTGACCTTTAATTTCGACTGATGATGCGTTGAGGCGAAATCGCGCCGCCGCCGGAAATCGGCGGCGGCGAATGACTTTCCGTCAGCGCTCCAATCCTACCGATGGAGACGACGCCATGGTTCGCACGTCCATCCGCTTCTCCTCCCTGATGTCCGCGACGACGCTTGCCTTTTGTCTCGCGGCTGCGCCATTCGCGCTCGACTCGCATTCATTGGGCCTGAAGGACAATGCCACCTTCGCCAAGGGCGGTGGTGGCGGTGGAGGTGGCGGCGGCGCTGGGGGAGGCGGCGGAAACGGAAACGGTAATGGCGGCGGTGCCGGCGGAAGCGCCGGGGCCGGCAATGGAAATGGCAACGGCAACGGTCATGGTGCAGCCGGTTTGGGAGCGGGTGAGGGTAAAGGCTTGGGCGGCGATGGCAGTCCCGGCAAGGGCAATGCCAAAGGCGGGGATGGCGTCGCTCGGGGCAGCGAAGGTTCCAAGGGTGCCAAAGGCGCCGATTCGGCAAAAGGTTTGAAAGGCACCGCGGCGTCGGCGGACGGCAAGCTGGGCAAGGCGGCCAGTTCTCTTGGCGCGCTCAACGCGGCCCATGCTTCGCCCGCGGCGCTGGCCAACGCCGCGCCCAATTCGCGGGTCGGACAGGTCGCGGCCTATGCCCGCGCCATGGAGGCGAAGGATGTGAACGCGGCGGCACAGGCGCTGGCCAACGCCAGCAACAAATCGGTCAGCCAAAGCACCGTCGAATCGGTGAATGCGCTGCTTGGCCTGCGTTCGACCCCCGCGCGGGACGCGGCGGTGGCCATGCGCGCCGCCGCCATCCAACGCGGCGATACGACGGGCGATATCGGTCCTGGTGCGACAACCGGTGTTTCGGCTGGCAGGAGCACGACGGCATCCGCCGGGGCTCCGGCGCGTGGCGATCTGCGCTGACGAGAACCCCCTGGGCGGCGATGGCGGGAGACCCGTCCAGGGTCGATGAATCCCAATAAACTTTAAGAAAATCAATTGATTGGGCTCAATCCCAAACTTGTCACATCGAGATCACGAACAACCCGCTACCTCTTTCCATTGTTAGACCAAGGCGCGCCGCTCGGCGCGTCACCGGGGCTCGCCAGGGCGGGCGTGGAAATGGGGAACCCAGTCATGAAAAAATTCGCAATTATTCTGCTGCCCGTCGCAGTCCTTAGCCTTTCGGCTTGCTCCGGTCTGAACGACCGCGAGCAGCGTGCCCTGTCGGGCGGCGCCATCGGCGCGGCTGGCGGCGTGGTGATTGGCGCCATTGCGGGCGCGCCTCTTCTTGGCGCGGCCGTCGGCGCCGCCGCCGGTACGGCCGTCGGCGCGCTGATGGACAAGAGCATCAACAAGTGATGATGGGGACAATGGTCAGGAAATTCGCTTTTGTCTTCGTGCCCGTTCTCGCGCTTGGCTTGTCGGCTTGCTCTGGCATGAACGACAAGGAACAACGCGCTTTGTCGGGCGGCGCCATCGGCGCAGCCGGCGGTGCCCTGGTCGGAGGCTTGGCCTTCGGCGCGCCGGTCGTGGGCGCCTTGGTCGGCGCGGGCGCGGGCGCCGCGACGGGCGCCGTGACCTCGAAGGACAAATAACAAGACGGGGGAAATCCGACCCGCGTTCCACCCAGCGATGGAGATGGCAATGAAAAAATCCTCACTCGTTCTCGTTGCGATTGTCGCCCTGGCGGCGGCGGGCTGTTCCGGTATGAGCAACAAAGAGCAGCGCGCGCTATCGGGCGGCGCCATCGGCGCGGGTGGCGGTGCCTTAATCGGTGCGGCTGCTGGCGCGCCCTTGACCGGCGCTCTGATTGGCGGTGCCGCGGGTGCCGCGACGGGCGCCTTGACCGGCAAGGACGACAAGTAACAGGAAACGGGTCCGAATCCCCCGGCTCGGGCCCGCTCCAAGGTCGTGCCCCGCGATGTTCGTCATCGTGCCGACAGATATCGCGGGGCACGACCGTCTCTTCCCGTCGGGTATCGCAACTCTGTTCCCAAACCACTCCACTTGATCTCGCGACGGCATATGTCCGTTTGCGCGTATCATGAAGACGAGCGTACCCAGGTCACACACCCAGGGAGATCCCAGCCATGTCTTTTCGTGCCGATCCAGTTTTGCCTTCTTCTCGCCGCCGCTTGGCTGCGGCCGCGCTCGCCATTGCGGTGACCATGTTGGCCGCCGGAGGCGCTCTCGCCGGCCCCGGCAATGGAAAAGGGAAGGGGCATCAGAATCAGAACGACCAGGGTGAGAACGAGGGCAACGTTTCGGTCAATTTCAACTTCTCCGACGACGACCGCGTCGTGCTTGGCAATTACTACGGCGATATGGAATCGCGTGGTCATTGCCCGCCGGGCCTTGCGAAAAAGCACAACGGCTGCATGCCGCCGGGCCAGGCGAAGAAATGGCAACGCGGCCGTCCGCTGCCGCGCGACGTCGTCTATTACGACCTTCCGTCGAGCCTCACGGTGCGGCTGACGCCGCCGCCTTCGGGCTATAAGTACGTGCGCGTGGCCAAGGATATTCTGTTGATCGCGACGGGCACTGGCATGGTTGCCGCCGGCCTCTCCGACTTGGTTCAATAAAGCATCAAAAGAAAGAGCCTCGCTCCGGCAGGAGCGAGGCTCGATCGCGTTCAGACGAATTTAAGATGGTTCAGCGCGCGCGCTCTTCCGCGATGGTGAAGCGCGTGTGGCAAGAGCTGCGCGTCGCGACCGACATCTCGCGCCAGGCCTGCTCGGCGCCCGACTTGTCGGCGAAAGGGCCGACCAGCTTCTCGGTGCCGGTGACCAGACGCTCGAAGCCCGCGTCCTCGTACTCGCCGCCCACGATCCAGTAGCGCATGTTCGCTTGGGACATGATTGGTCTCCTTCTCTCTCGCTTTACTCGGCCGCGGCGCGCTTGAACTGCGCCGTCTCGGTCGATTCGGCCAAGGCCGTGGTGGACGACGCGCCGCCGCCGATGGCCACCGCCAGCGCATCGAAATAACCGGTACCGACTTCGCGCTGGTGGCGCGTCGCGGTATAGCCCTCGGCTTCCGCCGCGAACTCGGCCTGCTGCAACTCGGAGTAAGCCGCCATGCCGCGGTCGCGATAGCCACGGGCCAGCTCGAACATGCCGTGGTTGAGGCTGTGGAAGCCGGCCAGGGTCACGAACTGGAACTTGTAGCCCATGGCACCCAACTCGCGCTGGAAGCGCGCGATCGTGTCGGCGTCCAACTTGGCCTTCCAGTTGAAGGACGGCGAGCAGTTATAGGCCAGCATCTTGTTGGGGAAGTCCTTGCGCACGGCCTCGGCGAACTGCTTGGCCTCGTCGAGGTTGGGATGCGAGGTTTCCCACCACAGAAGATCGGCATAGGGCGCGAAGGCCAGGCCGCGCGCGATGCAGTGTGCGAGGCCCGTGCCGTCCTTCAGGCGGAAGAAGCCCTCGGCCGTGCGTTCGCCGGTCAGGAATTGGCGGTCGCGCGGGTCGATGTCGCTGGTGATCAGCTTGGCGCTTTCGGCATCCGTGCGCGCGACGGTCACCGTCGCCACGCCCGCGATGTCGGCGGCCAGGCGCGCCGCGTTCAGGTTGCGGATATGCGCCTGCGTCGGGATCAGCACCTTGCCGCCCAGATGGCCGCATTTCTTCTCGGAGGCCAACTGGTCCTCGAAATGCACGCCCGCGGCGCCGGCCTCGATATAGGCCTTCATGATCTCATAGGCGTTCAGCGGGCCACCGAAGCCGGCCTCGGCATCGGCCACGATGGGCGCGAACCAATGCGTGTCGCCCTTGCCTTCCATGTGCTGGATCTGGTCGGCGCGCTGGAGGGCGGCGTTGATGCGCTTCGCGAGCGCCGGGCCGCTGTTGGCCGGATAGAGGCTCTGGTCCGGATAGGTGGCGCCGGCCAGGTTGGAATCGGCGGCGACTTGCCAGCCGGAGAGGTAGATGGCCTTGAGGCCGGCCTTCACCATCTGCACGGCCTGGTTGCCCGTCATGGCGCCGAGCGCATGGACGTAATCGGTTGAATGGAGCAGTTCCCACAGGCGGTTGGCGCCGGCCTCGGCGATGGTGTGGCGGACGGCGAGCGAGCCGCGCAGCTTGGCGACCTCGGCCGCCGTGTAGTCGCGCTTCACGCCGTCGAAACGGCCCTTGGGGGCGGCGGGGACGAGGGTGTCGAAATCGGTCTTGGCCACGGTGGTGCTCCTTGCCGGAAAAATGCTTAAGCCGTTGTCGGCTTGAGTTAGTGTGATATTCAACAAAACAACGTTTAGGTCCATAAATCGTTGAATATTAAAAGGATATTATGTTGAAAAATTTTGTGTGCATTGCGTTATATTGTAAAAATTGTAAACAACCTGGCACGCGGGATAGGCAGCCATGGCCGATGTGAAGCTGTTTCAGGGCGGCAGAATCAAGCGCTTGCGGCGCGAGAAGGGTCTGACCCTGGCGCGCATGTCCGAAGAGCTTGGTATCTCGACCGGCTACCTCAACCTGATCGAGCGCAACCAGCGCCCGATCTCGGCCCAGGTCCTTTTGCGTCTGGCCGAGGTCTACAACCTGGATGTGAAGGCGTTCAGCGCCGAGGACGGCGGGCGCCTGTTCGCAGGGTTGGGCGAGGCCTTCGCCGATCCCCTGTTCCGCGAGCGCGGCGTCGGCCAGCACGAGTTGAAGGAGCTGGCTTCATCCAATCCGGAGTTGGCCGCCGCGGTGATCGATCTCTATCGCGCCTATCGCGATTCGGGCGCGAACGCGACCGAAATGGCCGAGCGCCTCGCGCGCGAGGAAGGCACGGGCGATGTCGCGCGCTTCCCCGCCGAGGAGATCCGCGAGTTCCTGCGCGCCCATAACAATCATTTCCCCGAGCTCGAGACCGCGGCGGAAGCGTTGCATGAAAGCGGCAAGCTGCAACGGGAGGAGATGTTTGCCTCCTTGCGCGCCCATCTGCAGCGCGCGCATGGCGCGGCCGTCGCGATCATGCCGGTGGACGTGATGCCGACGACGCTGCGCCGCTTCGACCGTCACCGCAACCGCGTGCTTCTGTCGGAAATGCTGACGGAAGCCGGCCGCGTGTTTCACCTCGCGGTGCAGGTCGCGGTGCTGGAGCAAGGCGCGTTGCTCGACCGGCTGACCCAGGACGACCGTCTGGCTGAAGGCGATACGCGCCGTCTATGCCGCATCACATTGGCCAATTACTTCGCGGGCGCCGTGATGATGCCGTACGAGCGGTTTTTGGCCGCGGCGGAATCCTTGCGTTACGACGTCGATGTCCTCGCCCGCCGCTTCGGCGCCAGCGTGGAGCAGGTCTGTCACCGGCTCACCACCTTGCAGCGGCCCAGCGCGCGCGGCGTGCCGTTCTTCCTCATCCGCGTCGACAACGCGGGCAACGTCTCCAAGCGCTTCAGCGCGACCAGCTTCCAGTTCGCGCGGCTGGGTGGGGCGTGTCCGCGCTGGAACGTGCACGACGCCTTCCAGCGCCCAGGCCGCATCCTGACGCAGGTGATCCAGATGCCGGACGGCGCGACTTACTTCAGCATCGCGCGAACGGTCACGCGGCCGGGCGCGGGCGGTCAGGCACCCGAGCAGCTCATGGCCATCGGCCTCGGCTGTGAAATCAGCCACGCGCGCCGCATCGTCTATGCGGACGCCTATGATTTGGAGAGCCAGGCGGCGGTCACGCCCATCGGGGTCAATTGCCGCCTCTGCTTACGCGAGGACTGCAACCAGCGCGCTTTCCCGCCGATGAACCGCCCGCTCTTCGTCAGCGAACACCGGCGCGAGATTTCGCCTTACGCATTCTCGTCGGAATAAAAAATCCTCACCCTGAGCTCGTCGAAGGGTGAGGCTTGCGGAAGCTCGTCCTTCGACAAAGTCGGGACGAGAATTCCTCGCGCGTCAGTGCCGGATGGGAATGGCGTCGAACTCGACGCCGCTCTGGTCGGCTTGGCTGGCGGCCCAGTCCAGCGCCTCGACCAAATGTTCGCGCCCCAGCTCGTGGGCCACGATCTCGGTCAACTCCGACAAGGCGGCTTCGAAATTGTCGGCATGCATCTCCGAGCCATGGGCGCGGAGGAGTTTCACGCAGGCCGCGCCGTGCATGATCCACAAGGCCGTCACCCGTGCCTGCTGTTGCCGGTCACCCACGCCGCATCTCCCTCGTTGTGTGTCACGAGATCGCAACATATTGGCATGACTTAGACAAATCACACAACATATTGAATATCGTCACTCTGATTGCGTGTGACCGTCACGTCCCGGCCACAAAGCGCTGGCAATCTCCGATGTCGAGGCGCACGATTTTTCCGACGACGCCGCCTTTGCCGCCCTTGCAGGCCCGATCCGGCGCCGCGCCGCCTCTGATGAACGACCGTAACGCCGCCGCCGGGAACGCGAGTCCCGCCCGGCTGTTTGGCCTTCGGATTCTTTGGGAAGGAGCGAGTGACATGACCGATACCACCGGCAAGAAAAATTCGGACAAGACCGCCCGCGAGGCCGTCTGGGCGGAGCTGCCGTTCCGCGCCCCCGCCGATATCGACGACGTGATGGCGCTGGCGAAAAACAACTTGGAGCACTTCACCCGTGCGGCCGACGCCATGTTCTCGGGCATGAAGGAGCTGAACGAAGAGATGGTGCGCTTCGCGGGCCATCAGCTCGACGCCGGTGCGGAAGCTGCGCGTTCGATCCTTTCCGCCGGCACCCCGGCCGAGGCGCTGGGCCGCCACGTCGATTACGCCCGGTCGGCGACGCAGGCCTATCTGGGCCAGGCGACAAAGCTGTTCGAGGTTGCCGCGCGTATCTCGCAGACCGGCGTGGAGGCCGCGCACAGCGCGGCGAACCACACCGCGAACGCGACCAAGGCGGCGGTCGAGAAGGCGGCTAAAAGATAAGGTTTCGGTGCGCCGGCCAACGCCTGAAACCCGTCCTTGTCAAGCTTGCCACGCGGCTCTAAACGGCTAGCCTGCGCGCGTGACGTGACCGCGGAGGCGAAATGCCGGTCCAACCTGCCAAGCTCAAGGCCGAACTGATCGACCAAATCGCTGCCCGCGCGCGCGCGGCTGCGCCCAAGGGCGAAGCCGCCGCCGCGGAGCGTTTTGCGCGCTTCTATTATCAGGGTGTGGCGCCCGATCTCCTTTTGGAGCAGGAGGTCGAGACGCTGACGGCCGCCGCGCTCTCGCTGTGGCGGTTCGCGCAAAAGCGCGGCGCCGGCGTGCCCAAGCTGCGCGTCTACAATCCCAATCAGGACGAGCATGGCTGGAACTCGACCCACACGGTGGTCGAAATCGTCAATGACGACATGCCGTTCATCGTCGATTCGGTGGTGGCTTCGCTTAATCGCCAGGATCTGATCGTCCATCTGTTGATCCATCCCGTCATTCGCGTGCGGCGCGAAAAGGACGGCAAGCTTGCCGACGTGCTGGAGCGCGGCGCCAAGGATGGAACCGACGAATCAGTCCTGCATGTCGAGGTGAATCAGCGCACGGGCGAGGCTGCGCTCGACGCCATCCGCGACAACCTCCTGAAGGTCCTGACCGAAGTGCGCGCCGCTGTCGAGGACTGGGAGCCCATGCAAGCACGCATGGTTGAGGTGTTGAAGGACCTAGACCGCAACCCGCCGCCGACGCCGGCCGAGGAGCGTGCCGAGGATCACGCGTTCCTGGAATGGATGTGCGACCACAACTTCACCTTCTTGGGCGCGCGCGATTACAAGCTGGAGAAGAAGGGGGGCGAGGAGTACCTGCGCATCGTACCGGGTTCAGGCCTGGGCCTTCTGCGTACCGTGACGGCGGATTCGAGCGCGCGCCACGACACACCGCTGACTCCCACTGAGGCCAGCAAGGCGCACGCCAAGTCGCTGCTCATCATCACCAAGGCGACGTCGCGCTCGACCGTGCATCGCGCGGTCTACATGGACTATATCGGCGTCCGGCAATTCGACGCCAAAGGCGAAGTCATAGGCGAGCGCCGCTTCGTCGGCCTTTTCACCTCCTCGGCCTATAGCCACGTTCCGCACGAGATTCCGCTGCTGCGACGCAAGGTGCAGCAGGTGCTGGAGCGCACCGGTTTCGCGTCCAACAGCCACAACGCCAAGGCTATCCAGCATATTCTGGAGACCTATCCGCGAGACGAACTGTTCCAGATCGGCGTGGCCGAGCTGTACGACACGGCCATGGGCGTCCTTCATCTGGAAGAGCGCCAGCGCCTGCGCATGTTCATGCGGAAGGACGAGTATGCGCGATTCTATTCGTGCCTGATCTATGTCCCGCGCGAGATCTACTCGACCGAACTGCGCCAGCGCATGGAACGCATCCTGCGCGAGGAGTTGAGAGGCGAGACGGTCGACTTCAACACGCATATTTCCGACGCGCCCATGGCGCGGGTGCATTACATCGTCCGCTCGGCCCACGGCGTGGCCGAGGGCGTCGACGTGGTTGCCGTCGAAGAACGGCTGGCCGCCGCGGCGCGGCGCTGGTCGGACGACCTGGTCGACGACCTGGTCCAGCGCGTGGGCGAAGCGCAGGCGCACGAACTGTTCGACCGCTATCGGGACGCGTTTCCGCCCGGCTACCAGTACCGCTTCGATGCCGAGACCGCCGTGTCCGACATCGAGCGGGTCGAGGCCGTGCGCGCGGGCGCGCCGATTGCGATGAATCTCTACCGGCGCCTAGGTGCGACCGAAGGCGAGCTGTTCTTCAAGATCTTCCACGCCGAATCGCCGCTCGCGCTCTCGGACGTTCTACCCATGCTGGAGCATATGGGCCTCAAGGTCGTGGCCGAGCGTCCCTTCGAGATCACGGGGGCCGGCGGACCGTCCGTCTTCGCCCATGATTTTGAGATGACCGCGGCGGGTGCCGAGGTCGACCTGGGCGCCGTGCGCGCCAAGTTCCAGGACGCGTTCCAGCGCATCTGGAGCGGCGAAGCCGAGAGCGACGGGCTCAACCGCCTGATCATGCGTGCGGGCTTCGATTGGCGCGAGGTGGTCATCCTGCGCACCTATGTGCGTTATCTGCGCCAAGTGCGCGCGCCCTACAGCCAGGCACTGATCGAGGACACGCTTTCAAAGCACGCAGCTATTGCGCGGCTTCTGGTGAATCTCTTCGAGACGAGGCTCGATCCGGGTCGGATCGATTCCACGCGCGGCGACGACATCGCGAGAGAGATCGAAACGGCGCTGGACGGCGTGACCAGCCTGGAGGAGGACAGCATCCTTCGCCGCCTGCGCAACCTCATCTCCTGCACTCTGCGCACCAATTACTTTCAGCGCGATGCCAAGGGTGCGCCTAAGTCCTATCTCTCGGTCAAGCTCGACAGCCGCAAGATCGACGAGCTGCCGCTGCCGCTGCCGATGGTCGAGATCTTCGTCTATTCCGCCCACATGGAAGGCGTGCATCTGCGCGGCGGCAAGGTGGCGCGCGGCGGCATCCGCTGGTCCGACCGGCGCGAGGATTTCCGTACCGAGATCTTGGGCCTGATGAAGGCCCAGGTGGTGAAGAACGCGGTCATCGTGCCCGTGGGCTCGAAGGGCGGCTTCGTCCTCAAGCGCCCGCCGACCGAAGGTGGCCGCGAGGCGCTCCAGGCCGAGGTGGTCCGCTGCTACCAGACGCTTATCCGCGGCATGCTGGATTTGACCGACAACCGCAAGGGCAAGGAGATCGTGCCGCCCGCGCGCACCATGCGTCACGATGATGACGATCCGTATCTGGTCGTGGCGGCGGACAAGGGCACGGCCACCTTCTCCGATATCGCCAACGCGCTCGCGCGCGAATACGGCTTCTGGCTCGACGACGCCTTTGCCTCCGGCGGTTCGGCTGGCTACGACCACAAGGAAATGGCCATCACCGCGCGGGGCGGCTGGGTCTCGGTCCAGCGCCATTTCCGCGAGTTGGGCGTCAATGTCCAGAGGCAGGAATTCACCGCCGTCGGCGTGGGCGACATGTCGGGCGACGTCTTCGGCAACGGCGCGCTCCGCTCCGATCGCATGCGGCTGCTCGGGGCATTCAACCACCTGCATATTTTCGTCGATCCCGACCCCGATCCGGCCAAGAGCTTCGCCGAGCGCAAGCGTCTGTTCGGCCTGCCGCGCTCGAGCTGGAACGACTACGACGCCAAGCTCCTGTCCAAGGGCGGCGCTGTCTATGGGCGTGATCTGAAGTCGATCAAACTATCGCCCGAGGCTAAGGCTTGCTTCGGCATCGTCAAAGATGCCGTCACGCCCAATGAGTTGATGACGGCTATCCTCAAGGCCCAGGTCGATCTGATCTGGTTCGGCGGTATCGGTACGTACGTGAAGGCGTCGACGGAATCCCATCTGGAGGTGGGCGATCGCGCCAACGACGGGCTCCGCGTGGACGGCAAACAGATCCGCGCCAAAGTGATCGGCGAGGGCGCCAATCTGGGCTGCACGCAGCGCGGCCGCGTCGAATATGCGCTGGGCGGCGGAAGGCTCAACACCGACGCCATCGACAATTCCGGCGGCGTCGATTGCTCGGACCACGAGGTCAACATCAAGATCCTTCTGGGCGAGGTCGTGTCCGAGGGCGACATGACCATGAAGCAGCGCGACGCGCTGCTGATGAAGATGACCGACGAAGTGGCCGATCTGGTGCTGAAGGACAACTACCAGCAGACCCAGGCCATCTCGGTCATGGAGGCGCGCGCGCAGGAGCTTTTGGATCAGCAGGCGCGCATGATGACGAGCCTTGAGCGGGATGGGCGCCTCAACCGGGCGCTCGAATTCCTGCCCGACGACGAGACCATTGGCCGGCGCCGTAGCGCGGGCCAGGGCCTGACCCGGCCGGAAATCGCCGTGATGCTGGCCTACGGCAAGATCGCCCTCTACGACGATCTGCTGGCGTCGAACCTGCCAGACGATCCGCTTCTGTTCGACGATCTGGTGGCCTATTTCCCCAAGCCGCTGCACGAGCTGCGCGAGGCGCTGGAGAAACACCGGCTTCGTCGCGAGATCATTGCCGAAGTCGCGACCAACAGCGTGATCAACCGCGTGGGCGCGTCCTTCGTCCATGACGCGCAGGAGCGTACGGGGCTCAGCGCCGCGGACGTCGCGCGCGCCTATACCATCACCCGCGATGCCTTCGACATTCGTGGCCTGTGGCGGCCGATCGAGAAGCTGGACGACAAGGTGCCGGCGGCGCTGCAGACCGAAATGATGCGCGACGTGGGCAGATTGATAGAGCGCTCGATCTATTGGTTCCTACGCAACGGCACCCATCCGCTCGATGTGGCGGCGACGGCCGCCGTCTTCCGGCCGGGGATCACGGCGCTGGCGCGCGGTCTCGAAGGCGTGCTGACGCCCGAGCGTGACGCGCGGTTTCGTGGCCACGCCGAACGCCTGACGAAAAACGGCGTGCCGGAGGATCTGGCGCGCCGCGTCGCATGCTTGGAGGAGATGGGCTCTGCCTGCGACCTGGTGCGTATTTCGCGCCTGACCCAGCAGCGCATCGAGACGGCGGCCGAGGTCTATTTCGCGCTCGGCGCGCGCGTTGGCTTCGAATGGCTCCGTGCCGCGGCTCGCGCCATGAAGACCGACACGGCCTGGCAGAAAAGCGCGGTCGACGCCGTAATCGACGATCTCCGCGCCCAGCAGGCGGATTTGACCGTGAAGGCACTGGGCGAGGGCGGCGCGGATGCCAAGGCGTCCATTGACGCGCTTCTGGCCGCGCGCGGCCACGCGTTGAAACGGATCGACGCGCTCTTGGCCGAATTCAAAGCCACCGCCGCGGTCGACATGGCCATGCTGGCTGTCGCCAGCCGCCGTCTGCGCACGCTCTCCGGCGGCTGAGGCGCATGCCATGACGCAAGCGGCCGGCGCCGGGCGCGCCTCGCCCAAGGCGCTGGTCGGCTGGTGCTTCTATGACTGGGCCAACTCGGCCTTCCCGACCATCGTCGAGACCTTCGTGTTCTCGACCTATTTCGCCAAGGCCGTGGCGCCCGACATCGAGACGGGCACGGCGCAGTGGGGCTATGCACTGGCCTTGGCTGGCATCACGGTCGCCCTGGCCGCGCCCTTTGTCGGCGCCATCGCGGATCGCTGCGGCGGGCGGAAGCCATTCCTCGCCGTGTTCACCGTGATCCTATCCTTGTGCGCGGCCGGCCTGTGGTTCGCCAAACCCTCGCCGGACTATGTCGTGTGGACCTTGGCCTGCTTCGCCATCGGTACCGTGGCGTTCGAATTCGGCATGACTTTCTACAACGCGATGCTGCCGGGTTTGACGGATTCCAAGCATCTCGGCCGCTTATCGGGCTGGGGCTGGGGCACGGGCTATGCCGGCGGCTTGCTCGCGCTCGCCACCGTGCTGCTGCTGATCAAGACCGATCCGCCGCTCTTCGGTCTGGATGCGGCGTCGCAGGAGCCGGTGCGCGCGGCCGGGCTGATCGTGGCCGCCTGGGTCGTCGTCTTCGCCCTGCCGCTGTTTCTGTGGACGCCCGACCGGCGCGTCGCGGGCGAGCCCTTCGGCCGCGCCATGCGGGACGGGGCGCGTCAGCTCTTTTCCACGCTGCGCGGCATCCGCCAGCACAAGCAGATCGCCCGCTTTCTCTTCGCGCGCATGATCTACATGGACGGACTCAACACCGTGTTCGCCTTCGGCAGCATCTATGCCGCCGGCAGCTTCGGGATGAGCTTCGAGGAGATCCTGGCCTTCGGCATCGCGATCAACGTGACCGCGGGCTTGGGTGCCGCGGGCTTCGCCTGGATCGACGATTGGATCGGGCCCAAGCGCACCATCGTGCTGGCGCTTCTGGGCCTGATCGGCTTCGGGGCCGCGCTGCTCCTGGTCGAAAGCAAAACGGCGTTCTTCGTGCTCGGCGTTTTCTTAGGACTTTTCTTCGGTCCGGCCCAGGCCGCCAGCCGCTCGCTGATGGCGCATATGAGTCCGCCGGGCCAAGAGGCCGAGATGTTCGGCCTCTATGCCTTCACCGGCCGCGCCACGGCCTTTCTCGGCCCCCTTCTGTTCGGCTGGGCAACCATCGCATTGGAGAGCCAGCGCGCCGGCATGGCGACCGCGCTCGCGCTCGTGATTCTCGGACTTCTATTGCTGTTGCCCGTGCGCGTGCCGAAATATTTACGCTGAGCCGGCCTAGTGCCGGAAATGCCGGACGCCGGTCATCACCATGGCCAGGCCGCGCTCGTCGGCGGCGGCGATCACCTCGTTGTCGCGCATCGAGCCGCCGGGTTGGATCACGGCGGTGACGCCCGCTTCCGCCGCGGCGATCAGCCCATCGGGGAAGGGGAAGAACGCGTCGGACGCGACCACGGAGTTCTTGGCGCGACTTTCCGTTTCGCCCGCGGCCTCCGACGCCAAGCGTGCCTTCTCCGCCGCCATGCGGCTGGAATCCACGCGGCTCATCTGACCCGCGCCGATACCAACGGTAGCACCGTCCTTGGCGTAGACGATGGCGTTGGACTTGACGTGCTTGCAGACCGAGAAGGCAAACAGAAGGTCGTCCAGTTCCTTCGCCGTGGGCGCGCGCTTCGTCACGACCTTTAGGGATTCGCGGCTAACGCGCCCGTTGTCGCGCGCCTGCACCAAATAGCCGCCCGCCAGCGTGCGCACGGTGCGCGAATGTGCCGCGGGGTCGGGCATGGTGCCCGTTTCCAAGAGGCGCAGATTTTTTTTGTCCGCCAGCGCGGCGCGCGCGCCATCGTCATAGGACGGCGCGATCACCACCTCGGCGAATAACTTGGCGATGGCTTCCGCCGTTTCCCGGTCTAATGCGCGGTTGACCGCGACGATACCGCCGAAGGCGCTGACCGGATCGCAGGCCAAGGCACGGGCATAGGCCGGCGGCAGGCTGTCGCCCACGGCCACGCCGCTCGGATTGGCGTGCTTCACGATCACCACGGCCGGCTTCGCGAACTCGGCCACCAGCTCGAAGGCGGCGTCGGCATCGTTCAGATTGTTGTAGCTCAGCTCTTTGCCCTGAAGCTGTTTGGCCGTACCGACGCCCGGACGGGCATCGCCGCCCAAATAGAACGCGGCCGCTTGGTGGGGATTCTCGCCATACCGCATGAGTTGGGCGCGCGTGCCGGATAGGACCAAGCGCTCGGGGAAGGCCTCGCCTTCCTGCTTGGCGAACCAGTCCGAAATCGCGGCGTCGTAGGCGCCGGTGCGGGCATAGGCCTTGGCAGCCAGCTTGCGCCGCAAGGCTAACGTGGTGGCGCCTTTGTTGGATTCCATTTCGGCGCGGACCGATTCGAAATCCGCTGGCTCGACGACAACGGCCACAAAGTCGTGATTCTTGGAAGCGCCGCGGATCAAGGCAGGACCGCCGATGTCGATATTCTCGATGCAATCCTCGAAGGAGGCGCCGCGCGCGACGGTGGCTTCGAACGGATAAAGATTCACGACCAAAAGGTCGATCGGCGCGATCTTGTGCTTGGCTAGGGCCGCCGTGTGTTCGGCCAAGTCGCGCCGCGCCAGCAAACCGCCATGAATGGCGGGATGCAGCGTCTTGACGCGTCCATCCAACATTTCGGGGAAGCCCGTATGGTCCGAGACGTCCTTCACGGGCACACCGGCTTCGGCCAACGCCTTGGCGGTGCCGCCCGTCGACAGAAGCTCGACGCCTTTGCTGGCCAGATAGCGGCCGAACTCAACCAAACCGGTCTTGTCGGAAACGGACAGAAGGGCACGGCGAATCGGAACCAAGTTCGTCATGGAAATCGTCGCTCTTTCGGAAAACGGGACGGGAAGACGAAAATCACCGCACCGCCGCGGACGGTGTCGGTGGCGAGGAGGCCGTCAGTTGTCCCTCCGGCACCAGGCGCGCCAGGATCGTCACGGCCTGCACCGCCCGGCCCTGCGCGGCGGTCTCGGCCAATTCGTCCATGGCGCGCGACAGGAAGGCGTGGTCCACCGCGCGCGGCGCGGCCAGAAGGATGCCGCCGCGGTCGGTCGGAATCGGCTGCTCGGAATCGTGCAGAAGCTCCTCATACAACTTCTCGCCGGGGCGCAGGCCGGTAAAACGGATCTGGATATCATGGTCGGGACGCAAGCCCGACAGGCGGATCATTTGGCGCGCCAGGTCGGCAATCTTCACCGGCTCGCCCATGTCGAGGACGTAGATCTTGCCGGAATCCTTGGGCGCATGGACGCCAAGCGCCGTTGCCTGCAGCACCAGCTCGACGGCTTCGTGGGTGGTCATGAAGTAACGCGTGATCTCGGGATGGGTCACGGTCACGGGCCCGCCCGCAGCGATTTGACGTTGGAACAGCGGCACGACGGAGCCCGTCGAGCCCAGCACGTTGCCAAAGCGCACGGTCAGGAAGCGCGTGCCGCCCTCGCGCTGGGCATCCACCAAATCGAGCGCCTGGCAGTAGCTTTCGGCCACCCGCTTGGTGGCGCCCATCACATTGGTCGGATTCACGGCCTTGTCGGTCGAGATCAGCATCATGGCGCGTACGCCCGCCGCGCGGCAGGCATCGGCCACGTTGCGCGTCCCGATGGCGTTGGTCATCACGCCTTCGACCACGTTGGTTTCAACCAATGGCACATGCTTCAACGCCGCAGCATGGAAAACCAGTTCGGGCTTGGCCTCGTCAATCGCGCGCGCCGTGGCCTCGCGGTCGCGGACATCGCACAGAACCGCGGCGCGCGGCACGGACAGCGCGCGTTCGCCCATCTCTTGGTCTATCAGGTAAAGATTGTACTCGCCGTTATCGAGCAGGGTCAGGTGCGACGGGCCGAAATCGGCGATCTGGCGCGCCAATTCGCTGCCGATGGTGCCGCCCGCGCCGGTCACCATGACGCGCTGTCCGGCAATCAGCGCGCGCATGCCTTCGCGGTCGAGGGCCGCCTGCGGCCGGCCCAAAAGATCCTCGATCGCGACGGGCCGGATCTCCACCTCGTCGGCCGCGCCGGACTTCAAATCGGTCAATCGCGGCAACCGCGCCAGCGCCATGCCGTTGACCGACGCGGCCTCGAGCAAGGCGCGCATGCGCATGCCGTCGAAACCTTCGGCGGTCACCACCAGGCGCTGCGGTCGCGTGCCGTTGCGCGCGAGGCGTTGCACGATATCGGCCAACGCCTCCACTCCGCCCATCACGGGCACGCCGTGAATGCGCCGGCCGATACGCGTGCCCTTGTCGTCGACGATGCCGACGACGCGATAGCCGGCGCCTGGCCGATGGCGCGTTGCGCGGATGAACAACTCGGTTCCGTCGCCCGCGCCCAACATCAGAACGGGCACGCGCTGGTGGCCGTCGCGCACCAAAACGGCCTCGACGCTGCGATCCTTGAAGATGCGGTAGAGGACGCGCGGTCCGCCGAGAAGCGCCAGCAGCACGAACCAATTGATGACGAGCAGGGAACGCGGAAGGTCCTGCAGGCGGGTCAGCAGGAACATCACCGGCAGGAAGACCAGAATGGCCAATGTAACGGCCTTGGCGATGCCCAGGATGTCGTCGAGCGAGGCATAGCGCCAGATGCCGCGATACAGACTCATCGACGCGAAGACCACGCCGCATACGGCGGTGAACAGGGCCGTCCAAAGCAGGATCGAATCGGGTGGATATTCCGAGATGTTGTCGCCCAGGCGCAAATACAGCGCCGCGACGAAGGACAGCGCGGCCATGACCACGTCGTGGAAAAAGGCGATGCGGGCGCGGCTGATGCGGATCGGCTTCATCCGTCCTTCGAGGCTGCGGCGGACAGGGCGGCGGCACGGACGCGCGCGCCACGGCGACCATAGCATAGGGGCCGGAAAACCATAATCCGCGCTGGATCAGGCGGGTCCCGGCGCGTGGGCGAAGGTCAGGCGATAAAGGAGAATCGCGGCCACCGTGCCGGCCATGACGAGGGCCAAGGTACCCAACCCCGTCTCGGCCCCAAGCGCCAGGCCGGCCAGCGCCAGGTTGCCGGCTAGGACGGCTTTCACCACGGACGCGTGGCTCATGCCGCCCTGCACCGCGCGCTGATAGTAATGCTCGCGATGTGCGCGCCAGACCTTTTCGCCGCGCTTGAGCCGGCGCAACAGCGTGATCGTGGCATCGGCCAGGTAATAGAGCGGCAGGATCAGCGCGGCCTTCCACGCGCCCGCGGCGGCCAGTGACAGAAGCAGCCAGCCCGCGAGATAGCCGAGCGGCACGCTGCCCACGTCGCCCAGGAACAGCTTGGCGCGCTGCCAGTTCCACGGCAGGAATCCCAGCGCCGCGGCGGCCAGGGCGATGCCCCAGGCCGCGGTGCCGGCGGGTCCCATGGCGGCGCCCAGCGCCACCAGCGCCACGCCGCCGCCGATCGACGCCGTCTCGATCGCGGCGATGCCGTCGATGCCGTCCATGAAGTTGTAGAGGTTGACGAACCACAGCCACAGGAAGCCCGCCGCCAGCGTATCGAGCCAGGCGGGCAGAATGCCGCGGAACACAGGCCCGTCGATCGCGGCCAGGCCGCAGGCGACGGCCAGGACCTGCACGCCCAGGCGCCAAAGGATGCCGAGGCTCTTCACGTCGTCGCGCCAGGACACGGCGGCGAGGAACAGCGCCCCGCCCAGCACCGGCCATGGCACCGTCGCGCCGCTGAGGAGCGCGGCCGCGATCCAGGCGGGAACAAGGACGGCGACCACCGCGATGCCGCCGCCGCGCGGCGTCGGCGTGTCGTGGCTGGAGCGCTCGTTCGGCCGGTCCAGGATCGCGCGCCGGACCAGCAAGCCCAGCACGGCACGCGTCGCGAGCCAGGTCAGCCCGGCGACGGACAGGCCGAGAAGCGCGAGGGCGAAGCCTGTCATGGCCGCGCCCTTTCAGGGGGCGGCGCGGCGCTGGTCAGGAGCATGACGGCCAGCCAAACCACGGAAAGCCACCAGCTTTGCCACATGCTGAAGCTCATGGCCGCGATGGCGATGACGCTGGTAACCGTGGCCAGGCTAGCCGCGCGCGCCATCGGTCCCGCGGGATGGCGCGCGGCCAAAAGAAGCAGGCCCGTGATCAGGATCGCGGCCAGGAGGACGCCGGGCACCCCCAACTCCAGCCAAAGTTGCAGCGGCGTGTTGTGCGGGTGGAGCGGCATCAGCTCGACAGGCTTATCGCCTGTGCCGCGCGTGCGGCCTGGGATGTCCGTCGGCGCGGTATCCTTGCCGCCCGGCATGACGCGCGCGCTGTTCATGCCCCAACCGAGGATCGGCCGCTCGGCGATGCGCTTGGCGGCGAAGTCCCAGATCAGTATGCGGTGATATTCGGAAAAGGCGATGTCCGGATAGGCGCGCACCACGGCGTCCGGCGCCAGGACGGTGCGGGGCAGGATGGGTGCCGCGAGCAGCAAAAGGGCAACGCACGCGGCCAGAACACGCGCCGTCACGCGCGCGGACAAAAGCGCCGCTCCGAAGACCACGGCGCCCGACAGAAGCGCGATCAGGGACGCCCATTTCTGCAGGTCCTGAACCAGGAAAGCGCCGGTCGCCAGCGCGATGGCGGCGATCACTGGCGCTCTCCGCTGGAGGAAGAACAAGGCGGCCGGCCAGGCCAGCACGCCGATCGCGGACGTCGCCCGGTTGTAGGTGACGGAAAATATGAAGCGTTTATCCAGGCCGATTACCCACCAGGCCGAGCGCAACAGCAACCCTTCGGTCGCGATCTCGAAGGCCAGGATCGCCAACCCCACGACGAAGCCGGCCATGAACCAATTGCCGACGGATTGGCGTCCGCGCGCATCCAGCGCGCGTGCGGCGGCGACCAAGATCAGCCCGCCCAGGACCATCAGGCCGAAGCGTGCCGTCTCGATCAGGGTGAAGTGGACGTTGACGGTCCACAACGCGCTGGCCGCCATCCAGGCCACGAGAAGCACGAGGGAGACAAGAAGCACGCGCGGCGCGTGATCGCTTTCGCGCAACACCCGCCAGCCGAAAACGACGCATAGAGGAGCCGCGATCGCGGCCAAGGTTGCGAGCTGCATCGGCGCCAGCACGCCCAGCGGCATGGCCAGGAATGCGGCACCGGCTAGAATCGGGATCAGTCGTCTTGTGGCGGCCACCGAAGCTGTATCCCCGAACCCCGCGGGGCGGTCAACCGGAGAAACCGGCGGTTGCCCAGTATGGGTGATGCGTGCTTGATGGCGCCCATGCAGCCGTCCTCCACGCCCTCCCGCGATGGTCCGTTCGATTGGCGCGAACTGGCCTGGCCCGGCCGGGTGCGTTACGCCGCCCATCTGTGGAAGGCGTTCGCTTACGACCATCACCGCGAGCTTGTGCCGACGCTGCGCCCGTTACTGCCCAGCGATGGGGTCGTGCTTGACGTCGGTGCCCATGCGGGCCAGTTCGCCAAATTGTTCGCGAGCCTCGCGCCGCAAGGCCAGGTTTATGCCTTTGAGCCGGGAAGTTATGCGCGCTCGATCCTGACGCGAACCGTGCGCTGGCGGCGTCTGGCGAATGTGGAGATCGTGGCGTCGGGGCTGGGCGACGCGCCGGGCCAAGCGCGGCTCGCCATGCCGATCAAGCGGAGCGGCGCTTACGGCTTCGGCCTCAGTCATCTGGGCAGACCGGACCGCGCCGGTCCCATGCGCACCGAGACGGTCGAGATCGGAACCATGGACACGTTCGTCCGCGCGCGCGCCTTGCGCCGCGTGGATTTCATCAAAGCCGACGTGGAAGGTTGGGAGGGGCGGATGCTCGCGGGCGCCCAAGAGACGCTGGAGCGGTTCCGGCCGGCGCTGATGCTGGAGCTGATCGGCTCGCACCTGGCGCGGGCGGGCGATACGCTCGAAACGGTCTGGGCTTCGCTCGAGCGGCGCGGCTACCGGCCTTATCTGGTCGGCGCCAAGGACGGCCCCCAGGCGATCTCGGCGCCGCAGGACGGCGAGATTCTCTGGCGGCCGGATTAAGGGTCAGAGGCTGGCGATCAGGTCCAGCTCGCGGCGCACCACTTTGGCTTCATCGTAGAGATCGAGCGCGCGCACGCGCCCCGCCGCGCCCATGCGCGCGCGCAAGGACGGGTCGGCTACCAGCTTGGCCAGCGCCGCGCCCAGCGCGGCCGGGTTGCGCACCGGCACCAGGAAACCGGTTTCGTCATCGATCACTTCCTCGCGCGCGCCACGGATATCGGTCGCCACCACGGGCAGGCCGGTCATCATGGCCTCGATGATCGAGCGCGGCATGCCCTCGCGGTAGGATGGCAGGGTGAAGATGTCGGATGCGGCGAGAAGGTTTGGGACGTCTTGGCGGTAGCCCAGGAAACGGATGCGCGGCCCCAGGGCCAAGTCCTTCTTCACGGCCTCGACGATGGTATCGATGCCCGAGGCGTGGTCGCTGCGCAGCCGGTCTCCCACCACCCACAGGACCGCGTTGTTCTTGCGCATGGCTTCGAACAGCTCGACATAGCCTTTCTCGGCGACCAGACGGCCGATCATGGTGATGACGACGGCGTCTTCCGGCGTTCGCAGCTGCGCGCGCGTCCGCGCGCGGGCGGCGGCATCGGCACGTTGAAACTGCGCGGCCTCGACGCCGTTGCCGATAGCATGGACGCGGCCACCGCGGCACAAATTGAGCCGCCGCGCGGTCTCGGCGTCTTCTTCGGCCTGGGTGAACAGCATGTCGGTCACGCGCCCGCCCAACCATTCGAGGCCGATATGGGCGGCGCGCAACGGCAGTTTCATGTGCTCGTGGAAATAGAATCCGTGTGCGGTGTAGACGATCTTCGGCACGCCGGCGCGCCAGGCCGCGTAACGCCCCACCATGGCGGCGACCGGCGTATGGACGTGCACCAGATCGAAACGTTCGCGTTGGAACAACGCTTTCAGCGCCTTCGCCGTACGCGCGTGCCGCTTCAGATCGTAGCTGCGCGCGATGGAGACATTCTCGACCCGAAAGCCCTTTGCGCGCACCTTGGTGGCCAATGCGCCGTCCGCGCAGACGCCGATCACCTCGTGTCCGGCGTCGCGCATGCCCTCCATCAGCGGCAGAAGGAAATGATAAAGCGTGAAGTCGACCGCGCAGAGCTGGCAGATCTTCACGCCAGCGCTCCGCCGCGGCCGCGCATCTCACACCAGGATTGGAACACCAGCATGGTCCACAATTGCCACGACGTGTCCCGCCGTCCCGCGCGAAGATCGCCGAACCAGCGTGCGGGCAGGTCGGGGCGGAACAAACCTTGGCGCGCCAAGTGTCCGGGATCAATCGCGGCGCGCACCCGCTCGGCCAAGGGGCCGGTCAGCCACGTCGCGATGGGCATCTCGAAACCCTTCTTCGGGCGATGGAAAACCTCGTCCGGCAGGCGGTCGGCAAAGGCGCGGCGAAGAATGGCTTTGCCCGAGCCGGGCTTCAGCTTGAACGCCCCCGGCATAGCGGTGGCGCATTCGACCACGCGGTGATCGAGAAACGGGCAGCGCACTTCTAGCCCATTGGCCATGCTCATGCGGTCGACCTTGACCAGCATATCGCCCACGAGACCGATGGCGATCTCGGCTGCCAGCATCTCGTTGATAGAATCGGTTTCACGCGCATCGGACCGCGCGGCGTCGACCAGCGCCTCGACGGTCGGCGCGGTGGAACGGGGAATCAGCAGCGCGGTTAGCTCGGCCTCGGACAGAAGCCGCGCCCAGCCCGCCTGACGCTCGGCCGGTGCGCCGCCCGCGTGGGCGACAAAGCGCCGCAGGCGGCGCAGATGCTCTAGGACTGCGTTGTCCTTGCCCTCCGGCAGAAGGGCCGCCACCGGTTCGATCAGCCCGCGCCGCAATGGCGCAGGAATGGCCCGGTAGCGTTCGGCCAGCAATTCGCCCTGATACTTCCGGTAACCGCCGAATACCTCGTCCGCGCCGTCGCCCGAAAGCGCCACGGTCACATGCTGGCGCGTGACCTTGCTCAGAAGATAGGTGGGCAATGCCGAACTGTCGGCGAAGGGTTCGTCCAGCCCATCGATCACGGCATCCAGCGCGCCACGTGCTTCGTCGGGGCCGATATCGACCTCGGTGTGGTCGGTGCCGAGATAACGCGCGACGGATGCCGCGCCCGGCCGTTCTTCGTAATAGTCCGAAGCACCGGGGAAGCCGACCGTGAAGGTGCGCGGCTTGCCGGTCTGACGCGCAAGAGACGCGACGACAAGCGCCGAATCGATGCCGCTGGAAAGGAACGCGCCGATGGGTACGTCGGCCACCGTGCGGTCCATCACCGAGGCGTCGAAAGCATCGCGCAACGCCGCGCAGGCGCCGGCCTCGTCGGTGAAACGCCGGGGGCGGCGCGCGGGCAGATCGTACCAGCGTTCGACGGCGACGCCGGATGCCGTGATCCGCGCCAGATGCCCCGCCGGCAGCTTGCGCACGCCGTCCGCGACGGTCCAGGGATCGGGCACATAGCGAAGCGCGAACAGAAGGCGCAAGGCGGCAAGATCGAGCGGCCGTTTCCTGTCCTCAACGGCTTCCAGCGCGGTCAGTTCGGACGAGAAGGCGAGACGAGGGCCGTCCTGGGCGTAAAGAAGCGGCTTCTTGCCGAAACGGTCGCGCGCCAGGAACAACTCGCCCTTGGCCGCATCCCACAGCGCCAGGGCGAACATGCCGGACAGGCGCGGCAGCAGATCCGCACCCCAGGCGCGCCAGCCCGCGAGAAGGACTTCGGTGTCGGAACTGGTCGCAAAGACGTGACCCAGCGCGCGCAGCTCTTCGCGCACCTCGCGGTAATTGTAGATCTCGCCGTTGAAGGTGATGGTCAGGCCATGTCCGCTCATGGGCTGATTGGCCGACGCCGACAAATCGATGATGGCCAGACGCGTATGGCCGAAGGCGCACCGCTCGTCCCGCCACACGGCGCCGCCATCGGGCCCGCGCTTGCCCAATCGCTCGACCGCACGCGCAAGGCGCGGCATCAGCGCGTCCGCCTTGAGGCCCGTGAAATCCAAATATCCGACGATCCCGCACATCAGAGCAGGCTTCGGTAGAGGCTGGCGTAGGATTGGGCCGCGCGCGCCAAAGGGTAGACGGACTCGATGCGCGCCCGCGCCCGCGCGCGGCGCGCGGTACGCGCGGTGGAATCTTCGCCGGTCAATTCCGCGATCGCGGCGGCCAAACCGCCTGCATCGCGCGGCTTCACGATGCGGCCCGTGTCGCCCACGATGCGCGCCGCATCGCCGACATCGGTCGCGATGGCGGGCGCGCCAGTGGCCATGCCTTCGGCCAGGACGTTGGGGAACCCTTCGCCGAAAGCCGAGCTGGAGACCACGAAGTCCGCGGCGGCAAGAAGGCGTGGCACATCGGTACGCGGGCCCAGGCGGCGAAGATTGGGACGCTCGGGCAAGGTTTCGGTGCCGAGCCCGATAGCAAGACCCGTGACGTGAGGCATGCGATCGAGCGCGGCCAGGTAGGATTCGTGATCCTTCATGGGGTCGCGCCGCGCCACATGGGCAAGGACGATGCCGTCCGGCGCCAGACCGAGCGTTCGCCGCATCTCGGTGCGCGCGGCCGGGTCGGGCCGGAACCGGTCGGTGTCGATGCCGTTTTCCACCACCTCGAAACGGCGAGGGCGGTAGCCGAGCTGCTCGTGGATGGCGCGCCCGGCATGGGAGTTGACCAGCACCGCTTCGGGACGGGCCGACAGGCGTGCGCATGCCGCGATGATCAGACGCAGGGCGGGGCCATAGCGACGGACATCCATGTCCGAACAGCGCACGCCCCAGACCAGCCTGGGCCTCTCGCCGCGCGGCAACGTCGCGCGCGCGGCCAACGCCAGCAGGTCTGCGTGATACATCCAGCTTTGCATGATGTGCGGTCGCGCGGCGCGGATCGCCAGGGCCAGCGTCCGCACGGCGCGCGGGTCGGGCAGGCCGCGGCGCATGCCGAGATCGGAGACTGGCACATCCGCCGCGCGGATGCGCGCGGCGTTCTCGCCGCCGGGGGTAAGGGAAACGACCGTAGGCGTCATGCCCGCATCGGCGCTGTGCAAAACCAGCGAGGTCAGCATGTTCTCGGCGCCGCCCAGACCCAAACCCGTGATGACGTGGAGGATGCGCAAGGGTTCTGGGGTCATGCTGCGAGAATACGCGCGAGGGATTCCGTCGCGCGGGACAAGGTGAAGCGCTCGGGCAGAAGACTTGCGCGCGCCGCCGCGGATGGTTGGATGCGTACCGTACGCAAGGCCGTGGCGAACCCTTCACCCCACGGGCCGACCATGACAGCGCCTGGCACGGCCGCAGCCGCTACCTCGCCGATGCCGCCCGACTCCGGTGTCGCGATTACCTTCGTGCCGCATGCCAAGGCTTCTAGCGCCGCGTTTGGCATGCCCTCCCATCGCGACGGCAAAAGAAACGCGTCGGCCCCCGCATAGAAGGGCCAGGGTTGCGCTTGAAATCCCTTGAAAGAGATTCGTGCCGCGACGTCGCGCGACTTGGCGCGCGCTTCGAGCGAAGCACGGTCGGGTCCGTCGCCCAGGATCGTGAGGTGTGCGTCGGGTGCCATGGTGGCGAACAGATCGATCAGCCGGTCGAAGCCCTTCTGATGCGTCAACCTTCCGGCCGCGACCAGGCGGAGCCCCGCGCCATCCGCGCGAACGGCCGGTGCGGCGGCGATACGGATCTGGGCGACGTCGATGGGGTTATCGATCAGATGGATGCGCGCGGTCGGAACGCCGCATTCGCGCGCCAGCGCGTCGGCCACGACGCGCGCGTTGCACAGAACGCCATCCGCGCGCGGATAGAGGAATTGATAGGCCAAGCGGCCGAGCATCGGACTTGGCAACGCGGCGATGCTCACCGACGGCAGATTGGCCTCGCGCGGGAAGATTCGGGTGGCGGAAAGGACCGGCCGGGCCGCGAGGAGCGCGAGGTTCAAATAACCGAGGGTCGGGATCACGGCGCGGGGCCGCAGGCGGCGCAGGGCCGTCATCAGCGCGGGCATCGCCTGCCGAAGCCGGGGGCGGTGAAGGTCGTGGACCGGAATCCCGGACGGCACGAATGCGGCCAGCGGGCCGCGCCCATCCAGAACGACGATTTCGACCGCGAACCGCTTGCTCTCCAGCGCACCTGCGAGGTTGAGCACGACTCGCTCGGCGCCGCCGCCCGCGAAGGACGGCAGAACAAAGACGGTTTTGATCGGGGCGGAAACGACGATGGGTTTGGCCGCCGCGGTGCTCAGGCGTCCGCCTGCCGCTCCAAAAGGCACGTCGCCGTGGACAGGCCGACGCCAAAGCCGCAGGCAAGGATGCGCTGAGCGCGCGCATCGTGCACCAGCGGCTCCAGCAGGATCGGGATCGTCGATGAAACGGTATTGCCGTGATCGGTCATGTTGCGCGCCACCTTGTCGGCGGGCAGCTCCAGCCGTTTGGCGACGGCATCGACGATGTACTTACTGCCCTGGTGGAACAGGAAGAAATCGACCGCCTGGGTGCCGAGCCCGGCCGTGTCCAGTACGCGGCGGATCGATTCCGGCACCGCGGTGGCCGAGTAGGTGAAAACCTGGCGGCCGTTCATGTGGAGCCTGCCGGTTGTGTTGATCAGTGCCGAGGATTGCGCGCCGTGCGAATCGACATCGAACGCCACGGGGGTAAGAAGCGGCTGGCTGACCGTACCGCGCGTCAGAAGCGTCACGGCCGCGCCGTCGCCGAACAAAAGGGCGGTGTTCTTGTCGTCCGGATCGACGATCTTCGAATAGGGATCGGCGGTGAACAGAAGGCCCGTGCGAAAGCCGTTCGCCTCCATGAACGCTTTCAGGATGGACAGCGAATAGACGAACCCGGAACAGCCGAGCGAGATGTCAAAACTGGCGCAACGCCGCGGCAGGCCAAGTTTGCCGTGGAGCAGCGCCGAGACATGTGGCAAGCCGTTCCCATCCGGGTTTTGCGTGCAGACGACGATGCAATCCACATCGCCCGGCTCGATGCCCGTCTTTTCGCGCAGGCGCGCGAAGCTGGCGATACACAGATCAGAGGTATCTTCGTTCGCCGCCTTCCGCGCGACGCTGTAGACGCCGATCTTCTCGTCGATGAAATCCTTCGTGATGCCGAACTTCGACAGTTTGTCGAGATTCGACTCACGCCCGGCCGGGATATAGGTGGCGATCTCGGAGATGCCGATCATGTCGTGTGAGAGAGGCGGGCCAAGCAAGAGGTTGCGCCGACGCGGCGGGGCGGCAAATCCATAGGAGTTTGGTGCGGAAAGAGCAAGGAAAGGCTCAATGCGGCCGCCGGCGAAAAACCCCGTCTAATCCCATGGCGGCCAGGACGATCAAGACCGGCTCGGCGGGCAGGCGATATTTGGGCGAAACGATCGGGCCGGTGACCAGCAGCACATAGACTATAAGAAGAGCCGCGAAGACCGCGGCCCAGGGCAGGCGCCGGGCCAGCCGGACGAAGCCATAGCCTTGAAGGGCGAGGGATAGGACGCTCAGGACCAAGGCGCCCACGATCCACGGTCGCACCGCGGGTGCCGAAGTGGCCAGATAGGCCTGCATGCGGCCGGCCAGACCTGGGTTTGAATCGTTGTAAAAGCTGCCTTCCCGTGCCCGGCGCACGCGCGGGTCCACGGTGATGGCGGGCGCCACCAGATTGACAGCCGCGCCCTTGAGCCAAGCCTTGGCGATGGCTGAGACGGGCTGGGCGGACAGTTCCTCCATCGCCAGGGCGGTGAAGGCCTTGCTGCGCTCGAAGGGCGGCATGGTCTGGGGCTCGATCCCCTCGGAGCGCAACCGGTCGAAGAACCGTCCCTCGATCTCCCGTGCGGCGGTTTCGTGCGGCGTGCCGTCTTGGGCTTGGCGGATCAAAGGCAATACCCAGTTCGTCAGGTGGCTGCCCTTCTGGGTGGTCAGTTCCCATGCGCCGAACAAAGCGACATTCCGTCCCAGCCATGGCGCAACCGGCAGTGCCGCGCCCAGCGCCACCAGAAGCGTGGCCCATAGTGCCGTGCGTATGCCCTTGCGCTGATAAAGCGCGATGGCGGGCGCTGCTGCGATCAGCGCAAAGGGCAGAAATTGCGTTACCGTGCGCGTCATGATCGACAGGCCGCACAGAAGCCCGGCCCAGCCCGCGCGGCGCGGCGCGGCGTCGCGCAGATAATGCGCGGCGACCAGCAGCATGGCCGTGAAGATCAGAAGAAACAGCGTGTCGGACAGAAGCGCGGCGCTGTTCACGATCAGGTTCGGCCAGATAGCGGCCAGGGCGCCGGCGACAATGCCGATGCGACGCGAAACCATGCCGCCCAACAGGGCAATCAAGACGCATGTGCCGGCATCGATCAGCGCCTGGCCGATGATGGCGGCCAGCGGCGCGTCGCCGAACAGAATGCGGATGCCCGCGATATAGAAGAGGTAGATCGGAACGCGTTCGCTGCCCGGGGCGCCGCTGCCGGCGCTGAGTTCGGGCGGGGCATCGAATCGTCCCATCACGCTCAGATAGCCGCCACCCGGCCAATAGAGATGGGCGTCTTCCAGGAAGAAATTTCCCAGATCGCCGGACAAGAGCAGCAGGTTGATCAGCCGCACGGCGAGCGCGCCGAGGAAGATGGCCGCCAACATTCGCCGGTTCAGGGCGATGCCGTCGGTCATGCGGCCCTTCGCTGCGCATCCCAGACCGCGCGCAAATCCTGGGCACGGCTGCGGCCGTCGCAAAGGGCGCGGACGCGCGCCTGCCCTGCCTCGCCCATCCGCCGTGCCAAGGCGCGGTTGTCGTCGAGGCGCATGATGGCGTCGGCCAGCCGATTCGCATCGAACTCGGGCTGTAGGACGCCCGTGACGCCGTCTTCGACAAAGACGGCATAGCGGCCGCAGGTCAGAACGGGTTTGCCGAGAGCCAGCGCCTCCAGCGTGTCGCGGCCCCAGGGATTGTTCTCTCGCGTCGGTTTGGCCAAGGCGTCGCAGGCCGCCAAGACGGATTCGGGTTCCCGCACATGGCCCAGGAACTGAAACATGTCCGACCGGCCGCGCGCGGCGGCGAAATCGGACAGGCTGCCGCCCTGCCGGCCCAATGCGCCCAAGAGACCCGGCATGGAGCCGGTCAATGCCATTTGACCGGCCATCACGAACAAGACTCGGCGGCCGCGCCGCGCCAACACGTCAGCAACGTCGACCAGACGATCGAGGCCGCGCGCATAGGAGTAATTGCTGAGGCAGGCGATCTTGAGCCGCCCGTCGGCGGGAATCGCGGGGTGGAGCGGCGGCGGCGCCGCGGGGACGTCGACGATATTGTAGATCACGCTAGCGGCGCGCGGCCGTCCGCCGAGGCGACGGAACGTCTCGGCCTCGTTCTCGGTGATGAAGATCAGATGGTCCACCGTGTTCGAGATGCTGCGGATCTGAAAGCGCGCAAACGGCGTATCGAGCAGATTGGTGCGGATATGCATGGTCAGAGGCCGGTCCGTGCGATGGCGCAACCACCGCGCGGTCGGAAACAAGGCTTCGTGGTTGAAGTGGATAACGTCAAAGCGCGCCGCTTCGCGTTGAAGATCCGTCAGGAAGGGGCCCGCGCGACGAAACTCCAACGCCGCCCGCGCCGCGGCGTAGATGTTTCTCGACAGGCGCGGAAGCGCGCTGAAGCGTGGCATCGTGGGCGTGACCCGCGCCGTGACGCCGATCGCTTGGTAGCGTTGTTGAATGGGGCCTTCGCGGCGGCACCAGATCTCGGCGGCGGCCTTCGCCGTATCCAGATGGCGGATGGATTCGTAAAGGCTGCGTGAAGAGCCGCCATATCCGCCTTCGATGTCGAGGCAGAGGGCGCGCAAGGGGCGGGTCTCCGGCATCAATCGGAGGGTGATGCCGCGCCGATCAACGCCCGCGTGCCTTCTGGTCCGCAATTCAGCATTGCGTCCAAAATCGATAGATTCTCGATAAACGCGCCGCGGCGCTGCGAGTATTGCGGGTAAGCGCTTGGCAGATAACGCACCGCGACGCCCCGGCCCGCCAGCACATCTTCGTCGATCGTGCGTTGGGTTCCGGCACCCGCGCCCGTCACGTAGGTCTTGGCTTCGGTGCGGTCGAGAATCTCATACACGCTCTCGGCCCCAGCGCTCGCGAGTCCCATTTCGGTCGCGCGGAGGAACTTGACGGTGGTCAATCCGATAAACGCCGCGCACATGCGCACCAAACGGATGTTGAGATCGGCGATGGTGCCTTCGCCCGTGCCGAACTCGCGCTGTAGACCGTCAAGGACCGGCCCGAGCCATGGTGATCCGGCATAGGCGGTCCGGATCGTCATCAGATGCTTGCGCGGCCAGTTGCCCGGCTGGATAGCCGTCTCGGCGATCGGACGGCCATTGCTGTCCCGATGGGTCGGCACGGTCAGCCACTGCTCACCCTGAGGCGTCTTGATCCGGTTGCGCGAAACGAAACTTTTCCCGATCGGCATCTGCACGTTGTCGAAGAAGACAAACGTGTCGACGGCCGAAATCTTGTGAAAGTAGCCGAGCCACGGCAAATAGTTGGGTTGGTGGATGGCTACGATCATCGGATACGGCTTCTTCTAGTGGGCGTTGTCATGGCGCAAGGCGTTTCTCGAGGAAGGCATAATCGCCTTCGTCCGAGAGCCGGCGATAGCCTAGACGGCGGTAGAAATCCAAGCTGCGAGGATTGGCGAGGGCGGCCTTCAGCGTCAGGCGGGAAAATCCGCCATCCGCGACGCGCCGCTCCATCTCGGCGGCCATGCGCGCGCCGAGGCCGGAGCCCCGGTGCGCCGGGCTCACCATGAAATGGTGCAGATGGGCGTGCCCGACACCCTTGGCCGAAAGGATCGCATAGGCGATCGGCCGGCCGCTCGACCAGACTGCGAAGGAGAGCGACCACTTCGCGGGCAAGTCGTGCATGAAATGCGTCGCCGTCCAATATTCTCCGGGCTGGTCGGCCGCAATGGCGACGAAGGCATCCGAAAAAGCCTCGATATCGAGGCGTTGAAGCGTCCTGATCTCGCCATCTTTGCCGGTCGCGGCGCTCACTGAACGGCGCGACGCACGGCGGCGCAGACGTGCTCGGCGCCGGCGGCGTCGAGGTAGGGGTTCATCGGCAAGGCCAGGACTCGTTCGCTCAAGCGCTCGCTGACGGGCAAGGAGCCGGGACCTTCGCCGAAGCGCGCGTAGGCCGTCTGCAGGTGCATGGGCCGCGGATAATAGACGGCGGTTGGCACGCCTTCTTCTTTCAATGCGCGCGCGACTTCGTCACGGCGGTCGACCAGGATGCAGTATTGCGCCCAAGCGCTGGCCGAATCCGGTACGCGATGCGGGGTTTCGACCGCGCCCTTCAGCCGTTCGTCATACAGCTTGGCCAACCGCTCGCGCGCGGCCAACTCATCGTCGAAGACCGTCAGCTTGGCCATCAGGATCGCGGCCTGCAGGGTATCCAGGCGCGCGTTCAAGCCTAGGCGCACGATGTCGTACTTGTCGCCGCCCTTGCCGTGGGCGCGGATAGAGACGTAGTGCGCGGCGCGCTCGTCGTTGTCGGTGAGAAGCGCGCCGCCGTCGCCATAAGCGCCGAGCGGCTTGGCGGGAAAAAAGCTGGCCGCCGTCGCGGGCGCCAATGCGCCCACCGCGCGGTTGCCCAGCTTCGCGCCATAGCTTTGCGCCGCGTCCGCGATCAGGAACAGCGCGTGCCGCCGGCACAGCGTGTCCAGCGTGCCGTAGTCGGCCGGCTGGCCGAACAGATCGACGGAAATCACGGCACGCGGCAGTAGTTTGCCTTCGCGCGCGACCTCGCCCACGCGGCGGTCCAGATCGGCCGTGTCGATGTTGAAGGTGCGCGCGTCGACCTCGACAAAGACGGGTGTCGCGCCGAGCAGCAGAACGACCTCGGCTGACGCGGTGAAGGTGAACGACGGCACGAAGACGGCGTCGCCCGCGCCGATTCCCTCGGCCATCAGCGCCATGATCAAGGCGTCGGTGCCGCTTGAAACGCCGATCGCATGCTTGGCACCGGCGCGCTTGGCCAGGGCTGCTTCCAGTTCGGCGACTTCCGGCCCCAAGATGAACTGGCCGTGGTCCAGAACGGTCTGGATGCGGCGCGCGACCTCGGGCTTGATGCGCGCGTACTGTGCTTTGAGTCCGGCGAAATCGATCTTCTTTGTGCTCATCGGCTCAACCCGCGGCGATCAGGCCGCCCTCCGTTTCTTGATAACGTTCGCCCGTGCGCGGGCAGACCAAGTCATGTCCCAGCACCTCTCCGCTGCGGCTAACCCAACCGCGCGGGCGCGCGGGGTTGCCGACGACCAGTGCGTGATCCTTGACGTCCTTCGTCACCACGGCGCCCGCGCCGACCATCGCATAGCGTCCAATGGTCACGCCGCAGACGATCGTGGCATTGGCGCCGATGGAAGCGCCGCGCTTGACCAGAGTCGCCGCGAATTCCTGCTTGCGCTCGACGAACGCGCGCGGCGTCAGCACGTTGGTGAACACGCAGCTCGGGCCGCAAAAAACCTCGTCCTCGATCGTCACGCCGGCATAGATCGAGACGTTGTTCTGGACCTTGACGCCGTTGCCGACCACGACGTTCGGCCCAATCATCACGTTCTGCCCGACGACGCAGCCCGTTCCCATGCGGGTGCCAGGCAGGATGTGGGCGAAATGCCAGATCTTGCTGCCCGCGCCGATGACGGCGCCGTCGTCGACCAGGGCCGTGGGATGGATGAACGGCGCGCTCATGGCCGGGACTCCAAGGAAACAGGCTCGCCCGATGCGAGAGATTGCTGGCAGGCATCCAGAACGCTGAGGACCCGCAGGCTTTCAGCGGCGTCGGAGCGCGGCGTGCGGCGCTGGGCGACGCAATCCAGGAAATGCCGGCATTCCAGCGAGAGGGGTTCTCCGGTTTCATAAGGAACGGGCTCGGCCGCGGCCTTCGTCACCGTCGGCAGCTCCCCTTCCCATCCCACGGCGTGGGGATAGAGCATCAGCTTGCGGCCTTCGGGCTCGCTGTCGTGAAACGTCGCCATGCCCTCGCTTCCCACCACCACCAGGCGATGGTCCTTATAGGGATGCAGCCACGAGACGAAGATATGGGCCTGCATCCCGTCGGGGAATGCCAGGTGCGACAGGGTCGTATCCGCGACGCCGGTCAGAAGATAGCTTCCGCCGGTCGTCACGACACGGCGCGGCAGCGTGCCGGCCAGCGCCAGGATCATCGAGACGTCGTGAGGGGCGAAGGACCATAGCGCGTTTTCCTCGCGCCGGATTTTCCCCAGGCTTAAGCGGTTGGAATAGATGTAGCGCAGCTGCCCCAGCCGGCCGGCTTCCACCAGCGACCGCAGGGCGATGAAGGCCGGATGGTAAAGAAGAAGGTGACCGACCATGAGCGTCAGCCCCGCGCCCTTCGCGGTGGCGCCAAGCATGCGCGCCTCATCCAGGTCCAAACACAAGGGCTTTTCCACGAATGTGTGCAGGCCCGCGCCCAAGGCTTTCGCCGCGAGCGCGCCGTGGGTGGCGGCCGGCGTGGCGATGGCAACGGCGTCCACCGCCCGGGCCGCCAACATCGATTCGAGATCGGGAAAGGTCTTCACGCCGGGATATTGCGCGCCGAAGCGGGCCAGGACCTCGGGGCGCGAATCGGCTAGCGCGGCCAGCGCGCCGTGGACGGCGAAATTCCGCGCGAGGTTAGGCCCCCAATGGCCAAGACCGACGACACCGACGCGTGCATTCATGTCGCATTCCTTTTGCGCCCAGGCACGTGGATGTCGCAATGGGCGGCCAGCGCGCGATCCAGCGCATGCATGCGCGCATCGAGCAGGTTGTCCAATCGCGCGGTGGGTGAGACGGGCGGGTCCTGCCACCAGATCGGATGGGTCAGAAGCTGCAGTGCTCGGCCGGCGGCCACGGCCTCGTGCGCCAAGGGATGGCCGTGGCGCCAACCGCCGCGCGAATCCGAACTGTATCCCATGTCATGAAAGAAGCGCGGCTCATAGGCGTGACGCCGGCCGGCCAGCAGGCCCTTGCGGCCGAGAAGAGCGGTGTGCGGCCGGTGAAAGCTGATGGTGCGGACCGGGCGCTCGATGAAAGTCTCCAGCATGGCGCACTCCCGCGCCGCGGCTTCCTCGAGGGTCGCCCCTGTGTAAAGCGCGGCGTCGAAATGAAGACCGATTTCGTGGCCCAGCGCCCCGATCCTGGCCAGTGCCGCCGCGCCGTCCGGGGCGAACGGGTTGTAAAGTTCGCTGCGCACCAGCACGAAATATACCGACGACACGCCCAACGCCGCTTCCGCCTCGGCGATCGGAACCGCCGCTTCCAGCGACATAT
>CADEGL010000010.1:75661-86870 GCA_902826885.1 uncultured Alphaproteobacteria bacterium | reverse complement strand
CGCGACAATCTGCACGTCCTGACCGAAGCGTTCGCGACGCGCATCCTGTTCGACGGCGACCGGGCCGCGGCGGTCGAGTGTAAGCACGGCGGCGAGACGCTTCGCCTGGAGGCCGAGCGCGAGATTGTCTTGAGCGCGGGCAGCATCAAGTCGCCGCATCTTCTGATGCTGTCGGGCATCGGTCCCGCCGACCATCTGCGCGGCCACGGCATCGGCGTGCAGGTGGATGCGCCCGACGTGGGCCGGAACCTGCAGGACCACGTCTACCTGTTCCTGCAATACGAATCGAAGCAGGACATCTGCCTGAACCCGCACGCGCATGGCTGGCGTAGGACGGTGGCGGGCGCGCGCTGGTTTGCGAACCGCACAGGACCGGCCGCGAGCAACAATATCGAGGTGGGCGCCTTCTACCGCAGCCGCGCGGACGTGACGCACCCGGACGCGCAGCTTCATTTCCGGCCGATCCTGTTGGACCCCGACACTTGGGCGCCGTCGAAATCCCACGGCTACAATTTCAGCCTGGGCCCGAAGCGCCTGACCAGCCGGGGCACGCTGTCACTCGCCAGCGCCGATCCGGCGGCCGATCCCATCATCGATCCCAACCATCTGGCGACAGAACAGGACCGCGCGGATTTCCGCCTGCAGTTCCGCCAGACGCGCGAAGTAGGGATGCAGAAGGCCTTCGATCCGTTCCGCGGGCGCGAGGTAGGACCGAGCGCCGCCGCCCAGACGGACGCCGAGATCGACGCCTATGTGCGCGCCTACGGCCACAGCTCGTGGCACAACACGAGCAGTTGCCGCATGGGCAGCGACCCGCGCGCGGTGGTGACGCCGGAGTTGAAGGTGCGCGGCGTGCGCGGGCTTCGCGTCGCCGACACCTCGGTCATGCCCAGCATGATCAGCGCCAACACCAACTGCACCGCCTTCATGCTGGGCGAGAAGGCCGCCGACCATATTCGCGGCGGCCCGATGCTGGCACCGATGAACCTGCCGTTCTACCGGGGGTAGTGCGCGGGCTTGAGCCGGAAAGCGGCCTAGGGGGGACCGATGATCGCCTTGCTGCCGATGAAGAAGCTGATCAACGACGCTTATGATTCGGTGTTTCACCCGTTCCGAAAGTTCCTGGCGAAGACCTGGGGCTGGATTCTCGTCATCTGGCTCGGCGGAGATCTGACGGGCCTCATCGCCGCCCGATACATGCCGCGTGAAGAGGCCCTGCAATTCGTCGGCTATTTTTCGTATCCCTTCACTGCCGCGCTGGCCGTGACATGGCATCGAAAGGTGCAACTCAACGAACAGCTCAAAGGCGTTCGCGCCGTACGCTTCCGGTGGCGCGAACTGAAGTTCTTAGGCTTGTCCGCGCTCGTCTCCGCTGGCGTGTTCGTACCGCTTATTTTCGCAGCTTGGCTGAACAAGGAAATAACGGCCGATCCAACCACGATTGGAATCGGGGCTCTCTTGGTCACGTTGGGAGTCTGCATCTATTTGAGCTTTCGCTTGGAGCTGGTCTTGCCGCTCACGGCGATCGACGAAACCGGCGCGATTTCCAAGTCGTGGCGATTGCTCAAGGGCAACTGGCTGCGATCCGGCCTCATCTCCCTCACCGCGGCGCTCCCCTTGTCCTTCGTGAGCGATTACATCGGCAAAGCAGCGCACTGGGCCGCCCTCAACGACCATTTCGTTCTGGCGGTGTTGAGCGACGGCGTCGCTACGGTCGTGTACGCGATGAGTGTCTGTACGGGTGCGGCGTCGCTATCGCTGATTTTGATGCATCTGCGCGGCACCGGGGCCGTTCCGAGCGCGGCCGGCCCGTAGACCAGCGCGCGCGGCGGGAAAGCCAAGTTCGCCCTTAAAGGACCCAAAAATCCGCGAAGGCCGCGCGGGCGTGGCCATGGGCGCCGGAGGCGGCCGAGCGGGCGCGCCGCTTCATCTCGCCGGCATGGAATAGGATCTTCTGTGCCTCCTCCAGCGCCTCGCTTCCGGCCTCGGTCAAGGTCACGCCGCGCGCCTTGCGGTCGAACAGCTCGACGCCGAGCGTCCGTTCGAGCTTCCTGATCGAGACGGACAAGGGCGGCTGGGCCATGTTGAGCCGCTCGGCCGCCCGGCGGAAATTCAGCACTTCGGCCAGGGTCACGAACTGCTCAAGCTGTCGGAGATACATCAATACTCACCGGATATCGCGCCATTGAAACTTAATATTAGAAGCCGCCTTGCCGGTCGGCTAGCGTAACCGCCGCCCTACCGTCCCCCCATGGCGTCCGAAGCTGGAAGCGGGATTTAATAGCGAGCCCGCGCGGACGTCCCCCACGCCTTGGAGAACCCCGATGCAATTCGGCCATTTCAACCTGATGCAGGTGCGCGACCCGGCCAAGCCGCCCAAGGCCGCGTTCCAGGAAAGCCTGGCCCAGGTGAAGCTGGCCGAGGATATCGGCTTCGAGATGGCCTGGTTCGCCGAGCACCACTTTTCGACCTACAGCGTGTGCGCCTCGCCCATGGTGATGGCGGCGTGGGTCGCGGGCCAGACCAAGAAGATCAAGCTGGCGCCGGGCGTGCTGCTCCTTCCCCTCTACGATCCCGTCCGGCTGATCCAGGAGGTCGGCATGGTCGACCTGATGAGCGACGGGCGTTTCGTGCTGGGCATCGGCACGGGCTACCAGCCCTACGAGTTCGAGCGCTTCAACGTGAACCTGAAGGAGGGCGGCGACCGCTTCGTCGAGTTCCTGGACATGATGGAGCATGCGCTGACCGAGGGACATTTCAGCTACAAGGGCAAGTACTATACCTATCCCGACACGCGCATCGCGACGCGGCCCGACCGGCGCCTGCCCGAGGTCTATGTCGCGGGCGTGCTGAACCACCCCGTCATCCGCAAGCATATCGCCGAGCGGAATTACGTGCCGCTGCTGGCCCCCGCATGGAACCCGATCTCGCTGGTCGAGAAGCAGCTCGAGGGCTATCACGAGGTGGCGCGCAGCGTGGGTGTGGCGCCCGAGAAGTTCCCCTTCTCGGTCATGCGCTTCGTGCATGTGACCGACAGCCGCGACGAGGCCTTGGCGGCGGCCGAGAACTTCCGTTACTCGACCCGCGCGGCGGTGGCGCTGCGCAACAACTATGGCGAGTTCGACGGCGTGACGCCGCGCGACATCCCGGCCAAGGACGAGCCGACCTTGGAGCAGATCGCCGACAACTGCATCGTCGGCGACCCGCATAAATGCGCCGCGCAGATCGTGGCCGAGGCCAAGAAGCTGAACCCGATCCATTACGCGTGCTTCTTCCAGGCCGGGCTTATGTCGCACGCATCCGCCACGCGCAGCCTGGAGCGCTTCGGCGCCGAGGTGCTGCCGCTGGTGCGCAAGGCCCTGCCCGACCTGGACAAGATCGGCGCGAAGCCGGGCCCGATCCGCGCCGGAAAGGCATAAGGCGGAGCCGATCCGCATTCGTGCGCCATCGACAATCTCGACATCCGCCGGGAAAGGACGCGGTGAACGCATCAGAGTTTTCTGCATCGAGTCCCCCTCCCCAACGAGGGAGGGGCCAGGGGAGGGGGTGACACAAGTCTTCCCCCCTCACCCGCTCGCTACGCTCGCACCCTCTCCCTCGTTGGGGAGAGGGTTTCTATGGTGTGTCTGGTTAGCGTGTGCCTCGGGGGCTTTCCATGAATCGTTACGACTATGTCATCGTCGGCGCGGGTACGGCCGGCTGCGTGATGGCTGCCCGCCTTTCGGACGACCCTAAAGTGCGCGTGCTTCTGCTCGAGGCAGGCGCGCGCGACACGCACTGGTCGATCCGCATTCCCTCCGCCATCGGCCGCAACTACCAGAGCGGCCCCTTCAACTGGAGCTTCCGGTCGACACCGCAGACGCACCTGAACAACCGCGTGGTGGTGCAAGCACGCGGCAAGGTCTTGGGAGGCTCATCCTCGGTCAACGGCATGGTCTATCTGCGCGGCCATGCGCTGGATTTCGAGCGCTGGGTCGAGGAAGGCGCCACGGGCTGGTCCTATGCCGAGGTGCTGCCGTATTTCCGGCGCATGGAGCGCTTCACCGGCGGGACGAGCGAATATCGCGGCGACACAGGCCCGGTCACGGTGCGCAAGGGCTCCATGGACCATCCGATCAACGAAGCCTTCGTGCGGGCGGGCGACCAGGCCGGCCACGGCTTGACCGACGACGTGAACGGCTTCCGCCAGGACGGGTTCGGCGCCTGGAACATGAACATCGACCAGGGCATGCGCGCGAGCTCGGCGCGCGCCTATCTGCGCGACGCGGCGGCACGCGCGAATCTGACCGTGCTGACCGAAGCCTTCGCGACGCGGGTGCTGTTCGACGGCGACCGGGCCGTTTCCGTCGAATACCGGCGCGGCGGTACGGTGCATCGCGCGGAGGCCGAGCGCGAGATCGTGCTCTCCGCCGGCGGTATCAAGTCGCCGCATCTTTTGATGCTGTCGGGCATCGGTCCCGCCGACCATTTGCGCCAGCACGGCATCGGCGTGCGGGTCGACGCGCCGGATGTGGGGCAGAACGTGCAGGATCACATGTATCTGATGCTGCAATACGAATCGAAAGAGAACATCTGCCTCAACCCGCACGCGCGCGGCTGGCGCATGGTGATGGCGGGCGCGCGCTGGTTCGCCACGCGCTCGGGCCCCGCCGCCAGCAACCATATCGAGGTGGGCGCCTTCTTCCGCAGCAACGGGTCGGTGACCCATCCAGACTCTCAGATTCATTTTCGGCCGCTTCTGCTCGACCCCGTGACGTGGCTGCCGTCCAAGGTGCACGGCTACAATTTCGGCGTCGGCCCCCTGCGCCCGACCAGCAAGGGCACGGTCACCCTCGCCAACGCCGACCCCTATGCCGACCCAATCGTCGACCCCAACCATCTGGCGACCGAAAAGGACCGCGCGGATTTCCGCGTTCAGTTCAAGATGACGCGCGAGGTGGGCGAGCAGCGCGCCTTCGACCGCTTCCGCAAGCGCGAGGTGGGACCGAGCACCGAGGCCAAGACGGATGCCGAGATCGATGCCTTCATCCGCGCCTATGCCCACAGCGCCTGGCATTCCACCAGCGCCTGCCGCATGGGCAGCGACGCGCGCGCGGTGGTTGCGCCGGATTTGAAAGTGAATGGCGTGCGCGGCCTTCGCGTGGCCGACACTTCGGTCTTCCCCAGCATGGTCAGCGCCAACACCAACTGCACGACCTTCATGCTGGGCGAGCGTGCGGCGGATTTGATCAAGGGCGGTCCGATGCTGGCGCCAATGAATTTGCCGTTTTATCGCAGCTAAGAGTGTCGCGGTTTTAGCCTGAGAAACTGCGCTTTCGTCCGCCGCCCGATCTTTCCGTGACTACAACGGCTTACAGGCGAATGCTCAAAAGCTTCTGAAAACCATGCTTTTCCCGTGAGGAAAAGGTTCCGATGCATCTACGACTTTTTGCCCCGGTTTCGCCATCGTGCGGTCCTTCCGCCGCCGCCGTGTCTTGGGAACCTCCATGCGTCATGGGCCGTTTAGTGGGGCACAACCGGCTCATATGGAGGACCATATGAATACGCTTTCGAAGACTCTGCTTTTTGGCGCCAGCTTGCTGACCCTCACGGGCACCGCGTTCGCGGCAGACCAGAAGCCGAAGACGACCTGGGTCGAGCCGCCCGCATGGGTGATGCTGCTGGGCCGTGGCGACCAAGTGACGAACATCAGCCTGGACCGCATGGCCTATGTCGAGAAGGCCATCAACCCGGGCAGCGCAGCCAATATCGCGGAAGCGAAGTAAGCTTCGCGATTCCATCGGCATGAGCGGGGCCTGGCGGCAAACGCCGCCAGGCCCCGCTTCTTTTCCGCCATCCTGGAACTGGTCGATAGAACCCAACCGTCCCCGCCGGGTTACGTCTTAACGCACCCCTTCACCGAGTCGGGAGATACGGTCATGCATGTCCAGTTGATGGTGAACACACACCCAAGCGCGCACGGCCCCGCGGACGATGCGCTGATCCACTGCATCGAGGAATGCTATGCCTGCGCGCAAGCCTGCGTGGCGTGCGCGGATGCGTGCCTGGGCGAGGACGAAGGCCGGGCGCTGCTGCAGTGCATCCGGCTCAACCTGGATTGCGCGGACATCTGCGCCGCCACCGGGCGCATCGCCACGCGGCGGACGGGCGGAGATCAAGGCACGCTGCGCAAGCTGCTGGCGGCCTGCGCCGACGCCTGCCGTGCCTGCGAGGGAGAATGCGCGCGGCATGCTCACCAGCATTGCCAAATCTGCGCCGCCGCGTGCACCGATTGCGCCGAGGCCTGCGAAGCCGCCCTAACCTGGCGCCAGTAACGCGGGGCGTTAGGCCCGCGGCGCGAACTCCTTGAGGATCGCCTCACAGTCGGCGTCAGGCGTGGCACCCGTGCTACACGCCCATCAGCCCGAACGCGGCCCGGCTGACCTCGCTGTCCGGATTGGCGAGCCGCTCGGGTTCCTGAAAATGGTTGGCGTCGAACGCCACGGTGCGGCTGGCCAGCCGCCCCATGCCTTGCAACGCGTCGGCGAAGACCGAGGATTGGCGCTTGAACTCGGGACTGTCCTGGTCGGCCGAGACGATGGCGATAGGGCACGCGATGCGGTCGAGATGGCGCATCGGGCTGAACGCGGCCTCTTCCTCCGGCGTGATCTTGAGGAAGCTGCTGCGCGAGGAGAGAAGCACGGGATAGAGATCGTACATCCCGCTCATCAGGAAACCGCCCTTGAGCGCGTTCGCGGGCAAGCCGCGCGCGGCCCAATCCGTGACCAGGACGCAGGCCGCCAGATGCGCGCCCGAGGAATGGCCCGCGATGAAGACGCGGCCCGGATCGCCGCCCCAGCTCGCCGCGTTCTTCACCGTCCACGCGACCGCGCGGCGGCAGGATTCCACCATCTCGGGTAGGCGCGCGGTCTTCAGGCTGCCGAAATCGGGCGCGAGATACGCGGCGCCGCGGCCTACGAAGGTGAGCGCGGGATAGGACGCGTCCTGCCGCGTATTGCGCGTCCAGGCGCCGCCATGGATAAAGACCAGGCTCGGCGCGGCGCGCGCGCCGGCGGGCGCGAAGATATCGATCACGTCGGCGTCGGACGCGCCGTAACGCTCCGTCCGCGGCGGCATGGCGCGGCGCACGGCGGCACTGGCCGCCCCGTCATGCGCCTCAAGCTCCACCATCTGCGGCGCCCAGAAGGATTGGTCGTAGGCCTGGTCGAGCTGGGCCTGGCTATAGTCCAGGAACACGGGCCGGCCGGCGGAGGGTGCCGCGAATGATGGCGCCGCGAGAATGGTCGGAAGCGTTCCCATCGTGGCCAGGAAGGATCTGCGTTTCATCGGACCTCGTTTGCCGGAGGATAGCGGTGCGAGGCGGCGCGCGCCATCGCACGCGATTCCCACTAGATTGCATCGGTGACGATCCGAACTGGGGCTCCCGCCATGTCCAACGTGATGCTGACTTGGTACGCGACTCCGGCCGAGGTGGCGCGCATCAAACGCGCATTTCCGAAAAGCACGACCCTGTTCGCGCCGCGCGACCGGACGGGGGCGCTGTCGCGCTTCGAATGCCGGTTGGAAGATGTGGCCCGGGCGGCACCCAAGGCCGACGCGATCATGGGCTGGGTCTTGCCCGACGGACTGTGGAGCGCGGCGAAGCGGGTGAAGGCTTTGGCCTTCTTCCATGCCGGCTGCGACGAGCTCGATTTCGCCATGCTGAAGAAGCGCGGCATCCAGGTGGCCAGCATCCGGGGCGCCAATTCCATCCCCGTGGCCGAGCATGCCTTCGCGCTGGTTCTGGGGCTGGCCAAGCGGATGGTGGAGCGCCATCGCTGGGTCGAGGACGCCGAATGGAAGCCCATGTTCCATCCCGACTTCATGGGCCATGGGCTCGCGGGCAAGACCATCGCCATCGTCGGCTACGGTGAGATCGGAACGGCGGTCGCGCGCCGCGCCAAGGCGTTCGACATGAACGTGCTGGGTTTGCGCCGCAATCCCAAGCGCGGCGGCCAATATGCCGACGAGATGCATGGACCCGCGAAGCTGCACACCGTTCTGAAGCGTGCGGACTTCGTGGTCCTGGCCGTGCCGATGACCGAAGAGACCAACCATTTGATCGATGCGCGCGCCATCGCCGCGATGAAGAAGGGTTCCTTTCTGGTCAACATCGCGCGCGGCAACCTGGTGGTGGAGGCCGCGCTACATGCGGCGCTGGTGAGCGGCAAGGTCGGCGGCTACGCGGCGGACGTGTGGTGGAACTACACCAATTCCTTCCCCGCGACCTATCACTACCCGCTGGTCTCGCGTACGGGCCTGCACCGGCTGCCCAACGTGATCTGCGGCGGCGGCGTGGCGGCCGACATCCATGGCGTCGCCGAGCGCGAGATCGCCATGGGCACGGAAAGCATCGCCGCCTTCCTGCGCGGCAAACCGATGCCGCGCAGGATCGATCTGGATCGCGGCTACTAGCCCATCGGACTTCGATTAAATCCGCCGCGCCCGTTGCGGCGCGGCGCGCGCGCATGTCAGGGTTTCCGCCATGGGCGCATCGGTCCTCTCCGAGCGGTTCAAGGGCGGCAGCCCCTATTGGTGGGAAGCCGCGCCCATGCGCGCGATTCCCGAAACGCCCCTGCCCGCCACAATCGACGTGCTGGTCGCGGGCGGCGGCTTCGCCGGCCTATCGGCCGCCCTCACCCTCGCCCGCGCGGGCCGCGAAGTGCTGGTGCTGGACGCGCAAACGCCCGGCCATGGCGCCAGCACGCGCAACTCGGGCTTCATCGGCAGCCATTTCCGCGGCTCCTACGACACCCTCGCCGAGAAGCTAGGGCCCGCGCGCGCCGCCGCCATGCTGCGGGCGGGTGCGGAAGCACACGATTATTTGATGATCCTTCTGGAGCGCGAGCAGATCGCCTGCGGCTTCAACCCCTGCGGCCGCTTCACCGCCGCGCATACACCCGAAGCCTATGACGCGCTGGCGATCGAGCTCGACCGCAGCCGCAAACACGCGGGCGTCGACGGCCATATGCTGAGCCGCGCCGAGGTGGCGACGGAAATCGATTCACCTATCTACCATGGCGGGCTCGTGACGCCGCGCGGCGGCTCGATGCATCCCGGCCTTTACCATCAGGGCATCCTGGCGCGCGTGCTGGCGTCCGGCGCGCGGGTGCAAAACAACACCAGGGTCGAGGCCATCAATAAGGAGGCCGATGGCACGCTGTCGGTCCTGACCAACCGCGGCGTCGTGAAGGCCAACAAAGTGGTGCTGGCGACCAACGCCTATACCCCGCGCGGCTTCGCCTGGTTCAGCCGGCGCATCTTCCCCATCACCAGCAACGTGATCGTGACCGAGCCGGTCGACCCCGCGCGGCTGAAAAAGACCTTGCCCAACAGGCGCGTGATGATCGACACGCGGCGCGACCCGGCGTCGATCCGCCTGACGCCCGACGGCACGCGCCTGCAATTCGGCGGCGCGCGCGGCATTCCCTTCACCGATTACGCCAAGAAGGCGCTCGAGATCCGCGAGATGTTTATCGAGATCCTGCCCCACATGGCGGACGTGAAGATCGATTACTGCTGGTCGGGGATGATCACCTATCCCTTCGACAAGCTGCCCCATGTGGGCGTGCGGGACGGCGTCTATTACACGATGGGCCATTGCGGCACGGGCGTGCCGATGTCGACCTACATGGGCCACAAGCTGGCGCTCAAGATTTTGGGCGACAAGGATGGCGCCACACCCTTCGACGACGACGACGCGCATGTGTTTCCGACGCGCATCTTCTATAGCGGCGGCAATCCGTGGTTCGTGCCGCTGGGCGCGCGCTTCTATCATTTCAAGGACAAGCGCGACATCGACCGCTCGTTGCGGAAGGTGGGCGCGCGCTGAACGGGCCCCGCTGGCGATGGCGGGCGCATGAGGGAGGACGAGGATGGCCGGGCAATACGACGCGCTCTTGAAGCCGTTCACGCTTAAGGGCGTGACCTTCCGCAACCGGATCATGAGCACGAGCCACGCGCCCGGCTATGCCAAGGAGGGCAAGCCGCAGGAGCGCTATCAGCTCTATCACGCGGAGAAGGCCAAGGGCGGGCTCGGCCTCACCATGTTCGGCGGCGTCACCACGGTGGCCATCGATTCGCCGGCCTTCGAGTACAACCAGATCTCGGCGGCCGACGATTCGGTCATTCCCTATTTCCAGCAGATGGCCGACCGCATCCATGGCCATGGCGCCAAGCTGGCCGTGCAGTTGAGCCATATCGGCCGCAAGTCGCGCTGGGATCTGGAGCCGTGGCTGCCGCCGATCGCCCCCAGCCGCGTGCGCGAGCCGTTCCACCGCTCCCACCCCAAGGCCATGGAGGATTGGGACATCCGCCGCGTGGTGAAGGCTTATGGCCAGGCCGCGCGCCGCGCCAAGGAAGGCGGGCTCGACGGGTTCGAGTTCCAATGCGCCTTTCAGAATCTGCTCGACTGTTTCTGGAGCCCGGTCGCCAACAAGCGCACGGACAAATACGGCGGCAGCCTCGAGAACCGCGCGCGCTTCTCGCTCGAAGTGCTGGAGGAGGCGCGCAAGCAGGTGGGCCCGGACTTCATCATCGGCATCCGCATGTCGGGCGACGAGTTCCTGGAAGCGGGCATGAGCCACGGCGACTGCCTGAAGGTGGCCGAGCTTCTGCATCGGAGCGGCATGGTCGATTTCTTCGACGTGATCGGCGGCGGCATGTTCGATTCCTGGGGCCTGTCGCGCTCCATGGCGACCATGCCCATGCCGCCCGCGCCCTATCTGCAACTGGCCAGCGCGTTCAAATCGGAGCTGGGCGTGACTGTCTTCCACGGCCAGCGCATCACCGACATCGCCAACGCCAACCGCGCCATCGCCGACGGCCATGTCGACATGGTGGCCATGACTCGCGGCCACATCGCCGACCCCTATATCGCCAAGAAACTGATCGAGGGGCGGCCGGAAGACATCCGCGAGTGCGTGGGCGCCGGCTACTGCATCGACCGGCTGTTCATGGGCGGCGAGGCGCTGTGCATCCAGAACGCGGCAACCAGCCGCGAGGCCAAGATGCCGCACGTCATCCCCAAGGCGCCGGCACGCAAGAAGGTCGTCGTCGTCGGCGCGGGCCCTGGCGGCCTGGAAGCCGCGCGCGTCTCAGCCGAGCGCGGGCATGACGTGGTGCTGTTCGAGCGCGACGCCAAGACGGGCGGCCAGATCAACATCGCGGC
>CADEGL010000010.1:68797-75561 GCA_902826885.1 uncultured Alphaproteobacteria bacterium | reverse complement strand
TGTTCCGCGTCGGCGACGCGGTGACCAGCCGCAACATCCATGCGGCGATCTATGACTCCTTGCGCTTCTGCAAGGAATTTTGAAGGAGAGACGAATGTTTTCGCGCATCACCCGCTTCCAAGTGGCGGACGGCAAGGAAAGCGAACTGGTTAACGCCTACAACGCCACGCTGGAGCATGTGAAGGCGCAGAAGGGTTTTCAGGAGGCCGTCCTGATGATCGACGCCGAGGGCAACGCCGTCTCGGTCACCTTCTGGGACACCAAAGAAAATCTCGATGCCAGCGGCAAAACGACGCCCGGCAGCGTGATCGAGAAGATCCTGCCCATGGTGCGGCCGTATCAGAAAGCCCCGCCCGTCTCGACGCCGTTTTCAGTGAAGCTGCGGGTCAAATAGGCCGGGCATCCCCACCCGGCGTCCGAGGAGCGGTTGCCTCCGCGCCGGGCTTTTGCATTATTAGGGGCGAGCCAACACCCCTATTTGCAAAAACCCGCCGTGTCCATCGACGCCATCGACGCCCGCATCCTGACGGCGCTGCAGGAAGACAACCGGCTGACATCCGATCAGTTGAGCGCGCGCGTCAATCTTTCCGCCACGGCGGTCCAGCGCCGCGTGAAGCGCCTGCGCGCGGCCGGCGTCATCGAGGCCGACGTCTCGATCGTGTCGCCCCAAGCGGTCGGCCGCCCGATCCTGATGCTCGTCTCCGTGTCACTGGAGCGCGAGAGCGCCGATCTCGTCGATCGCTTCAAGAAAGCGATCCGCGCGGCGCCGGAGATCATGAACGGATATTATGTGACGGGAGAAGCGGATTTCGTCCTGACCGTCACGGCGAAAAGCATGGAGCATTACGAGCAGTTCATCCGCCGCTTCTTCTACAACACGCCCAACATCAAAAACTTCAAGACCCTGGTCGTCGTCGACCGAATCAAAAGCGGCTTCACGATGCCGATCGAGCCCACCGAGTAGCGCGCGGGATCCCCGGGGTTCAGGCTGAAATTGCCCGATACGGCCTTGGCACCGACATGTCGCCGCTCCGTCGCTCAACAACAGCGAGCATCTGGCGACTAGAGGCGATATCAAGCCGGCGCCAGTTCCGAGAAGACGGACTTTTCAGGCAGTTCATCAACAATCTCGCCGAACTCTGCCCGGGTGAAGGCTCGCATGACCGTGGTCGTGACGGCCCCAAGACGATTCACTTCGAGCAGGATTTTCATCATCGTCTTGTCATCGGGCGCTTCGAAGAGCACGACGAAGTCCCAGTCGCCGCCCATGGTCAACCAATAGTCTTTGATACCCCCGCCGAACTTTTCCCGCATGATCGCCATCATCTTTCCCGAACGGCCGGGCGAAACCTTCAGCGTGTCGTATCCCATTTTCGTGTACTTGAGCGTGACGATATAGTTGTTCATCTAAAGTCCTCCTTCTGCTTGTCGTGGCGAGCGGTATTCAAGATCGCGAGCAGGCGATTCTGTTCGTTGCCGACGATGGAGACGCCCTCGTCGACGCCCATGCCCGGTTTCGCCAGCATCATCTCGGCCTGCGTGGCGACAGCGACATGGGTGGTCACGCGCGCGGACAGGTCTGTTTCGACGCAACTGCCGCCGACGAAGGCGCCCACGCCGTGCGCCTTGCAATGCCGGACCCCCTGCACGATATCGACGAAGCTTCCGACATCGGGGGTCTTGATCTGGATGGCATGGGCGGCGCGGGCCTTCGCGAAGCGCTCGATGTCGTCCAACGTGTTGCAGTATTCGTCGACCGCGATTCGCGCGGGCGAGCCGAGCTTCCGCAAACAGCCCACGATCTCCGCATAGCGTTCCAACTGAAGGTCCGTCGATCCGTAATCCGCGGGCGATTCGATACTGAGCTGCAACCCGCCGACATGGTCGGCCGCCTTGGCGATGAAAGCGGCAACGTCGGCGGGCGAAAGCCCGATCTCGAGCCCGATCCAGCCGTACACATCGAAATGGAGGGTTGGCCTATAGCCGCCGCCACCCAGTTCCCGCACGCGTCGGGCAACCCACGTGGCGAACTCCAGGAACGATTCGCCCTTGGGTCCGAACTTTTCCCGCGAATTGATGAGCCCGTGCGGCAGCACGTCGATGCGCCGCAAGATCATCTTGTCGACATTGACCTGCCGCTGGTCCCCGCTCTGCGCGTACAAGGGAACGCCCTTGTCGGGAATGGGGAGGTCGAACTCCCGACAAACGATTTCCGCCATGGTGCACCGGTGCGCGTGCGCCACGGCCTGCAGCAGCGCTTGGCTGACCCCATACGACACCGCGAGCGGCAAGCCGCCCGTCAGGCTTGCCGCGCAAGCGTCGCGGAACGAATCGACCGGCAAGCCTTTCAGCCGGGGAGCCACGGAACGGCGTGTCAGGTCCGCGATCGCCTCGCCCTTGAAGACGGGATCGCGTCCGCCGGCGCCAGCGTACTGCACGCTCATCATGTCGCCCCAGACAATTGCGCCGTCGGATAATTTCAGCCCGACGCTGAGAGCCTCGGCGGGCATGCGAATTGCGGTAAAGCCGGGCGTCCGCGGCTTCCCTTTATAGACGAAGCCGTCGCTGGCCACTCCCTCCCGGATCGCCAATTGGTCGTCATAGAAGAACGCGCCTTGCGCGGGAGCGAGCAACACGTCCGAGATCGTGAGGTTATTTCCAGCCGTCACCGTCTAAGCCCCGGTCCGGTTGACGAGCTTCAGATTCTGAAAGGCGCGGAATCCTTCGCTTCCGCCTTCATGCCCGTATCCGCTGTCGCCGATGCCCGTATTCGGCACGTCGGGCGCCACCCCTTTCAGCATGTTGACGCTCACGTTTCCGAACGCGAGCCGTTCGGCGACATGGCGCTGCCGTTCCGCCGACGCTGTGAAGACGTATGAAGCCAGACCATAGGTGGTCGCATTTGCCAGTTCGACGGCCTCTTCATCCGTGTCGAACGGCGCGACGGTCAGGACCGGTCCAAACGGCTCTTCCGACAGAATCGCCGCGGCCGCGGGAACGTCCGCGAGCAAGGTCGGCGGCCAAAAATAACCTTTGCCCTCCGGCGCCTGCCCTTTCCAAACCAGGCGCGCACCCTTGGCGAGCGCGTCGTCAATGAGCCGCTTCATACGCTGGGGGCCTTGGGGCCCGATCATCGGACCCATTTGAACCTCGGCGCGATCTGACGGCCCCACCCGGATGCCGGTCATGGTTTTCACCAGTTGGTTCAGGGCTTCCTGGTGCCGCGACCGGTGCACGAGAATGCGGCTCGGCGCGTTGCAGCTTTGGCCTGCATACTCGAACTTGTAGTTGCAGATCGCCGCGACGGCGGATGGAATATCGGCATCCTCGAAAACCAGCACCGGCGCATGGCCACCCAACTCTAGCACGCTCGTCTGGAGATTCTTGGCGGCCAGGGCGGCGAGCTGCTTTCCCACGCGCGTGGAACCGGTGAAGGAAAGCATCCGGACGTCCGGCGATTCCAACAGGTGCGCCGAGATCATCGGCGGATCGCCGAACACGAGAGCGACGGCACCCGGCGGCACGCCCGCTTCCTGCAGCGCTTCGACGATGGCGACGGGCGCGGCCGGCGCTTCTTCCGCCGCCTTCAGAATCACCGCACAACCGGCGGCAAGAGCAGGCGCCAGCTTGCGGGCCACGATCACGGCGGGATAGTTCCATGGCGTGAACGCGGCCACGACACCGGCCGGACGGGGATGCAGGCTGCGGCGGCTATCGATCGGCTCGGGCTTGCACAGCGCCTCGGCCTGCGCGGCGTTCCAGAGGAACGTCTCCGGCGCGCGCTCCAGCTCGCCGCTCGCCTCCGCCAGCGTCTTGCCCTGCTCGCGCACCATGCGCCGGGAGGTTTCGCCCACTTTGGCCGCGAGGATTTCAGCGGCCCGCTTGAGGATCACGGCCCGTTCGCGAACGTCCGTGCCCGCCCAGGCATTGCGCGACCGCGCGGCGGCGGCGAGCGCCCGGTCCAGATCGCCAGGACCGGCCACCGGGACTCGCGCAACCGCCTCTTCCGTCGAGGGGTCGATGACGTCTTTCAGCCCCCGTTCGCCGTCTTGCCAGGCGCCGTCGATGTAAAGGCGGTACGTTTTCATGGACCAGGTCTGCCTCGGCGGCACGCTAGAGGGTGAATAGTTCCCGTGGCGCCTTGGTCAGCACCTCGACTCCGGTTTCGGCGACACGGAACGTTTCGCTCAAGACATAGCCGAAATCCTCGTCCACCCAGTTTCCCAGCATCAGATGAAAAGTCATGTTCGGCTTCAACTCCGTCATGTCTCCGACCTGAAGGCTGGCCGTCGGCTCCACCCAATCGATGCCGATGGCGTAGCCGCAGCGCGTTTCCTTCTTGAAGCCCATTTTCTCGATCGTGCGATAGAACGCGGACACGACATCGCTGCACGTGCGGCCGGGACGGACAACCTCCAGAGCGGCATCGAGGCCGGCGACCTCGGCTTCGTGCAAGCGGCGCAGGCGGTCGGGCGGTGCGCCGATCGAGAACGTGCGCATGATCGCGGCCATATAGCCGTAACGGTTGCCGCTCAGTTCGATATTGATCTGGGAATCCGGTCGAAAGACGTCCTCGCTCCACAAAATATGCGAGACACCCGTCCGCGGTGAAGCACACAGCAGCAAGGGCAATACCCCTGTCGCGCGCGGTCCCTTGCCATCGCCGCGCACTTGCGTCGCGACAATCTCGGCGGCGGCATCCGCCTCACGCACACCGGGGCGAATGACTTCGGACGCGCGCATGATCGCCGCATCGACGATGGCGGAGGCCTCACGCATGACAACGATCTCGAGATCGGATTTCACGAGGCGAACCCAATCCACAGCCTTTGTGCAATCCACGAGCCTGGCGTCCGGCAACCGGGCCTTGAATTTCTCGGCAGCCAGCGCCGTCAGATAGCCCAGCTCGAGACCCACGCCGCGATTGGCATGACCGCGCTCGTGAAGAAAATCGATCACCGCATCGAAACCGTTCCGGTCCGCCCTGCCCACATACACGTCCGAATAGGCGACGATGCTGTCTCGCGCCATGAAGGTATGGTGGAAGGTGCCCGCGAAATCCAAGCCGCGCACGATGAGCGACGGCTCCTCGTCGCGGGCGGATACCACCAGCGCGTGGATCGAGAACATCCGGGTCAGGTTGCCAGTGAGATAGGTGATATTGGCGGAACTGGTGACGACGAGCGCGTCAACCTCGCGCCGCGCCATCTCCGCCTTCACCAGCGTCAGCCGGCGCAGATATTCCGCGCGCGGAAACGCCTGAGGCCCCTTGGCAATGGCCATGAAATCGATCCTTTTGGTTTCGCGATTGTCGTTTCGGCGCGATTAGAGCTGTTTCATCACATGGCGAACCGCGTCGGCCGCGATCGCGACCATCTCGTCGACCTCCTTCACGCTCATCACCAAGGGCGGCGAGAAGCCCAGCGCATCGGCTTGCGGCATGGCGCGCGCCAGCAGGCCGCGGTCGCGGCAGGCCTGGGAAATCCGCGCGCCCACCTTCAGGGCGGGATCGAAGCGCTTCTTGGTCGCCGGGTCGGCGACGAATTCGACCGCCGCCATCATGCCCACGCCGCGCACCTCGCCCACGATCGGGTTATCGCGAAACGCCTTGTGCAGCCCCACCTGGAAATGTGCGCCCGTGGATTTCGCCTGACCGGGAATGTTCTCGCGCTCGACGATATCAAGAACGGCATTCGCCGCCGCCACGCCCAGCGTGTGACCCGAATAGGTGTAGCCATGGGAGAAGGCGCCTACCTTCACCGAACCGGCCTCCATGACCTCGTACACGCGCGCGCCCACGATCGACGCGGAGAGCGGCACATAGGCGGAGGTCAGACCCTTGGCGATCGTGATCAGGTCCGGCTCGATGCCGTACATGTCGCTACCGAACATCGCGCCGGTACGGCCGAACCCCGTGATGACCTCGTCGGCGATCAGCAGCACGTCATGCTTGCGCAGCACCTCCTGGATCGCCTTCCAGTAGCCGGCGGGCGGCGGCACGATGCCGCCCGTGCCCAGCACGGGCTCGCCGATGAACGCGCCGACCGTTTCGGGCCCCTCGCGCTCGATCAGCGCGTCGAGCTCGTTCGCGCGGCGCAGCGAGAACTGCTCTTCCGACTCGCCCGGCTCCGCACCCCAGTAATGATGCGGTGCGCCGGTGCGCGGGATACCGCCACGGGGCAGGTCCATGTGATCGTGGTAGAAGCTCATGCCTGTCATCGAGCCCGCCAGGACGGAACATCCATGATAGCCACGCTCGCGCGAGATGATCTTTTTCTTCGCGGGCAAGCCACGCAGGTTGTTGTAGTACCAGACAAGCTTGGCGTTCGTTTCGTTGGCGTCCGACCCGGACAGGCCATAGAAGACCTTGCTCATCTTCCCCGGCGCCATCTTCACGAGGCGGTGGGACAGGCGGGCGAGTTGCTCGGTCGTATGCCCCGCATAGCTGTGGGAAAAGGCGAGCTTATGCGCCTGTTCGGAAATGGCCTCCGCGATTTCCGTGCGGCCGTAACCGATATTGACGCAATAGAGTCCCGCGAATCCGTCGATGAATTCGCGCCCGGCGGCGTCGCGGATGCGCGATCCCTTGGCGCTTTCCATGACCGTCGATTCGGCCTCGCCATGCGCATAGGCATGGAGGTTCGCGAACGGGTGCAGGACCGAGCCGCGGTCCTGGGCGATGATCTCGTCCAAACTGGGCGCGTTGCGGCGGAGTGCGACGGACATGGGTTTTACTTTCTCTGCGTCTATGGGAACGGGAAGGC
>CADEGL010000010.1:0-68697 GCA_902826885.1 uncultured Alphaproteobacteria bacterium | reverse complement strand
CGGAGTGCGACGGACATGGGTTTTACTTTCTCTGCGTCTATGGGAACGGGAAGGCGGCGGACGCCATCGTCATCCGGCACAGTGTCGTCGTGTCGTAGACGGGCAGACCGGTCTTGCGCCGGATGGACGGAGTCACGCGCGGAAACGCCGTGCATTCGAACAGAAGCGCCGCGATTTCCGGGTGCGCCGCGCGAAGCTGCGCGACGCGGGCAAGGACGTCGGCCTCGATGTCCGCATCCTCGGTGGGCGGCGGCGGCCGCATCATCTCGTTCCGCAGCAAGGCGCCGCCTTCGACACCGCCCACGACAATTCTAGCCCGGTCGCCGGGTCCGCACCCGCCGAATAGATCCTCGCCGAAAATCCGCGAATCCGCCGTCACGACGGCGAGCTTGGCGTTGGGCGCCAACTGGCGAAGCAAGACCGGCATCAGGAGCAGGCTGGACAGCGCCACGGGGACTTTCACCGCCGCGGCCACCGCCGCCTGATGGCGGATGAAGAAGCCGCAATTCGCGCTGATCGCCACGGCACCGCGCGCGACGAGCCTTTGGGCGGCCGCGATACATGCGGGCTCCAACGATGGATCGCCGGGCAGAACCCGGTCGGCCCAGGCGCCGGAAACCGTTTCCACGATGATCGGAAAGTCGAAGGTCGTGGGATTCAGCAGCGCGCCTGGCCGCGGCGGCGGGGGCGACGGCCCGCGTTCGAGATTCATAAAACCGAGTGCGCGCGGGGTTTGGGATGCCATCGAAAAGCCGTTCCGGTAAACGATGTGTGAATCATAGCGGCGAATAGGCGGTGATTTCCCTCGATATTGGGTTGAGAGGCGCCGGAATCCTGCGCGCTTACCGGGGCCGGTGGAGAAACGCCGCGTGCGCCTCGGCCGAGCGCAACCGATGAAAATCTACCGCGAGGGCAACCGACCGATCGCCGCGCTCGGGAACATTTTCGCGAAGCTAGAGGCTGTTCTGATGATCGGCGCCGACGGCAACGCCGTCTCGGTCACGTTCCATGACAGCAGGGGGAACCTGGACGCCAGCGGCAAGACCACGCCCGGCAGCGCGATCGAGAAAACCCCGGCCATGCTGCGGCCTTGCCAAAAGGCGCCGCCGGTCTCGACATTGCTCTCGGTCAAGCGGCGTGTGAAACGAGCAGCGCTTCCTAAGCTGCCACGGAGTCACGGCAGCGGGAAATCTGCTATAGGACGGGCTTGGCGCGGTACGCTGGGAGTGACCTATCCGATGCAGAAAGCACTGCGCGATTTCCTGAAACTCGAGGCATCGGGCGGCATCGCCCTCGGTGTGGCCGCGTTGGTGGCGGTGGTCGCCGCGAATTCACCGCTCGATTGGCTCTACCAAGCGTTCCTCAACATCCAAGGCGCGGTGATCGTCGGCGCGCTGGAGATTCGCAAACCGCTCTACCTGTGGCTGAACGACGGCTGGATGGCCGTGTTCTTCTTTCTGGTCGGGCTAGAGATCAAGCGCGAGCTGATGGGCGGCGAACTTCAAGGCCGAGCCGCGCGCCTGCCCGTGATAGGCGCGGTTGGCGGCATGGCCCTGCCCGCTCTGGTCTATGTCGCGCTTAACTGGAGCGACTCCGTCGCGATGCGCGGTTGGGCCATTCCTACCGCGACCGACATCGCGTTCGCGCTGGGCGTGCTAGCGCTGCTGGGCTCACGCGCGCCGGCCAGTCTCAAGGCACTGCTCACCGCCATTGCCATCATCGACGATCTGGGCGCCATCGTGATCATCGCGGCCTTCTACACGGCGAATCTGTCACTGCCGTCGCTGGCGCTCGGCGCGGTTGCGGTAATTGCGCTAGCCTTGCTCAACCGCGCCGGTGTGAAGAATCCAGCGGCCTATATCCTCGTGGGGACATTGCTCTGGGTGTGTGTGCTGAAGTCCGGCGTACATGCGACGCTGGCAGGAGTCGCGACGGCCTTTGCCGTGCCCCTGAGCGCCCATGATGGCAAGCGCGAGATTTCGCCCCTCCGGCGGTTGGAGCACCTGCTGCACCCGTGGGTGGTCTATCTGGTGCTACCGGCTTTCGCCTTCGCAAACGCGGGGGTCGCGTTGGGCGGCGTGGGCCTGGCGACATTGGAGGAAACGGTGACGGTTGGAATCGTGCTGGGACTGCTGGCTGGAAAGCTGGGCGGCGTGTTCCTAGCCCTTCGTCTCGCAGTGGCGGCCGGCGTGAGCCCCATGCCGGCAGGATGCACTTGGCGGCATATCGCCGGTCTCTCGGCGCTGTGCGGCATCGGTTTCACCATGAGCCTGTTCATCGGTAGTCTGGCGTTCGATTCCCCCGCCGAGATTGACCAGGTGCGCCTCGGTGTACTGAGTGGTTCCGTCCTGGCCGCCGGCCTGGGATACTGGTTGCTGGCTGGCGGGCGCGTTAGGCGCAGCCACGCCTAACGAAAATCGACGAGAAAGTTACGATGAAAAGCATTCTGGTCGCCCTCGACCCAACCGCAAGCGGCTCAGCAGCCATGGCGCTGGCAGTAGCGTTGGCCAAAGCGCGAGGCGCCGCAGTGACAGGCGCAAGCGTCCTGGATACCGAGTTCATCACCGCGCCCATGCCCGGGGTCATCGGCTCCATCCATTATAAGGCTGGCTCCGACCAGGAGATGTTGCGCAATACGCGCGCGCGCAACGAAGCGTTGCGTGAAGGTTTTCTCGCCCGCTGCAAGACGGAGGGAGTGCCCGGCGTGACGCTCACACTCAAAGGCGAGCCGGCCGAGATGCTGCGGGAGGCCGCCGCTATGCACGATGTTATTGCCATCGGCCGCGAATGTGCGTTTCACGGCGAGGGTGGTGACACGGTCGCGTCAACAATCGCCGGCCTGCTGAAGAATGGCCCACGCCCCTTGATCGTGACATCTGGAACAACGCACGCGCCGTCGCACATAGCCATCGCTTATGACGGCAGTGTGCCTGCGGCGCGGGCATTGCAACTTTTCGTCCTGCTGGGAATCGCTGCCAACGCCGAGATCACTGTCCTGTCCGCACACGAAGAAAGCGAGATGGCCACGCGCCACGTGGAGCAGGCCGGCGCGTATCTTGCCCTACACGGGCTGTCGCCCAAGCCGTTGACGCTCGTGTCCGCGGCGGACTCGGCCGAGTTGATCGCCGTGCAGGCCAATGCAATCGGCGCAGACATGGTGGTCATGGGGGCCTATGGACGCCGGGGCTGGCGCGAAGCGTTGCTGGGCTCGTTCACCCAGCGCTTTCTCGAGCGTTGCACCTCAGCGCTTTTTATTCACCACTGACACCGCGCGTCGACTGGTAAAGCCCGGTCAGCCGCGCGATCAGAAGCGCGATGTAGAAGATGCCTATAAGCTGCTCGGCGTTGGCCAAGGCGCGCGCGTGGAACGAAACCGGCGCGATGTCGCCATAACCCGTCGTGGTCAGGGTCGTGAAGCTGAAATAGATGAACTCGTAATAGTGGCCCGCGCGCTCGCCCACGACCGCGATGAAGGCGCCCGGCGTCATCACATCGACGAAAGCGTAGAATGCCGCCCACAGGATGCCGATCAAAAGATAGCCGCATATGGCGGCCGCGATCCGGTCCTCCGTCACGGGGCCGCGATGCAGCACATAGGCCAGCACGTTGCCGAGCGTGAACGCCAGCGCCACCAGCATGCCAATCCCGGCAATGTAGAACAGCCGCTCGTCGCCCGAGGTGAAATAGAGGATCAGCAGAAGGTAGGCCGGGGCCGCGATCGCGACCGCGATGACGCGCAGAAGCTTGGTGCGCGTCGCCGAGAAGACGCCCAGAACCAGAACCGCGAGGATGAAACCGCCCAGTGTCTCGCGGCCAATGGCGGAGCCGACGAAGAACGGATAGCCCAGCAAGAAGGCGATCAGCAAAAGCAGAAGATAGTGATAGGGCGTGTGTGCGATATGGCCCTTGTGAAGCACACGAAGCCGTTTCATGGCGAGCGTTCCCCCGTTCGACCCCTGCCCCCGGCGGCTTGAACCGCGGCGCCATGGCCAGCCTAGCGCGGAAACCGGGTTCGTGCCCGCCGCCGCTCGGTATGCGATGGGGTAGTCTGGACCGGCCCCCGGGGCTTGGCTAGAACGGACGGAACCGTGGGGAGGGTGCCGCGATGGGCTTGCCGACCGACCTGTTCGAACCGAAATACTACGCCAACGTACGGCGCCCCGTGGAGGATGCCGAGACGCTGCCCCCCTGGGCGTATGCGGGCAAAGAGTTCTACGCGCGCGAGACTGAGCGCATCTTCAACAAGACCTGGAATTTTGTCGGCCACGCCGCGCGCATCCCGAACGTGGGCGACTACACCACCCTCGATTATGCCGGCGCCTCGCTGATCCTGGTGCGCGACCGCGAGGGACGCCCGCGCGCCTACGCCAATTCATGCCGCCACCGCGGCGCGGCCATCGCGGAAGGCTCGGGCAATTGCCGCGCTTTCAAATGCCCGTATCACCATTGGATCTATGGTCTGGACGGCGCCTTGACCGGCGCGCCCGAAATGGAGCACACGCCGGGCTTCACAAAATCCGACCACGGGCTGATCGAGGTGAAGCTGGAGCTGTTCGGCCAGTTGATGTTCGTGAACTTCGACCCGAACAGCGTTTCGTTGGCCCAGTATTTGGGCGACCTACCGCAATTGCTGGCGCCTTATGCGCTCGACGAGCTGAAGCTTGTGCGCCGCACCGAATACGAGGTGGCGTGCAACTGGAAGGTCTATGTCGAGAACTTCATGGACTATTACCACACGCCGACGGTGCATCAGAAATCGCTGGCCGCGGGCAATCTGTCCGTCTACCACCGCAACCCGCCGACGGCCGAGCGCGGCAAGGGCGAGTACATGGCGCTCTATGCCAAACACGAAGGCAGTGCGGCGCTGTTGCCGGGCGCCAAGGGCTTCCCGCCGATGCCGAAGCTTTCCGGCCGCGCGAAGGACGGCTCGACCTACGTTTGCCTGTTCCCCTGCACGCTGATGGCGCAGACGAAGGACTGCACCTGGCATGTCGAGATCCATCCGCTGGGGCCGGACCGGATCAAGCTGGCGGTCGGCGGCTGTTTCCATCCCGAGACGATCGCGCGGCCTGATTTCGCCGAGACGCTCGAGAACTATTACAAGCGCTGGGACATCAGCGTGATCGAGGACAACGAGATCAACGAGATCCAGCAGAAGGGCGTCTCCTCGCCGCTCGCCAAGGCCGGCCGCGTCTCCAATTTCGAGGCCTTGTCCCACATCCACCGCAACTGGGTGCTGGACCGGGTGATCGGCAACAAGGCCTAGAACGACCCCAACAGGGTCACAGTATCGCTATGCGCTTCGCGCGCCTGTGGCATGAAACCGTTGAGGCAAGTGGCCCTTGGGCCAAGGCCGGCGGCGCACTAGTATTCTAGTATTCTTGTAACGCACCCACGGACGAGGACGAGCCATGGCCGCCGCACGCAAAACCAAGGGCAAGACGAACGGCAAGAAGCAAAAATACAGCGAGGCGGATTGGCAGACGCGCGTCAATCTGGCCGCTTGCTATCGGCTAGTCGCCTTGAACGGCATGACCGATCTAGACGCGACGCATATCTCGGCGCGCTCGCCCGAAAATCCGGAGCACATCTTCCTCAACCCCTTCGGGATGCTGTTCCACGAGATCACCGCCTCGTCCCTGGTGAAGCTGGATCTCGACGGCAACATCGTCGAGCAGAACGAGTACGGGCTGAACCCCGCGGGTGTGGTGATCCACACGGCCGTCATGCGCGGCCGCCCCGACCTCAACAGCGTGGTGCACACCCACACCCGCGCGGGCATGGGCGTGGCGGCGCAGAAGGACGGCCTTTTGCCGCTAACCCAGACCTCGCTGCGTTTCTACGGCAAGCTCTCGTACCACGAGTATGAAGGCATCGCGGAGCCGGGTGAGGAAGATCGCTTGGTTGAGCATCTGGGCACCAACTCGGCCATGATCCTGCGCAACCACGGGCTCTTGGCCTGCGGCCGCTCGGTCGCCGAAGCGTGGCTGATGATCCACGAGCTGGAGCATGCCTGCCAGGCGCAGGTCGACGCCCAGGCCGGCGGCAACGGCAATCTGCATTTGGTGCCGAAAGAAATCTGCGAGAGCACGGCGCAGCAATACATCCGCTTCACCGGCAACAAGATTCCCGGCGAGCGCGCGTGGCCCGCGCACCTGCGCACGCTCGACCGGGTCGATTCGTCCTACAAGACCTGAGCGACGGACCCGCTGGCCCCTAACAATCCGAGGAAGCGATGACGGCCAATCCCGCCAGCGTGAGCCGCAGCATGAAGCTGCGCGACAAAGTGAGCCCAGAAGAATGGCAAGTGCGCGTCGATCTGGCCGCCTGCTATCGCCTGGTCGCCTATTACGACATGACGGATCTAACCTTCACCCATATCTCGTCGCGCATCCCCGGGCAGCCGGACCATTTCCTTTTGAACCCGTTCGGCATGATGTTCGAGGAGATCACGGCCTCCTCGCTCGTGAAGACCCACATGGACGGGACGATCGACAAGGACAGCCCGTACGAATACATCCCTGCCGGCTACACGATCCACAGCGGCGTCCTGGCCGCGCGGCCGGACGTGCAATGCGTGCTGCACACCCACACGAGCGCGGGCATGGCCGTGTCGTCGCTGGAATGCGGCCTCTTGCCGATGACGCAAACCTCGCTGCGCTTTCACAACAACATCGCCTATCACGATTACGAGGGCGTGGCGCTGGACCTCGACGAACGCACGCGCCTGGGGCGCGATTTGGGCAAACACCAATCCATGATCCTGAAGAACCACGGGTTGCTCACCACCGGCCGCTCGATCGCGGAAGCCTTCGTGCTGATGCACCGGCTGGAAAAAGCGTGCAAAGCCCAGCTCGAGGCGCTTGCCACCGGCCAGAAGCCGATCGCGCTCTCGGAAGAGGTGAAAGAGCACACGGCCAAACAGTTCAACGGCATGCACCTGTCTAACGGCCCGATCTACGGCGACCGCGAATGGCCGTCTCTCTGCCGCATGATGGACCGCGTCGACCCCAGCTATAAGATGTAGCGGACGTTGCCTCCGAACGACCCTCTCCCCGACGCGGGAGAGGGTAAGCGCGCAAGCGCCCGGGTGAGGGGGAAAACTGCGCCGTCCGGTCTTGGTCACCCCCTACCCCTCCCCGTTGGGAAGGGGTGAAGAAATCCGAGGAGCCGCGCCATGGATTACCGCCGTCTGGGCCAAAGCGGCCTAACCGTTTCGCCCATCTGCCTCGGCACGATGATGTTCGGCCTGCGCACCGAGGAAAAGGATGCGCGGCGCATCATGGCCGACGCGAAAGCACGCGGGATCAACTTCATCGACACGGCCGACCAGTACGCCCACGGCAAGTCGGAACAGATCATCGGGCGCGCCATCGCCAAGGACCGTCACGACTGGGTCCTGGCGACCAAGGTCGGCACCGAGTGGGAGAAGAAGCCCAACCGCTCCGGCACCGGGCGCAAATGGATCATGGAACAGCTGGACGCCAGCCTGCGCCGCCTCAAGACCGACTTCATCGACGTCTATTATTTCCACAAGGACGACCAGGACACGCCCATCGCGGAATCGGCGCACGCCATGGCCGACGCGATCCGCCAGGGCAAGATCCGCTATTTCGGCGTGAGCAATTTCCGCGGCTGGCGCATCGCGGAGCTGGCCAGCTTCTGCGACGCCAATTCCATCCCGCGCCCCATCGTGTGCCAGCCCTACTACAACGCCATGAACCGCATGCCGGAGGACGAGATCCTGCCGGCTTGCGCCAATTATGGCCTGGGCGTGGTGCCTTACAGCCCCCTCGCGCGCGGCGTCTTGACCGGCAAGTACCAATGGAACAAGCCCGCGCCCAAGGGCACGCGCGTCGCCATCAGCGACAAGCGCATCATGGACACGGAATGGCGGAAAGAGTCGGTCGAGATCGCTTCCACCATCAAGCGCCACGCCGAGAAGCGCGGCATCACGGCGGGCCAGTTCGCCACCGCCTGGGTGCTGAACAACGCAATCGTCTCCTCCGTCATCGCGGGCCCGCGCACGATGGAGCAGTGGAAGGAATATGCGGGCGCGCTCGACTATAAATTCACCAAGGAAGACGAGGCGCTGGTCGACAGGCTGGTGAAGCCCGGCCATCCCTCCACCCCCGGCTACACCGATCCCAACTATCCACCACGCGGGCGGGTGGCGCGCACCGGCTGACAAGCGCACCGGCGCGTCATGTTGAGCCCGGACTTCAAACCGACGCCCTATTGGTGGGAGGGCTTGCCGCCGCCGACGGATCGTACTGTGCCGCCCGCGCGCGCCGACGTGGCCGTGATCGGCGGCGGCTTCACCGGCCTGTCCGCCGCCCTCACCCTCGCGCGCGCCGGCCGGCAGACCGTCGTCTTCGATGCGGGCGATATCGGCCACGGCGCCTCCTCGCGCAACGCGGGCGCCGTGACGCGCATGCTGCACACGGGCTTCGCCCACATGGCGGAGAAGATGGACCGCGCGCAGTTCGGCGCGCTGACGAAAGAGGCGGCCGATGCCTTTGATGCAGTGCGCAACCTGATCGCAAACGAAAAGATCGACTGCGACTGGCGCATGAGCGGCCGCTTCCTGGCCGCGGCCTCGCGCGCGCACGCCCACAATTTGCGCGTCGAAATGGACTTCATGCAGAACTTCTCGGGCGTGCAATGCCGCTGGCTGGATGCGTCCGACCAGGCCCAGGAATACGGCGTGCGGAAGGGGGCGGGCGGCGTGGTAGTGGACGGTACGGCCACACTGCACCCCGGCAAGCTGGCCCACCACATGGCCGCGCGGGTCGCGATGGCGGATGCGGTGCTGGCGCCGCGCTGCCGTGTCCTGTCCATCGCGCGCGGAAATTCCGGCTTCTCGCTGACGCACGAATTGGGCAAGACCGAAGTGCGCGACGTCGTCATCGCGACCAACGGCTATGCCGACGGTCTGGTGCCCCATTTCCGCCGCCGCGTCCTGCCCGTGCAGGCGACCATGATGGCGACAGAGCCGGTTCCGCCAGACATGCTGAAGCGCGCCATCCCCAACGGGCGCATGGTGATCGATTCGCGCCGCGCCTGGCGCTATCTGCGCGCCTCGCCCGACGGCACACGCCTCTTGTTCGGCAGCCTCAGCGGCTATCGCGACGACGACATGAAGCGCATGGCGCGGAAGCTTCACGCCGAGATGACGGATTCATTGCCGGAATTCGTCGGCGTCCGGATCAGCCATTGCTGGGGCGGGATGCTGGGCTTGAGCTTCGACCGCATCCCGCATTTGGGCATCCATGACGGCATGCATTATGCCCTGGCCATGAATGGTACGGGCGTGCCCATGGGCACGCATCTGGGGCGCAAGATCGCGCTGCGCCTGTTGGGCTCGTCCGAAGGACGCACGGCCTATGACGATTTGCCGTTCCAGATCCGACCGACCTACACCGGCAATCCATGGTTCGTGCCCTGGATCGCCCGCTGGTGGAAATTCCGCGACCGGTTCGATTCGTGATACGCCGCTGAAATGAAAAGGGCCCGCCTTCGGGAGGCGGGCCCTTTTTATTTCCATCATGCACCAGAGCTGGCGACCGACCGTCGCGGTCTTTTTAGACGTCGAGGTGGGGCGAGCCGTAGTCGGTGCCGTTCCATTCGTACCAATAGGCCTGGTTGGTGCCCCAAACGTTGATGTCGTAGATCTCGCTGGACTTGAAGGTCACCGTATCGTTTGTCGCGGTGATGGTGATCGTCCAGGTGCCATTGTTGTTGTTCGTGAAGGCGATGTCGCTCGGTGTGATGTTCTGCGGCGGGCCGTTGAAGCCGTAATAGATCTGGAGCGCGTTCGCGCCGGTGCCGCCATCCTCGATGGTGGCCACCCCGTCGCCGCGGCCGAAGAAATACGTGTCGTAATCCTCACCGCCCGACATATAGGTCGAACCCGAACCGGCATACAGATCGTCGCCGCCCTTGCCGCCGAACAGCGAGTCGCCGCCGCTTTCGGCCCACAGCGTGTCATCGCCGCCGCCGCCATACGTGGTGTCGTTGCCGTTGCCGCCGACCAGCAGATCGATGCCTTCGTATGAGCTGCTGTAGTTCAGATTCAAGTCGCCATAGATGACGTCGTTGTCGTCGCCGCCGTAGAGCGTGTCGCGGCCGCCGCCGCCGTAAATCGTGTCGTTGCCCTTGTCGCCGTAGATGATGTCGTTGCCGTCCAGCGGGTCGTAATAGCTAAAGCCTAGGCCACCCCAAAGAGTGTCATTGTGGTCGCCGCCATAGATGAGGTCCTCGCCCGCGCCGCCATAGACCGTGTCCTTGCCCGCGCCGCCGTTGATCGTGTCGTTACCGTCGCGCGAATCGTAGAGGTCGAAGCCGCCCCACAGCACGTCGTCGTCGTCTTCGCCGAAGATGTTGTCGTTGCCGCCGCTGCCATAGACGGTGTCCTTGCCCGCGCCGGCATTAATCAGGTCGGAGCCGTCCTGGTCGGAGAACGAGCCGAAGTCGCCGTAGATCAGGTCGTCGTCGTTGGCGCCGTCGATCGTGTCGCCCGCGCCACCGCCATAGATCGTGTCGTCGCCCTTGCCGCCGTCAATCGAATCGGCGCCGTCATAGAGGGTGGACGAAGCATAGTCGCCGTGGATTAGATCGTTACCATCGCCACCCACGATACTGTCGGAATCGTTGCCGCCATAAATGGTGTCGTCGCCCTTGCCGCCGTCGATAGTGTCGTTGTGCCAGCCCTCGGGCCGCGCGTTAGAATTGGCGTACCAGAGGTCGCCATAGATCAGGTCGCGCTTGCCGCTGCCGAAGATGATGTCCCGGCCGCCGCCGCCATAGAGCGTGTTGTTGCCGGCCGAGCCGCCATGGATAACGTCGTTGCCATCCGCGTCTTGGTACCAGCCCTCGTCACCCCACAGGATGGTGCTGCCCTTGCCGCCGAAGATCGTGTCGCTGTCGACACCGCCATAGATGGTGTCGTTGCCCGCGATGCCGGAGAGCGTGTCGTTGCCCGCATAGCCATAGATCAGATCGACCTTCTTTGTGCCGCTGATCGTGTCGTTGCCTGGAGTGCCATAGAACGTCGCCATAACGAAAGTATCAGGAGCAACGGCCGTGCCGACTTATCCGAGTAAAAACACCGACTTACCGCATTGCACACATAACCAAGGCATAAACTTTTGGTTTTGAATCAGTAGCTTAGACCCACGCTCCGCCGCCGATCACGCACGCGATTCCGCCACCGGCAAAGCCTGCCAATTCTGTGCGAAATGCGACGAGATTCGAGAACCTAAGGTTTTTCCTTGCTACCGCTGACGCCCCGGAACCATTCCAGCAGCTCGACCGGCATCGGGAAGACGATGGTCGAGCTTTTCTCGCCCGCGATGTTGAGCAGCGTGCCGAGATAGCGGAGCTGCATGGCCTGGGGCTTGGCGGCCAGGATTTCGCCCGCCTCCAGAAGCTTCTGCGCGGCTTGGAATTCGCCCTCAGCGTCGATCACTTTGGCACGGCGCAACCGCTCGGCCTCGGCCTGCTTGGCGATGGCGCGCACCATGGTTTCATTCAGATCAACGTGTTTCAGCTCGACATTCGCGACCTTGATGCCCCAGGCGTCGGTCTGCTGATCGAGGATGCGCTGGATGTCGGCATTGAGTTTGTCGCGGCCCGATAGCATCTCGTCCAGCTCGTGCTGGCCCAGCACCGAGCGCAACGTGGTCTGCGCCAACTGGCTGGTGGCCACGTCGTAATTCTCGACCTGGATGATGGCCTTCTCCGGATCGATGACGCGGTAGTAAAGAACGGCGTTCACCTTGACCGAGACGTTGTCGCGCGAAATCACGTCCTGGCTCGGCACGTCGAGCACGCGCGTGCGCAAATCGATGCGCACCATCTTCTGCAGGATGGGGATGAGGATGATGAGGCCCGGCCCCTTCACGCGCCAGAAGCGGCCCAGCATGAAGACGACGCCGCGCTCGTACTCGCGCAGGATGCGCAGCGCCTGGCTCAGAAGGATGACGATCACGATCAGCGGCAGCACGATCGCGACGGGCAGGAAGTCCAGGAAGCCAGTCATGGACGTCGTCTCCTTTTTTTTCGGGCTCTATGCGGGCTCGACGATCAGCGTGAGGCCTTGGCGGGCCACAACACGGACGGTGCGGCCGGGATCGAGGGGCTGAACAGCACGCGCCGCCCACACCTCGCCATGGGTGCGGATGCGGCCCTCGGCGCCCTGCCAATCGACCACGGTGCCCGTGCTGCCGACGATCTGCTCCGCGCCGCTGACGACCGGCCGCCTGCGCGCCTTGATCGCGAAGCCGAGCACGAAGGCCAGCATGCCGAAGCTGGTCAAGGCACCGCCTGCTATCACCGGCAGGGCGACGCCGAATTCGAAATCGGCCGCGTTCTCGTCGAACAGGAAGATCGCGCCGAACACGAACGCCACAACCCCGCCGATGCCGAGCGCGCCGAAGCTGGGCGCGAACGCCTCGGCCACCATGAGCGCCAGGCCGAGCAGGAGCAGCGCGAGTCCGGCATAGTCGACCGGCAACATGGCCAGCGCCATGGCGGCCACGATCAGGCTTATGCCGCCGATAACGCCGGGCGCCACCGCCCCCGGATGCCAGAACTCGAACAGGATGCCGTAGATGCCGATCAGCATGAGGATGAAGGCCACGTTCGGGTCGGCGATCACGGACAGGAAGCGCGTGCGAAAGTCTGGCGTAACCTCGACCACCGGCTTGTCCTTGGTCGCGAGGCGCCGCTCGCCCTCGGCGGTGCGCACGGTGCGCCCGTCAAGTTGAACGAGAAGGTCGGGCAGATCGCGCGCCACGATCTCCACCACGCCCTGCTTGCGCGCCTCCTCGGCCGTCAGCGTGGCGCCGTCGCGCACGGCCTTCTCCGCCCAAGCCGCGTTGCGCCCGCGCAACTGCGCGAGGGTGCGCAAGTATGCGACCGAGTCGTTGAGGATCTTCTTCTCCATCGCCGCGTCATCGCCGGCGGGCGCGCCCTTTTTCTTCTTCGACGCATCCGGCGGCTCGGGCGGCGGACCGCCCGGCACGCCGCCGATGCGCACCGGCGTCGCGGCGCCGAGATGGGTGCCCGGCGCCATGGCCGCCACATGCGCGGCATAGACCATGTAGGTGCCCGCCGAAGCCGCCCGTGCGCCGCTGGGCGCCACATAGACGACGACCGGGACGGGCGAAGCCAAAATCGCCTGAATCACCGCGCGGGTGGATTCCAAGAGGCCGCCGGGCGTGTCGAGACGCATCACCACGATGCCCGCGTTCTCGCTTCTCGCGCGTGCCAGGGTCTTGGCGACGAAATCGCCGGTGGCGACGCCGATGGCACCTTTGACGTTGAAGACGACGGCCGCGCCGGACGCCGGAATGGGCGGCGCGGCCAGCGCGCCGAGAAACGGCAAGCCCAGAAAGAGGCCGCAGATCAGCAGACGCGCCTTGCGGAACGGACTTGCCTTAGGCAGCGCGACGATCATGGGACCTCGCGGTTCAGCCGACGTCGGAACTCCAGTCTACGCCCGGCATGGCCGCATCCCAAGCCGCGCGGCCAGATGCAAACCTCGTCCGTCGCCCCGGACTTGATCCGGGGTCCAGTCGCGCGGAGCGCGCAAACGAGGTTTTCCGCTGGCCTGACGGCCAGCACCGGACCGGATCAAGTCCGGGGTGACGTGCCGATGAGTGGCAAATGACATGCGACGCGACACGAAGGGGCCTTCCAAACCCCTGTAGGATTACCGCTCGCCTGGCCTTGCCTGCTTGCGGAAATAGTCGCGCGCGAAGGCCAGGAAAGACTGGGCGATGGGGCGCGGCTTGTGTTCGGCAAGATGCACGGCGGCGACGCGCGCAGGCTGGATCGAATCGCGCAGGCGCACGGTCGCCATGCGCTTGCCGTCGTAGGTGGCGGAGATCTTGAGCGGCAATGTCAGGATGGAATAGGCCAACCCGTTGCCGACCAGGCTGCGCACGGTCTCCATCGAACCCGTGCGATAGCGCACGTTGGGCGCAAGTCCGAGCGAGGCGAAGACCGAGCCGAAATAATCCTGACTGATCGGCAGGTCGAGCATCGCGCAAGGCTCATCCGCGACCTCGCGCAGATGGATGGCGCCGTGCTTGGCCAGCCGGTGCCGCGCGGGCAGCAGGATATAGGGCGGCAGATCGAGCAACGGCTCGACCGTGAAAGGGCGCGGCAGCATCAGATCGTAGGTCAGCGCCACCTCCAGCTCGCCGTTGACCATGCCACGGATGAGATCGGGCTGGTCGCCGTCGCGGAAGGTCACATCCGTCTGCGGATACTGCGCCAGGAAGCCGCCCAAAAGGCCGGCCAGATAGCGCGGCGCCAAATAGCCGAGGCACCCGATGGCCAGGCTGCCGCGCGTTTCTTCCGCCACGCCCGAGACGCCGTCGGCGAAGTCGCCCACATGGGCCAAAAGCTTCCGCGCCTCGCGCAAGACCGTGGTGCCAGCTTGCGTCAGTGCCACGCCGCGCGAATGCTGACGCACGAAAAGCTGGGTGCCCGCCGCCGCCTCGAGCTGGGCGATGGCGAGGGAGACCGAGGGCTGCGACACCGTGAGCGCCCGCGCCGCCGCGGTCACGTTGCCGTGGTCGGCGGCGGCGACGAAATAGCGCAGCACGCGGAGCGATACGTCGATCAAATTTCCTGATCCCGATGATCGAGAAACTATATTTCTCTATCGAGAGCGGGTTTGCAACGCTGCCTCCCCGGCGCCCCTTCGGGCGCGCACAGGGGGAGGACAAGCCGTGATCCGCAACCAGATTCCGTGGCCCGACGGCGCGCGCTGCGCCGTGGCCTTCACCTTCGACATGGATGCCGACAGCATCCTGCATTTGGCCCATCACGCCTCGGCCGACACACGCGTGGCATCCATGTCGGGCCTGCGTTACGGGCCCGAGGTCGCGGTGCCGCGCCTGGTCGACATGTACCGGCGCCACGGCATCAAGCAGACCTTCTTCCTGCCGGCCTGGTGCATCGAGCGCTATCCGGCCGCGGTCGAAACCATCCTGAAGGACGGTCACGAGATCGCGCATCACAGCTATCTGCACGAGCACCCGAACGAGCTGGAGCCCGACGAGGAGCGCTATTGGTTCGAACGCTCGATGGACGTGATCGTGAAAGCCACGGGGCGCAAGCCGCGCGGCTATCGCGCCGCGACCTACAAATTCTCGCGCAATACGCTCGACATCCTGCTCGACAACGGAATCGAATACGACGCGTCCCTGTTCGGCGACGACATCCCCTACATCCTCTCCAACAAGAAGGGCTCGGTGGTCGAGCTGCCCTCGCATTACGGCCTCGACGATTGGCCGCATTACCAAGTCAGCCGCGACTTCAACTACATCATGGCCGTGAAGGCGCCGAGCCAGGCCTATCAGGTCTTCGTCGACGAATTCGAGGCCGCGTGGGAGTACGGCGGCCTGTGGATTTCCGTCTGGCACCCGTTCCTGTCCGGACGCCTGGCGCGCGCCATGTGGATCGACAAGCTGATCCAGCACATGGCGCGCAAGGGCAAGGTGTGGTTCGCGCCCTTGGAAGAGATCGCGGCCCATGCGCGCAAGATGGCGGCCGAAGGCCGTTGGCAGCCGCGCGTGGACCAGCTGCCCTACTACACCGGCCCTATCCCGGAATTGGGCGACGTGAAGCCGGACAAGGTGCGGCCATGAACAAGTCCACGCCGCCCGCCACGGGCGAATGGCTGGTGGGACGCGCAGTCGAGCGCACCGACCCTTGCTTGCGCACGGGCGCGCAGTATGTCGAGTCTTTGCGCGACGGGCGCGCCGTCATCCTGGGCGGCCGAGACGTCGAGGACGTGACGAAGGAACCGCAACTCCGCCGCGGCATCGACACCTTGGCGGGCCTGTTCGACGCGCAGTTCGATCCCGAGACGCGCGAGGAGGTCACCTCGATCGAACCCAAAAGCGGCAACCGCATCGCCACCGGCTGGCTGGTGCCGCGCAGCAAGGACGATCTGAAGCGGCATCTGGCCACGATCCGCTTCTCGACCTTGCACACGTTCGGCGTCTTCGGCCGCCCGCCCGATTACGGCCCGGTCAAGGCCATCGGCTTCATGGCCTTCAACCACCTGGTGAAGAAAGAGGAGCCCGGCGCGATCGACAAGATCGAGCGCTTCATCGAGATCGGCCAGCGCCATAACCTGGTCAGCGCCGACATCATCATCGACGTCCAGACCAGCCGGAAGCTGCCCATGCCCGAACAGGAGGGGCGGCTGCGGGTTGTGGAGCAACGCAAGGACGGGGTGATCGTCTCCGGCATCAAGGCCGGCAACTCGGTCATGGCCCAGGGCAATATCGGCACGATCTCCATGCCGCCGCCCAACCCGACCATGCCCGACGAATGCATGCTGTGGTCGGTCGTGCCCTCCCACGTCGAGGGCATTAAGAACATCCTGCGCGAGCCCGCGACCACGGGCCTCGAGCACCCCGAGGACCACCCGCTCGATTCGGCCGGCGAGGAAGGCGACGGGATGCTCCTGTTCGACCGGGTTTTCATCCCGGACGAGTACGTCTTCAGTTTCAAGAACAAGGCGACCTCCGGCGCTTACTACACGCTCGGCCGCTTCGCCCAGTTCAAGATCGCAGCCCGCCTGTCCTACCGGGCCGAGATCTTCGCGGGCGCCGCGCAAGCCATCGTCGATGCGCTTGGCACCGACCACATCCAAGGCGTGCGGGCACTCGTGGCCGATGTCTGCGCCTATGCCGCCACCCTGCGCGCCTTCATGGTCGCGGCGGTGGAGCGGGCGCAGGCGACCGAGAGCGGGGTGTTCCTGCCCGATCCGGTCATGGTCACGGCCTGTCGCCTCCACTCCGTGGTCGGCCTGCCGGGCATCATGCAGCACCTGCGCGAACTGTCCGGCCAGGGCCTCATCAGCCGGGTGCCGCGCGCGACCTGGGAACGGCAGGATATCGGCCCCCTGCTCGACCGTTATCTGCCCGGCTATAAGGTTTCGGCGCGGGAGAAGAACCGGTTGTTCAACCTGATCTGGGACATGAGTTCGAGCGGCGCCGCCCTGCGCATCGCCTTGTTCGAGAACCTCAACGCCACCCCGGCCGCTCCCCTGCGCGAGGAGCTGTATCGCACCTACGACCGTAGCGAGGGCCTCGCCATCATCCGAAAGAAGGCGGGGCTCGATTGAGCACGCGCACCAGGATTCATTAACATGATATTGATAAATATGATTTAATATTTTAGCTGGTAACTAAATTATTGGTATATTATTTTCGCTGCCAGCGAAATAATATAAGCCCGTGGCTGATCGAAAACTCGAAACCGCCTTGGCCAATATCGAAGCCGCGTGGACCCAGGCGCGGCAGAACCCATCTGCCGAAACCGGGACGGCCTATACCGAGGCCCATGACGCTTGGGTCGCGTCGGCGCCCCGCCGGGTAGGCCGCCCGGCCAGCAGCAACGGCGTGGCGCTGACCGGCCCCGGGCGCACTCAGGCCCTTCGCCAGCGCCAGCAGGACTCGGCCGGGAAATGGGGGCGCGTGGCGCCCGTCATCCAGAATTTGCGCGGCGCGGTCCGGGCCGGCGACCTGAACGCTGTCTCGGCCGCCGTCCGTGTCCTGGTCAACGAGACCGCGGTCGCCTTGGACCGGCTTGCCGTGATCCACGCCCATCCGGGCACGGACCAAACCGTCATCGAGGGGTGGGACGGGGACCGGCCCGTCCTGGGCTTCGTCGCGCTCGCGACCTTGGCCCGTTATTTCGGGCGCGCGGACCTGACTCCGGCCCAGGCCAACCTGCTGGCTGCCCGGGACTTGGCCCCTTTCGCACGGGCGATGGAGGCGAAGCTCGAGCGAGGCGATTACCGCCCCTATGCGCGGGCTAGCGTCACCGTGCCGTGCGTCGACATCACCCCAGCCGACCTGGAGACGAAGGGACAGCGCTGACGGAAAAACCGGCGCCCTTGTTCAGGCGGCCAGCGGTTTCGAGCCCTTGATCGTGACCCGCATCATCTGGCGTTCCTGCACGCCGTAATCGTTCGCGGCGTAATGAATCGTGCAGCGATTGTCCCAGAAGGCCACATCGCCTTCCGACCAGCGCCAGCGGACCTGGAAATTCGCCTGCTCGCAGTGGTCGCAAAGCATGTTGATGAGGTGCCGGCTCTCGATCTCGGACACACCGAGGACGCGCGCCGCGTAGGCGCGGCTGACGAACAGCGCGCGCCGGCCGGTTTCAGGATGGCGGATGACCATCGGATGTACGCAGCCCGGCTTCTCGACCTTCATTTTCTTGAGACGCTCCGGCCCGTCCTTTGTGGCCGGGTCCAGAAGGAAAGGCGTGAAAGTGGGCACGCCGTCGTGCAGCACCTGAAGCCCCTCGATCATCGCCTTCATGCGCTCAGACAGGTTTTCGTAAGCGGCATACATGGAGACCCACAGCGTGTCGCCGCCGATCTGCGGCAACGTCATCGGGTGCAGCAGGGAGCCCAGCGGCGGCGTCTCGTCGAACGAAACGTCCGAGTGCCAGACGTCGTTGTAGTTTCGTCCGCCTTTGCTCGCGCGCGCGGTGACCAGCATCACATTCGTATTGTCGGGATGCTTATCGAGGCCGGTATGGGGCGGCTCGATCTCGCCGAACTTCTTCGCCAGGGCGGCGAAACTGTCCGCGCTCAGTCTCTGCCCCGGAAAAAAGACAACCTGGTGATCCAGGAACGCCTTTCGGATGGACGTCACCTCGAACGGGCTGAGGGTGTTCAGATTGATGCCGGAGATTTCCGCGCCCAGATTGCCGGTCAGCCGCCGGACCGTCATCGCGTTCATCACGTTTCCTCCATCATTCTGCGAATGCATTCCGAAACTAACCGTCCGCCTTCACCCCGTGCAGCCGGTCGATGTGCGCCAAGTAGTCGCGCACTTCCTTGTCCTGGCGCGTCTGGTCCCAGCCCAGGATCGGCGCAACTTCCTGCGCCGCACGGCGGGCGACTTCGCGCCCCATGGTCTGGGTCCAGCCCGCGCCGACCCGGCGGAACAACAGGTCCACCAGCGTCACGGGCTGCTCGTTCTTGGCCGCTGCGTGCAGATGGGAAATGCGTGCATCGGGCCAATGGTTGAGGAGCGCCGGCGAATCGTCCTTGGGATAGGGCTTGGCCGCATAGGAGATCTGCTGGGGCTGGCCCGAGGGCTTGAATTTCTTCTGCACGGCGGTGGCCAGCTGCACCCCCGCCAGGCGGTGCGACTGGATGGGCGAGGACGTCATGGCGTACATGCCGGGGAGACCGTCGGCCTCCAGGTCATGCAGCGTATGGCCGCGCTTGCCCATGGGCAGGTCCGGGTCATAGGTGAGCGGCCGCACGCCCGCCCAGGAGAACAGCACGTCCTTGCGCGTGAGGCCGAGGCCCGGCAGCAGCGCGTTGGTTTCGTGGATCAGGTGCTCCTTCTCCTCCTCCGTCGCGCTGATGTCGTCGATGTCGCCCTCATACTTGGTGTCCGTGGGGCCGGTGTAGTGCATGCCGCGCCATGGGATGACGTAGTGCGGCTCGCGGTCGGTCGTGTGGGCGATGACGCCCATGTTTTCGCATTCGGGCGGCAGGCGAAACATGATGTGGGAGCCCTTGGTGCCCAGGATCTTCCGGCGCGCATGCTCGGTCGCCAACTTGTTGATGCGGTCGGTCCAGATGCCGCCGGTGTTGAGAACCACGGGCGCCGAAACCGACGCCTTGGCGTTGGGATCGAAGGCGTCGGCCAGATCGATGCGCCAATCGTCGCCTTCGCGGACCATCTTGGTCGCGGGCGTGTAGTTGCGCACGACGGCGCCCATGCGCTCGGCGTCGAGAAGGGTGTCCATTGCGATGCGCTCGGGCCACTCGTAGCGGTACTCCCGGTAACTGAACACCGAGGTCAGCTTTTCCGGATTGCGCAGCCACCTGAGGAGCGGCATCTGGAGCGCTTCCTTGGCGGGGATACGCTTGGGATCGAGCGGTACGTCGCCAGGACCGAGCGCCGCTAGAATCCTCATGCCGACCGTGACCTGCCACGGCTTGTAGATGCTGTCGGTGTAGACCGGGAAGCAGAAGGAGAAGGCGCGCACCCGCTCGGGCATCGTCGTCGAGATCTGGCTGCGTGCGTTCATGGCGTCGCGCGCGCGACCCAGGTTGCGGATCGTGTCCTTGGGCTTGGTGAAATAGTCGAACATGCTGGGTTTGCGGTAACCCAGCCCCTCGCCCGGCTCGATGAAACGCAGGCCGCAATGGAGCAGGCGGCTGGAACGGCTGGACGAGCCGGCGGCGAAATCGCCCTTGTCCACCACCAGCACCTTGTAGCCTGCGGCGGCCAGGTGGTGCGCGCCGCTGGATCCGTTCACGCCGGCGCCCACCACGATCGCGTCGAACCTGCGCCCGTCGAGCTCCTTGAGAGCCATCCGTTTCATCGATTGTTCCCCCAACCCTGCCTGCGGCGAATGTGGACGATTCGCATTCTGTTTGACGGGCCATCTAAACGGCCCCCATTCTGCCCGTCCAATAATCTAACAAACGCGAGTCATAACCAAATGGGTATGGCAAGCCTGCGCCGCCGCCACATGCTGATCTTCCAGACCGTGATGCGCGCCCGGTCGGTGACCGAGGCCGCGCAGCAGTTGGGCATTTCCCAGCCGGCCACCTCCCGCGCGCTGTTCGAACTGGAGGAGCAGGTCGGCTTCCCCCTCTTCAACCGCTCCAGCGGACGCACCACGCCGACCGTCGAGGCACGCAACCTTCTGCCCGAGATCGACGAGCTGCTTCTGCACCATGATCTGGTCGAGGGCCGTATCAGGGCCGTGCGGGCGCGCAACGAGGGCACGCTCGCTATCGCGGCACCGCCGGGCCTCGTGACATCCTTCCTGTCCCGCGCTGTAGCCCGATATGCAGCGCGGAAGCGGAAGGTGAGCATCCGGCTCGAATCGCATTCCATGACGCGGATTGCCGAATCCGTCGTCCGGCAGGAGGTCGATTTCGGCTTCGTCTATTCGCCGACGGATCTTTCCAAGGTCCGCTCGATCCCCATCTGCCGATCGGAAATCGTGTGCGTGTTCCCGCCGGGCCATCGCCTCGCGCAGAAGCGCGTCGTCGCGGCCGACGATCTGATCGACGAACGGATCGTGACGCTGACCGACAACGCCATGACAGGCATGCTGATCCGCGAGGCGCTCCGCCCCGAGCAGATGGACGCCATCATCGAATCCAACCTGTCGCTCACGGCGCCGACCATGGTGTCGGAAGGCGGTGTCGTGGGGCTGATGGATTCGGCGTCCCTCGAAGGCGTCTTCAGCGGCCTCGAGATCCGGCGCTTCAAGCCCAGCATCGACTTCCGGATCTTCGCGATCTGCTCGCGCTACCGCCCGCCGTCGCGCACCGCCAACGACTTCCTCGCCGACTTGAACAAGGTCTTGAAGGAGCTGGCGCGCGCCGTGCCGTCGGTGCATCTGACGGGCGCGGCCCTGCGCTTCTAGCGCGCGTTACTGCTTCGCGTCGGAGTGGATCAGCCCTTCGGGTCCGCGCAGATGCTGGTGCGCGATATAGGCCACGTAATCCTTGGCCTCCTGCACGATTCGGGCCTCGTCCCAGCCCATCTCGGGCGCGATCGCGCGCGCGGCTTTCTCGGCCGCCTCGCCCGCCATGGTGCGGGTCCAATGCGCGCCCACACGGCGGATCGCATCCACCAACGTCGCGGGATACTCGGTCGCCGCGACATGCTTCAGGTCGGAGACTTTGGCCGTCGTCCAATGGTCGAGCAGCGGCGGCGAGTTCTGGTTTTCCGGGAACTTGCGCGCCGAATAGTCGATCGCCTGCGGCGCGCCCGATGGTTGGATCTTGCCCTGAACGGCCGCGCACATCTCCTGGCCCGCCGAGCGATGGGTCATGATCGGCCCCGCCGTCATGGCGAGGACGCCAGGCATTCCTTCCGAGGCCAGATCGTGCACGAGGCGGTCGCGCGAGCCCTTGGGATAGCGCGGGTCGTAGGTCAAGGGCCGCACGCCCGCCCACGAGAACAAGATGTCCGAGCGCTTCAAATTAAGAGACGGGAACAGGTAATTGGCCTCGGCCAAGAGCCAGTCGATCTCGTTATCCGTCGCGCGGATATCGTCGATGTTGCCTTCGAACAGCGTCTCGGTCGGGCCGAAATAATGCAGATCGCGCCAGGGGAAGCAGTAGAGATGCTCATGCTCGCGGTGGTGGCCCATGACGCCGCGATACTGGCATTCGGGCGGCAGCTTGACCGCGAAATGCACGCCCTTGGTGCCGCAGATCTTCCGCTTGGCCGAATCGCCGGCCAGCTTGTTGACGCGGTCGATCCAGGTGCCCGCCATGTTGAGCACGATTTTGGCCCTGACCGTCGCTTCCGCGCCGGGTTGCAGAGAATCGGCCAACGAGACGCGCCAACCTTCGCCGTCGCGGCGCATCCCCGTGACCGGCGTGTAATTGCGCACGACCGCGCCCATGCGCTCGGCGTCCAGCACCGTGTCCATGGCCACGCGCTCGGGCCAGTCGAAATGGTATTCGCGGAACATGGCCGCGCCCTTCATCTTGTCCTGATCACGCATCCAGGACAGGAGCGGCTGGTTCTTGATCTCGGCCGGCTTCAGGATCTTGAAATCGATCGGCACGTCGCCCGGCCCCAGGATCTCCAGCATCTTGAACGCGAGCTTCACCTGCCAGGGCTGGTAGTAATCCGTGTTGTAGATCGGGAAGGCGAATTTCAGTTCGCGCAGATGCGGGGACGCCGTGTTGACGAACTGGCTGCGCGTCTTCATGGCCTGGCGCGCCATCTTGAGCGAGGCGAACAGCAAGTCCGGCTTGGCCATGAACTGCCACATGGACATGCCGCGTTCGAGATAGCGAATGCCGCAGGAGAGCATACGGCTGGAGCGGCTGGAGGCGCCGGTGCAGAAATCGTTCTTCTCGACCAGAAGGACGGAATAGCCAGCCGCGGCCAGATGCTGAGCCGACGATATGCCGTTGAGGCCCGCGCCGACGACGGCCACGTCGAACTGCTTGCCATCGAGTGTCCCGAGCGCTTGGCGTGCCATGAAACCCTCCCCCGTGCGTGGCGATATGGACCGAGCATATCGGCCGCGCATCCGGCATGCCAACGCGCGGGCCCGATTAGCGATTGCTCTGCGATAGTCGGGGGCGGCATCCTGGCCCGCCGGAGCGTAAGGAGAGGCGATGGACGGAAGGGATTCCACAATTCCGCGGGACGCGGACGTGGCCGTGATCGGCGGCGGCGTGGTCGGCATTTCAGCCGCGCTGTTCCTTGCCCGCGCGGGGCGTTCGGTCGTTGCCTTCGACCGCACCGAGCCGTGGAGCGACGCCTCCGGCTCCAATGCCGGCACCCTCTCCATTCAGGCCATGCGCGTCGAGGTGCTGGCCATGGCGCGGCTCGGCATCGCGCTGTGGCAACGGTTCCAGGAAGAAGACGGGATGGAGGTGGGATTCCATCGGCTGGGCGGCTTCCTGGTCGCGACCAACGATGCCCACATCGCGCATTTGCGCGACTATGCCGCCAAGCAGGCCCAATCGGGGCTCGAACTAGAATGGCTCGAAGCCAACGCGATGCGCGACCGCGCACCCTGGCTCGGGCGGGACGTTCGCGCGGCCACCTTCTGCAACGAGGATTCCCATGCAAGCCCGCTGCTCGCGGGTAACGCCGTGGTCGCCGCCGCGCGGCGCGCGGGCGCGTACGTGCTATCGCAGACTCCGGTCGAAGCCGTCACGCGCGCGGGCGCCAGCTATCTCGTCAAAAGCGCCGCGGGCGGCCTGCGCTGCCGCGCCGTCGTGGTGACCGCCGGGCCATGGTCGGGCGAGGTCGCGCGCATGCTGGACGTTTCCCTACCGCTCTATGTCGACACCAACATGCTGACCATCACCGAGCCCGGACCCAAGCTGTTCGACCGGGTGGTCAGTCACGTGGCCGGCATTCTGACGCTTAAGCAGTACGAGAACGGCACCTGCATGATCGGCGGCGGCTGGCAGGGGCGCGGCGTGTTCGCGACCGGACAGCGCAAGACCGATTATGACCGGCTGCGGCAGAACTGGGCCACCGCCGCTTCGGTGGTGCCGGGCTTGGCGGACTTGCGCGCGGTGCGCAGCTGGGCCGGGTTCCAGGCCGTGACACCGGACGCCTTGCCCGTGATCGGCCGCCTGCCCGGTCATGAACAGGCCTATATCGCGGCGGGCGCGCGCGGCGGCTTTCACATGGGGCCGGCGCAAGCCCTGGCCCTGTCGGAGATGATCCAGGGCCGCGAGCCGCCCCTGGACCTGACGCGCTTCGATCCTGGCCGCTTCGCATGAGGCTCGACCGCGCCGCTCCGTTCCGCTTCACTGGCGCGACCGACGGGGAACGGACATGAACGACGACGATCTGGTTCTGCAAGCCAACGAGAGCTTCTACAAGGCGTTCTCGGAGCGCGACATCGCCGCCATGGAAGCCTTGTGGGCCCGGCGCGCGCCGGTGGCCTGCATCCATCCGGGTTGGGGCGCCCTCGTCACGCGCGAAGCGGTGATGACCAGCTGGCAGGGCATCCTGTCCAGCACCAACGCGCCCAAGGTGACCTGCCGCGGCGCGCGTGCCTTCGTGATCGGCGACGTGGCCTTCGTGATCTGCTTTGAGATGGTGGAAGGCGGCTATCTGATCGCCACCAACATCTTCGCGCGCGAGGACGGCATCTGGCGCATGACCCACCACCAGGCCGGCCCCACCAACGACGCGCCGCCGGAAGAGAAACCGGCGCCCGCCAAACCTTCGAAGACGATCCACTGACGGAGAGCACGATGATCGAGCGGCGAAAGATCAAACACATCGCGCTGGTCGGCACGGGCACCATCGGCGGCTCGTTCTGCGCGCATTTCCTCGCGCGCGGCTATCGGGTAACGGCGACCGACCCGGCGCCGGACGGCGAAGCGAAGCTGCGCGCCTTCGTCGCGCGCATCTGGCCGCAACTGCGCGAGATCGGCGCGACGAAGCTGGATGCGCCGCCGCCCTTCGCCTTCGCGCGCGATGTGGCGTCCTGCGTGAAGGACGCCGATTTCGTGCAGGAGAACGCACCCGAGACGGAAGCGCTCAAGATTAAGGTGTTGGCCGAGATCGACGCCGCGTTTCCCAAGGAACGCGTGATCGCCTCCAGCACCTCGGCGCTGGTGATGACGCGCCTGGCCCTCGAATGCGCGCATCCCGAGCGCTGCATCCTGGCGCATCCGTTCAACCCGCCGCACTTGGTGCCGCTGATGGAACTGGCCGGCGGCGAGCGCACCGATCCCGCGGCGATCGATTTGGCCGAGGCGTTCTATGCCGAGGCAGGCTTGAAGCCCGTGCGGCTCAAGCGCGAGATTTACGGCCATATCGCCAACCGCCTGCAATACGTGGTCTGGAACGAGGCCGTGCAGATGGTGCTACAGGGCTATTGCACCGCGGCCGACGTGGATGCGGCCATCACCGAAGGGCCGGGGCGGCGCTGGGCCTTCATCGGCCCGTTCCTGTCCTACATGCTGGCGGGCGGCGAAGGCGGTCTGAAACGCACCTTCGAGATGTTCGGTCCACGCGACACGATGGCGGTCGACCGCGCCTCGCGCATCCGCCTGACGCCCGAGCAACAGAAGATCCTCATCGACCAAGTCGAGGAGATGCTGAACGGCCGAACGCCGGCCGACATGGCCCGCGCCCGCGACGCGCGCCTGGTCGAACTGGCCAAGATCAAGAACGCGTTCGAGAAGGACTAACCCCAGAGCGCCGCATCGGACGGGTGAACCGTGCTGCCGTCATAACGCAGGCCGGCGTCGCGGTCGCGCGCGAGGAGAAGCGGGCCGTCGAGATCGACGACCGCGGCGCCTTGCGCCACCAAGACCGCCGGCGCCATCGACAGTGATGTCGCGATCATGCAACCGACCATGACGCCGAAGCCCTTGGCCTCGGCCGCGCGGCGCAGTTTCAGCGCCTCGGTCAGGCCGCCGGTCTTGTCCAATTTGATGTTGATCATGTCATAGCGGCCGACCAAGGCCGCGATCGTGCTTGCATCATGGCAGGATTCATCGGCGCAGACGGGGATGGCGCGCTTGAGCGAGGCCAACGGCGTGTCCTCCTTGGCCGGCAGCGGCTGCTCGATCATGGCGACGCCGAGTCCCGCTAGCTCCGGCACGAAGCGCGTGAACAACTCGGGCGTCCACGCCTCGTTCGCATCGACCACGAGGCGAGACTTCGGCGCATTCGCGCGCACCGCGCGCACCCGCTCCAAATCGCCCTCGCCCGTCACCTTGAGCTTGAGCAGGGGCCGGTGCGCATTCTCCGCCGCCGCGCGGCCCATAATATCGGGAGCGTCCAGCGACAGGGTGTAGGCGGTGGTGAGCGGCTTGGGCGCGGATAGCCCGGCAAGCGTGAACGCGCGCTTGCCCGTGCGCTTGGCCTCCAGATCCCAGAAGGCGCAATCGACCGCGTTGCGCGCGGCGCCGGCGGGCAGCGCCGTTTGCAGCCCCTCCCGGCCGAGCCCGGCCCCAAGACGCACACGCAACGATTCGATGTCGGCGATCACGCCTTCGACCGTCTCGCCATAGCGCGGATAGGGCACGCATTCGCCGCGTCCCGTATGCCCGTCGCGCGTCAGATCGACAACCACCACTTCGGTCGCCGTGCGGCTGCCACGCGAAATGGCGAAGCTGCCGCGGATCGGCCAGGATTCGCGGCGAACGTCGAGTTCGGTCATCGGATTACCAAAGACGGTCGGCGATCTTGGCGACGCCCTGGCGCACCGGATCGACCGTGGGCAGCCCGTAGGCCGCTTCGGTCTTCGCGATTTCCTTCAGCGCGTCGGCCTCGGACATCTGCGAGGTGTTGAGGGCGATCCCGACGAACTTGGCCGCCGGGTTGGTCAGGCGCGCGGCGGCCAGGTTGGCCTCCATGCATTCCTTGATGCCGGGCAGCTTGAAGTGCGGCAGGCCGCGCACATGCTGGCGCGTCGGCTCGTGGCACATGACGAGGGCGTCCGGCTGCGAGCCGTGGATGAGGCCGAGCGTGACGCCCGCGTAGGAGGCGTGGAACAGCGAGCCCTGGCCTTCCACCAGATCCCAATGGTCGGGATCGTTGGCGGGCGACAAGGTCTCGACCGCGCCCGAGACGAAATCGGAGACGACGGCGTCGATCGACACACCGCTGCCGGCGATGAAGATGCCGGTCTGGCCCGTGGCGCGGAAATCGGCCTTGCGGCCGCGCTTCTTCAATTCCTTCTCCAGCGCCAGCGTCGTGTACATCTTGCCCGACGAGACATCGGTGCCGACGGCGAGCAGGCGCAAACCCGGACGCTTCGCACCCGTACCCAGTGGGAAGGGCCGCGTCGGATGGCGCACGTCGAACAGCTCGCGGCCAAGACGCGTGGCCGTCTCGCGCAATTTGGGCACCTCGGACAGTTTGTTGTGCAGGCCCGCGGCCAGGTCCATGCCGCGCTCCAGCGCCTCGTTCAAGACCGCGATCCAGGCATCGGAGATGATGCCGCCGCGATTGGCCACGCCGACGATCAACGTCTTGACCCCGGCCTTGGCGGCCTCGGCGACCGTCAATTCCTTGAGACCGAGATTGGCGTTGCAATCCGTCAGGCGAAGCTGGCCCACGCACCATTCGGGGCGCCAATAGGCGATGCCCTGGGCGGTTTTGGCGGCAAGCTGGTCGCGCGCGTCGCCCAGGAACAATAGATACGGCGTCTTGATCTGCATGGCGGGTCCCCTCGGTTGGCCGCCCATGTTTCCAACAGCGGCGCCGAACCTTCAAGGCCCGCCGCGCGGAATCCGGCGAAAAAACGGCGCTTCCCGCGATTGACGCCCGCCGTCCAGTGGGGTCTTTATGGCCGATCCGTTGGGAGCCGCCCGCCGTCCATGCGACCGCATCATGAACGTATTTCCACGCTTCTGCGGCGCATCGCGGACGAAGGGCATCCGGAGGATCGCCTGTCCTTCGCCGATCTGGCGGAAGAGCTGGGCGGGCGGGGCTTCGGTGTCATTCTCTTCATCTGGGCGCTGCCCAACATGATCCCCCTGCCCGGCATCTCGTCCCTGTTCGGCGTGCTGATCGTGATCACGGCCGGACAGATGATGCTGGGGCACAAGCGCCCATGGCTGCCCAAGAAGTTGCTCACGCGCGACGTGCGGCGCGCCGACTTCAAGCGCATGGCCGACCGGGTGCGGCCCGCCATCGAACGGTTCGAACGCTATTGCAAGCCGCGGCTGACCGTGACGCCGCAAGGCGTGGCCGAACGGCTGCTCGGCCTTCTATTGGTCGTATTGGGACTCGTGCTGCTGCTGCCGCTAGTGGGCGCGAACCTGCTGCCCGCCATCGGCATCGCCATCGTCTCGCTGGGGCTGATCGAAGCCGATGGCGTGACGGTGCTGGCGGGTGTGCTGGCCAGTGCCGTGGCCCTGGCCGTCTTCGTCGCCATTGTGGGTACCGGCTTCTACGCCGTGACCCGCTTCTTCCAGCAACTCCAGGCCTGGTGATGGTGGGGGCGGAGCAAAGTGTGCAACGCTTCCGCCCGCGCTGGGTCGGCGCGCTGGCCTTTCTCTTGGCCGCCATCCTCGCGGCGATCGGCTGGTGGTTCGAAGGCCAGCCCGTGGCGGGAATTCCCGACGCGCCGACGGCGAAATTGCGCTGCGTCTCCTATGCGCCGTTCCAGGGCTGGCAAACGCCCGCCGACCCCGAGCTGATGATTCCGTCCGCGCAGATGGAGGCCGACCTTCGCTATCTGGCCGAGCGCTTCGACTGCGTGCGCACCTATTCCACCGCCCACGGCCAGGACGCGATCCCGCGCCTCGCGCAGAAGCTCGGCATTAAAGTGATCGTGGGCGCCTGGATCGGGCGCGAGGCCGACCGCAATGCGCGCGAGCTGCAAGAGGTCATCGAACTGGCCAACGCCTATCCCGACACGGTGCGGGCGCTGGTCATCGGCAACGAGACGCTTCTACGCCAGGAACAACCGCCCGAAGCCTTGGCCGCGATGATGAATCAGGCGCGGCAGGCGACCAAAGTGCCTGTCACCTACGCCGACGTGTGGGAATTTTGGCTTCGAAATCCGCAGCTGGCCGAGGCGGCGGACTTCGTGACCATCCACATCCTGCCCTATTGGGAGGACGATCCGATCGGCATCGACCATGCGGTCGATCACATCGCCAACATCCTGGGAATCGTCCAGGCCAAGTTTCCGAACAAGAAGCTCCTGATCGGCGAGACGGGCTGGCCGAGCGAAGGGCGCATGCGCGAGGCCGCGCGGCCGAGCCCCGCGAACCAGGCGCGCTTCATCCGCGGCTTCGTCAATCTCGCCGAGGCCAAGGGCATCGACTACAACGTGATCGAGGCCTTCGACCAATCGTGGAAGCGCGCGCAGGAAGGCACGGTCGGCGGCTATTGGGGCCTCTACGACACCGCGCGCCAAGCCAAATTCCCCTTCATCGGTCCCGCCGGAGGCGATGCGTTCTGGCGCGAGCGGCTCGCGGCCTCCCTCGCGCTCGCGGCCTTGCCGGTGTTGTACGCGCTCAGCCGCGGCCGGCGTTTCTCCACCGCCGAATGGCTGGCCTTTGCCTTCGCCGCCATGGCGGCTGGTTGCATCGTCGTCGTGCAGGCACGCTTCGTCGCGATCACCAGCGTCACGCCGCGCGATTGGGGCTTCGGGATCGCGGGTATCGCGCTGTCCTTGGCCACGGCCTGGACCTTGCTGCGCCATGCCGCGCGCGGCGCATTGTTCTGGCCGTATGCGGGGGACGGTTACCGCGCGGCCCCGTTGCGCGACGTGCTGGCCTGGCCGCGCGGGTTCTGGGCGGCACCCTTCACCCCATCGTTGTGGCTCGGCGTTCTGCACGGTGCGTCGGTGTTCGCCGCGACCGCCATCGCGCTCGCCCTCGTTTTCGATCCGCGCTACCGCGATTTCCCCACCGTCGCGTTCCTGATTCCCGCCGTGGGTTTCCTGGCGGCGGGTGGACGGCTTGCACCGGGGCGCACGGAAGAACGCTGGCTGGCGTGGCTTCTGGCCACGGCGGCCTTGGTGGGCGGCGTGCGCGAAGGGTTCGAGAACTGGCAGGCCTGGGGCTGGACGGTGACCTGCTTGGTCCTGGCCTGGCCGTGGCTCGGCTTGCGGAAGCGCGCCTAGCGCCGGACGAGACGCAACAGGCCGAGCAGAACGGCGACCGACGCCAGGCCGGTGTTGTAGAGCACCAACCCCGCCGCCCCCACGATCAGCGCCACGATGGCCGCGGGCCGGCCGCCGAAGAGATGCGCCAGGATGCCGGCCGCCAGCGCCGCGTAGCCGAAACCTTCGGCGCGGAAGAACTGCACCAGCGAGTTCCGTGCCGCGCACCAGGACGGCGGCGTCATCGCGATACAGGCCTGGGCCATCTGGCCCTCGATGACGAGAAAGCGGACGGCCAACGCGGCGGCCACGACCACAAGCGCCGCGACGACGCTCGCGATCAATAAGCCGCCTGGCCGTTCCGCCGTAACCGCCGCCATCCGGCCTCCTTCAGCCCGCCGCCTTGATGTGATCGGACATCTTCTCGCCGATCATGATCGTCGAGATGTTGGTGTTGGCGCAGGGCACCGACGGCATGATCGAAGCATCGACCACGCGCAATCCTTCGATACCGTAGACGCGGCCGTGCGGATCGGTCACCGCCATGCGGTCGTCCTTGCGGCCCATCCGGCAGGTGCCGCAAGCGTGCCAGTCGCCCTGCACGCCCGCCCGAATCCACTCTTCCATCAGCTTTTCGTTCTTCTGGATTTCGTGCAGGTCGAAGCGCGGATCGACGGCCTGCTTGATCACGAAGGCGCGCGCCGGGCCGCCCATGTCGAGCAGCATCGCGGCCATATTGGTGATGAACTTGTTAAGACCCGTCTCCGGCTGCAGGTTGCGGACGGAGTCGGCGTAAATGCCCGGCCAGGCCGAGTGGTACATGTCCTTGACCGGCCCGTTCATCAGCACGTCGTAGACGAAACGCGCAGCCCATTTCGTCCGCTCCAGATCACGCGAATCGGACAGAAGATTAAACGCCACGATCGGCTCCTCGTCCGGCGAAGCGTTTTTCAGGCGCACAAAGCCCTTGGAATAGGCCTTGTTGGCGCCAAACTGGATGGTCGCGATCTGCTGGCCCATCTTGCTCCAGGAGAAGCGGTTCGAGACCGACAGCTTCATGTCCATGGGCGTGCAGCCCTCGAACTTGGACGACCAGCGCATATGCAACAGGAAGTTGCAGCGCAGGGTCTCGGCCATGCGGCCCTCGGGCTTCAAGTGCAGCCCATAGCCGATGAGCGGATGGTCCTGCAGATTCGAGCCCACGCCCGGCCGGTCGACGCGCACTTCGATACCGCGTTCCTTCAAATGATCGCCGGGTCCGATGCCCGCGCGCATCAGCATGGCGGGCGAATGGATGGCGCCCGCCGACAGGATGATCTCGCGGCCCTTGATGACGTCGGTCTTACCGGCACGGCGCACGCGCGCGCCCACCACCCGGTTGCCTTCGAAGACGAAGGAATCGACGAAGCTTTCGCCCGTGATGTGCAGGTTCTTGCGCTGGCGCGTCGCGCCGTCGAGATAGCCCGTGTTGGCCGAGACACGGTGCAGATAAGCGTTGTTGCGCGTGAAGGGGAAACAGCCGTCCGTGAAGTTGGCGTGGCAGTCGTCGTAATAGGGGACACCGCGCGTGGCGACCGCGTCGCGGAAAGCCAACGACAGGCCGCCCCAATCCTGCGGGAAGATGCGGTGGATGGGAATCGGCCCCTGCTTGCCGTGATAGGGGCCGTCGAAATCCAGGTCGCGTTCAAGCTTGTTGAAGTAGGGCAGGACGTCCTTGAACGTCCAGCCGTCGGCGCCGAGCGAAGCCCACTCGTCGTAGTCCGAGGGGATGCCGCGGATGGCGACCTGGCCATTGACGGCCGAGCCGCCGCCGATCACCCGCGCCTGCTCATAGCGGCGCGCCTTTCCCGATGAGGCGACCTCGTCGACCGTCTTGTTGCCGATCGGGTCCATGAAGGCTTCGAGCTTGGTCCAGTAGCGCTTGTCCTCGAAATAATCGGGCAGGAAGGACGCCTCATAGAGCGACTGCGGCATGTGCTCGGGCGATTCGTTCGGCCCGGCCTCGATCAGGCATACGGTCTTGTTCGAATCGGCCGACAAGCGGTTCGCGAGCACGCAGCCGGCGGACCCGCCGCCGATGATGACGTAGTCGTATTGCACGGGAGGCTCCCCCTCATTTCCCTTTGCGGGCCCGCAGCTTAGCCGCTGGACGGGCGCCCGGCCAAGCGCTCCGGCGCCACTTTTGCCGGCACCTCAAGGCAATCGGAAAGGGAGGTCGTATTGCGCCTGTCAAATGCCGCGCGCATCTTTCCATGGGGGGAGTCCCATCGCTCGCCTCAAACCGGTTCCCAAGGAGATGATCATGAGTGAAACCAAGCAGACCGTTCACGCGTTCGCGCCCGCCGGGCGGCTCGCGGCCCGCACGCTGGAATACACGGGCAATCTGGCCATCCAGCCGCTTTCCCCACCCGCAATCGATCTAGGCAACACCGCCCATTTGGGCGAACTCGACGTGCGGCTCGATGCACCCGCGCGCATCCTGTGGCAGCACATGAAGCCGTCAGGACGCCCAAGTTTCACCATGGGTCTTCTGTCCGACATGCGCGCGGCCCAGCGCTGGGTCGAAACCGTCTTCGCCGAGATCCCGGAGAGCGGCGAAGCGTCCATGCGATACGTCGTCATGGCCTCGCGCATGCCGGGCATCTTCAACCTGGGCGGCGACCTGCCGTTGTTCGTCGAACTGATCCGCGCCAAGGACCGCGCCGGCTTGCGCCGCTACGCCCATGCCTGCATCGACGTCCAACATGCGCGCGCAATCAATATGGATACGCCGGTGGTCAGCATCTCGCTAGTCCAGGGCGACGCACTCGGCGGCGGCTTCGAATGCGCGCTGGCCGCCGACGTGATCGTGGCGGAGAAAAGCGCCAAGTTCGGCCTGCCGGAAATCCTGTTCAACCTTTTTCCCGGCATGGGCGCCTACAGTCTCTTGGGCCGTCGCATTGGCCCCGCGCGCGCGGAGGAAATGATCCTGTCGGGACGTATCTATTCCGCCGAGGAGCTGAAGGCGATGGATGTGATCGATATGGTGGCGCCCGACGGCCAAGGCGAGGAAGCGGTTTACCAGTATGTCGAGGAGCGCGACCGCAGCTTCAACGCCCACCGCGCGGTATACAAAGTGCGGCGGATGGTCAACCCGGTCTCCCATCGCGAACTGCTGGACATCACCGACCTGTGGGTCGAAACGGCGCTGACGCTCGAGAACAGCGACTTGCGGAAGATGGAGCGTTTGGCCGCGGCGCAGGACCGGCGCTGGGCGGCCATCGGCGTCTGAGATCGTGAGCAGGCGGGGGCCGGCGGCTCCCGCCGTCAGGAGGGGCGCGAGCGTCCGTAACGCTCGGCCAGATGGCGCGCGACCACCGAGCGGTAGCGCGCGAACTCCTCCGCGATCTGCTCCGCTTGGGCTGCCCCCTCGTCGCGAAGCGAGGCCGCGCCGCGACGGTCGAAGCCCGAGCAGACGCGATGCAGGCGCACGGCGCCCACGTTGGCGGCGCTGCTGCGCAAGGCATGAAGGTTGTCGCGGAAGGCCGGGATGTCGTCGGCGGCCACGGCGGTGCGCAGGTCCGCGATCACCTGCTCGGCGTCGACGATGAAGTCGTCGATCACCTCGGCCACGAACGCGCCGCCTTGGCCGAGCGCATGCAGTTCCTCCAACGCGCGGAAATCGACCACGGGCTGCGCTTCGCTTTGAAAGCGCGGGTGCTTGGTGATGTCGGCCACTTGGCCCATGTCCGCCTCCGTCGGCTCGCCCGCCGTTACGGCCAGGGATTCAACCGTCGCGATCAGCCGCGCGGTATCCACCGGCTTGGTGAGATAAGCGTCCATGCCGGCATCCTCGCAGCGCTTGCGCGCCTCGGGCGTGGCGTCGGCGGTCAACGCGATGAACGGCAAATGCCGCCCGTCCAGATGCGCCATGCGGTAAAGCTTGACCGCGTCGAGCCCGCTCGTGCCCGGCATGTTGACGTCCATCAGCACGGCGTCGAACGGCTCGGCATCCAAGAGATCGAGCGCCTCGTCTGCCGTGCCGACAAGAATGGGGATATGTCCGCCCTTCTCCAGAATCTTGGCCGTCACCTTGCGATTGACCGGATTGTCCTCGGCGATCAGCACCCGCAACGCGCGGTGCGGCGAAGTGGGCCGGGCGGGTGCCGCGGCGTGGCGGGCCGGGTCGAATGCCACGGCCGCGCGCAGCGCGTTTTCGACCGATTCGGCCGTCAGCGGAACCGGCACCGTTGCGACATAGGCGCGGGCAAAGGCTTCCGGCTCGCTGGCCGGCCCACGCAACAAGACGAATTGGCATGCGCGATCGCTCGCCCGGATCGCGTCGACGATATTCCTTGTCTCGACCCCCGGCGCGCGCGCATCGACCAATACGACGCGATAACCCATGCCCGCCGCGGCGGCACCCATGGCTTCCTCGACAGCCTTACTGGCGGTCGGGGTCACGGCGGCCTCCATGCCGGCGCGCTCGACCAACGGCAGCAACTCGTTGGCCAGGGCACCGTCGGCGGTGAGGATCAGTGCGCGGCCTTCGAGCGCCAAGGGTGCCTCATCCGCGGCGCGCATGGCGAAGGGCGCCTTGACCCAGAACGTGCTGCCCTCGCCGGGCACGCTCTCGACACCGATCTCGCCGCCCAGAAGACCCGCGAGCTGTTTCGCGATGGCAAGGCCCAGGCCCGTGCCGCCGTAGCGGCGGTTGGTGGCGTCATCGGCCTGGGTGAAGCTGTCGAAGATGCGCTGCCGGTCTTCGGGCCGGATGCCGATGCCCGAGTCGACGACGCGGAACAGAAGCACGGCCTTGTCGCCCCGCGTATCGACCGCATCGATCGACAAGACGACATGGCCACGCTCGGTGAACTTCACCGCGTTGGACAGGAAGTTCATCAGCACTTGGCGTAGGTGACGAACGTCGCCGCGCAAGGCGTGCGGCGTATGCGCCGTGAAGTGGGCACGCAGGTCCAACCCCTTGCCCGCGGCCTGGGGTTGTACGATCGACACAAGATCGGCCACCTCGGCGTGCAGGTCGAAGTCGGAGACTTCGACCGCATATTTCCGCGCCTCGATCTTCGAAAGATCGAGAATATCGTCGATCAGCGACAGGAGTGCGCGGCCCGAACTTCCGATCGTGTGCGTCATGTCGCGCTGCTCGGCGTCCAGCGTGGTGCCGCGCAGAAGGTCGCTCATGCCGATGATGGCGTTGAGCGGCGTGCGCAGTTCGTGGCTCATGTTGGCCAGGAACCGGCTCTTGGCTTGGTTGGCGTCCTCGGCCACCGCCTTGGCCTCGGTCAGCTTCTTGATCAGCGTACTGACATAAGCGGGCAGCACGACCAGCGCCAAGAGCAGACCGATCGAGAGCGGATGGCTGATGCTCCAATACTCGTTGGTCAGCGTGACGGCCAGGAAGCCCAGAATGCTGAACAACGCCGCGGGACGCAGATAGGCCACGCCATAGCGGAAGCCGTAACCCAGCGTGATCCATAGATAGATCGGGTAAATACCCGCACCCGCCTCGCCGCCGAAATACATGAGGACCGACAGCGTGGTCTGGTCGCCCACCATGGCGAAGATGCGCCGCGCCACCGATTTACCCGGCCGCGCGACAATCATGCCGACGATCAAAATCGCGGTCGCGAGATAGGCGCAGGCGAACAGGAAACCCGCGTGATAATCCACGCCCGGCCGCGCCACACCGTCGTCCAAAACGTAAAAATAAAACGCCAGCAGGCTGACGATGACGACGCGGATAATGGCCTGTTCGTGCTCGCTGTCCGGCCGGTTGGCGAGACGGCCGCGCAGCCAGGCCAAGCGGCCCCGCTTGCCGGTTTGCGCCGTTTCGACCGTGGTCATCGCACGAACGCCATCGCCGTCTTCCCGCCGCGTCTTAGGCGATATTGGCCTGCAGTTCGGATCGCTCGCCGGGCAGACGCACGGTTACCACCGTACCGACGCCCACTTGGCTCGAGATGTCGCAGCGCCCGCCATGCAGCTTGGTCAGCTCGATGGCGAGTGGCAGGCCGAGACCGCTGCCCGCGTGCTGGCGCGCATGCTCGCCCGTCACCTGGCCGAAGCGGGTGATCACGCGCGGCAGATCCTCCTCGGAGATACCGATACCGGTATCGGCGACCTCGATCAGCATGCCGTGGTCGGTGCTCAGCCGCGCGCCGATTCGCACCTGACCGCCTTCGGGCGTGAACTTGACCGCGTTGGAAACCAAATTCATCAAGATCTGCTTGAACTTGCGCGCGTCCAGCCGCATCGGCGGCAAGCCCGGCGCCACGTCGACCTCGAGCCGCACCTTGCCCTCCTCGGCGCGGATGCGCACCAGGCGCAGCACGTTCTCGATCGAAGCCGCCACATCGACGCTGGATTCCTGAAGGTCCGCCTTGCCGGCGTCGATCTTGGACAGGTCCAGGATGTCGTTGATCAAGCTGAGCAAATGGGCGCCGCTATTGTAGATGTCGGCGCAGTATTCGCGGTAACGGTCGCTGCCGACGGGACCGAACACCTCGCTCTTCATCAATTCGGAAAAGCCCATGATGGCATTGAGCGGCGTACGCAACTCGTGGCTCATATGCGCCAGGAACTCCGACTTGGCGCGGCTGGCCCGCTCGGCGTTCTCCTTGGCGACCAGCAACTCGGCCTCGACCTTCTTTCGCTCGGTAATGTCCGTGAAGGTCAGCACCGCGCCGCCCGTCGGCATCGGGCTGCCGCGAACCTCGACCGCGACGTCGTCCGATCCCGGCTGACCGATCGTGAAGGCCGCGCCCCGCCGGCCCATCTGCAAGTAGCGGCGCGAAACCTCGTCCGCGCTGGCAGCGGCATAGTCCCCGCGCGCCACGCCATAGGCCACGATCTTCCGGAAATCCTGGCCGGGCTGAAGCATGGCCGGTGCCACGTCGAGCAGAAACGCGGCCCGCGTGTTGGCGATCAGGATGGTCATTTCGGCGTCGAACGCGACCAGACCCTGGGCCATGGCCTCCGTCGTGACCTTCACCAGGGCCGAGGCTTCGTTGAGGCTGCGCTCGCGCGCGCGGCGCTCGGTGATGTCGAGCGACACGGACACGATGCTGGAGATCCGTCCCGCCGCATCGCGCAGCGGCGCCTTGGTGGTGAGGAAGACGGCCGGCCGGCCGTTCCTGTCGTTCAAGGCTTCCTCGATGCCGGCCAGCGGCCGCCCATCGGCCAGAACGCTCCGACCGTATTCGGCGTGCCGCGCGCCGTAGTCGGCGCCGAACAGCTCGCCCATCGTTCGGCCAATCGTGGCGGCGGGATCAACGCCGAAGAAATCCGCCAGGTAGTCGTTGACGAAGACGCAGCGCCCCTCTTCATCGGTCGCGCTGATCATCGCGGGCACGGACCCGACCACAAGGCGCAGAAGCTCCGCGCTGGTGTGAAGCGCCTGCTTGTGAAGGCGGTCCGAGGTGCGCAGCTTCTGTTCGAGGGTGAGGGCACGCTTGCGGATGATTTCCTGCTGGCGACGCAAGGTCAGGAGGTTGCGCGCGCGGGCACGGAATTCATGATGATCGACAGGGCTTAGAAGGAAGTCGGTGGCGCCCGCCTCGAGCGCCCGATATCGGAAGTCGCGGTCTTCATAGACCGTCACAACGATGACAGGAACGTCGAAGCAGAACGGCAGGCGGCGGAACTGCCGGATGAAGGCGTCGCCGTCCATGCTGAGCATCTTGTAGTCGGTGATGACCAGGTCCGGCGTGTGGTCGGCGAACCACTCGATTGCCGCGCTCGGGTCGGCGAACGCGCGAACATCGACATTCCTGTCAAGCGACTGAGCCAGCTTGACGAGAATGTTCCGATTAGTGACCCGGTCATCGATGATGACGATATGGGACATCCGGCCCCGATATTTGACCTGCCCCAGCATCGAGGTAGGCGACTAAGCCGTAGATATAAAGCGGTATTTCGACGCCAAGGGCAAGTCGACTTTAGGAGGAGGTCCCGGTCGCGGCGCGCGGCGGCGATGGCGCATTCCGGCCGCCGCCGCCACAATGCTCCACCGGCCATATCCACCAGCCGCCGAGAGAGGACCGACTGATCCGGCCATGATGCGCGGCCTCGCAAATGCGGCCAGCGGCGATTCCGTTTTGCGGCGCCGTCTGATCATGGCGACGACCATGCTGGCCTCCAGCATGTATTCGCTCGACCTTACGGTCGTCAGCGTCGCCCTGCCCCACATGCAAGGCACTTTCTCCGCGACACCAGACCAGATCGCCTGGGTGGTGACGGCGTTCATCGTGGGCGCGACCGTAACCATCACGCTGGTCGGCTGGCTGACCGGCGTAACGGGCCGCAAGCGCCTGTTCACGTTTTCCATCAGCGCGTTCCTGATCATCACCATCCTGTGCGCCAACGCGCACTCGCTGGAGGAGGAGGTGCTGTGGCGTTTCCTGCTCGGCCTCACCGGCGCGATGATCATCCCGCTCTCGCAAGTGATCGCCGTCGATGCCTACCCGCGCGCCATGTATGGCCACGCCCTAACCCTGTGGAGTGTCGGTAGCGTGGCCGGCTCGATCATGGCGCCGCCGTTGGCTGGCTATGTGATCGAGGCCTATGGCTGGCCGGCCGTGTTTTACATGAATGTGCCGCTGGCGGTGCTGGGCCTCCTGGGCGCCATCGCGGTCGTGCCGCGCGAATCGAACGAGCGGCCGCGCCGGCTGGACGCGTTCGGCCTGGTCACGCTGATCGTAGGGCTGGGCGCGATCCAGCTTCTGTTCAACCGCGGCGCGCGGCTGGACTGGTTCGGCTCGACCGAGATCATCGTGGAGTGCATCGTCGCCGTCTTGTGCCTCTATCTGTTCGTCGCCCATTCCGCGACGGCCAAGAACCCGTTCCTGAAGCCCGAACCGTTCCGCGACCGGAACTACACGATCGGCCTGATCGGCGCTTTCATCTACGGCACGATGTGGGCCTTGCCGACGGTGATGCTGCCTCTGCTCCTGCAGAACTTCCGCGGCTTGCCGGTCGAGATGATCGGCATCCTTTTGACCCCGCGGCAGCTCGGCTATCTGACCGGCAGCGTCCTGACCGGGTTCCTGATCCGGCGCGCCGACCCTCGCCTGGTGGCCGTGGTGGGCTTCGGGCTGATCGCCTTCTCCGCTTTCGAGATGTCGCTTTGGTCGACGGACGTCACGCTGTGGAGCGTGGCGCTGATGGCGCTGGCGCAGGGCGTGGGCTGCGCGCTGGCCTTCATTCCCTTCAACACGATGGCCTTCGCGACCGTGTCGACGGAGGACCGGCCGCAAGCCGTGCCGCTGTTCTATCTGGTCATCAACCTGGGCACGAGCATCGGCATCGCCAGCACCGTGACTTACTGGACGAATCACACCCAGAGCACGCACGCCATGCTGATCGAGCATGTCTCGCTCTATAACCCGCTGATCCACACGATGCCCGAACTATGGGACGTGGGCCGCGCCGCGGGCATCTCGTCGATACATGCCGAAATCCTGCGCCAAGCCGGCATGATTGGCTATAACCAGACCTTCGCCATCATCATGGTCGGAGCCATGTGCGCGGCGCCGATCGCCCTTCTGTTCCGCCGGGCGCGGATCAGGACGTAGGGGCAAATCCCGTCTGGCTTTCGCGCTCTCGCCGCGCGGGGTAAAAAAGAGCTCCGGCCGGTTGCCCGAAAGTCAGACGTGACGACACACCCAAGCGCATCCCTCCGGTCAAGCCGCGGCCCACTGGCCCTGGCCTGCCTGGCCATCGCGGCGCTGGGAGCCGTCACGACCCTGCTCGACATCCATCTAAGGATCGAGCCGCAAGAGATCGCGGTCTGCTCGATGTCCGCCGGCGTGGCCCTGGCGGCCTTCCTATGGTGGCCCAAGCGGGACTGGCTGCCACTCATGGGCGCCCTATTCGCGGCCGAGGCCGCCGTCATCTATCTTTCGGGCGGCCCGTTCTGGCTCGGCCTATGGCTGGCCTCTAACGGCATCGTCGCCGCGCTGGCCGGGGCCATGGTTTACAAGGCCATCGCACGCTCTGTCCTGCCGCTGGATGCGCGCCGGCCGGTCATGGCCCTGATCGCGGCGGCCATGATGAACGCGGCGCTCTCCGCCACCTTGGGGGCCGCGGCGTATCAGAACGCCTTCGCCGCGTTCTACGGCCTGGTCTGGATCGTTTGGGCGCCCGCGGTCTTCACCGGCACTCTGTTCATCACGCCGGCCATCCTGGTCTGGATGCGCCCGCGCGAGTCACTGCGCGCGGCCCTGCATTCCCGCTCGGCCTATGTTTTCGCCGCCGCGATCCTGGGCATCACGGCGGTGGTCTTCATGGATGCGCTGACCAGCCAGACGCTGCGCCTGATGGGTGTTTACGTGCTGGTACCGATCTTCGTCTGGCTCGCGGTGCGCCGGACCGCGCTCGAAATCGTGACGCTTCTGGTCGCCGTCGCCGTCATCGGCTCATGGGCGACCTCGCTGGGCGAAGGGCCGACCACCCAGATCATGGGCTCGCTGGCCGACCAGGTGATCTGGCTGCAGGCCTTCCTGTCGACGACAGCCATCGCGGCCTATGTGGTGTTCACTGCCTCGGACGCGCGCCGAACCAGCGAGAAGGCATTGATGGAGCGCGAGGCGCGCCTGCAATCGATTTTGGACGCCGTGCCGGACGCGCTCGTCACCGTCGACGAGGATGGCAAGATCGAATCCTTCGGTGCAGCTGCCTCGCGCTTGTTCGGCCATGACGAAGCGGAGGTCGTTGGCCAGAGCTTCGCCACCCTGCTGTCGAACCCTTATCGCGAGGACTATGAGAGCGACCTGCCGGGACATTTGTCGCCCGGCCGCAACCGGGCCGTGATGGCCCACCGCAAGGACGGCTCGGTCTTCCCAACCGAGCTTTCGATCGGCGAGGCGCGGACGCGGGAACGGCGCATCCTTACCGTCTTCATCCACGACATCTCGAAACGGCAATCGACCGAGCGGCGTCTACAGGAATTGCAAAGTGAATTGCTGCACGTCACGCGACTCAGCACGATGGGCCATATCGCCTCGGCGCTGGCGCACGAGATCAACCAGCCGCTGACCGCGATTGCGAATTACGTTCAGGCCGGCAAGCATCTCTTGACCGACGAGGGCGCCGATTGGCGCGTGAAGACGCGCGACGTCATGGGCAAGGCCGCGGCCCAGGCCGAGCGCGCCGGCGGCATCATTCGCAACTTGCGTTCTTTCCTGAAGAAGCGCGAGCCCGAGATCACGCGCGAGAGCGCCAACCGCCTGGTTGCCGAGGCCAACGCGCTCGCCCTAGCCGGCGCCAGTGATGCCGGCGTCCGCACGGTGCTGGACCTGGCAGCCGGCCTGCCGGACGTGGCCGTCGACCGGCTACAGATCCAGCAGGTCGTGATCAACTTGGTCCGCAATGCGATCGACGCCATGGCCGCCTCGCCCCGGCGCGAATTGTCCATCCGCACGCGGCCGGCGCCCGGCGGCGGCGTCGAGGTCGCCGTCATCGACAGCGGCACGGGCTTGGCGCCCGAGGTCGAAGGCCGGCTGTTCGAGCCGTTCGTCACGACCAAGGCCGACGGCATGGGCGTGGGCCTGTCTATCTGCCGCACCATCGTCGAGGCCCATGGCGGCCATCTCCGGCATGAGGCGAATCCTCCCGGTGGCGCCATCTTCGCCTTCACCCTGCCCGCCGCCGATACGACCCATGGCTGAAAAGACCACGATTTTCGTCGTCGACGACGACGAGGCCGTGCGCGATTCGCTCCAAGCGTTGCTCCAGGCCAAGGGCTTCGAGGTGCGTGCGTTCGAATCGGCCCCGAAGCTCTTGGCCGCGATCGGCACGGACACGCGCGGCTGCGTCCTGACCGACGTGCGGATGCCCGAGATGGACGGGCTCGAACTTCAGCGCCGCCTCGCCGGCCACATGCTGCCGGTCGTGGTGATGAGCGGGCACGGCGATATTCCCATGGCCGTTCAGGCCATGCGCGACGGCGCGGTGGATTTCGTCGAGAAGCCCTATTCGGACGAAACAATCCTGGATGCCGTCGCGCGCGCCGCGGGCTTGGTCGAGCAACGCGCGCGCACGGTCGGCGGAAAAGCCGAGGCCCAGACGCGGCTCGCGCGCCTGACTCCGCGCGAGCGCGAGGTGTTGGACCGGCTGGTCGAGGGGCTGCAAAACAAGGCCATCGCGCACGCGCTGGAGATCAGCCCGCGCACCGTCGAGATCCACCGCGCCAACGTGATGGAGAAAATGGAAGCCCGCAGCCTGTCCGACCTTGTACGGACGGCGCTGGCGGCCGGAAGCGGCTGAGGCTCCCGGCCAGAAGTCAACGCCGCCTTAGTGCGAAACGACGATCGGAACGGTCATGTGGCGGAAGACGTGATGAGTCACGCCGCCCAACACCAGTTCGCGAAGACGCGAATGGCCATAGGCGCCCATCACGATCATGTCGGCCCCGAAATCCGCCGCGCGCGATAGAACCTCTCCGCCCACGTCGATCTTGGGCAGAGAGAAACGGTGGCCGGCGGAGCTCTCGTGCGGCGCGACGACGAAATGCGCCTCGGCCTTCACGCCGTGACGGGCCAGATAGAGGGCGATGTCGGCGCCGGGCTGCTCGCCGTGGCCTTCGGCCTCCTTCTTCTGGGAAACCACCAGAACCGTCACTTTTTTGGCGCTCTGGAGCAGGGGCAGCGTGTCATGGACGGCACGCGTGGCCTCCCGGCTGCCATTCCACGCCACCATGATATGCGGCGTGCCGAACTTGAAGTCGCCCGCGAAAGGAACGGTCAGAATCGGACGTCCGCTGGACAGCGCGACCAATTCGGCCAGATCGGGCGGCGTGGATGACGAGGTGTCATCCAAATCCGTCTGGCCCATGATGGTGATGTCGGCATAGCGGGCATTCGTCGAGACGATCTCGGCGTGGTCGCCCTGACTCTGGCGCCATTCGAATGACAGCCCTTCCTTGGCCAAACGCTTTTCGAACTTGGCCTTGGCGGAATTGGCCAGATCCTGGGTCGCGGCCGCTTCCTTCTCGTAAAACTCGACCGGCATGCCGCCTTCGGCATAAAGCACCGCGGTGGGCGCGCGCAGCACGTAGATGCCGGTCAGATGCGCCTTGTGGGCGTTGGCCATATCGATCGCGAAGTCGAGCCGCGCGGCGTTGCGCTTGCTGTCGTCGATATGGACCAGGATGCTCTTGTAGGTCATGGCGCGCGTCTCCCCGTGTCTTCGTGCGTCGAACGGCCGATATGCCCGATAGGCGCAGACTAGCCCTCCGCCCCGTACCGGCGCAATCCGGGGCGCTCCTTTATAGCCTCGTTACAGCAGCGCGTCCTTGCATGCGGCCAAGAGATCGGCGGCGCCGGCCTGAAAGCCGGACAGGTCGTAGCGGACCTCCTGCGACTCGGGCTGCGCCGCGTAAGTGACAAGGACCGATTTCGCCTGCGAAGCGCCGCGGATAAAGGAGCGCGCGGGACGGCCACGCACCACCATCACGGTGTCCTTGGTCTGGATCTCGTCGACGACGTTGCGGACCTGCGCCCCGTCGAATTGAAACCGGAATCTCTGAACCGTCCAGGTGACCGGCGCCTGCAACGTTACGGCGGGCTTACCGCCAACGCAGGCGATCGTGAGAGAAGCCGGTTGACCGTCGATCGCGGCGGCGGCGCTGGCCGCGATCAGCTTCTTCTCACCATCCTGGGTCGGGCGCTCCGAGAACTGCCAATCGGCCTGGCTTCCGACCGCGGCCAATACCGAAACAGAACCGAGAGCGGTGAACGCGGCCGCGCATGCGAGCAATCGTAGTTTCATGAACGCCTTACCTTTCGTTTACGAAGTGAGGCGTCATCGCTCCGCCATGCCTTGCCAGCCAGAATCGCGTTGGCGACGGACGCAGCCGCCGCTTCCAAAAGCTTTTCGCCCTTTTCGACCGACGCCGCCGAAGGCACGCCCAGCACGCCCGACTTCGTCCAATGGGCGACCGGACGGTAACGGTAGATACCGTCCTCCGGCGCCAAACCCTCGATCGGCGCCTTGACCGCGCGCGCGGCGGCGCGGTCGACCAGCTCGGGCTTCAGCACCAAAAGCATCGAGGTCTCGGCCTCGCAGGCGTGGCGCACGGTCTTCTGCTTCTTCAGGATCTTGGCGAAGGAGGCTTGCGTCTCCGGCATCGTCCAGTAGGTCGCGGTGGCGATGGGCGCGCCCAACTCGCGCGCCAGTTCGCCGACCAGGACGGTCAAGGCCGCGATATTCCCGCCATGGCCGTTCAAGATCAGGATGCGCTTGAAGCCATGACGCAGGATGGAGGCGCAGACGCAGCGGATCACCGCGTGGAAGGTCGCGAGATCCAAGGTGATCGTGCCGCCCAGCGACATATGATGTTCGGCCAGGCCCGACCAGATCGTGGGCGCGACCACGACGGGCTGTTTCTTCGAAACCCTCACCGCCGCCCGGCGCGCAATCTCGCCCGCCAGGAGCGCATCGACCTGAACCGGAAGATGGGGGCCGTGCTGTTCGATCGAGCCCACGGGCACGATGGCCAGAGCGCCGCGCGCGGCGAGCGCGCGCAAGGCCGGCGCGCGCAGATTGCCCCAAAGAACTTCCGTCATCATCCCCTTCCGTGACGCGGACGACGTTAGGCGGGTTTCGGCACCGAGCGCTTGCGCACCTGCATGACCGTGCCGATCGCGAAGGCGAACAGGACAGCCGAGGTCAAGAATACGTAGTGCGGCGTATGATTGTCGATAAAGCCGCCATAGAACACCGGCACCAGCCACGAGCCAACGTCGAGGCCCGAGTAGACAAATCCGAAGACTTTGCCCGTGGCGCCCGGCGGTGTCGCCGCGCGCACCAGCATGTCGCGCGAGGGTGCCGTGCTGCCGTAGGTAAACCCGGCGATGGCCATCGCCGCGACGGTCGGCCAATAGGACAAACCGCCAAAAGCCAGCAGCAGCATGAACAGGGCCGCGGACGTCATGCCCGCCATGGCCACGATATGATGGCGCGTGGTCCGGTCGGCGATGATGCCTCCGATCAGCATGCCGGACGCGCTCGAAACCAGGAACGCGGTCAGGAGCAAACCGGCCCGGGCGATCTGCTCGCCGGTGGTGAAGCTGAAGATTTCCGAGAAAGCCGACACGCTGAACGACGTCAGGCCGATACTCGCCCCTGCCGTGAAGACGAAATACAGGAACGAGGCAATGATCGCGGGATTGGCGATGAGGCGCCCATAGCTGAACGCCGCCGTTTCGCCCGCGGTCTTGTTGCCGCGAAGATGCGTGGGCGCCACCACCAAGGTCGGCGAGCGCCACAGGATCAGCGCAATGATGACACCTGCCACGCCCGTAACGATCAAGGCCGAGCGCCAATTGCCAAGCTGTTCCGCCAGCATGGTGATCACGATCGGCGCCATGGCGTAGCCGATGGTCCCGAGTAGGGCATGAATGCTGTAAGCACGGCCGATGCGCGTTTTGTCGATCTTGGCGGTCAGGATCGAAAAATCCGCCGGATGGAACACGCTGTTGCCGATGCCGGCGAGAATCGCGAGCGGCAAGAGCATCCAATAGTGCGTGACGAGACCCGACAGCGCGATCGAGCCAGCCAGCAAAGCCAAACCCAGCGCCAGGATGGGCCGCGCGCCGAAACGATCGACCACGATGCCGGCGAAGGCTTGGCAAATGCCGGACGCGACATAGAAGACGGTGACGACCGCGCCCAACTCGGCGAAGCTGACGCCGAATCGAGAGGCCAGAATCGGAAACAGCGGCGCCAGCGCCAATTGAAAGAAATGGCTGCTGAAATGCGCCGTGCCGACCAAGCCCATGACCTTGGCGTCGGCACGGAACGTGGTCGTCGTGGCGATGGCTGTCATGGCCGGAAACCTAGGCCGATCAGCCATACCGGGCAAGCCGCGAAGCCGCGCCCGCCATGCGTTTCCGGGATGGCGCGGTTGCGGTCCTAGCGCTGCTTCTTAAGCCGCAATCTTTGCCGTGTCTCTTCGGGCGAGCACGGGCGCGCGCCCAATTCCCGCAAAATCCGGATGGCCTTTTCGACCAATTGCGCGTTGGTCGCGAAGACGCCCTTCTCCAGATAGAGATTGTCTTCAAGGCCCACGCGCACGTTGCCGCCGAGAAGCGCGGCTTGCGCCACCATCGGCATCTGCGCGCGGCTGATGCCGAAACCGGCCCAAACGGCGTTGGGGGGAAGCTGCTGGACCATGTGCGCCATGGTCTGACTGTCGGCCGGCGCGCCCCACGGGATGCCGAGGCAAAGCTGGAACAGCGGCGGATCGTCCAAGAGGCCCTCTTGGTACATCTGCTTGCCGAACCAAAGCTGACCGGTGTCGAACACCTCGAGCTCCGGCTTCACGCCCAATTCGCGCACGCGCTTGGCCATGGCGCGCAGCATGTTGGGTGTCTGGATAACGATCGTATTGCCGTCGCCGAAATTCATCGTGCCGCAATCGAGCGTGCAGATCTCCGGCCGCAACTCGACGACGTGTTCGAGGCGCGCCATGGCGTCGACCAGATCGGTGCCCGGCCCGGGCCGCATGGGGTCGGCGTCGTCGACGGTCAGGTCCCCGCCCATGCCGCAGGTCAGGTTCAACACCACGTCCACGCCGCTTTTGCGGATACGCTCGACCACCTCGCGATAGAGCGTCACGTCGCGTGTGCCTTTTCCGGTCTTGGGGTCGCGGACATGGCAATGGACGACCGACGCGCCGGCCTTGGCGGCTTCGATCGCCGAATCCGCGATCTGCTGCGGCGTCACGGGAATCGCCGGATGGCGTCCCACCGTGTCGCCCGCGCCCGTGATCGCGCAGGTGACGATGACTTCGTAATTCATGACGTATTCCCCCTCGTCGCGGCAATCCCGCCCGATTGTCCCTCGCCAGCGCCGGACGCGCTAGGGCGCCAGTTCGCGGACTTTGCCCGGCGCGCGCTCGATGAACTCGGCCGCATGGTCGTCGACACCGCCATAGGTCGACCAGATCTTGAAGCCGAGCAAGCGGCGCAGCAAAGGCGACGCCCCTTGCAGCACGTCATCACAGGTGCCGACGGTGAAGTTGGTGAGCTGGCGGAACATGGGCCCGCAATAGGTACAGGTCACGCCAAGCCGCGCCTGATTGGTCGTGTTGAGGCCGGCGGCATGCCACGTGCGCCCTTCGAAAAGAACCGCCGTGCCGGCCGGCGCCTCGGCCGCGATCGTTTTCACCGGATGAGGGATCGCAGCCGAAGGCTGCGCGCCGCTCAAATGGCTGCCGGGCACGATGCGTGTCGCGCCGTTGCGCTCGGTGTAATCGGTCAGCATGAACATGCAGTTCACCACGGCCGCGGGCCAGATCACCTTTCCCGCCGGATCGGCCGGCATCGTCGGCACCGTGGAGCGTGTGATCGTGCCGACGCGCGCATAGCCGGCGTCGGCCTGCGCGGGAAACGGCAGCCACCATTGGTCGCAATGCAGCGACATGGGCGCGCCGCCCGCGCGCACCAGATGCGCCTCAAGGACGGACAGAAGGAAATCGCCACCGATGACGTGATCGACGATCGCGAGCGTGGCCGGATTGGTCGCCAGTTCGGCGAAGATCGGCCCCTTGTTGATCAGCATCGTCACCCATTGGTTGATCTCGTCCACATGGGGGGCGTTCTGAATGCGGATGCCCTGTTTGCGTTCGGCCTCGGCCTGTTCCTCCAGCCGTTGCCGGGCCGTCGCGACCTGTGCTGGAGTGAGCGCATCGGCCACCAGACAATAGCCATACGCATCCATATCGGCCTTCAAGCGGGCCGGATCGGCGGTCGGCGTGGGCAGGGTCGAAGCGGGCATGGCGGCCTCTGTTATTAGGTCGTACGACCTAATTAAGGAAGAATCATTCAGGCAAGTCAATCCGTGACTAGCGGGCGCGTGGCGCTTAATTTAGCGCGGGGGACCCGGAATACAGAGGATTCAGCACAGTGGCCGCACGACGAACGGAATCGCCGCGCCGCGCCGCGCCGGCCCGTGGCAGCGCCCGCCCGCGTTCGCCCAAGGGCCGCCGCACCTCGGACCATATCCTGGCGACTGCGCTCGAGATCATGGGTCGCGAGGGTTACGCCAGCCTGAGCATCGGCAAAATCGCCAGCGCCACCGGCGTGCGCAAAGGCAACCTTCAATATTATTTCCCGACCAAGACCACCCTTTTGCGCGCCGTCCTGTCCTATCAGGTGAACCGGCAGAAGGACCGCTGGGCGAAGCATCTGGCGTCGGCGCCGGTCGAGCCGCGCGCGCGGCTCCTGACCATGCTGCGCTACGAGAACTCGTTGAACCGGGACGAGGTGGTGAAGGCGCAAGCCTGGGAAAAATGGGCCTTCGCCGCGCATGACGAAGAGGCCGGCGCCATCGTCGGCGATTGGTACGACTGGGTCACCAGTCAGTACGCGATCCTGCTGGCCGCGCTGCGGCCGGATCTGGACGAGGCCGCGCGGCGCAATCTGGCCGCCTGCATCTACGCTCAGATGGAAGGAGGCAGCCCCTTCTTCGGCAAATCGGGACGGCGCGCCCGCGCACCAAGGATCATGGGCGCTCTGCTGGAAGCGGCCGCGGCCGAATTGGCGGTCAGCTTCAAGCCTCCCGTCTGACAAAACCGGCCCCGGCGAGCACGAGCCAGCCGAGAATAAAACTCGCGCCGCCGACCGGCGCCGCGCCCGCGAACAACGGCAAATCCGTGAGCGCCATGCGGTAGAGCGAGCCGCTGAAGAGAATCGTGCCGATGAGAAACAGCGCCAATGCGCCACCGCGCAGCCAGCGCGCCGCGGTTTTCGCGGGTGCCCACAATGCGACGGCCAGCACGGCCACCGCATGCCAGGCGTGATAGCGCAACGCGATGTCGAACCAGCGCTGCGTCTGGGGCGCATCGCCTAATCCGTGCGCGCCATAAGCGCCCAGCGCGACGAAGGCCGCGCCGTTCAATCCAGCCAAGACCAGCCACAGGTTCCAACGCGCCGCCATGCCCGCTTCTCCGTCCGATTGGGGGTGCCATGCTAACCGAATTGCCGTCGCGCGCCTGGTGTGGTCTTTTTCTCGGGTCAACCAATGGGGGACACCGTGAATTCTCAGGGTACAAGCGGCCGCGGCCACGCGGTGGTGATCGGCGCAGGCATCGTGGGGCTGTGCTGCGGCACCTATCTGCAGCGCGACGGCTGGCAGGTCACCTGGATCGATCCGCGCGGGCCCGGCGAAGGCTGCTCCTATGGCAATGCCGGCCAGCGTTCGGACTCGACCTTCCTGCCCTTGGCCACGCCCGGCATCCTCAAGCGCGTGCCCGGCATGCTGATGGACCCGATGGGCCCCTTGACCATCCGCTGGGCCTATCTGCTGAACTTGGCGCCCTGGCTCTTGCGCTTCGTCGCATCCGCCACGCCAGAGAAGGTCGAGGCCTTCATGCGCGACTTCGGCGCGATGATCGCGCATGCGCGCAAATGCTATGAGCCCATCGTGGCCGATGCGGGACTGGCCGACCTGATCCGTCCGCGCGGCGCGCTGGAAGTGTTCGAGACCAAGGCGGCCTTCGACAACATCCAAACCAGCGTGAAGATGCGCCAGCGCCACGGCGTGCCATTGAACGTGGTGGGACCGGAAGAAATCCGCCAGATCGAGCCCGCGCTCAGCGGTAATTTCGCGGGTGGCATCCACCGCACCGACATGGACACCGTCATCAATCCCTTGAAGCACAGCCAGCGCATCGCCGAGTTGGCGGCGAAACGCGGCGGCCGGTTCGTGCGCGGCGAAGCCAGGCGCATCGAGGCCAAGGGCGGCGGAAAGTCGACCGTGCACACGGACGGAGCACCTTTGGACGCCGATCTGGTCGTGGTCGCGGCGGGTGCCTTGTCCAAGAAATTCGCCGCGCAGGCCGGTGCGCGCGTGCCGCTGGACACCGAGCGCGGCTATCACGCCATGCTGCCCAATCCCGGCGTCGAACTGCGCATCCCGGTGAAGTCCGCCGAAGGCGGATTCTATATGACGCCGATGGAATTGGGCCTGCGCATCGCCGGCACCGACGAGTTGGCCAGCGTGCATGCGCCGCCCGATTACCGCCGCGTGGACCCGATGATCAAGCGTGCCAAGCGCCTAGTGCCGGGATTGAATACCGAGGGGGCGGTGCCGTGGATGGGCATGCGGCCGTCGCTGCCGGATTCAAAGCCGGTCGTCGGCCCCGCGCCCAATACGCCGGGCGTCATGCTGGCCTTCGGCCACGACCATTACGGCCTGACCCTCGGCGCCGTCACCGGCAAGGCCATCGCCGATCTGGTCGCCGGCCGCAAAACGGATTTCGATGTCACGCCGTTCCGCGCCAACCGTTTCTAGGCGAAGCCGCCTGCGCGGCGCGGCGCTGGGGCGCAAGCTCGGGCTCGCGCGCGCTCATGTGTCCGCCCTGGCGAAGCTGCGCACGCCAGAGCGTATCCAGGATTTCGTCTCTGCCCTGCCGACCAATTTCGAGCAAGGCGGCGATACCTGCCTGTCGGTGGCCTCCACCCTGGATGCGAATCATGCCCATTGCATCGAGGGCGCCTTCGTCGCGGCTTGCGCCCTGTGGCTCGCGGGTCAAAAGCCGCTGCTGATGGATTTCCAAGCCCAGGGCGACGACGATCATGTCGTGGCGCTGTTCCGTCACGGCAGGCACTGGGGCGCCATCTCGAAGAGCAACCATATCTGGCTGCGCTGGCGCGACCCGATCTATCGCAGCCCGCGCGAGCTGGCGCTGTCCTACTTCCACGAGTACGTCATCGGCACGAAAAAGACCTTGCGGCGCTATTCGCAACCCTACGATCTGCGCCGCCTAGACCCCGCGCTGTGGGTCACGAACAAGGACCATTGCTGGGACGCGGCGCTGGCAATCGACGAGACGCGCCATTTCCCGCTGCTGAGCGCGGCCCAGGCGCGCCGCTTGCGCCCACGCGACGCCATGGAAGCGCGCGCCGGCAAGATGCTGGAGTTTCCGGCACCCGACAAAGCCGCGGCGACGCGCTACTGACCGGCAGGTGCGGTAACTCCGCCGCACCGGGCTCCAGCAGACCGTCAGGTGCGCGGCTTCACGCACACCAGCGTCGCGCGCGCCACCAGTTCGGGCGGATCGAAGATGGTGCCGCCCGACAGGCCGCCGCCCAGCTCCTTCGTCGCCAAGCAGCGCAAGGCTTCCATGGCGAAGCGGCGCGAGCGGTTTCCCTGGCCGATCAGCTTCGCGCGAATTTCAAGATAGTCGCCGGCGTAGATCGGCTTCAGGAACTCCGACTTCTCATACGCCGCCATATAGCCGTCGACACCGTCCATGCGGATCGACACCTCGGACTGGCAGTCGGCGAACAGCCGCATGATCGTGGCCGCGGGGATGAGGCCGTCCGCGTAGTGCGTGTCGTGCAGCCCCAGCCGCACGCGCAGCATCCCCTCGGTTACCGGTTCCTTGTCGGCCATTCCCGTGTCCCCTATCGCCAGATGTTGTCGACGCGATCGTAACTGTCGCGCGTGAGATCGGGCACGCCGGCGATCAGCTTTTTCTTTTCGACCCGGTCCGAATCGGTCATTGGAAACGTGTCGGCGAAAGCGATATAGCGCGGGATCTTGAAGCTCGCGAGATTCGCCTTGCAGTGGGCGATCACCTGCTCGGGCGGAAGATCGGCGTGCTGGAGGCCCGGCTGAAGCTGCAGATAGGCCTTGATCTCCTCGCCCACGCGCTCGTCCGGCACCGGCACCACGGCGGCCTCCTTCACTTGCGGCAGGCCGCGCAGCACGGCCTCGACCTCGCGCGCGGCCACGTTCTCGGCGTTGCGGCGGATCATGTCCTTCTTCCGGCCTACGATGGTGTAGTAGCCGGCCTCGTCCTGCCGCAGCAGGTCGCCGGTCAGGAACCAGCCGTCGCGCAACGACTCGGCGTTGGCCTCGGGCTTCTTGTAATAGCCCAGCATCATGCCCGGACCGCGCACCCACAATTCGCCGATCTCGCCGCGCGCGACGGGCACGCCGTCGTCGCCCGCGATCTTCACCTCGCGCCAGGGTGCGGGGATGCCGCAGGAGCCCGAGCCCACCATGTGCTTGTCCGCAACCGGCATGTAAGTGATGCAGCCGGCCTCGGTCATGCCGTAGGACTCGCGCGCGATGAGCGCGAAGCGGCGTTCGAGATCGGCGTGGTATTTTTTGTTGAAGCCGAAGATGTGGATCATCTTCAGATCGCTCTGCCCGTCGAGCGGCGTCTCGGGCTGCTTATAGAGCACCTCGAAGAAGAACAGATAGTTGATGCGGTGCGTGCGCGCCCATTCGACGAACTTGGCCGCGCTGGGCTTGGAAGCGAAGAAGAACGTGGCGCCCAGGAACATGCACATGGTCGCGATGCACGGCCCGTCCAGATAGAAGAAGTTCTGGTTGTAGAGCGCGCGCTCAATGGGGACCTCGGCCACCGCGCTGTGCGCCTTGCCCATGGTGAGCCAATAGCGGTGCGTCAAGAGGCAACCTTTCGGGAAGCCGCTGGTGCCCGAGGTGTATTGGATGTTGAGCACGTCGTCGCAAGCGACCGGCTCCCGCGCCGTGAAGTCGGACGAGGCCGCATTGACCAGATCGTCCCAGACTTTGTAGCCGGAGCCCGCGCCATCGATGACGACGATGCGGTCCTTCGCGATGCGCGGCGGCTTGTCGGGAATGGCCTCATAAACCGGGCGCAGGCTTTCGTGCACGATGAAGAAATCGGCGTCGCTGTCGCGCAGGACGTAATCGACCTCGCGCGGCGTGTAACGGGTGTTGAGCGCGACCGCCACGGCACCAAGCCGCCCGAGCGCCAACCAGGTGATGGGGAAGGCCCCGACGTTGGGCGACATGATCCCCACATGGGTACCTTTGCGCACACCGAGCGCGCGCAGGGCGTTGGCCGCCCGCGCCACGCGCTCCTGCGCCTGGCGGTAGGTATAGCTCTCGTTCCGCTCGAAAAAGTTCCAAATCACCCGGTCGGGGTGGTGCGACGCCGCCCGGTCCAGGAGCGCCGGCAAGGTTTCGGGCAACGGTTCGGCCTCGACGGCCCGCCGGAACGCGGCGGCATCATGGGTGCTTGCGGCCATTTCCCTGCCTTCCGAAATCCCCCAACGGGGCCAATGATATAGGTGCGCCATAAAAATGGCAGCGCCGTTCCAGGACCGGAACGGCAAAGCCCCCGCCCAGGCCGCCTTAGGCCTTGAGTTCCCGGGGAAGGCCGGTTTAAGTCCCGCCCCATGGCTCAGAGACCGGTCGCGATCCCCCGGACACCGCCCGCCGACACGCAGCCCAGCAAGGCCGCGCGGCTGCGCGCGATGCTGAACGTGCCGGAGCTGTCCTTCATCATGGAAGCCCATAACGGCTTGTCGGCGAAGATCGTCGAACAAGCCGGCTTCGAGGGCATCTGGGCCTCGGGCCTGTCGATCTCGGCTGCGCTCGGCGTGCGCGATTCCAACGAAGCGTCCTGGACCCAGGTGCTGGAAGTCCTGGAGTTCATGTCGGATGCGACGCGCGTGCCCATCCTGGTCGACGGCGACACGGGCTACGGCAACTTCAACAACGTGCGCCGCCTGGTGCGCAAACTGTGCCAGCGCAACATCGCGGGCGTGTGCATCGAGGACAAGCTGTTCCCCAAGACCAACAGCTTCATCGGCGACGCCCAGCCCTTGGCCGACATCGAGGAATTCTGCGGCAAGATCAAAGCCGGCAAGGACAGCCAGCTGGACGACGATTTCTGCATGGTCGCGCGCGTCGAAGCGCTGATCTCGGGCTGGGGTTTGGACGAGGCGCTGCGCCGGGCCGAGGCCTATCACGCGGCCGGAGCGGACGCGATCTTGGTCCACTCCAAGCTGAAGACGGCCGACGAGATCTTGCGCTTCATGGCGGAATGGGGCGGCCGCTGCCCGGTCGTGATCGTGCCGACCATGTATCACGCGACACCGACCGAAGCCTTCGCCAACGCCGGGATCTCGCTGGTGATCTGGGCCAACCACAATCTGCGCGCCGCCATCACGGCCATGCGCGAAGTGTCGGAGCGCATCCGCCGCGACGGCAATCTGTCGGGCGTCGAGGGCCGCGTGGCCAGCGTCCAAGACGTCTTCGACCTGTCGGAGAATGCAGAGCTCAATGAGGCCGAGCGCCGCTATCTGGGCCCGGCCAAGTCGAAGCCCAAGGCCGTGGTGCTGGCGGCCTCGCGCGGCAGCACCTTGGAGGCGCTGACCGCCGACCGGCCGAAATGCATGGTCGACATTCGCGGCCAGCCGTTGCTCCGCCGCCTGGTCGGCGCCTTACGCGAGCAAGGCCTGCGCGACGTGACGGTCGTGCGCGGTTATCGCAAGGAGGCCGTAACCGTCCCCTCGATCCGCGTTGTCGACAACGACGCCTACGAAACCACGGGCGAGGTGGCGTCCTTGGCCTGCGCCGAAAAGCAGATCGAAGGCGAGTGCTTGATCAGCTACGGCGACATTCTGTTCCGCAACCACATCCTGTCGGCGCTGCTCGATGCGCCGGGCGATATTGTCTTGAGCGTCGATGCGCTGTGGATGGCGCGCGAAGGCGTGGGCGGCGGCCGCACGCGCGATCTGGTCAATTGCTCACGCCCCTCCACGGCCGGCGTGCTGGACGACCAGCCGGCCCATATCACGGGGATCGGCGGCATCCTGAAGCCAGACGCCGTCGACGGCGAATGGGTCGGCCTGGCCAAACTGAGCGCCAAGGGAGCGGCCCTGGTACGCGAGGAGATCGCCTTCATGAAGGCGGACGGCTCCTGGAAGACGGCGGGCCTGCCCGATCTGTTCGGCCGCCTGGTTTCGCGCGGCGTGCGTGTGGACGTGGCCTATGTCGCGGGCCAGTGGCTCGACGTCAACGACGCCTTCGACTTGGCGAATGCCCGCAACTTCCTCTAGCCAGATTTCGGCGGACGCCTTCCTCGACGCCGCGCGGGCGCGCGGCGTCGATTTCTATACGGGCGTGCCCTGCTCGTTCCTGACGCCGCTGATCAACCGCGTCATCTCCGACAAACGCATCCGCTATGTCGGCGCGGCAAGCGAGGGGGAAGCGGTGGCCATCGCGGCGGGCGCATGGCTGGCCGGGCGCGAGACGGCGGTGATGTGCCAGAACTCAGGCCTCGGCAACACGGTCAATCCGCTCACCTCCCTCAACTATCCGTTCCAAATCCCGACCCTCCTGATCGTGACCTGGCGCGGCCAGCCAGGCTTGAAGGACGAGCCGCAGCACGCGCTGATGGGCCAGATCACCCAGCGCCTGCTGGAGACCATGGAAATCCGCCACGCGCCCTTCCCGCGCGCGGAAGACCAGGTGGCACCCGCGCTCGAAGCCGCGCTTTCGCACATGGCGTCGAGCGCCCTGCCTTTCGCGTTCGTGATGGAAAAAGATTCCGTGCGTGACGACGGATTGGACCAGACAACGCCCGCGCCCCGTCCGGCGGGCGCCTCGGCCGATTTGCGCCGGCACGGCGCGCGGCCTGCGCGCGCCGATATCCTGGCGCGCTTTCTCGAGATCGTACCCACCGAAGCCGCCGTGGTCGCCACGACCGGCAAATGCGGCCGCGAGCTGTTCACGCTCGCCGACCGCGAACAGCATCTCTACCAAGTCGGCTCCATGGGCGGCGCCAGCGCCATGGGCCTGGGCGTGGCATTGAACACCGAACGCCCCGTGGTGGTGCTGGATGGCGACGGGGCCGCGCTGATGAAGATGGGTAACCTGGCCACGATCGGTGCCTATGCGCCGAGGAATTTGATCCACATCATCCTGGACAATGGCACGCACGATTCGACCGGCGGCCAAGCCACGGTGTCGCCCTCGGTCGATTTCGCCTCGGCGGCGCTGGCTTGCGGCTATGCTGCGGCCGCACGCTGCGACGATGCCGATGGTTTCCAAGATGCTTTCCGCGCCGCGCTCAAGACACCGGGCCCGTCGCTGATCCACGCCCGCATCGCGCCGGGTTCGATGGAAAAGCTGGGCCGCCCCACTGTCGCGCCGAAGGACGTGGCACGGCGCTTCCGCGCCTTTCTGACCGGACGCTAGAAGCGCGAAAGCCCGGCCTCGGGGAAGGCCGGGCTTTCGTTCGTCCGCGGGCGGCCTAGTGGCGGCTCTCGAACTGCTTTACCTGCCGCTCGGCCTCGTCCTTCTCGATGCCGTAACGCTCCTGCACCCGGCCAAGCAGCTGGTCACGCTTGCCTTCGATGCGGGCGAGATCATCGTCGGTCAGCTTGCCCCACTGCTCCTTGACCTTGCCCTTGAACTGATTCCAGTTGCCCTTGGTCGTATCCCAATTCATGTCGGCTCCTTCGTTTCCGGAATCGGCGCTGCGGTAGCGCCCTCGTGCCGGTCCAACCCGCCGCGCGCCGAGGAAGTTCCGCGACAAGGCGCCGATACCCCAAAAACGCGCGGAACCGTCCGGTTTTCCCAAGGTTGAATTCCATAGAGCCGCTACGGTGTCGCGCCGTGGCGCACATAACGATGGAGAGTGACAGATGTTCAAAGCTCTGCTGCTCGGCGTTGCCTTATCGGCCGCGACGGTCCTGACGGCCAACGCCCAGACCGCGGCACCCCAGCCATCCGCTCCGGCAGCCGCCTCGGCTCCCGCTGTGGCCGAAGCGCCGGCCGTGGCCGGCCGCTCGCTGGTCGGCATGAAGGTGCAGACGGAAGACAACGCCCATATCGGCCGGATCAACAACGTGGTGGTCAACAAGGACGGCCATGTCGATTACGCCGTGGTGAAGGTCGGCGGATTCCTCGGTCTCGGCAGCAAGAAGGTAACGGTGGCCTGGAACGAGCTCCGCGTGGACGAACAGCGGGGCGTCGTGAAAGTCGGCAAGACGAAGGACCAGTTGATGTCCGAGCCGGAGTTCCGCGAGGCGCCGAAGGCGGCCACGGGGTAAGCGTCTTTCCAATCTTCCAAAGCCAGCGGCGCGCCGGCCACGGGCGCGCCGCTTTCGTTTCGGACCCGAAGATGCGTCAGTTCACGACGGCGAAGCGCTGCATCTCCGCGGCCTGAAATCGCTGGGACTGAGCCAGCGTGGCCGTCGGAACATCGGCCATGACGCGGCCGCCGGACATATGAACCTGCGAAGCCGGCACGAAGACCTGGTTCCCAGCGCCGAACATAGGACCGCTTACCACGACGTAACGCGCATCCACCGTACCGGGCATCACGGCCACGTAGTTCACCGTGCCGAGCTGATTGCCGTAGCTATCGACGAAGGCGCGTCCAACCAGGTCGCTGCGCGTGCTGAGATTGACGTTTTGCGGCGCAGGCGTGACAGCCGCGACCGGCGCGGGTGCGACCACCACGGGAGCCATGACGACCGGAGCCGTGACCACGCCGGCGCCGGGAATCACGGCGACCGTACCGGGTGCCGCGGTGATGAGCGGCGTTGCCGCCGTAGCGACGGCCGGCGCCACCAACGGCGGGCTGTTGCTGGCCACCGCGTGGCGGCGTTGCAAGCCGGCCAAGGTGTATTTCGGCACGCGGTTCAGATCGGCAACCGTGGTGTCGACCTGCACGCCGCCGCCCGCGACGCGAACCGCGGACATGGGTACGGCGATATAAGTGTCGGACACGCCATCGGCGGCGACCACCGCGTACATCGGACGCTGCTGCTGATTGGCTTCAACCATCATGAAGACCACCGTGCCCCAAGACACGCCGTTGGAATCCGAGACGCGGCTGCCGATCAGATTGCTGTTCTTCGTCAGCAAAAGGTCGGCCGACGGCGTCATGGTCTGGGTGCCCCAGATACCGTTGGCGTAATCGATCTTCATATCGCGCGTGAAGGCGACACTCTGCGTCTGGGTCAGGACTTGCGCTTCCTCGCGCTTGGCGGGCGCGCAAGCGGTGGCGAACAGCACGACGGCCAGCGCTGTCGTGGGCAACGCGTATTTGCGAAACGTGGAGTTGAGCATGCGGGGTCTCCCGATTTGCCGAGCCACGAACGTGGTCATTCGGTGTTCGGGGTAAAAACGCGAGGGGACCCTGCGCGGTTCCTGAATCGCGCGCGCATTCGTCCGGCCGGGACGGATCTGTCAAATAAAAACCCGGACGGGATGCCTCCCGTCCGGGCGCGCTCGAGGAAGGATGAAATCAGGCGTGCTTCTGCGCGCCGGCCTTCTGTTTGCCGTTTCGGCCGCCGCTTGGCCTGAACGACAAGGCCTGGCCGATGGCGGCCGTCAGCGTCTCAGGATCAAACGGCTTGGTGATGACGAAGGCGGGCTCGACCTTCTTGCCGGTCAATAACGCCTCCGGAAAGCCCGTGATGAAGATGACTGGCACCGTCATGCCGCGCAGAATCCTATCCACCGCGTCGATACCGCTGTCGCCACCCTTCAGGTGGATATCCGCTAGCACCAGGTCCGGCAGGTGTTCCTCGGCCAGGCCGACGGCTTCCTTGAAGGTGGCCCCCACGCCCACCACCATATGGCCGGCGGAGCGCACAGTGACCGCGATGTCCATGGCGATCACCGTTTCGTCCTCGATGATCAGGACCTTGGCTCCCGAATTCTTCTGCAGCTCCAGGCGCGCATCCAGCAGGTCCTGGCGTGCCTCCTGCTCGGAGATCCCGATAATTTCGGCCGCCCTGGTGACGGGGAAGCCTTCCAGCGACACCAGCAATAGAACTTGGCGATGACGCGCGGGCAGAGCTGCGATCCGCTGCTCGAGCTTGGCCTTGCCGCTCAACTCGGCCGCATCCGGGCCCTCAGCCTCCACCGCGACCGCGTCCCATGTTTCGTGGAACGCTTTGAACATGTTGTGCTTCAGATCCCCGTCGCGGGAAAGCCGCGCGGGCTCTTGCAGGATAACCTCGAGAAACAGCCGGACGTACCGATCGCCGCGCTCCTGCGAGCCGGTCAACGCGCGCGCATAGCGGCGAAGATACGGCAGCAAGGCGACGAGTTCCTCCGAGTTCGACATTCCGCGATCCTCTCTCTGCATTTCCCCCGCGCCGCGGACTCGGCGTGGCGACGGCCTCGATTCAGAACCCGGTGGTGAACACGGGTTTGGACTGGAGATGCCGTTCCTGGATTATCGGTCGGCCATGACCCCGCCCCCGGTAAATCGGCATGGATATTCAGGACTTCAACGGGTAACCGCGCGGAAGGTTCCCAACGATGGGCGGGCATAACCCCTTATGCCGCGCGAATAAAACCGAAAGCGGGGAACAAACCGTTCTTTGGTGCGTATTCCTATACCGGCCCCGCCGTTGCGCCGACCCAGGATGGTCAGCCACCCTCGGGGTCGGCGGCAGCAACGCCGCCGAGTTCCGTGCCGCCAAGGCCGCCGCCAGCGAGGGGCGGCCGGACGGCGACGAAGGGGGAGCGCACCGTAGATGAACTCGTCTAACGATGGCGATGGCACAAAGTCGGCCACAGCCAAGAAAGATTCGGCCAAGAAGACGATGAGCCAAAGCAATCCGACAGCCGACCAGCCGACGCCCATAGACAATTGGTGGGATGGGCAACTGAAAGCCCTTTATCAGTCGGTCCTGGACGAGCCTCTGCCCGACGACATGATGAAATTGGTTCACGCCCCCAAGAACAATAGGGGGGACGCTAAAGCGAAGGGCTCTCGCAAGCCGGGGGACGAATGACGTCCAATGAGCCCACTTCGCATCCCCAAGCTCCTCCGTCCGCGTCGGACAGCGAAGAATTCCGTGCCGATATCATCAAACTTGTTCCCCAGCTCCGCGCCTTTTCGCGCGGCCTGACTGGCAGCCGCGACCGCGCCGACGATCTGGTGCAGGATACGCTGATGCGCGCCATTGCCGGCGAGCATCTGTTCCGTCCCGGCACAAACCTTCGCGCGTGGCTGTTCACCATCCTCCGCAACCGTCATCTCAGCGAATATCGCCGCCGGCGCTATGACGGCGGCGGGATCGAAGACGTGCCGGAAGCGCTCGTCGCCGTGTCGGGCAACCAACAGTCCGCGCTCGAACTAAAGGAAGTCCAGGCGTTGTTGATGACCGTGCCGGTGAAGCTGCGCGAGGCTCTGATCTTGGTCAGCGCCGCAGGGCTCAGCTACGAGGAAGCGGCCGCCGTGTGCAAATGCGCGGTGGGCACGATCAAGTCGCGCGTCAATCGCGCGCGCGCAGAGATCGTCGCCCTCATGAACAAGACCGGACAGGGGCACCGCGGCCCAGGCGATGATGGTGAACGAGGCTCAACAATCGGAGCGCGTACCACGACTCCGCCCACAAAGACGGGCCGCGGTGAGCGCGATCATAAGGGCCAAGCTGACGGCGGATGGCGGGAGAGAAGCCGCACCGGCCGCGGCTGACTCCGCGGGTTGAACTCGCGCCGCCCGTGAGTCAAGCGAACGCCGTTCGTCCGCCCTCGAATAGGCGACATAGACAACGGCACAGAGCAAACCGATCAATACGGCCAGGCTGAGCGCAGCCGCATAGTCCGGCATCATGGTCTGGGCGAAAGCGAAGGCCGCGTAGACCAACAGCCCGCCCGCGATCGTCAGCATCAAGACCAGAAACAGACCGACGCAGGCATCCAGCACCATTTGTCGCCAAGCCCGCCGCGCATGGAACGACGCGCGCGACGCAACCACGCCGATACTTTCGATCACGCTGGACACCCCGGTCTCCATCTTCAAAAAGATCGCGTCAGCGGCGGCTGAGCAAAAGCGCCGCCAGTGCGCCGCCCACGAACGCGACCAGAACACTGGAAAGCGGATGGTTTTCGACGGTCTCCCGCGCCATGGCGGCGGTTTTCTCACCCTGGGCCTTGGTGGCTTCGATAACGGGCTCCAGCACGCGCCGTAACTCGTCCACCTGATGGTCGACCCACGTTTCCCCGCCTTCAGCCGACTTGAGCTGCTTCACCAAGGCATCGAGGTTTTCCTGCAATGCCGCGATATCAGATCGCAACGCCGATGTGTCCGTGCGCCCGTTGATCTTCGACATGATCGTGCCTCCTCAGAACTCGCCGGCTGTTATGGCCGGCCGCTGCGCAGCAGGTTTGCCACCAGCATCACCAGGAACAGGACCAGGAAGACAAAGAACAGGATCTGGGCGATCCCCATCGATGTAGCGGCCACGCCACCAAAGCCCAATAGGCCGGCGACCAACGCGACAACAAGGAAAACCAAGGCCCAATACAACATCCGTGTGCCTCCCCTTCTTCCGGCGAACCAACGATCCGCGGCAGGCCGTTTCGGACCCGCCGGTCATGGATTTCAACGTGTGTGTCCACGAAATGGTTCCGGTGAAACCGGCACTTATCGAGGAACCTAAGGAGCCAGCCCGGGCCCGATCCAAGGGAACCCCGATCCGCGCGAGGCGTTTGGGAGTCACGACCACGTGGCAACGCCTAAGTTGTCGCGCTCGTTGGAAAACCTGGAGTACAGACATGGGCCGTAAAGCATCGGGCAACTTCGAAGCAGCGCTTCAGAACCCCGCCAAATGCTTCGAAACGCCGCAACACGTTCTGGACGACGCCAACCTGACCGTGGCCCAGAAGCGCAAGCTTCTGCAGCAGTGGGAACAAGATGCGCGTCTGTTGGCGGTCGCCGAGGAAGAGGGCATGGGCGGCGGTGAAGAAAACATGCTTCACCGCGTGAAGCGCGCGATGGAGACGATCGGCGCGGCGCAGGGCGAACAGGGTGCCTCCGGGAGCAAGCTTGGGAATTGAGCCCCGTTTGACGCGCGTAACGAAAGGAGGGCGATCGTGCGTTACCTCTTGCTGTGGCTTCTGGGTGTTCCGATCCCCGTTCTGATCCTCATCTACTTTCTGTTCCGTTAACCCGGCGTCGGGGCGCCGACTGGAGTGATGCGATGGCTTTCAAGCTTCCCAAGCTACCTTACGCCTACGACGCGTTGGCGCCGCGTATGTCCGAGGACACGCTGCGCACGCACCACGGCAAGCATCACAAAACCTACGTCGAGACACTCAACAAGCTGATCGAAGGCACGCCGTTCGAGAAAATGGACATCGAGTCCATCGTGAAGAAAACGGCGGGCTCCAACGAGCATAAGAAGATCTTCAACAACGCCGCCCAGGCATGGAATCACACTATCTTCTGGCGCTCGATGGCACCCAACGGCGCGCGGAAGCCACGCGAGGAATTGGCACCGCTGGTCGAGGAGAGTTTTGGCGGCCTAGATAAGTTCAAGGAGAAGTTCGCGGCGGACGCCGCCGCGCAGTTCGGCAGCGGCTGGGCTTGGCTAATCGAGAACAGCGGCAAGCTCGAGATCGTCACGACGTCGAACGCCGCGACGCCCATGGCCGAAGGCAAGCGCGTGCTGTCGACCTGCGATGTGTGGGAGCACGCTTATTACCTCGACCATAAGAACAAGCGGCCAGATTTTCTGAAAGCCTTCTTAGGCCAGTTGATCGACTGGGATTTCGCCCTGGCCCGGCTGCGTCGTCTCGAGACATCCGAAATTCGCTTGGAACAGGCCTAGGTCTTCGCGAACCCGATCGAGCGGATACGGGTTGTCTCTTTGACGAGAAGCCACCACCCGGCTTTCAAAGGTAGGAGAATCGAAATGGCCGACCCGAATCAAAAACCCGCCCCAGAACCAAAAGCCAAGCCTCGTAAGCCGCGCAACCCCGGCAACCCAACCGGCGGTCACCGCCAGGAGCTCGATCCAAAGCGGGGGTCCCAAAACGAAGGGGGCGGCGAGCGCGACAATTTCTCAGGCGAGAAGTTGCCGAAACACTGACGCGCGGATAAAGGGGAGAAAAGGATGCGGGAAAAGCTGACCACCACCGAGGCTCGCGCGGGCCAGACGACCGGGCGCATGCGCTATGTACTGAGCTTGTCGCTTCTCGGCTCTGTCGTCGCCCTGGGCGCCGTATATTTGGTGTTCTTCGCCTAGGTGCGTCTCCGGGCGCCTTCAAAAACAAAAACCGCGAGCCATGGCCCGCGGTCGAGAAGAATGGGGCTCCGGCTGCAAGGCCTTGAAAGGCGCAGCCGGAGCCACCGAAAGAAAGCTTAGACCGCTTCCTTGAGATCCTTCGCGGCGCGGAACGCCACCTTCTTGCTGGCCTTGATCTTGATGGCCTCGCCGGTCGCCGGGTTGCGGCCCATGCGGGCGGCGCGATGACGGACCTGCAGGATGCCGAGGCCGCCGATGCGGATCCGGTCGCCCTTCTTGAGGTGTTTCACGATCAGGTCGACGAGACCACCGAGCACGCTCTCCGTCTGCTTCTTCGACAGACCTTCCGCGTCCGCGATCGTCGCGGCGAGATGCCTCAGCGTAACCGTCGCCTGCGCTTTTTCTTTCTTTGCAGCCATTGCGATTCCTTCCCTTGGTTAACGGCGCGAATCCGGCCGTCGTACAAGGTGAAAGCCAACACAGGTGCGCAAGAAATACAAGAGTCTCTAGCGGAAATCGTCGCTTTTTCGTCGCCAACGCGCGCCGAAAAGCAAGCGGAACCTTCCAGCGGGCGGCTCAGGCCGTCGAGGTGTCCCGCGAGCGACGCACGAAAGATGCACGACCCGCGCCTTGAATCCGGCGGTACCTTCGCGCTCGAATTCTCGGCGAACTCGGTTTCGATTCCTATTGGCGGCGGAAACCGACAAACAGAATCACCACGCCCGCACCGACCGCCACGAGGCCGGCGATCTGGGGCAATTGGATCGTCTTTGTCGTCTCGGCTTCGATCTTGGTGTCGCCGACCTTCACCAGCGTCTCGCGGTCCGGCACGTTGATCTGGCCAAAGATGAGCGCTGCCAGCCCAGCAACAACTAGGAAAATTCCGAATATCGACAATGGCTTCATGGCTTTTCCTCCCCTCCTGAGACGGCCTAGGTTCCAGCCTCGAACAACGCGGGCGGGCGTAACAGGTTCCTAAACGGCTTCAGCCATGTTCCGCTTCAAAAGCGGCGATTGCCTCTTCCGCCTGTGACTCGGAGAGGCCGTAACGCTCCTGCAAACAGCCCACCAGCTGCTGCCGCCTGCCGGCGATCCGGGTCAGATCGTCGTCGGTCAGGTCGCCCCATTGTTCCTTCAACAGGCCCTTGAACTGCGTCCAGTCTCCCGCCGCCTGGTCCCAATCCATGTTCCGCTCCGTCTCGAAGGGCACGGACGGCCTCACGCCGCCTCGCGTTTCAACAACGCGGGCGGACGGACGCGGGTTCCTGGCGGCGGTTCGGGACTAGTAGAGCCAGCGGCCGGTGTCTTCGAGTTCCCAGACCTCGAGGTCGCGGGCGCCCTTGTTCAGCTCCATCCGGCGTGTCATCCGCACCCGCCCGTTCATCAGGCGGACGCACATGGACGGAAAGGCGAAGAAGGCCTGGCGCAGGTCTTCGATCGCATCGTCCTCCAACGGCTTATACGAGCGCAGGCTGATCGCGCGGCGGTTGGCGCCGAGCGTCTCGACCGTATAGTCGTCCTCTCGCGCGCGCAGCATGTGATCGAGGAAGCCGACCACGTCCCCGAAGCCATTGCCCGTATGGCCCATCCGCTCGCGCATCTCGCCCAGGTTCTGGACGGCGAGCAGCGCCAGGCTCTGCTGGATCATGTAGCAGGTCTGGCTGAGGCCGTAGACGTTCCACAGCGCCTTCGCGGTGGTGCGGACGAAGGCGCCCGCGTATTTGCGCTTGGCGCGCAGCACGCGCTCCTCGGGCCACTCCTTCGGGTCGAGCTTGGGCGCCTTGGCGGGATCGAACTCGGGCGTCTTGGTGACGGAGTCGTAGCGGACGGCTTCGTTAGGCCCGATGTTGCGGTCGTATTCGATGAAGTACCCCTCATCATACGGCTCGCCGTCCTGCCACACCTTGGTGCAGACATAGCCCAGGCGCGGACAACCCATCTTTTCGGCGTTGCGCGCGTGCCAGGCCGCGAAGACCGTGCGCTGGACCGAGGCCGGCACGGCGAGCAGCGCGCTGCCGTGGAACCAAGGGTTTGGATAGGTGTAGCGAATCCACGCCTTCTTCGGCGATTCCTCGGCGTATTCCAAGGTGCAGCCGCCGATGATGTTGGACAGATAATGATACTTGGCCGCCGCCACCGCGGGCGGATCGTTATGGATGCCGAGCTTTTTCAGCCCGTCCATGTAGTGGCCTTCCTGATGCTGGCCCAGGATGACCAGCTTGAAACGGATCAGCGCCTCCAACCCTTTCTCGCGCAGGATCATCACCTGCATACCGCCGGTCTGGCGCACCCAGATCGTCCAGGACAGGTCGCAGTCGCGGCGCAGTTGCGCGAGATCGCTGGTCGGCTTTCGCATGGTCAACTCCCGAAAAGGATTCAATGAGATTATCGCCAGACACCGTCGACGCGGTCGTGGGCGCCGACGCGCAGGTCGGGCTTGGCGGCCGTCAGCGCGGACTTCTTGATCTTGAGGCTGGGCGTGCGCGGAAACTCGGCGACGTATTCCAGATAGCGCGGGATCTTGAAGCGCGCGAGATTCTTCTCGCAATGGGCCAACACCGCCTCGGGCGGTACGTCCTTTTGCGTCTTGCCGGGCCGCAGCAGAAGATAAGCCTTCACCTCCTCGCCGCGCGTCTCGTCGGGCACGGGCAGCACCGCCGCTTCCAGCACGTCGGGTAGCCCGCGCAGAACACCCTCGACCTCGACGGCCGAGATGTTCTCGCCCGCGCGCTTCACCATGTCCTTGCGGCGGCCGAGATAATAGAACCAGCCCTCCGCGTCCTTGCGCGCCGCGTCGCCGGTACGGAACCAACCGCCGGGATGAAAGGCTTTCGCGGTGGCTTCAGGCTTGTTGTAGTAGCCCAAGAGGATGCCGGGCCCACGGACGCACAATTCGCCCTCCTGTCCGGCCGAAACCTCCTTGCCGTTCTCGTCCGCCACCATCGCCTCGCGGAAAGCGGCCGGGATGCCGACCGACGCCTTGCCCATCATGTGAGCGGCCTCGAGCGGCCAATAGGTGGCCCAGCCCGTCTCGGTCATGGCGAACCCCTGGCGCGCCGTGCAGCCGTACCGCTTCTCGTACCAGGCGTAATTCTGGGGCCGGTGACCCCAGCTATAGATGACCTTCAACTCGTTGTCCTTGTCCGCCGGACTTTCAGACTGCTTCGAAACCACTTCGGGAAAGTTGCAGACGCTGATCTTGTATTTCTTCACCCAGTCGAAGAAGCGCGTGGCGCTCATCTTCTTCGCCACATAGGCGGTTGCGCCCTGATAGACCGACATCAGCAGAAGCCACTGGGCATCCAGATAATAGAAAGGCTGGGCAATCAGGACGGCCTTGGCCTGATCGTGGCTGACCGCCGCCGCGACGCGTCCGACCATCAGCCAATAGCGCTGGATCAGCATGGCACCCTTGGGCAGACCGGTGGTGCCCGAGGTGAACTGAATGTTCATCAGATCGTCCTGGCTCGGCTGCTTGGCCGGAACGAAGTCCGTGCGGCCAGAGGCCAACAGCGTCTCCCAGCGATGGGCATAGCCGGGCACGTCGGCGCCGACGACCACGATGCGCTCCTTCGGCAAGGGCTGGGATTCCATGCCGTCGAGGGTGGGCAGCAGCGCGTGGTCGATGACCAGAAACCGCGCCGCAGCATCCGTCAGCATGTAGTGCAGTTCGCGCGACGTGTAGTTGTAATTGATGGGCACGGTGACGGCGCCCAACCGCGCGACGGCCAGCCAGGTGATCGGGTAATAGGCCTGGGTGTGGACCATGATGCCCACATGGCTGCCGTGCCCCACGCCCAGCCGCGCCAAGCCATCGGCCAGGCGGCTGACACGTTCGTCCAGCTCGCGGTAGGTGATGGTTACATCGTCATCGAAAAAGACCAGGGCCGGATGGTCGCCATGGCGCCGCGCCGCATCGGCGATCAGCGTGCCGATATTGGCGGGCAGCTTCTCCTGCTCGATTCGCCGCATGATCTGTTCGGAGGGATAGTCCTGGAACGGGCGGGCTTGGGTCATGGTCGGCTCCTGAAAACGCCGGTGGATTTGGCGTTCCAGAGCGGCCTGTGTCCATGCGCGGGCATCGGATGGTAATTGCAAACGCAACTGCCCGCGCCGTGCGGCGCGGGCAGCCGAAGCAACGTGGTCCGGCCGAAGCCGGCGCGGCTTATTTCTTCTTTTCGAGCGAGATGTTCACGCCGTTGGGCGCCAGGGTGAACTGGAGGCCGCTGCGCGTGCTGGTCATCTTGATGACAACGCCCTTGTCGTTCTGCATCGTCGCGATGCTGGCGCCGCCCGCGACCGTGGCGCCGGCCTCGACCGCCGTGTAGGTGCCTTCGATATCGGACAGCTTCTTCAGATTGTAGACCGTGCCCGACGCGCTGTAGTTGCTGACGCCGACGTCGACGATAGAGATACCGTTGATCTTGAGGGCGTGGCGGGTGCCTAGATACGTAACGGTGCCCTTGCCCCAGCTATAACCGATACCCACCGCAACCGAGCCGCCGGACAATTCGATGGTGGCCGAGGCCACATCGTCCGCGGCGCTGGTCTGAAGCGGCGCCAAACCGAGCATGAGCGCGAACAATCCAGCGGCCGCGCCGCGCAGCCAGCCGAATCCCGTGAGTTTCTTCAACGCGATCATTTCGTATCTCCTGTTTTGCGAGGGTCCAGCGCCGTTCGTCGGACTCAAGCGATTTCGCTTCCGTTCAAGGCCCTGAACCGGCTCTGACAAAACGCGGCGGGATGCTTCCTGTTCCTAGTGAAAATCGCGGGAGCGGGGGATTCGTCTGCGGCGGTTGGATGGCCGATCTTCGTTCGGCGGCCGGTACACCGTGGCATGGCGGGACGCCTGAACCAGGTCGTCGGACCGGTCGACCAGCCGCTCCGCCACCACATGGATCACCAGCCCGCTGTCGTCGCGCTGAACCCGGCCGGTCGCTTCCATCACCTGGCTGTCCATGATCACCCGTTCGAACCGCGCGATCACGTCCGGCCAAAGCACCAGGTTCGCCACGCCCGTCTCGTCCTCGATCGTGACGAAAATGACGCCCTTGGCCGTACCCGGCCGCTGACGGATCAAAACGACGCCGGCCAAGGTGATCTGGCTTCCGTTCGGCAGCTGGGCGAGCAGCGCGTTGCGCATGACGCCCCGCGCTTCCAGAGCCGGACGCAACAGAGCCATGGGGTGGCCTTTCAGGGACAGGCCGAGATGGGTGTAATCCTCGGTCACCTCCTCACCCAGCAGCATGGGGCGCAAATCGGCGGCCTCCTCGCGCGGGGCGAACAAGGGCAGCGGCCGGCCGCCGAGACTTTTCGCCGCCCACAGCGCCTCGCGTCGCGATAGGCCCAACGAATTCCACGCATCGCCGTGCCCCAACAGTTCGGCCGCCCGCCCATCCAATCTGTTGGCGTGCCAGAGGCTGCGCAGGGTGGTGAGATCGCCGTCCACGCGTGCACGGGCCAGCGCTTTGGCCGTGTCTTCGCGCAGCCCCTTGAGCAGACGCATTCCCAAGCGCAGCGCGAAGCGCCCCTCTCCCTTCGGCTCCAGCGTGCAATCCCAGTCGCTATGGCTCACGTCCACCGGCCGCACCTCGACGCCGCGATCCTGCGCGTCACGCACGAGCTGGGCCGGCTGGTAGAAGCCCATGGGCTGACTGTTGAGAATCGCGCAAGTGAAGACGGCCGGGTAATGGTACTTGAGCCACGCCGAGGCATAGACCAGAAGCGCGAAACTGGCGGCGTGGCTTTCGGGAAATCCGTAATCGCCGAAGCCCTCGATCTGGCGGAAGCAGCGTTCGGCGAAATCGCG
>CADEGL010000009.1 GCA_902826885.1 uncultured Alphaproteobacteria bacterium | reverse complement strand
TGGCGGCCGAGATCGGCACCATGCGCGTGACCGAACAGATCGACGCGCTGACCACCCTCTCGACCAACCCGTTCAAATATCTGATCGCGCCGCGCCTGATCGCGGGCATCCTGATGCTGCCGTGCCTGGTCGTCGTGGCCGACATCATCGGCGTGTTCGGCGGCTATCTGATCAGCGTCTACAAGCTGGGTTTCAACCCTTCGACCTATATCAAGAACACTTGGGACTTTTTGGAGCCGCTCGACGTCGTTTCAGGCCTGGTGAAGGCCGCTGTGTTCGGCTTCCTGGTCGCGCTGATGGGTTGCTACCACGGCTACCACTCGCAGGGCGGCGCCCAGGGCGTCGGCCAGGCCACCACCAACGCCGTCGTCTCGGCCTCGATCCTGATCCTGGCCTTCAACTACATGATCACGGCGATGTTCTTCGGCTCATGAGCGTGCCCAAGATCCGCATCCGCGGCCTGCACAAGGCGTTCGGCCCGAAGAAGGTGCTGACCGGATTGGATCTGGACGTGGGCGCGCGGGAGTCCGTGGTCATCATCGGCGGCTCGGGCACCGGCAAGTCCGTCCTGCTGAAATGCATCCTCGGCCTATTGGAACCCGACGCGGGCAGCATCCAGATCGACGGCGAGGAAGTCGTCGGCATGCCGGTCGGCGAGCGCGAACGGGTGAACCGCAAGGTCGGCATGCTGTTCCAGGGCGCCGCTCTGTTCGACAGCCTGACCGTATGGGAGAACACGGCCTTCGGCCTGATCCAAGCGCGCGGCCTGGCGCGCCCGGAAGCCAAGAAGATCGCGTTGGAGAAGCTGACCCAGGTGGGGCTTGGCCCCGAGGTCGGCGAGTTGTCGCCAGCCGAACTGTCGGGCGGCATGCGCAAGCGCGTCGGCCTCGCACGCGCCATCGCGACCGAACCCGAGATCGTTTTCTTCGACGAGCCCACGACCGGCCTCGACCCGATCATGGGCGACGTCATCAACGACCTGATCGTGAAATGCGTGCGCGAACTGGGCGCCAGCGGCCTATCGATCACCCATGACATGGCCAGCGCCCGCAAGATCGCCGACCGCATCGCCATGCTGTACCAGGGCAAGATCATCTGGGCCGGTCCGGTGCCCGAAATCGACCGCTCGAATAACCCCTACGTCGATCAATTCATCCACGGCCGGGCCGAGGGCCCGATCAAGATGCAGGTCCGCGCGTGACGCCTCGCGGCGGACACCGAGCGGCCTAGTGGCGCGCCCCGCGCCCAACTTCGTCTGCCAGCAATGCGGCGCGGTCCACCGCAAATGGGCCGGACGCTGCGATGCCTGCGGCGCCTGGAACTCGATCGTCGAGGAAGCCGCGCGGCCTCGCGCCCCTGGCGGGCTTAAGCCGGGCGCCACCACCGCAAAAGCCGGCCATGCCGTCGCCTTCGAATCGCTCAAGGGCGCCTCGGCCGAGGTGCCGCGCTTGGCCACCGGCATCGCGGAGTTCGACCGCGTCACCGGCGGCGGCCTGGTCCCCGGCTCGGCGCTTCTGGTCGGCGGCGATCCCGGCATCGGCAAATCGACCCTCCTGCTTCAGATCGCGGGCGCCTTGGCCAAGTCGGGCGCGCCTTGCGCCTATGTCTCGGGCGAAGAGGCCGTGGACCAGATCCGCATGCGCGCCGCGCGCCTCGGCCTCAAGGACGCGCCCGTACAGTTGGCGGCCACCACCGACATTCGCGACATCGCGGCCACGCTCGAGGCGGCGGCGGGCCCGCGCGTCGTGGTCATCGATTCGATCCAGACCATGTATGTCGACAACCTGGAATCCGCGCCCGGCACCGTGGCCCAGGTGCGCGCGGCGGCGCAGGAGTTGATCGGCCTCGCGAAGCAGCGCGGCTTCACCGTCCTGCTCGTCGGCCACGTCACCAAGGAGGGCGTCATCGCCGGCCCCAAGGTGCTGGAGCACATGGTCGATACGGTCCTCTACTTCGAGGGCGAGCGCGGGCACCAGTTCCGCATCCTGCGCGCGGTCAAGAACCGCTTCGGCCCGTCGGACGAGATCGGCGTCTTCGAGATGACCGACGGCGGGCTGATGGAGGTTCGCAACCCTTCGGCCCTGTTCCTGGGCGACCGGCATGGCGGGGACGCAGGCGTCAGCGGCGCCGCGGTCTTCGCGGGCATGGAGGGCACGCGGCCCGTGCTGGTCGAGATCCAAGCCTTGGTCGCGCCCTCGGCCTTCGCCACCCCGCGCCGCGCCGTGGTGGGCTGGGATTCGGCCCGCTTGGCCATGGTCTTGGCCGTGCTCGAGGCGCGCTGCGGCCTGTCGCTCGCGGGGCGCGACGTCTATCTGAACGTGGCGGGCGGCCTGCGCATCGCCGAGCCCGCGGCCGATTTGGCCGTGGCGGCTGCGCTGGTCTCCTCGCTGACCGACTTTCCCATGCCGGCCGAGACCGTGGTCTTCGGCGAGATCGGTTTGGGCGGCGAGGTACGCCCCGTGGGCCAGGCCGATGCGCGGCTCAAGGAAGCCGCCAAGCTCGGCTTCGGCCGCGCCATCCTGCCCAAGCGGCGCAAGGACGGCGCGCGCGCGGGGGATTTACGCACGACCGAGATCGGCCGCCTGGCCGAACTGGTAGAGGTGTTCTCCGGCGGCACCGGCATGGTGAAGCCGCGCGAGAAACCCGCGCGCGGCGCGGCGGAACGTTGAGTTGAGGTGCCCATGAACGTGGCGGATATCCTGGTCGTGGCCGCCCTGGCCCTGTCCGGCTTCCTGGCCTTCACCCGCGGCTTCGTGCGCGAGATGCTGGCCATCCTGACCTGGGGCGGCGCGGCCGTGATCGCCTTCTTCGGATTCCAGTGGCTCCAGCCGATCGGGCGGTCCTTCGTGCAACCTGGCTGGCTGGCCGACATTGTCATCGGCCTAGGCCTTTTCATCCTGGCTTTCCTGCTTATCTCACTGGTAAGCAGGCCGATCGAGAACCGCATCCGCGACAGCAACTTGAGGGGGCTGGATCGCGGGCTCGGCCTTCTGTTCGGCCTGGTGCGCGGCGCGGCGTTGATTTGCGTGGCTTATCTGGCGATGAGTTGGTTCATTCCGGCCCCGAATATGCCGTCCTGGGTGACCGAAGCCAGGACCCGTCCCTTGATCGAACGGGGCACGGCGATGCTGCGCAGCGTGATCCCGCGCGGAGCCGCGCAAGGCGATGCCAAAAGTACCCTGGATGCCCTCGGCGCGCCGCAGTCGAAAGACGCTGCGTCCGAGTTGGAGAAGGGCTATAAGAATGACGAGCGACAAGACCTGGACAGGCTGATCCAAACCACCAAATAGAAAGGCGCGATGCTCACAACCCACCCTTACGACGACGATCACCTTCGCGAGGAGTGTGGGCTTTTTGGCATCTACGGCCATCCGGATTCCGCGGCGCTGACCGCGCTTGGCCTGCACGCGCTCCAGCACCGGGGCCAGGAAGCGGCCGGTATCGTCACCTTCGACGGCGAACAGTTCCCCAGCCACCGGGCGCTCGGCCTGGTCGGCGACATCTTCGGCTCCGAAGAGGTCATGCGCCGCCTGAAAGGCGACAGCGCCGTCGGCCATGTGCGCTATTCCACCACGGGCGACACCATCGTCCGCAACATCCAGCCGCTCTTCATCGACTTCGCCTTTGGCGGCTTGGCGCTGGCCCATAACGGCAACCTGACCAACGCGGTCAGCATCCGGCGCGATCTGGTCCAACGCGGCGCCATCTTCCAGTCCACCACCGACACCGAGGTGATCTGCCACCTGATCGCGACCAGCGGCCGCGACAAGCTGGTCGACCGCATCGTGGATGCCCTGCGCCAGATCGAAGGCGCCTACTCGCTGGTGGCGCTCAGCCGCAAGAAGCTGATCGGTCTGCGCGACCCGCTAGGCGTTCGCCCGCTGGTGCTCGGCCGGCTTGACGATTCCTACATCCTGACCTCGGAGAGTTGCGCCCTCGACATCATCGGCGCGCGCTTCGTGCGCGACATCGAGCCGGGCGAGGTCGTCATCATCGACGAGACCGGACTGCAGAGCCTTAAGCCCTTCCCGGTCCAGCGCAAACGCTTCTGCATCTTCGAGCACATCTATTTCGCGCGGCCCGACAGCGTGGTCGAGGGCCACAGCGTCTACGAGGCGCGCAAACGCATCGGCGCCGAACTGGCCAAGGAATCGCCCGTGCCGGCCGACGTGATCGTACCTGTGCCCGATTCGGGCGTGCCCGCCGCGCTGGGCTATGCCTCGGAGTCGGGCATCCCGTTCGAGTACGGCATCATCCGAAACCACTATGTGGGCCGCACCTTCATCGAGCCCGAGGACCGCATCCGCCATCTGGGCGTCCGCCTGAAGCATAACGCCAACCGCGCCCATATCGCGGGGCGCCGCGTGGTCTTGGTCGACGATTCCATCGTGCGCGGCACCACTTCGAAAAAGATCGTCGAAATGGTGCGCGCGGCCGGCGCGCGCGAGGTGCATATGCGCATCTCCAGCCCGCCCACCATGCATTCCTGCTTCTACGGCATCGACACGCCCGAGCGCGACAAGCTCTTGGCCGCGCGCCATTCCGTCGAGGAGATGGCCAAGATCATCGGGGTCGACAGCCTGGCTTATATCTCGATCGACGGGCTCTACCGCGCCATGAAGGAGCCCAAGCGCGATCCCGCCAATCCGGCCTTCTGCGACGCCTGCTTCACCGGCGACTACCCCACCCGCCTGACCGACAAGGAAGACGGCGGAAGCGTCCAACAGCTTTCGCTTTTGGCCGAAATCGCGTAAACCGCGACCTCGTTCCACCTCCACGGAATACGCCATGACTGGATCTCGCCTCGCCGGCCGCGTCGCGGTCGTGACCGGAGCCTCGCGAGGGCTCGGTGCCGCCGTGGCCAAGCGATTCGCAGCCGAAGGCGCGCATGTCGTTCTGATCGCGCGCACCAGCGCGGGCCTGGAGGAAGTGGACGACGCGATCCGCGCGGGCGGCGGCGCCGCGACCATCGCGGCCTTCGACCTTTTGGATTCGCCGGCCATCGACCGGCTCGGCGCGGCCTTGTTCGAACGCTACAAGAAACTCGACATCCTGGTCGGCGCGGCCGCCCAGCTCGGCACCATCACGCCCGTCGGCCATATCGGTCCGAAGGAGTGGGACAAGGTCTTGGCCGTCAACGTCACGGCCAACTGGCGCCTGGTCCGCAGCCTCGATCCCCTCCTCCGCGCGTCCGATGCGGGCCGCGCGATCTTCGTCACCGACCGCGTGGCCGGCGATGCCGCCGCCTATTGGGGCACCTACGCCGCCAGCAAGTCGGCTTTGGAGACCATGGCGCGCATCTATGCCCACGAAATGGCGACCAGCACGGTGCGGGTGAACCTGATCGATCCCGGCCCGTTGCGCACCAAGCTGCGTGCCGAAGCGTTTCCGGGCGAAGACCCCGCCATCCAATCGCATCCCGACACGGCGACGGAAGCCTTCGTTGCCTTGGCCGAGCCGAAATGCACGCGGCACGGCGAGATTCTGCGGCCGGCCGCCTCGCCGAGCGCGGCCGCATGATTCGCCTTTATACCGGCGCGCGTTCGGGCAACAGCCACAAGATCGCGCTGTTCCTTTCGGTCCTGGGCGTGCCCCACGAGACGGTCGAGATTCCTTACGGCCCTGAATTGCGCACGCCGGAGTTCCTGGCCAAGAACCCGCGCGGCCAAGTTCCCGTGCTGGAAGCCGACGGGAAATGCATCTGGGATTCGATGGCCATCCTGGTCTACATCGCCCGCGCCCATGGCGGCGAGAAGTGGCTGCCGCTCGATCCCGCCGGCATGGCCGAGGTGATGCAGTGGCTGGCGCTGGCCGAGAACGAGCTTCTGTTCGGCATCGCCCAGGCGCGCATCATGCTGCGCTACCGCGGACCCGAAGACGAGCTCGTGTTCCTCGACATGAAACGCGCGCGCTTTTTGATCCAGCGCGGATTGACCGCGATGGAGCGCCGGCTTGCATCGCACGAATGGCTGGCGCTCGGCCGGCCGACCATCGCCGAGATGGCCTGCTACACCTATCCGGCGTTGAATGCCGAAGCCGAGATCGACATGACGCCCTATCCCGCCATCCGCGCATGGATGGACCGGGTGCGTGCCCTGCCCGGCTTCATTCCGATGATCGGAACCTGACGCGCGTCAGAAGCAGTTCTCGAGCCAGCTCATGTCGAGCAAGATCGCAGACCCGCGCGTGATCCACAGATAAAGCGCGCCCGCGCCGAAAAGCGCGATGGCTCCTATGACGGACAGGCGAAGCGCGCTCACGCGCGCGCCTGCACCGCGGCCAAGCGCGCCACGGGACGTTCCACGATCGGCCAATTCAACGCCGCGGCGACGAGGCCCATCGCCACGCTGCCCCACCACATCACGTCGTACGAGCCGGTGATGTCGTAGGCCACGCCGGCCAGCCATGAGCCCATGAAACTGCCGATCTGGTGCGAGAAGAAGACGATGCCATAGAGCATCGACATATAAGCAGGGCCAAAGATGTAAGCCACGAGCCCGCTGGTCAGCGGCACGGTGCCGAGCCACAGAAGGCCGAGCGTGCCCGCGAACATCAGCACGGATACCTCCGTCAGCGGCATCAAAATGAAGACCAGAAACACCAACGAACGCAGCAGATAGAGCAGCGCGAGAAGATTCTTCTTCGGGTAGCGGCCGCCGAGCCAGCCGCAGGCGTAGGTGCCGACGATATTGCCAAGTCCCACCAGCGCCAGCGACCACGCGCCGAGCCAGCTGGGCATGGCCTTGTCGGCCAGGTAGGCCGGCAGATGCGTGGCGACGAAGACGACCTGAAACCCGCACACGAAGAAGCCGAGCGTCAGCAGGATGAAGCCGCGATGGGTCACGGCCTCGCGCAACGCCTCACCCAAACTTTGACGCGCTCCGCCGTGATCAGCCGGCTTGCCGGCGACACCCGCCGCCAATGGCATCATCACAAGCGAAGTTATCGCCAAGCCGAGCAGCGCCCAGTGCCAACCGAAATGGCTCATCAGTTCGTGGCCATAGGGAACGATGGCGAATTGGCCGAACGATCCGCCCGCCGCCGCGATGCCCAGCGCCATGCTTCGTTTTTCCGGTGGCGCGGCGCGGCCAACCGCGCCCAACACCGTGGAGAAACCCGCACCCGCCAGGCCGAAGCCGACCAGCACCTGGGCCAGGACGATCTGCGTCCCATCGGTGCCGAACGCCATGCCCGCGAGGCCAACCGCGTACAAGAGCGCTCCCACGACGATGACGCGCCCGGTTCCCAGCCGGTCCGCCCAGGCGCCCGCGAAGGGTGACGCCACGCCCCACAGAAGATTTTGCAACCCGATCGCAAAGGCGAAAACGCCGCGGCTGATATCGAGGTCGACCGTCATCGGCTTTAGGAACAGGCCGAACGATGCGCGCAATCCCGTCGACAACGTCAGGATTACCGCGCCGCAGACAATGATGATCCAAAGTGCGCGCGCCATGAGAATCCCCCTTGATGGCGAGGAGGACTCTGCGCCTTACCTCGCCCACAAAGCAATCATAGGACCTGTGCGCGCCGCGCAAACGGCAAAGGCTTTACTTTGGCGCGAAGGGATTCTTGCTGCGCCGGACGCGGATGCGAATCGGCACGCCGTCCAAGTCGAACGTGTCGCGCAGCCCGTTGGTCAGATAGCGGAGATACGAATCGGGCGCCTTGCCCACGCTCAGATTCGTGAACAGGGCGAAGGTCGGCGGCCGCACCGCGGTCTGCGTCATATAACGGAACTTGACCCGCCGCCCGCTGACCATGGGCGGCGCATGCCCTTCGAGAGCGCCTTCGAGCCAACGATTGAGCGAGCCCGTGGTGATTTCCCTCTGCCAGCGCTCGTGGGTGCGAAAGACGGCGGCCATCAACTTATCCAGCCCTTCGCCGGAAGCCGCCGAGATCGTCACGGCGGGCAGGCCGCGCACTTGCGGCAAGGAATCCTCGATGCGTTCCTTCAACTCGCGCACCGCCGCGTTGCGGTCGGCCACCAGATCCCATTTATTCGCGGCGATGACCAGCGCGCGCCCTTCCTCGACGGCGATCTCGGCGATACGCAGGTCGTGACGATGCAGCATCTCGCGCGCGTCCAGCACCAGGATGACCACGCCGGCCTTTCCGATAGCGCGCTCGCTGTCGTCCACGGCGAGCTGCTCAACGGCTTCGCCGAACTTCGCACGGCGGCGGATGCCGGCGGTATCGACCAGCCGCAGCAAGCGATCGTCGTAGGTCCAATCGATTTCAATGGCATCGCGCGTCGTGCCGGGCTCGGGACCGGTGATCTGCCGATCCTCGCCCAGAAGCCGGTTGATCAGCGTGGACTTGCCCACGTTGGGCCGGCCCACGATGGCGATCTCGATACGCCCGGCGGGCTCGGGCGCGGTCTCTTCGGCGAAGACGCCGCTCTTCTCGTGCTCGGCGGCGATGGCGTCGTAAAGATCGCCCAAACCCAGGGCATGTTCGGCCGAGATCGCGACGGGGTCGCCGAGGCCCAGCGAATAGGCTTCGTAAAACCCCGCGTCGCCGGCCTTCCCTTCGCTCTTGTTCGCGACCAGAAGCGTGGGCTTCGACACCGCGCGGATCATGCCGGCGAAATGCTCGTCGAGCGGCGTGATGCCCGCGCGCGCGTCCACCACCATCAGAATGAGATCGGCTTCGGCCAGCGCACGGTCGGTCTGGTCCTTGACGCGCGCCTCCAGCCCGCCCTTGCGCCCCTCTTCCAGACCGGCCGTGTCGATGATGCGGAAAGACAGGCCCCCCAGAGACGCCTCGCCCTCGCGCCAATCGCGCGTCAGGCCCGGCGTGTCGTGAACCAGCGCCGAGCGCCGTCCGACCAGACGGTTGAACAATGTCGATTTGCCGACATTGGGGCGCCCGACGATGACCACCGTATAAGCCATCGGCGGCCTATTTGAACGCGATCAGGTTGCCTTCGTCCGTCAGAACGTAAAGGACGCCCTCGGCGACGATGGGCGGAATGCGAATCGGTTCGTCCACATCGACCTGTCCCAGGATCTTTCCGTCATAGGGCGAAACCGTCAGGATCTTGCCGTGAGAGCCCGCGACGATCAGGCGATCCGAGGCCAAGACCGGTCCAACCCAGAAGACCTTGCCTTCCTGCTTCTTCTCGTCGGCCCACGTGGGCAATTGCATCACCCAGCGGATGCGGCCATCGCGCCGGGAAATGCAGGCGATTTCGTCCTGGGTGGTAAGAACGAACACGAATTCGCCGGCGATCCAGGGCGTCTGGACACTGGGCACCGCGATGTCCCAGATGCGCGAGCCCGAACGGATGTCGATCGCGGCCATGCGACCGCTGTTGCTGATGGCATAGACGCGGCCGCGGTCGATCACCGGCAGGCCGCGGATGTCGGCCAGCGCGGATACGGCGTCGGCGCGGCGCACCGCGGTCAGCGTATCGGTCCAATTCTGCCGCCCGTTGTCGATGCGCAGGGCCACCAGTTCGCCCGAGGTATAGGGCGCCACCACGATCGAACCTTCGACCGCCGGGCTGGAACCGCCGAGAAGCGCGGCCACCTCGGCGATGCCGGCGTTGGACCACAGCTTCGCGCCGTCGCGCGCATCCAGCGCATGGAGCTGATTGTCGACGCTGACCGCGAAGACGCGGCTGGCCGACACGGTCGGGCCGGAGCGTACCGGCGCGGTCACCGACTGCCGCCAGATGATGTCGCCGGTCTGCGCGTTGAGGGCCAGCGCCTCTGCCGCGCCCGTGGTGACATAGACGCGCCCGCCATCGTACGACATGCCGCCGCCAAAGGCGTCTTCCTCGGCCTCCTCAGGCACCACGATCATCCGCCACAGGCGCTTGCCCGTCCCCGTCTCATACGCGGTGACATGATTCTCGGTGTCCATCGTGAACACCTTGCCCTCGGCCACGATCGGCTGTGCCAGAAGGCGGCGATCGTCCGAGGACCCCTCGCCGATCTGGATCGACCACGCCTTCTTGGGCACGTCCGCGACGCTCAGGTGGTGCATGGCGTGGTCGGCATAGCCGCCGGTCTGCGGCCAAGTCGGATTCACCTCGGGTGGCGGCAGGCGGACAGCCAGGTCGGCGATGCGCGGATCAGGCTCGAGCTTCTTTTCGAGCAGCATGACCGGGATACGTTCGCCCGGCAGCGGCTCCTTCTTTTTCTTTTCGAAAAGCCCGCAGCCGCCAAGCGCGAGTGCGAGCGCGACGGCCAGAAGAACAGGACGAAAGGCGAAACCGCGCATGAGCCTCACGGGCCCAGGGAAGCCAGCATCTCGGTGGCGCGGGCGCGGAGCGCGGGCGGCGCGTTTTGGTCGTCGGCGACGGCCTTGTACGCCTCCTTCGCTCCGGCATTGTCGCCCACGCGCAGGGCCAGGAGCGCCGTCAGTTCGCGCGCGGAAAAGCGCCAGGGGTTGTCGTCGGCCAGAAGCGGCTTTAGCCGTTGCCGACCCTCGGCCGGGTCGATTTTGTCCAGATCGTGCATGACCGCCAGCAACACGGCCAGATCGCGCAGCGAGCGCTTGGCGTTCGAATCGTTGGCCAGCTCGTCGTAGGCGCGCTGCGCGCCCGCCGCGTCGCCGGCCTGCGCGCGCAAACCGGCTTCTTCGAGCCGCGCCAGCGCGCCATAGTCGCCGCCGGCGTCCTTGGCCAGGGCCGCGAACGCATCGGCGGCCTCGGGGATCTTGTTCTCGGCGATCAGCATCATGCCGGCGGCATAGCGCTCGCTTTCGGCCGCGCGCTCCTTCCGCTGGTGATCGCGCCAAGCCACCGTCCCGGCCGTGGCCACCACGACCGCGACCGCGACCGCGATGACGTACTTGCCGTATTTCGTCCACAGCTTCGCATAGCGCTCGTGGCGAATTTCCTCTTCGACTTCGCGGAAGATGTCAGTCACGTGAAAATTCTCCAAGGGACGGCGGCGCCGAAGGGGCCCCAACATAGCCCGCCGCCGGGCGCGAGGTAAACACGGGGATGGGCCCAAGACGGCCTCAAAATTGCCTAAAAGGTCAGTGGGTTATGGGCGCCTCCTGCCTTCCCCTCGACCTCTTGGCCATGCTCTTCGGCTGGACTCGAATCCGGATTTGGGGAACACTGTTGCCGTCGAAAACGTGAGGGAGAAGCGCTTCATGACGACGTTGGTCCGCCTGGCGGATTATCGGCTACGTCGAAGCTGCATCTTCTTCAACCGGATCGAACTCAACCAATTGCTATCCGTCTACAGCCGCCGCGTCGCACGAGGCGAATGGCGCGATTACGCCATCGACCATCGCAGCGGCGTGGCTGTGTTCTCGTTTTTCCGCCATTCCTCGGCTCGCCCGATCTACACACTGATGAAGTTCGCTCCGGGCGCGCGGCGTCGTGGCGACTATGTCCTGACCCATGAGGGGCGGCGCATCAAGGAAGGCCGCAATCTGGCCGACGTCCTGGCCGTCCTGCGCACCCCGGCCCTGAGCGTGGTGGCGAAATCGCTCTAGCCGTTTCCTCGTTCCGTTTCATAGGTCAAATAACAAAAAAGGCAGGAGGCTCCCATGCCCGATGACATGAGCGCGGATATCCGCGGCATCCAGAACATCACCGGCCCGATCTCGCGCCGTAAGTTTGTCGTCACCTCGGCCTTCGCGGCGGGTTTCGCCCTGGCCGTGCGGCCCGCGGTTGGGCAATCCGTCGTCACGACCGACACCGCCGGGCTGACCACCGGCGACGTGAAGATCCCCGTCGCGGGCGGGATGGCCAACGGCTATTTCGCCCATCCAGCCAGCGGCGGCCCCTTCGCAACGATTCTGGTCATCCACGAGATCTTCAGCGTGCACGAGCACATCAAGGACGTCGTGCGCCGCCTGGCCAAGGCCGGCTACTACGCGATCGCGCCGGACCTGTATTCCCGCGTCGGCGACGTGGGCAGCCTGAAGACCATCGACGAGATCCGGCCGGTGGTGGCGAAGGTGTACGACAAGGACGCCATGGCCGATCTCGATTCGACCGTCGCGTTCGCCAAGGGCAGCGGCAAGGCCGACACGGCCAAGCTGGGCGTCACGGGGTTCTGCGCCGGCGGCCGCTATACCTGGATGTACGCCGCGCACAACCCGAACCTGAAGGCCGCCGTGGCCTGGTATGGCCCGGTGGTGGGGCAAGCCAGCGAGACGCGCCCGACCAACCCGATCGACGTGGTCGCGAATTTGAAGTGCCCGGTCCTGGGCCTCTATGGCGGTGCGGACACCGGCATTCCGAACGACACGGTCGAGCAGATGAAGGCGGCGATGCAGAAAGCCGGCAAGGTCGGCGAGTTCATGGTCTACCCGGACACACCGCACGCCTTCAACGCGGACTACCGGCCGAGCTACCGCGAGGCGCCGGCCAAGGATGCATGGCAGAAGATGCTCGGCTGGTTCAAGAAATACGGCGTGGCCTGACGCGCGTCAGATTTTGGCGGGACCGAAAGACGAACGCACCAGCCCTTCGGTTTCGGCCAACATCTCGTCGAACACGGAAAGCTGATCGGGCCAGCGCAGGCGCGCGGCGGCCTCGGCCTGCCCCGACGCGATCTTCCATTTGAGACCGAGATGGGCCGCGACGCGTCGCATGGCCGCGTTCTCCGGCATGCACAGCAACTCGACATCGGAGACGAAGCGGTTGCGCGCGACCGTCATGGCGCGGCGCAGGAGCGCCGTGCCGACGCCGCGACGGCGGAATGGAGCCTCGACGCTGAGCCCAATCTCGCCCGTGCGCACGAGGCCGCGAGTCCAGGATAGATGCGCGGCGGCGCGCACCTCGCCCGCGACGAAATAAGCGATCACCACGCCGCCGAACCAATCGAGCGATTCGACATAGGCATCGACCGCTTCGTCGTTCCTATAGCCCTGGAAGCGAAGCAACCGGTCCTCGGCGTCCAGGCGCAGCAGATGCGCGGCGAACAACCGGCTTTCCACGGGCCAGAGACGCCGGATGCTGCCTTCCGCGGAAAACGCGCGGGGCGTACCCGGCTCTTGGGTCAGGTCGAGATCCGTGGTGGTAAACCGTTCCAAGGATCAGCCTCCATGCTGCGATGCACAACAAGCATATGGGCTGTCATCGTGTGAATTTAACCCTTCATTGTGCAACGCACCCTTGCATTGTTGGCACGATTCGAGGTTTTCATTATATTTAGGTATTGACCTAAGTATTGAGTTTCGGCACGGTGCGCCCGCGAATCCACGCGCACCGAGGATCGGCAATGATCGCACTCGCGACCGGCGCGGCCGGCCCGTCCATCGACGGCGTTTTCCGGGCCCTGGCCGACCCCACGCGCCGCGAGGTGTTGGCGCGGCTGAGCCGGAGCGCCGCCTCCGTCAGCGAACTGGCCGCGCCGTTCGACATGGCCCTGCCATCCTTCGTCGGGCACCTGCGCATTCTGGAAGGGTGCGGCCTCGTGCGCTCCGAGAAGAAGGGCCGCGTGCGGACATACCGCCTGTCCGCCGAGCGGATGCGCCTGGCGGAAGACTGGCTTGCCCAGCAGCGCACCTTCTGGGAGCGCCGCTTGGATCAACTCGACGATTATCTGATCACGCTTAAACAGGAGACCAACCGATGAATTTCAAGCCCGATCCCAAGCTCGACCTCGTTCTGGAGCGCGTCATCGACGTGCCGCGCGAGCTGGTCTGGGCCGCCTGGACGAAGCCGGAGCACATCAAGAAATGGTTCACCCCCGCGCCGTGGACCGTGGCGGATTGCGAGATCGATCTGCGTCCCGGTGGCATGTTTCGCACGACCATGCGTTCGCCCGAGGGCAAGGAGTTTCCCAATGTCGGCTGCTATCTGGAGGTGGTGCCGAACGAGCGCCTGGTGTGGACAGACGCGCTCCTGCCCGGCTACCGGCCCGCGCCCGAGCCGTTCATGAGCGCCGTTCTGCTGCTGAAACCCGAAGGCAAGGGTACGCGTTACACGGCGATTGCCATCCACCGCGACGAAGCCGGCCGGAAGCAGCACGAGGAGATGGGCTTCCAGGAAGGCTGGGGCAAGGCGCTCGACCAGCTTGTCGCGTTGACCCGCACGATGTGAGCCCTGGCGGCGGCGCGCTCAGCGCCGCCGCCATCTCGCAAGCAACAGCGCGACCAACCCGGCGGCACCTCCGGTGCCGGAGGCGAACGCGACCGCCGTCGTGATGCATAGGGGACACATGCGGCCCCTCCTATGTCCGGCCGTATTCGTCGTGGCGGCGCCACCAGACGCCCTCCTCGTTGCGTCCCTTCGGCGCGCGGTCGAGCCACTGATAGGCACCCCACAACCCATCCAGCCCGCGGGCATAGGTGGAATAGGCGTGATAGACAGCACCGCCTTCGCGTACGAAAGCGCTCATGCCCGGCTGGTCGCGGTGGAACGTGGGCGTATCGGTTCCGCACATGGCGGCGATCTTGTCCTCCGCCCCTTCGCTGCCCTGCTCACCCGTACGCCATTCGCGCACCGGCTCGCGCCGGTAATTGTATTCGATACTGCCTTCGCGCTGCTGTGCCTCGGTGAACCACACATTGAAGTCGGCATTGAAGTCGCTGGGGGCCGACGATGCCCAGGGAAAGCTCCACCCCATGCGTTGCTTGTAGGCGCGCAGCTTCGCGAGCGGCGCCCGCGAGACGGCCCAGAGCATCACGTCGTGGTTGGCCAGATGGACGGCGAAGCCATTGAAGCCGTCCGCGATCATCGAGCATGAAGGGCAGCCTGCCTTGTAGTCGGGCCCGAACATGAAGTGATAGATGAGAAGCTGCGAGCGCCCCCGGAACAGCCCGTCCAGCGTGGCCTGCCCCTCGTCGGTATCGAAGCCATAAGGCTTGTCCACCCGCACCCAAGGCAGTTCCTGGCGCTTTTGCGCCAGTTCGTCGCTGCGCCGTGTCAGTTCCTTTTCGTCCTTGAGCAAAGCGACCCGGGCCGCCAGCCATTCCTCGCGCGTTCCAGTCTTGTGCTTCGTCATGGTTGCTTTCTCCTTCCATGCGCGGCCCCGGCTTCCGCCACGGCGCGCTGGTTGATCATCGTCTAATAGACTAAGTACCGGGCACCGGAGAGCGGGAGTGACAAGTTTGGCGGGATTCCGATGGACTCGCTGATCACAGCGGCGGCCCGCGCGCTCGCGGCGGGCGATCCGCTTGGCGCGCTGAACCGCGTCGCCCTGCGCGACGATCCGCCCGCGCTCGCGCTGCGCGGCATCGCGATGGCGCAATTGGGCGATCTCGGCCGCGCGAAACTTCTTGTCCGGCGCGCGGCGCGTGCTTTCGGTCCGAAAGAAACCGTGGCCCGCGCGCGCTGCGTCGTCGCGGAGGCCGAGATCGCGCTGGCCTCCCGCGACCTGGGCTGGCCCACGAAGGCGTTGGAAGCGGCGCGAGCGGCGCTCGAAAGGAAAGGCGACCACGCCAACGCCGCCCATGCGCGAAATCTCCAGATCCGGCGCCTTCTTCTGATCGGCCGCCTCGACGAGGCTGAGCGCGCGCTGGCCGCGATCGACTCCCCGGGTCTTCCGCCCGCGATTCAGGCCACGCACGAACTGATCGTCGCCGGGATCGCGATGCGGCGCCCGCAAACCAAAACGGCGCGAACGGCGATCAAACGCGCCGGACGCGCCGCGCGCGATGCGGGAATTCCCGCGCTGATGGCCGAGGTCGAAGCCGCAGCCCAAGCTTTGAACGAGCCCGCTGCGCGGCTGATCGGCCACGGCGGAAATCGGCCTCTTCTTCCGGCGGATGTCGAAACTCTGCTCGCCTCGAAGACCGTGGTCGTGGACGCGTGCCGCCACGCCGTGCGCAGCGGACCCGCGACCGTCCCGATGGCGCGACGCCCGGTGCTGTTCGCCTTGGCCCGCGCGCTGGCCGAGGCATGGCCCAAGGACGTGTCTCGGGACACGCTCGTCGCGCGCGCGTTCCGGGCGAAGGAAGCCGACGCGTCGCACCGGGCACGGCTGCGCGTCGAGATCGGGCGATTGCGCGCGATGCTGCGGGGCATCGCAAGCGTGGAGGCGACCTCGCACGGCTTCATGCTCACGCCGCGCGGCGCGCACGAAGTCGCCATGCTGGCCCCGCCCGTGGATGACGAGCACGCCTCCATCCTGGCGCTGCTCGCCGACGGCGCGGCCTGGTCGAGCTCCGCCCTCGCGCTCGCGCTCGACGCCAGCCAACGCACCGTGCAGCGCGCGCTCGATACGCTCGCGGCCTCGGGCAAAGCCCGGGCGTCGGGCCGGGGCCGGGCACGCCGCTGGACGTCTCCACCGATCGCCGGATTCACGACAAGCTTGTTACTCCCCGCTCCCCTGCCGGACCATTAGGATGAGGGCATGAAAAAATCATCCGCAGATATCATCCGTGAATACGGCCCCTTCCCTGGCGTCGAACATGTCGCCGGCGTGACCTTCGATGGTAGCCATGTCTGGTTCGCGACCGGCGACAAGCTGAACGCCCTCGATCCCGACAGCGGCAAAATCGTGCGCTCGATCGCTATCCCCGCCCATGCGGGAACGGCCTTCGACGGCAAGCACCTGTTCCAGATCGCCGAGGATCGCATCCAGAAAGTCGATCCGAAAAGCGGACGCGTGCTGTCCACGATCCCTGCCCCCACAAGCGGCAGCAACTCCGGCCTCGCCTGGGCCGAAGGGTCACTGTGGGTCGGCCAATACCGGGACCGCAAGATCGTGCAGATCGATCCCGAGACGGGCGCGGTGCTGCGCACCATCGAATCCAACCGCGCCGTCACCGGCGTCAGCTGGGTCGACGGCGCGCTGTGGCACGGCACCTGGGAGGACGAAGAGAGCGAGTTGCGGCGGATCGACCCGCGCACGGGCGAAGTGCTCGAACGCATCGAGATGCCGCCCGGCACGGGCGTTTCGGGCCTCGAATCCGACGGCGGAGACCGGTTCTTCTGCGGCGGTGGAAAGGAAGGCGGAAAAGTAAGAGTGATCCGCCGTCCAAAGCAGGCGCCCGCCCGGAAATAACCGGGCCGGCGCCTCAGCGGCGCGCGGCGAACAGCTTTTCGTATTGTTCGGGCTTGAAGCCAACCAGCAGCTTGCCGCTTGCCTCCAGCACCGGCCGCTTGATCATCGACGGCTGCGCCAGCATCAGCGCGATAGCCTTCTTCTCCGTAACGCCCTCGCGCTCCTTGTCCGGCAGCTTGCGGAAGGTCGTGCCCGCGCGGTTCAGCAACGTCTCCCAACCCGCCTCGCGCGCCCAATCCTCCAAGGTCGCCCGATCGATACCCGACGCCTTGTAGTCGTGGAATTCGTAGTCGACGCCGCGCGCATCCAGCCACGCCCGCGCCTTCTTCATCGTGTCGCAGTTCTTGATGCCGTAGATCGTGACGGACATTGGACGGATTGCTCCCATGGGGGTGTTGGCGTGGATAACGGTATTTCGGGGAAGACATCTTAGGCTGTCTGGCAATAGTTTCAAAAATAAGAAACTATTTCTTGCGCCCATGCTTTCCGCGAATTAGTTTCTAAACACGGAAACTAATAGAAGGCTGCCGCAGTGGTCAGGAACGAGGAGAATCTGACCCGGATGTTTCAGGCGCTGTCTGATCCATACCGGCTCGGCATGGTGGGCCAGCTTGCGCGGGGGCCTGCGTCGGTCAAGGAGCTGGCCGCCGCCAACGGCGTCGCCATGCCCTCGGCCGTGAAGCATCTCAAGATTCTCGAGGAGGCCGGACTGGTCAAATCGCACAAGGCCGGACGCGTACGCACGTTCAAGACCCGGCCCCAGGCTTTGCGCACGATCGACAGTTGGCTTGCCGAGCACAAGCGCTCGCTGAACAAAGCGTTCGACAGCCTGGAACGGCTCATGACCGAAGAACCGGAGAAGAGGTAAATCGAATAATGTCTCCCTTCACGCATACGACGTTCGTCATCGAGCGCGTGCTGCCAGGCAACACCAAGCACGCGTTCCAATTTTTCTCCGATCCAAAACTTAAGCGCCGCTGGACCTCATGCCACCCGGATTGGCAGGAGATCGAGACCCGGTGCGACTTTCGCATCGGTGGAGAGGAGCTGAGCCTACTCAGGTCGCCGGACGGCAAGGTGCACGAATTCCGTTCGCGCTATCTCGACATCCTGGAAGCCGGACACATCGTCTACGCCTTCACCATGCGCACCGACGGCAACTTGATCTCCAGCTCGATGGCCACGATCGAGTTCAAGCCGTCATCCAAGACAGCCAGCACGGCCATGCTCTACACGGAGCAGGCAGCCTTCCTCGGCGGAGAAGCGGAAATCGCGCCGCGCCGCGAGGGCACCGGCCACGGTTTCAACCGGCTTGTCGCCGAGGTCGAGCGAAGCCCAGGCAGTGGTCCTTGAACACCACCTCTCGCGGGGCTTTTCTCAGCCGCCCGCGAAGGTGGTGATGGTTGGGAGGCATGCGTAGACTCCAGCGAAGCGGCTGATCAAATCTTTGCGCGCTGATGCGAGCGAAGCCTCTCAACAGGCGCTCGAAAACACCACTTCCCGCGTGCCACGATGTAACTAGCGCCCAACGGCCACGAGCACGGTGTTCCTACAACCGACCGCCGACCGCTCGGCAATATTCTCACCCTCGTAATCTGTTATGGTCACCTCAATGTCGAACGGCACCTCCTCCGATCACGAACCCGCCGCACAGGAGGCACCCGCTTTGGGCCGCCCCCGGCGCCGCGTCTGGCTCCGTGTCCTGGCTGCCCTGGCCGTTCTGTTCGTCGCCTATGTGCTGGCGGGATTTTATCTGGTGCCGAGCCTTGTGCGCTCCGAGGCAACCAGCTGGGTGGAAACCAATCTCGACAAGCCCCTCGGACTTGGCGATATCCGATTCAATCCGTTCACCTTCACCCTCGACATCGACGATATCGCGTTGCCGGCCACGCAACAGCCTTTGGTCGCGGTGGGGCACCTGCGGGTGGACTTCTCGTTCCTGTCGCTATTCCAATCCGCCTACCACTTCACCGAGGTAACCCTGGACCGGCCGTTCATCGACGCTCGCATGCGGCCCGACGGATCGCTCAATCTGCTCGAACTTATGCCCCCACCTCAGCCCGACACCCACTCCGAGGGGCCGGGCCCGGCGGTGAAGATCAGCGCCTTCACCGTCAACCAGGGCGGCGTGCGTTATGTCGACGACAGCCAAGCCCATCGGCCGGAAGAAACGCTGATTCCCATTGAGTTCGCCCTGAGGGATTTCCAGACCAACCTGGCGGAAGGCGGCGACTTTACATTGAATGCGAAGAGCGGGCAGGGCGAAGACTTTGCTTGGCGCGGCACCTTGTCCATCGCCCCCATCTCCTCGCATGGGCGCCTCGTCATCACTTCCCTCAAGAGCGAGACGGTACAGAAATTCCTGGGCGAAAGGATGCCGGTGGCGCTCACCAGTGGCGAGGCAAGCATCACCGCCGACTATGATTTCGCCTATGGCCCGCAAGGGCTGAGCCTGAACCTGTCGCTGCCCGAGGTGACGAGCAGCGGCCTGTCGGTGGTGGGCGACAAGGCGCTGTTCCGGGGCACGCTGACTCTCGCGCAGCTCAATGCCAGCGCCGGCCCCATCGTGCTGACCGCCAACGCCGATGGCATCAGCCAACTGACGGCGGCGATGCCCCGGTTGACGCTACAGGGATTGGGCGTGGCTGCGGCGGGCGCAAACGAACCGGCCATCCAATTGGCCGACGCATCCCTTACCGACCTCGCGCTCGATTATGGCGCCCGAAAACTTCAGTTTGGCAATCTGGTTCTCGACGGTGCGGCGTTTTCAGTACGCCGTCAGCATAACGGCCAGATCAGCCTGCTCACCCTGTTGCCGCCAACGCCGCCCGTATCGGCGCCAGCCGAAACGGCACCGGCGCAGCCCTGGCAGATTTCCTTGGGCCAGTTCGCGCTCAACGGCGCCCAGCTGAATTTCGAGGACCAGGCGCTGGAGCATCCCGCCCGCCTCAATATCGCCCCGCTCACCGTCAGCGTCACCGGCGCAAGCAGCGACCGCACCCAGCCGATGAGCATCCGTTTCGACGCCGGCATCAATGGCAAGGGGCGCGCCGCGGGCGACGCCACGGTGACGCCGGCGGATCTTGAGGGCGATCTTAAATTCACCCTGACCGACTTGGCCCTGAAGCCGTTCGTGCCCTATCTGCCGCCGCTCAAGTCGCTGGAGCTACGCTCGGGCGAGGCCAACGCATCCGGCGCGGTGCATTTCAAGGGCGCCGACCTCGCCGCGTTGCGCTTTACCGGCAACGCCGCGGTCAAAAATTTCGAGCTCCTGGAGACCACCACCAACAGCCCGTTTTTTGCCTGGCGCTCCTTCGCTCTCACGGGCATCGTCCTTCGCAACAATCGAATCGAGGTCAGTCAGGCTAACCTGGTGCAGCCGGTGGGCCAGGTGCAGATACAGCCCGACCGCAGCTTCAACTTCACGCCGCTCATGCCGCCCAAGGCGGCCGCGTCAAACGAGGCCGCCGCCCCAACGATCCCATCGACCAAGGACACCGCGACCACCACCGCGCCGGTCCAGGCCGCCAAGCCAGACTGGACGGTGCATCTGAAACAGCTTGCCGTCAGCGGCGGTTCGATGGGCTTTTCCGATCTGTTCATTCAACCCAACTTCTCCGCCCGCATCGACGAATTGAAAGGCACCATCGCCAACATCACCAATGCGCCCGGCCAGATCGCGGTCATCGACTTGAACGGTCAGGTGATCGACCAGTTCTCGCCGGTCACCATCAAGGGCTCGATGGACCTGATGTCCTACGGCAGGAAGACCGACTTAAAGCTCGCTTTCCGCAATATCGAGCTGCCGGCGTTCAATCCCTATTCCGGGCGCTATACCGGCTACGCCATCGCCAAGGGCAAGCTGACCACCGAACTGTCGTACAAAATCGACAATCGTGTGTTGAAAGCCGATCATCATGTGATCGTCGATCAACTGGAATGGGGCCAGGCCACCGACAGCAAGGACGCCGTGCCGCTGCCCGTGCGGCTGGCAACCGCCTTGCTCAAGGACAGCAAGGGCGTGATCGACCTGAACCTACCCGTGGAGGGATCGCTGGATGATCCCGAATTCCGCCTCTGGCCCGTCATCTGGCAAGTCGTCGGCAATGTCGTCGAAAAGGTGGTGACCGCGCCATTCCGGCTGATCGGCTCGCTGTTCGCGGGGGCGGACAAGGCGCAATACATCGATTTCGCGCCGGGTTCCGCCAGCCTGCCCCAGGGCGCGGCCGAGGCGCTGGGAGCGCTGGCCAAGGCCTTGAACCAGCGGCCCGAACTGAAGCTCGATATCCCCGCGGGCCCCGGCATACGCGAGGATGCAACCGCGATGGCCGACGCCGCGATCGACAAGGCGGTTCTGGCCAAGGAGGGCGGCAAGGCGACGAGTGTTGCCGCCCTGGATGCGGACGATCAGCATGACGGGCTGGAAGATCTCTATCGCGCCAAACTGGGCAAGAGGCCGGTGTTCCCCGAGTTCTCCGCCGATGCTCTCAAGGCCGCACCCGGCGCCAAACCGGATGCCGATGATGACGACCGCCGCACCCTGCTGGAAACGCAATGGCTGCGCGGCGAACTGCGCAAGAGCTTCACGCCAAGCGGAGCCGAACTAGCCGCGCTGGGCACGGCGCGCGCGACCGCGGTGCGCAACGCGTTCCTGGCGGACGGCTCGGTAGATCCCGCCCGCGTCTTCATGGCCACCGACATGGCGGTGACAGCCAATGAAGGTCACGCACGAATGGAATTGAAGTTCAAATAATGCGGCATTGCTTTAGATGGAAACACCGTCGGCCGGTCCGTCGACTGCGATCCATACAGGCCGATAGCCGCCGAATGGATCGGCTATTTTGTTACCAATCTCAGTGGCTCGAAGGGGAGAATGGGATACTGCGGGATATCCTCGACGGGCTCTGAATCACTCCCACTCAATCGTCCCCGGCGGCTTGGACGTGCAGTCGTAGGTCACGCGGTTGATGCCGCGCACTTCGTTAACGATGCGGGTCGCCACGCGCGACAGGAAGGCGTGTTCGAAGGGATAGGAATCGGCGGTCATGCCGTCGGTCGAGGTCACGGCGCGCAGCGCGCAGACATTCTCGTAGGAGCGCGCGTCGCCCATGACGCCCACGGTGCGCACGGGCAAGAGAACGGCGAAGGCCTGCCAGATGGCGTCGTAAAGGCCGGCGGCGCGGATCTCTTCCAGATAGATCGCATCGGCCTTGCGCAACACCTCCAGCGCCTCGGGCGTGATCGCGCCCAGCACGCGGATGGCCAGGCCCGGCCCGGGGAACGGGTGGCGGCCGACCAGCGTGTGCGGCAAGCCCAGCTCGCGGCCCAGCGCCCGCACCTCGTCCTTGAACAACTCGCGCAAGGGTTCGACCAGCTTCATCTTCATGCGCGCGGGCAGGCCGCCCACGTTGTGGTGGCTCTTGATCGTCACGCTGGGGCCGCCCGAGGGGGCGATCGATTCGATCACGTCGGGATAGAGCGTGCCTTGCGCGAGGAAATCGGCGCCGCCGATCTTCTTGGCCTCCTCGTCGAACACGTCGATGAAGGTGGCGCCGATGATCTTGCGCTTCTGCTCGGGGTCCGAGACGCCGGCCAAGCGCGAGAGGAACAGATCGCTCGCATCACGGTGAACCAGCGGAATGTTGTAGTGGCCACGGAACAGCTTCACCACCTCCTCCGCCTCGCCCGCGCGCAACAAGCCGTGGTCGACGAAGATGCAGGTGAGCTGGTCGCCGATGGCCTCGTGGATCAAGACCGCGGCGACGGACGAATCGACACCGCCCGACAGGCCGCAGACGACGCGGCCCTTGCCGACCTGCTCGCGAATGCGCGCGATGGCCTGGGCGCGGAAGGCCGCCATGGACCATTCGGCCTTGCAGCCCGCCACGCCGTGGGTGAAGGCTTTGATCAGCTCGCCGCCATGGGCCGTGTGCACCACCTCGGGATGGAACATCGAGCCGTAATAGTGGCGCTTGTCGTCGCCGATCAGGGCGAACGGCGCGCCTTCGCTCGTACCCAGGACGCGGAAGCCTTCGGGCATACGCGTCACGCGGTCGCCGTGGCTCATCCACACGGTCTCGTGGCCGCCCTTCTTCCACGCCCCGTTGAAGAGCGGGCTGTCGCCGATCAGGTCGACCACGGCGCGGCCGAACTCGCGGTGGTCCGAACCCTGCACTTCGCCCCCGAGCTGATGACACAGCGTCTGCTGGCCGTAGCAGATGCCGAACACGGGCACGCCCAATTCGAACACGGAATTGGGCGCGCGCGGCGTGTCCGCCTCGGTCACCGAGGCCGGGCCGCCGGAAAGAATGATGGCCTTGGGCGCAAAGGCACGCACACGGTCGTCGCTCACGCTGTAGGGCAGAATCTCGCAATAAACGCCGCTTTCGCGCACGCGGCGCGCGATGAGTTGGGTGACTTGCGAGCCGAAATCGAGAATGAGGACACGGTCGGTCATGGTCGGAGTCCTAACAAGGATCGGTGGGAGTGGGAACGGCGGACCAGCCATACGCGATTTCGCGGTGCGGCTTGTCGCCCAGTTTGTCGTCGCGTTCGCCCGCGCGCTTGCCGCCGAGGCGCTCGTAGAAGAAACGAGCCGGATTGTCGGCCAGCACCCAGACCAAAGCGGGCATGAGATCGCGTTTGGCCAGGCGGGTGAGCGCCACGGAGAACAACGCGCGGCCGATCCCCTCGCCCTGGCGGTCCGGCAATATGTAAAGCGTGAACACCTCGCCGCGGTAGCCGGCCAGGCGAGGGCGCGCCACGCCGCAGGCCGCGAAGCCGACGACGCCCTGGGAGTCGGCGACGAAGACGGTCTGCTCGCGCCCGGCGATGACGCCGCGCCAATAGGCGAACTGCCGCTCGACCGAAAGGCCGGTCAGCACCCGCTCGGCCAGGATGCCGGGGTAAGCGGCCTGCCAGGTCTCGACGAAGATGCGCGCCACGGCCTCGGCATCCTGGCCGTCGGCAGGCCGGATGCGGGCTTCCGCGCGCGAAAGAAAGCCGGTCATGACCGCCGCTCCAGAACGGCGGCGAAGAAACCGTCGGTACCATCACGCGCGGGAGTCAGACGCAGGAACTCGCCACATCCCTCGGGCGCGCCGCCGCCGATGGTCTCCGGCCAAAGGCCGTGCGCGGGCAGAGGCGCGAATGAAGGATGGGTTTCGAGAAAACGCCGCACTTGCGCGCTGCCCTCCGCTTCGATCAGCGAGCATACCGCATAGACCAGCCGGCCGCCTTGCCGCACCAACGGCGCCGCTTGGGCCAGAATATCGGCTTGCAACGCCACAAGCTCCGCAAGCCGCTCGCGCGTCAGCCGCCATTTGGCGGCGGGATCGCGCCGCCAGGTGCCGCTGCCGCTGCAAGGCGCGTCGACCAGCACGCGGTCGGCGGTTGCCGGCGCCCCCCCACCCGCATCGGTTTCGACGATCGTGACACCCGCCCGCGCAAGCCGCGGCACCATGCGCGCCAACCGCTCGGGTGCGATGTCACAGGCCAGGATGCGGCCCCGGTTTTCCATCGAAGCGGCCAGCGCCAGTGTCTTGCCGCCCGCGCCCGCGCAGAAATCCACCACGACCATGTCCGGCCTGGCGCCGGTCAGAAGCGCCGCCACTTGCGAGGCCTCATCCTGCACCTCGATCAATCCGGCGCGGAACGATTTCACCTGGTCCAGCGCGGCGGGCTTGTCCAATCGCAGACCCCAGGGCGATAGGCCGGTCGCGCTCGACGCGATGCCTTCCGCCCGCAGCGCCGCGATGGCTTCGTCGCGCGTCGCTTTCAGCGCGTTGACCCTTAGATCGACGGTGGCCGGGCGGTTGAGCGCCTGAAGCTCGGCCACGCCCAACGCGGACAATTCAGACCACAGCGCCTCGGGCGCCTCGGCGCGCACGGATTCCGGTTGCGCCGTGTCGTCGAGCGATTTTCCCCGGAGCGTGGCGAACAGCGCGGCCTCGTCCGAAACCAGCGGCGCCGCGCGGTACTGGCCGCCGTCGAACAACGCGGCCAGCGCGGGGGCTTCGGCCTGGTCCGTCAGCGCCAGGTCGGCGATCACGCGGCGGCGCCCATCGCGTGGCAGGCTTGGCGCGGTTTGCCGCAGCCACCAATCCAGCCGCGCACGCCGCCGCATGACGCCGTAGACGCGCTCGCGCACCGCCGCCCGGTCGCCTCCGCCCATATAGCGGCGCGCGCGGGTATAAGCCGTCATCAGCCGGTCCGGCGGGCGGCCGTCCGCGTCGATCGCGTCGAGCAGTTCGATGGCGGCCTGAAGGCGCGCGCCCGGCGTCATGCCGCACCTGCTTCGGACGCACTTTGCTGGGGAAGGACGGTGCGCGGGAGCTTGGCTCTCCGCGTCACCCGTCGTGCCGGTAGTTGGGCGCCTCGCGGGTGATGGTCACGTCGTGGACGTGGCTCTCCCGCAGGCCGGAGGAGGTGATGCGCACGAATTGGCAGCGCTGCTGGAACTCGCCCAGGTTGCGGCTGCCGGTATAGCCCATGGCCGCGCGCAAGCCACCGACGAGCTGATGGATGATGTTCGACACGGGGCCTTTGTAGGGCACGCGGCCTTCGATGCCTTCGGGCACCAGCTTCAGGCTGTCACGCACCTCCTGCTGGAAGTAGCGGTCGGCCGAGCCGCGCGCCATGGCGCCAAGCGACCCCATGCCGCGATACGTCTTATAGGAGCGGCCCTGGTAGAGGATCACTTCGCCGGGGCTTTCGTCGGTGCCCGCGAACAGGCCGCCCAGCATGGCGCAAGACGCACCCGCCGCGATGGCCTTGGCCAGATCGCCCGAGAACTTGATGCCGCCGTCGGCGATGGCGGGCACATTGTGCTTGCGGCATTCCTCCGCCGTTTCCAGGATCGCGGTGAATTGCGGCACGCCGACGCCCGCCACGACGCGCGTGGTGCAGATCGAGCCCGGCCCGATGCCGACCTTGATCGCGTCGGCGCCCGCGTCGATCAGCGCCTTGGCGCCGTCCTTGGTCGCGACGTTGCCGGCCACCACTTGGCCATAGTTCGAAAGCTTGCGGATGCGTCCGACCGTGCCGATGACGCCTTCCGAATGGCCGTGCGCGGTGTCGACGAAAATGACGTCGGCCCCGGCATCGAAAAGCGCTTCGGCGCGGCGCACCCCTTCCTCGCCCACGCCCGTCGCCGCGCCCACGCGCAGGCGGCCTTGGCCGTCCTTGCAGGCATGCGGATATTGGGCGGCCTTGTCCATGTCCTTGACGGTGATCAAGCCGATACAGCGATGGTCCTTGTCGACCACAACCAGTTTTTCGATGCGGTGCTTGTGGAGCAGGCGGCGCGCCTCCTCCATGTCGACGCCCTCGCGCACGGTGACCACGTTGCGCGTCATCAGCTCCTGAACCGGCTGGCGCAGATCGGTGGCGAAGCGCACATCGCGGTGGGTCAGGATGCCAACCAGCTTGCCGCCCGACTTTTCGACCACCGGGATGCCGGAAATGCGGTTCTGCTGCATCACCGCCAGCGCGTCGGCCAAGGGCCGTTCGGGGCCGGTGGTCAACGGATTGACCACCATGCCGGACTCGAACTTCTTGACCTTGCGGACCTCGGTGGCCTGCGCGGCGATATCGAGATTCTTATGAATCACGCCCATGCCGCCGTTCTGGGCCATGGCGATCGCGAGCGGCGCCTCGGTGACCGTATCCATGGCGGCCGAGAGCAGCGGGATGCCGAGCTCGATCTGCCGCGTCAGGCGGGTCTTGGTCTCGGCGTCGGTAGGCAGGGTGGCGGAGTGGGCCGGCTTGATGAGAACGTCGTCGAAAGTCAGGGCTTCCGGGAAACTCATGTCCGCTCCGAGGCCGGTGGGGCGCACTATACACGCCGTTTTTCTGTGGTCAAATCATCGGAGCGGCCGGCGCCCCCATCTCCGGATTTGCAGTGGTTTCCGGGTCAGATACGCCTCGGTTGGACGGCGGGCAAGGGGCCGAGCCTAGTTGATGCCCGGCCCGCGGAAGCCGGTGCCCAGCATGTAGATTTCGCGCGAATCGGCGCGGCTGGACGCAGGCTTCAAGCGGCGCGTCCCTTCGAACTTCCGGCGCATGAGTCGTTCGTACTCCACCTCGCCGCCACCCTGCAGAATCTTCACGAGAAAGCCCCCGCCCGGACGCAGGAGATCGTCCGCCAGCGCCAGCGCCGCCTCGGCCAGTGCCATGCTGCGCAGATGGTCGGTGGAGCCATGGCCGGTCGCGGGCGGCGCCATGTCGCTTAGCAGAATATCGGCCGGCCCGCCCAGCGCCTCTAGGATGCGTTGGGGGGCGTCCGGCGCGAAGGCATCGAGTTCGAGCAGCGTCGCATCCCCGATGGCCGCCATGGGCGTGATGTCGATGGCGACGACCGCGCCCTTTCCCGGCGCCGGCTTCACCCGCTCGACCGCGACCTGGGTCCAGCCGCCGGGCGCGGCACCCAAATCGACGACGCGCCGCCCCGGGCGCAGAAGCTTGGCCTTGGCCTCCATCTCCACGAGTTTGAGCGCCGCGCGGCTGCGATAACCCTGGCGCTTAGCCTCGGCGACGAAGGGATCGGACAGTTGACGCTCCAGCCAGCGGCGCGACGAGGTCGTCCGCCGCTTACCGTCCTTCAGTGTCTTCATCGCTGGTCCGCCATCAGGTGGAGCAAAATGCCTTCGCGCAGACCCCGGTCGGCCACCGTCACGCGGCCGACCGGCCAGGTTTCGCAGATGGCGGCCAAGATCGCGGTGCCGGGAATGACGAACTCGGCGCGCGCGCCCAGGATGCAGGGATGCGCCGCGCGCGTGTCGTAATCCATGCCCAGGAGCCGGTCGGCGACGGCCCACATGGCGTCGAATTCCAGCCGCGTGCCGTCCACCCGCGCGCGGTCGTAACGCGGCAGGTCGAGCAGCATGCCCATCAGCGTGGTGACCGTGCCCGACGTGCCGATCATCTGCACGCCGCCGCCGGCCACCCGCGCGCGGATGCCGTTGCGCGCCTCGAACGGCGCGAGGCGCGCGGCCACCTCGCCGATCATTGCCCGATAGGCCTCCGGCACGACATCGCGGCCGTCGTAACGCTCGCTCATATCCACGACGCCGCATGGCAGCGACAGGGAATCGATGATGCGCGGCTCCGCCCCCACTTCGGCCCAAGCCACCTCGGTGGAACCGCCGCCGATGTCGAACACCAGCGCGTGGGAGGCGCCGTTCTCGATCAAGGGCGCGCAGCCGGCAAGCGCCAGGGCCGCCTCCTCCTCGGCCGAGATGATCTCGAACGCGATGCCGGTTTCCGCCGAAACCTTGGCCAGGAAATCGTCGCCATTGGCGGCGCGCCGGCAGGCTTCGGTCGCCACGTGGCGGGCCCGCGTGACGCCCCGCCGTTTGATCTTGCCGGCGCAGACCTTGAGGGCAGCGATGGCGCGCTCGACCGCGGGCTCGCCCAGACGCCCGTTCGCGCCCAACCCCTCGCCCAGGCGGACGATGCGCGAAAAGGAATCGATGACACGGAAGCCCCCGCGCGTCGGCCGCGCGATCAGAAGGCGACAGTTGTTGGTGCCAAGGTCGAGCGCGGCGTAGACGTGGCCCTCGGCCACCCCGTTCTCCCCCGCTGTCCCGCCGCGTGGATTCATGCCAACTCCGCCGGCCGGCATGGCCTCCTAGAAGGCCAGCCGCCATTTTGCGCTTGGAAACGGTCTACCGAAATTCGGGCAGGACAGGAAGGGTGTAGAAAGACCTTATCGGGCAAGATTGGCGGAATCGCCGGCCCGTCAAAGTAGCCGCGCGGGGTAGCTTGACGGGCCGGGTCGCCCGGTCTATGTCCAAGCCCTGCCTGCGATTTCGGCCTTAGCGCCCCAGCGCCGCAGACCACCGCCCTGGTGGGGGATCGTCTAATGGTAGGACAGCGGACTCTGACTCCGCCAGTCTAGGTTCGAATCCTAGTCCCCCAACCAACCAGCTTCCCCCCTTACTGAACGAGCGGCACCTCCGTCCCCTGGAGGTCTGCTCCGATGATGTCCGCCTTCCCCGCGAGAATGCGGACATATTGATGAAGTGCCCGTTTTTCGACGGTGGCGCGAAGAACTTCCGCGATGTCCTGGCCGACGGTATCGAAGGGGAGCTTCGTTCCGGGGATCCGCCGGTCGACCGCAACAACATGGAAACCGTGACGTGTCTTTACCAACTCCGGCAGCAGCCCAGTTGGTCCGAGCCGGAACAACGCCTTCTCGAACTCCGGTACGGTATCGCCGCGCCCGATCTGCCCGAGGTTGCCGCCCTGCTGACCGGAAGGACAGTTGGAGAGCTCCGCGGCCAGGGCCGGAAAACGGCCGGGATCGGCAAGTAACGCGTTGAGCGCATTTTCGGCGCGGGCGCGTATTTCCGGCACGTTCACGCGCGCCGTCACTTGGAACAGGATATGCCGGGCGTGCACGAGATCACCGCTCTCGAACACCATGGGATTCTGCTCGTAATAACGCAGACACTCGGCTTCCGTCGGCGCCGGTATCACAACCTCCCGCTCGAGCAAGGCTTCGATCGCGACCTCGACTTCGCTTTCCTCCCGGGCTTCCGCAGAGATCAAGCCGAGCGCGCTTGCGCGCTGACGAAGCAACTCCCGCGTTGCCGCGAATTCGGGCGAGGCCGCGCCTTCGACTGGAACCTCGACGCCATTGACCGAGACGGTCACGATCGCGACTCTCGCGCCCGTGTTTTCGGCGTGCGCACGATCTGATATGGGCGGAATAGATAAGATATCACCCCTGCACCGCTCCATATATGGATCATGCGGGTGAACGGCGAAACCAGGAACAACGTGAAGCCAAGCAGGATATGCAGCTTGTAAGTGAGCGGCACCCCTATCATCAACGCCGCCGCGGAACCATCTAGGGTAACAACGCCTTTGACGTAATCTGTCAGCGTCACGAACATGCTGCCGTCCATGTGACGGGCGGAGAGGGGAACGGTAAGCAAGCCAAGCGCCAGTTGAAGCCACAGCATGAGCGTGATTGCGATATCCCATTTGCGGCTGTTGAGCCGGATACGCGGGTCCGCGAGACGGCGATGAATCAAGATCGTCAGACCGATGATGGCCACAACCCCCGCGATGCCACCGATCACCATGGCGAGAAGCTGGTGAGACGCCGCATCGAGCGCCCAATCGACCATCCAATGCGGCGCCAGGAAGCCGACAAAGTGTCCAAAAATAACGGTGATCACACCGTAATGAAACAAGTTGGAGCCAAGCCGCAACTGACGCTTCCGCAGTATCTGCGATGAATCGCTCTTCCAGGTATAGGGCTCGCGGTCAAACCGGATCAGGCTGCCGATCAGGAGCACCACAAGACAGATATATGGATAGATGCCAAAGAGAAATGTGTTCACGTAGCTGCTGGAAAGCATGATCAGACCTCTCTTTCAGCCACGTCTCGGCGCGGCGTCACATCAGAGAATGCCGGCTGTTCGGCCCAATCGTCGTCAAGCCGCTCGATCCGCTCCGGCACTGGCAGCACTTTCGCCACATCGATTGGCTGTTCGCCGACCATGACGAGAAGCGCCTGCGGCACAGCGGCGTACGGGCTGCGGCGCGCCAGCAGCGAGCGGGCGATCGATGCCAGGATATGCGCGCAATCCGACAGCATCGCACGCGCCTCGGCGAGGTTACGGCAGCTCAGATATTCGAGAATGACCGGAAGATAGTCCGGCAACTCCTTCGGCGAGAGTTCGAAGCCGGCGTTGTTGTAGATCTGCTTTAGCTCCACCATGGCCTTGCCGCGATCGCGGCCGTCGCCGTGCAGATGCTCGAACAGATGCAACGACAGCGAGCGGCCGCGGTCGAACAGATCGACATAATTTTCCTCGGCGCGCAGCGTATCGCCCTTCGCTATCTCCGCGATGAGCGCGAGAAGGCCCGCCCGCTCGCGCGGGCCTATCAGGCGGGAAGACGTAATCACCGCGGCAATCTCCGGCAACGCCGCCCGCGCCTCCTCGCTGGGATAGGAAAGCAGCGCGCTCAAGGCCCTGAAAACGATCACGAACACGTCTCCCTTAAGGTCGTACAGGCGTGAGCTTCCGCCGGCCCATCTGACCGCCAAACAGCGTCGAATGCGGAGCCCCGGAATCACAGCCGTTACCGAAACTGAAACCGCAGGAGCCCCTCAGACCGTATGCATCCTCCGCCTGTTCGCGGTGGCTGGTCGGGATGACGAATCGGTCCTCATAGTTGGCGATGGAAAGATACCGGTGCATTTCCTCGACTTGCGACACGCTGAGACCGACCTGCGCCAGCACCGCATCGCCGCCGCCCTCTCCCAACTGGCGCTGTCGAAAGTAAACGCGCATCGCCAACATGCGCTCGAGCGCCGACACAATCGGCGCTTCGGCGCCAGCCGTCAGGAGGTTCGCGAGATAGCGCACGGGAATGCGCAACGAGCGCACGTCGGGAATATCGCCTACCGCCTCGATGGCGCCGGCATTGGCGTGCGATTGAATCGGCGAGAGCGGCGGCACGTACCAGACCATCGGCAAGGTCCGGTATTCGGGATGCAGCGGAAAGGCGATCTTCCAGTCGACCGCCATCTTATACGCCGGCGACCGTCTCGCCGCCTCGATCCAAGCATCCGGCACGCCGTCAGCGCTCGCCCTGGCCGCAATCTCCGGATCGTTCGGATCGAGGAAGAGCTTGAGCTGCTCTTCGTAAAGGTCCTGTTCGCTTTCGGTCGCCGCCGCTTGCGCAATGCCATCAGCATCATAAAGCAGCACGCCGAGATACCGGATACGGCCGACGCAGGTCTCGGAGCACACGGTCGGCTGGCCGGCCTCGATGCGCGGATAGCAGAAAATGCATTTTTCCGCCTTTCCGGTAGTCCAATTATAATAAATCTTCTTATAGGGGCAGCCAGAGACGCACATGCGCCAGCCGCGACACTTGTCCTGATCGATGAGGACGATACCGTCCTCCTCGCGCTTGTAGATCGAGCCGGACGGGCAAGAAGCAACGCAGCTCGGGTTGAGGCAGTGTTCGCACAACCTTGGCAGGTACATCATGAAGGTATTCTCGAACTGCCCGTAGATGTCCTTCTGCACGGCTTCGAAATTGTAATCCTGTGAGCGCTTGTCGAACTCGCCGCCGAGGATTTCCTCCCAGTTCGGCCCCCATTCGATCTTTTCCATCGTTCGGCCCGTAACGAGCGAGAGCGGACGGGCGACCGGAGAGGTCTGCAACTCCGGTGCCTTCTGCAAGTGCTCGTAGTCGAAAGTGAAGGGCTCGTAGTAGTCGTCTATCTCGGGCAAGTGCGGATTGGCGAAGATCTTGGCGAGAATCGCCAAGCGCCCGCCCTGTTTCGGCGTTATCTTGCCATTCTTCTTGCGCTCCCAGCCGCCGCGCCATCGGCGCTGATTTTCCCAGTCCTTGGGATAGCCGACTCCGGGCTTGGTCTCGACGTTGTTGAACCAGGCGTATTCCATGCCTTGGCGCGACGTCCAAACATTCTTGCAGGTGACCGAGCACGTGTGACAGCCGATGCACTTGTCGAGGTTGAGCACCATTGCGACCTGAGCTCTGATCTTCATGACGCAATCTCCTCGACGGCGCGGTCGGAGGGATCGGGGCGGTCAAGCCAGTCGACCTTATTAAGCTTGCGCACGACCACGAACTCGTCACGGTTGGAACCGACAGTGCCGTAGTAATTGAAACCATAAGAAAGCTGAGCGTAGCCCCCGACCATGTGCGTCGGCTTGAGCACCGTGCGTGTGACGGAGTTATGAATACCGCCGCGCTGGCCGGTGATCTGTGATCCCGGCACGTTCACGATCTTCTCCTGTGCGTGATACATCATGCACATGCCGTCTTGGACGCGCTGGCTGACAACCGCGCGCGCCGCGATAGCGCCATTCAAGTTGAACAGTTCGATCCAATCGTTGTCGGAGATTCCAACTTTCTTCGCATCCGTTTCCGACAGCCAGACGATCGGGCCACCGCGTGACAGCGTCAGCATCAGAAGATTGTCGGTATAGGTCGAATGGATGCCCCATTTCTGATGCGGAGTAATGAAATTGAGCACGATTTCTCGCTCGCCATTGCTTCGAGCGCCGAGCATGCCTTCAATCCCGCGCGTGTCGATCGGAGGCCGGTAGACGGCAAAGCATTCGCCGAAATCGCGAAGCCAGCGATGGTCCTGGTAAAATTGCTGGCGTCCGGAAAGCGTGCGCCAGGGAATAAGCTCCTGAACGTTGGTGTAACCCGCCGTATAGCTGACGTGCTCGCTTTCGATGCCGGACCAGGTCGGAGAGGAGATGATCTTGCGCGGCTGAGCCTGAATGTCGCGGAAACGAATCTTTTCATCTTCCCGCGGCTTGGCTAGGTGGGCGTGGTCTCGTCCGGTCACCTTGCCCAGCGCTTCCCAGGCTTTGACCGCGACCTCACCATTGGTCTCCGGCGCCAAGTAAAGGATGACTTCGGCCGCATCAATGTCGGTTTCGATGCGCGGCCGCCCGTGGGATTCTCCACCGTCGTTTACCCGATAATTGAGGTCGCCTAGGCCCTTTACCTCCTTCTCGGTATTCCAAACGATTCCCTTCCCGCCGTTACCCAATTTGTCCGCGAGCGGACCGAGTGCTGTGAAGCGCCGATACGTGTTCGGGTAATCACGCTCGACGACCGTTATCTGCGGCGCGGTCACCCCAGGTATGAGGTCGCATTCGCCCTTCTTCCAATCTTTCACATCAAGCGGCTGCGCGAGTTCGCCCGGCGTATCGTGCTGGATCGGAGTCAACACCACATCTCGCTCGACGCCGAGATGGCCGACCGAGAGCTCCGAGAAGCGCTTGGCGATCGTCTTGTAAATTTCCCAATCGCTGCGCGCCTCCCAGACCGGGTCCACCGCCGCCGAGAGCGGATGGATGAACGGGTGCATGTCCGACGTGTTGAGGTCGTTTTTCTCGTACCAGGTGGCGGTCGGCAACACGACATCGGAATAGAGGCAACTGGTCGACATGCGGAAGTCGAGCGTCGTTACGAGATCGAGCTTGCCTTCGGGCGCGGGGTCGCGCCAGGTAACCTCTCGCGGTTTCGCGCCATCCATCTCTCCAAGATCCTTGCCTTGAAGGCCATGGCGGGTGCCGAGAAAGTGCTTGAGGAAATATTCGTGCCCCTTGCCGGATGAACCGAACAAGTTCGAACGCCAAATGAAAAGGTTGCGCGGGAAGTTCACCGGGTTATCCGGGTCCTCGCTGGCCATGGAAATCGCACCGGATTTCAACCCGGCGACCACATGCTCCTTCACGGCCTTGCCCGCGCGATCCGCCTCGGCGGCGAGCGTCAACGGATTGAGCGACAATTGCGGCGCCGAAGGTAACCACCCCATGCGCTCGGCACGCACGTTGAGATCGATCATGCTACCGCGATATGGCGCGGGATCAGCCAAGGGCGACAGGAGTTCCGCGACATCGATCTTTTCGTAGCGCCACTGGTCGCTATGCGCATAAAAAAATGACGTGCCGTTCATCTGTCGCGGCGGCCGCATCCAATCGAGCGCGAAGGCAAGCATGGTCCAGCCCGTTTGCGGCCGGAGCTTCTCCTGCCCCACGTAATGCGCCCAGCCACCGCCCTGGACGCCGACGGTGCCACACATCATCAGCATGTTGATGATGGAGCGGTACCCCATATCCTGGTGATACCAATGGTTCATGCCGGCGCCGATGATCACCATCGAGCGGCCCTTGGTCTTCTCGGCATTCTCGGCGAACCCACGGGCAACCGCGATGACCTTGTCGGCCCCGACCCCCGTGATGCCCTCTTGCCAGGCCGGCGTATAGGGAACGTTGTCGCTGTAGCTTCCCGCGAAATCCCCACCGAGCCCGCGATCCAACCCATAGTTGGCGCAGAGCAGATCGAAAACCGTCGTGACAAACGCATCGCCGTCGGCGAGCGTGATGCGCCGCGCGGGTACATTTCGCAGCAGAACGTCTCCGCCTTGGTCGTTCGCGCGAAAATGCTCATGCGGCTTGCCGCCGAAGTAAGGGAAGGCGACCGACAGCACATCGTCACGCCGATCGATAAGAGAGAGCGCAAGGCGCGCCGCCGCACCCGTCTCGCCATCCTTCTCTTCAAGGTTCCAACGGCCGGCGGGCTCGCCGTCCTTCGGCCAGCGATATCCGATCGAGCCTTGCGGCACGACGAGGTCGCCGGTGTCTTCCGCGACAGCCACGGTCTTCCACGTGGCCCGGTCCGATGCCGGCGCATCGGGTAAATCGCTTTGCCGCACATAACGATCCGGCACAAATCGGGTTCCATCCCGACGTAACCGCACCAGCATCGGCATGTCCGTCAGGCGGCGGCAGTAATCCTGGAAATACGGCGTCTGGCGATCGAGAAAGAACTCTTTCAGGATCACGTGGCCCATCGCCATCGCAAGCGCGGCGTCGGTGCCTTGCTTGGGATGCAGCCAAAGGTCGGAAAGCTTCGCCACCTCGGCGTAATCGGGCGTCACGGCCACGACCTTCGTGCCGTTGTAGCGCGCTTCCACGAAGAAGTGCGCATCAGGCGTGCGTGTCTGAGGCACGTTCGAGCCCCAGGCGATGATGTACCCGGAATTGTACCAGTCGGCCGACTCCGGCACGTCGGTCTGCTCGCCCCAGGTTTGCGGGCTCGACGGCGGCAGGTCGCAGTACCAGTCATAGAAGGAGAGCAGCGTGCCGCCGATCAGGCTGAGATAGCGCGAGCCAGATGCGTACGAAACCATCGACATCGCGGGGATCGGCGAGAAGCCGACGACGCGATCAGGCCCGAACGTCTTGATGGTGTGTATATTGGCGGCAGCGATGATCTCGGCCACCTCTTCCCAGGTGGAGCGGACAAACCCGCCGCGCCCGCGCATCGACTTGTAGGATTGCGCGGTCGCGGGATCGCCGGTGATCGCGGCCCATGCCTCGACCGGGGCCAAACTCTTGCGCTTCTCGCGCCAAGCCTTCGCGAGGCGACCTCGTACCATCGGGTACTTGATGCGGCTCGCGCTATAGAGATACCAGCTATAGGACGCTCCGCGCGAGCAGCCGCGCGGTTCGTGGTTCGGCATGCCCGGCCGGGTCCGGGGATAATCGGTTTGCTGCGTTTCCCAGGTAACGACGCCGCTCTTGACGTAGATCTTCCAGGAACAGGAGCCGGTACAGTTCACGCCGTGCGTGGAGCGAACAATCTTGTCGTGCTGCCAGCGTTGCCGATACCCCTCTTCCCAGGTGCGGTCTTCATCGCGCAACTCGCCATGGCCGGCGGCGAAGCTTTCCCGCTTACGCGACAGATAGGTCAAGCGTTCGAGGAAATGGCTCATGTCGCCGTTCCTTTCTTTGTCCCGGTCATGGCCACACCATGTTCTGGCGAGAGGACGGCCTCCCCCATCACCGGAGCGCGCCGAACCTCGGTCAGATAGTTTAGTGTCAGCGAAACCCAGACGATGCCGTAGAGAAGCATGAAGCAACTGGAGTTCACGCCTAAGTGGTCCAGGATGACACCGAACATGATCGGCAGCAGGAAGCCGCCCAGGCCGCCCGCCATGCCGACGACACCGGCGACCACCCCCATGTTGTCGGGGAAGTCATCGCCCACATACTTGAACGTCGAGGCCATGCCACAGGCGAAGGCCACGCCAAGCACGAAAAGCAGGCCTGTGAACATCCACGACGGCACAGCGATACCAAAGCGGAGCGGGTCGTCGACCGTGTGGACGATCAACTCCGTCTTGGGATAGGAGAGCAGGAACAGGCAAATCCACGCGGTCCACAACACCCACCACGTGATGTTGTGGGCACCGAACCGATCCGAAAGCCAGCCGCCGAGGGCGCGAAAGGCGCCGCCCGGCAACGAAAAACAGGCGGCGAGCAACGATGCCTGCGCGATGGAAAAGCCGTACTCGGTCTTGAAGTACTGTGGCATCCAAATCGACAGCGCGGTAAAGCCGCCGAACACGATCGAGTAGTATTGGCAATATTTCCACACACGCGGGTTTCGAAGCACGGACAGCTGGCGCCACATCGAGGATGGCGCGCCCCCCTTGCCGACACCGGGATCGGGCTTGGACAACAGCCAGAACACGATGGCAGTGACCAACAGCGCAATGGCGTAGACTTTCGGAACCATCTGCCAGCCATAGGCGTCGATGAGAACCGGTGCCACAAACATGTTCAGCGCCGCACCGACGGTTCCCGCGCCGAAAAAGCCCATGGCGAAGCCCCGACGTTCCTTGGAGAAAAATCGGGCGACGTAAGGCGTGCCGACGGAAAACGAAGCGCCGACCAATCCAAGCGCCAGTCCAAGCAAGAGAAACTGCCAGAGCTCGGTTGCGTAGGATGACAACCAAAGCGGGATCGCGCAGCCCGCCAATAGAAGCACCATGATAATTCGGCCGCCGAAGCGGTCGGTCCAGATGCCCAAGGGCAAACGAAATATTGCGCCCGTGAGCACAGGCGTCGCGGTGAGGAGACCGAACTCCGTCGAATCGAGACCGAGCTGCCCGCGTATGGGAATCCCAGTCACGCCAAACATCATCCAAACCGCGAAACAAACGGTAAAGGCCCAGGTGGTAACGAACAGAACCGAGAGGTTTCCGGATCTCGCCATTAAATCACGCGATGCGGAACGGGGAGATGCGGTCGGCCGTCTGGGCATGGGCGTCTCATACGTTCGGCTTTTCGACACGGCCGCGAGAAGAGGCGAAGCATCTTCGACGCGCTTCAGATCGCGGGCCTCGCTGCCGGCCCAATGGTGCCGTCGGGCGGCGCGATCTTCCCGCCAATCCGCGCGATCCAGGGAATTCCTCTAAACGCTTCTCTTCGAACGGCGGTGGCGTTCTTGCGGTCGCCAACTTGGCGTCCGATGGGCGCAGATTCGCGCCTCTCCAAGCTCGACATGCTTCTGGGTCGTCAGACCTCTGGGCCATCAGAACATCCCCACTCCCGACCATCCGCCGCCGCGTCCTTTATCGTGACGATGCTGGAAAATCAGAGGCGTTCCCCGCAACCGAATACCGCCAAACCGCGGGCATCCTGCGGCAAGTAACGGCTTAGAAGTTTGCGCTGGAGCAACTTTTTTCCATGTTTCGGCGGAACAGGCTAAAGTTCCCGGGTGACGACCATCTCGCGCATATCACCGCAAGCCTTTGCGGCAACGGATCTGTTCGCCGGGCTGCCGCTCTCGGTCCTGAAGACCGTTGCCAGCGCGGCACGTGAAAGGCGAATTCCAGCCGGGGCACCGATATTCAACCAGGGCGACAAAGGCATACGCGCCCATATCGTCATCAAGGGAAGCGTGCGAATTTCGCAGTACGGCACCGATGGCACTCATATGGTGCTCCGGTTCATCGGCCCTGGCGAACTGTTCGGTACGGTCCCCCTCTTCACAAACCGCCGCTACCCGGCCGACGCGATCGCGCTGACGGAAACCACCGAAGCGAGTTGGAGCGAAGCCGCGCTCTTGGACCTCATAACGCGTCATCCGCAGATCGCCATCAATACGATCCGCATCGTCGGAACGCGCCTACAGGACGCGCAGGAACGGATGCGCGAGCTAGGCACCCAGAGAGCCGACCAGCGTATCGCACGTACCTTGCTCAGGCTTGCCCGGCATTCCGGGCATAACACGGCGGTCGGTACGACAATCGCATTTCCGCTGCGTCGCAAGGACGTTGCCGACATGGCCGGCACGACGCTCCATACCGCAAGCCGTGTCCTGACCGGCTGGGAAAGGGCAGGATTTCTGACCAGTCATCGCCGCCGTCTCACCATTCGGAATCTTTCGCGACTCACGCGAATTGCCGAGGAGTCGAGAGGTTGAAGCACGGCGTATCGGAAGCGTTCTCGCGCGCAATCGCTCTGGCCGCATACGGAATGTCCGTGATGGACGTATGCAAATGCTGCCGATCTGAATGCTCGCCGCCAGATGCTAGGCTCAGGAGCTTTCTGCCACCGAAGAAGCGGTTGCCGCGAACAGGGTTTCGTCACGGACGATTCATGGCCCGACTGGACGGCGGCGGCGAAACACGGCTCAATAAGACGATGTCGCGGGAGCGACACAATGGTTCGCTGACTTACGCGGATTGAAAAAACCGCTTATGGCTACGCCCTTACCAGGTCCAACCGGCCTAACAACCCGATCCGCGCGGCGCAGCGTTACCACGCTGGCCGGGCCGGCGGCCATCTTCCTACTTCTGTTCATGCTCGTGCCGCTCCTCACCCTGGTGCGGACAAGCCTCTACGATTCGGATAAGTCCTTCGGTGGCGCAGGCTGGTCCTTGCGCCACTATGTCCGTTTCCTGGGCGATGGGTTCTATCTCAGCGTCTTAGGCCAGACGCTTCTCTATGGCCTCATCGTCTCTGTCTTTTGCGTCGTGGTGGGCTTCCCTCTCGGCTATTCGCTCGCACGCATGAGCGCGCGCGGACGCCGCTGGCGTATTCCCATGGTGATCCTGCCCTTAACCTTGAGCCTGGTCGTCAACGTGTTCGGCTGGCTGATCATCCTCGGGCGCGGCGGGCTGGTGAACAAATTCTTGCTCGGACTGGGCCTGATCGACGCGCCGGTCCAGCTCCTGTTCTCGTCCTTCACCGTCATGCTGGTGATGGCGCAGACCTTCCTGCCCTTCATGGTTCTGTCGATCATGAGCGTGGTCGCCCAGATCGACCCGGCTTTGGAACAGGCGGCCGCGAACCTGCGCGCGGGCCGCTGGACCACCTTGCGGCGCGTCGTTCTGCCCCTCGCCATGCCGGGCATCCTGGCCGGCTCAACCCTCGTCTTCATCCTGACCGTCTCGGCCTTCATCACCCCACGCCTGATCGGCGGCACCCGCGTCCAGATGCTGGGCAGCATGATCTACGAGCAGACATTGGTAACTTTGAACTGGCCCTTCGGCGGTGCCATGTCGCTGATCCTGCTGGCCATCGTGTTCGTGTTCGTGGCCGGGGTGAACCGTTTGTCCCGCACGCGCTTCTCCGAGACGCGGAGTTGACCATGGATCGCTTTCTCCATCGCGCGACGGATGTGGGTGGCATCGTCCTGCGGACGGCCATCTACCTGTTCCTGGCGTTGCCCGCGATCGTGGTGATCTGCGCCTCGATCAACCCGGTCGACTTCCTCGGCTTTCCGCCCCAAGGCTTCACTCTCAAATGGTACTGGGCGGCGTTCGATAGCAAGCCGTTCATGGACAGCCTCTCGCTCAGCACGCAGCTCGCGCTCTTGGCGACGGTGGCTTCGCTGATCATCGGCACGCCCGCGGCTTATGCCATCGAGCGTTACCGCTTCCGCGGGCGCAACGCGCTGCAGGCCTTCGTCCTCTCGCCCATGATCGTGCCGGCCGTGGTGCTGGGCATCGGCCTGTTGCAGTTCCTGGTCTGGGCGGGCTTGAGCCAATCCTTCGCGGCCCTGTTCCTGGGCCACATCGTGATCACCATGCCCTATGTCGTGCGCACCATGACCGCGAGCTTCAGCCTGTTTGACCGCGCGCTGGAGCAGGCCGCCATGAACCTGCGCGCGCCGCCTTTGACCGTCGTGCGCCGGGTGACCCTGCCGATCCTTTTGCCCGGTCTCCTCTCGGCCTCGGTGTTTGCGTTCGTGACCTCGTTCGGCAACATCACGGTCTCCCTCTTCCTGGCCCATGGCGGGCGGGCGACCTTGCCAATCCAGATCTTCACCTATGTCGACTACGGCTCGGACCCGACGCTGGCCGCCGTCTCGACCCTCGTCATCCTGGTCACCGTGGCGCTGCTCGCCGTTGTCGAGCGGGTCGCGGGCCTACAGAAAGTGGTTTAGCCCATGAGTGCTTCCGTCCTTTCGATGCAGTCCCTGCGCAAGGAGTTCGGCCGCATGGTGGCGGTCGACGATCTGTCCATCGACGTGCCCAAGGGCGAGCTGGTCTGCCTGTTGGGGCCGAGCGGCTGCGGCAAGACCACCACCTTGCGCATGGTCGCCGGCTTTATCGAACCGACCGCGGGCGAGATCCGCATCCAGGGGCGGGATATCACCCGCCTGCCGCCCTACAAGCGCGACACGGGCATGGTGTTCCAGAGCTATGCCCTCTTCCCGCACCTGACCGTGGCCGAGAACATCGAGTTCGGCCTCAAGAACCTGAAAGTGCCCGCCGCGGACCGGAAGACGCGCGTGCAGGAGATGCTGCAGATGGTGGAACTGGGCGCGCTGGGCGGCCGGCTGCCGCGCCAACTCTCAGGCGGCCAGCAGCAGCGCGTGGCCCTGGCCCGCGCGCTGGCCATCCGCCCCGCCGTGCTTTTGCTCGACGAGCCGTTCTCCAACCTGGATGCGCAGCTGCGCGTGCGCATGCGCGAGGAGCTTCGCGGGCTGATCGGCAAGCTGGACACGACCACCCTGTTCGTGACCCACGACCAGGAGGAAGCCTTGGTCCTGGCCGACCGGATCGTGGTGATGAACCAAGGCCGGGTGGAGCAAGTAGGCCCGCCGCGCGAGATCTATGACCGGCCCAAGACGCGCTTCGTCGCCCAGTTCATCGGTCTGTGCAACTTCATCCCGGCCACGGTCGCGGAATCCGCCGGCGACGCCCTGGTCCTCGAGGCCGGTCAGGGCGCGCGGCTGCGCGCGGCGCGCGCGGCGAGCGCGCCCGCCATTGGCACCAAAGCCATGCTGGCCGTGCGGCCGGAGAATATCCGCATCGGCAATCCAGGCCCGAACGACAATCGCGTGCCCGGCCGCGTGCGAACGGTCACCTATCTCGGCAAGGCGAGCCATATCCGCGTGGAAGCCGCCGGCGCCGATCTCCTGGTCGAGGACCACGGCATGCGCGCAAGCGCCCTCCAGCCCGGCGCCGCCGTCGAACTCGCCATCGATCCCGCCCGCGTGCTCGTGCTGCCAGGCGCCTAAACACGAAGCCGCGGAACGGGGCGGACACCCAAAATTCCATACGCGACAGGGAGAATGAACATGGCCGGACCGATCTTGCATTTCTCGCGGGAAGAGTTCGCGGCGCGGCAAAAAGCCGCCTGCGCGAAGATGGCGGAACAGGGTCTCGACGGGTTGGTCATGTTCCGGCAGGAGTCCATGTACTATCTGACCGGCTACGACACGATGGGCTTCACCATGTTTCAGGGGCTCTATATGGGCGCCGATGGCCGCATCGCGCTTCTTACCCGCACGGCCGACAAATTGCAGTCCCGCGCCACCTCGATCATCGATGACATCCGCATCTGGTACGACCGCGCCGGCGCCACCCCGGGCGACGATCTGAGGAAGATGCTGGAGGATTACGGCTGCCGCGGAAAGCGCCTGGGCATCGAGTACCACGCCTATGGCCTCACGGCGCAGCGCGGCAAGATGGTGGATGCGGCGCTGGAGGGTTTCTGCAAGACAACGGATGCCTCGGATCTCGTCCGGCTTTTGCGCCTCGTGAAAAGCCCGAAGGAGTTGGAGTACACACGCAAGGCCGGCGCGCTCTGCGATCTCATCCGCGAAGTGAGCCTCAAGCACGTGAAGCCGGGCGCCTCCACCAAGGCCGTCTTCGGCAAGATGATGGACGCCCAGATGTCGGCCGGCGGCGACCCCGCAGCCAGCCGCTGGCCCTTCGGCGGCGGCGAGGCCAAATTCTTCGGCCGCTATCACACGGGCGAGAACATCGTCGGCAAGGAGGACAACGTCCTGTTCGAACCGGGCGCGTCCTACCGCCTCTATCACGCAGCCACGATGTACAACGTGATCGTCGGCAAAGTGGACTCGCGCTTGCGCGACATGAACAAAGCCTGCGCGGACGCGATCGCCGCGTGCCAGGACATCCTGCGCCCGGGCCGGACCGTCGGCGAGGTGTTCGCCGCGCACCAGAAGACGTTCGAGAAGGCCGGCTTCGGCCATGCGACCCAGGCGGCCTGCGGCTACACCATGGGTGCCATGTATCCGCCCACCTGGATGGATTGGCCGATGATCTATGCCGACAATCCGCAGGTGATCGAACCGGGCATGGTGTTCTTCACCCACATGATCGTGTTCGATCGGCCGAAGGACCTCAGCATGTGCATCGGCGAGAGCGTCATCGTCACCAACGGCGCGGCCGAGCGCATCAGCAACGTCCCGCGCGAGATCATCTCGGTCTGAACCGAGCCGCGGATCGAATCCCGAACCCGCCTATTCCGCGGCGTTGCGGCTGCGCGCCACGGTGTAGCGGTTGACCGCGGGCTTGAGGCCTAGATTCTCACGCAGGGTCTTGCCTTCATATTCCTTGCGGAAGATACCCCGGCGCTGCAGCTCGGGAACGACCATGTCGACGAAATCGTCGCACCCGCCCGGAAGATGGGTGGGCGTGACATTGAAGCCGTCGCAGGCATCGTTCTCCAGCCACTCCTGCATCGCATCGGCAACCTGGGCGGGCGTCCCGATCACGCCGAAGCCCGTCACCCGGCCTGCCACTTCTTTATAGAGTTCACGGATCGTGGGTTTTTCCTCGCGCACGCGTTTCAGGAGGGTCTCACTCATGCTGCGAATTTCCTGCGGCCCCAGCGCATCCACCGGAACGGGTTCGTCGAGCGGATAACCCGACAAATCGCCGAACGTGTTGTACAGCCGCGCCAGGCCGACGAGGGGATCGAGCAGTTCCTGCAACTGGTCGAACTTGGCCTGGGCCTCCGCGACCGTGCGTCCGACCACGGGGCATATCGCGGGCAGAATCTTCAGGTCGTCCCGGTCGCGGCCGTATTTGGCCATGCGGCCCTTGACGTCGGCATAATAAGCTTGCGCCTGCGCGATTTTGCCGTGCACGGCATAGACCACATCCGCCGTCTCCGCCGCGATCTCCCGTCCCTGTTCGGACGCGCCGGCTTGCACCAGCACGGGATGTCCCTGCGGCATGCCGGCCACGTTGAGGGGACCCTTGACCTGGAAGTGCTTGCCCTTGTGGTTCAGCACATGGGCCTTGCTCTCGTCGTAGAACTGGCCAGCCTTCCGGTCGAACAGAAACGCGTCCTTCTCCCAGCCATCCCACAGGCCCTTCACCACCTCGACGAACTCGGCCGCGCGCTCATAGCGCGTGTCGTAGTCGAGATGCTCCTCACGGTTGAAATTCTTGGCCTCGGCCTCAGACCAGGACGTGACCATGTTCCAGCCAGCCCGGCCGTTACTGATCAGGTCGAGCGTCGCGAACTTGCGGGCGATGTGATAGGGCTCGTTGTAGGTCGTCGAAGCGGTGGTCACGAGCCCGACATGCTTCGTCACGACAGCCAGCGCCGGCAGAAGCGTCATCGGCTCCATCTCGACGATTTCATAGCCCGAACGTGCGAGCGAACCGCGCGGCGCATCGCGTTCGCGGATGCCGATACCGTCGGCGAAGAAGATCAAATCGCACTTGCCGCGTTCCGCCGACTGGGCGCTGCGCACATAGTGTTCGAACCGAAAGGTGCCATCCGCGGGGACATCCGGGTGGTGCCATGCGGCCGGGTGATAACCCAGCCCTCGGATGGACATGCCGATACGCATCATTTTCTTGGCCATGCGATCCCCTCGAACTCAGCGGCGCGAAGAACAGTGAGCAGGCAGAGCAAGCATAATCTGCCCCGCACACTTATAATAATAGCCTGAAGAAACCGCCGTCTCGACTTAAGCTCCATCGGTTCATGCATTTTTGAGTGTCGCCGGACAAAAATTCCATAAACGGGAGGAGTGCGATGGCTGACTGGCCGCAGATTCCGCCGATGGACGACGCGACCTATGCGCGCATGAAGGCGGAAACCAACCGCTGGTACTGGTATGGCATACCCACCTTCTTCCGCGCGCCCTGGAACGAGAACCCCGCCGAGGCGGACATCGCCCTTGTCGGCGTGCCCCACAGCTCGGGCAACGGTTCGACCGAACGCGACCAGCATCTGGCGCCGCGCTTCATGCGCCACGTCTCCTGCTGGTACAAGCGCGCGCATTTCAAATATCAGCTCAATCCCTGGACCGAATGCCGGATCAACGACTTGGGCGATACCCCCTTGCCCGAGGCCATGGTCAACGATGTTTCGGTCCAACATATCGAGGCGTTCTACAAGCGGCTCGACGCAGCCGGCACGCGGCCCGTCTCGGTCGGGGGCGATCACTCCATCACCGGGCCGATCCTGAAGGCCATCGCGGGCAAGGACGCCCGCATTTCGAAAGGGCGTAAGGCAGCGCTCGTCCACTTCGACGCCCACACCGATTCCTACGACCATATCCCGCATTGGCTCGGCGCCGTGCGCTCGGCCGCCCACTGGGCCTCCTACGCCGCGATCGAAGGCCATATCGATACCTCCAAAAGCGTGCAGGTCGGCATCCGCGGCAACGTGGTGACGCTCGACTGGCGCAAATCGAGTGACAGGCTGGGCTACCGCGTCATCACCATCGACGAATACCGTGAGCTCGGCGTGCAAAAGACCATCGAGGCCATCCGGGAAAGGGTGGGCGATTCACCGGTCTACATCACCTTCGACATGGACGTGCTGGACCCCTCCCACGCCCCCGCCGTGTCGAACCTCGAGCCCGGCTATACCGGCCTGATGACCGGTGAAGCCATCGCGCTGTTGCAGGGCTTGCGCGGCCTGGACGTGATCGGCGGGGACGTGGTCTGCATCATCCCGACCAAGGACAACCCCAACAACATCACCTCCATGAACGGCATGGTCCTCATGTTCGAACAGATCTGCCTGATCGCGGATTACCTGCGCGGCCAAAAGAAATAGCGAACCGCGCGGCCTTTCCGGCTTCGCCCTCGCCACAGTTTTGTCACTCCGATGCCGCTGGCGCACCACCTCTGGTGCGCGGAATAAACCCCCTATGGCCCCGTCTGTCCTTCATCGGAGCGCGATCCGCGGCGGGCCCGGAAATATCGTCCTAGTTCAAACGTCTGGGCGAGGCCGGCGGGGCGGTTGGGTGACATCAATGAGGGTTATCGATGGAAGCCGTCACGACGGACATGGGTGCTCGTGAGGACGCCGTTAACGTCCTGCTGATCGATGACGATTCCCTGTATCGGGAATCCATCGTTCCCAATCTCGAGGACCATCAGCTCGCCGTGGAGCACTTCGCGGACGGCAACGAAGCGCTTAAGTGGCTGGTGGATGGGCACACGTGCGACGTGGTGCTCCTGGATTGGCACATGCCGACCATCTCCGGCGCGGAGGTGCTGAAGAAGCTGCGCCTGCTCGGATTCAACTTGCCCGTCGTCATCCTAACGGCCTTCGCCAGCGAGAAGAACGAGGTCATCGCGCTCGATGGCGGTGCCGTCGACTTCATGGACAAGTCGCGCAGTTCCTCCGTCATCGCGCGCCGTCTGCGAGTCGTGGCCGAGGGTGCCAAAGGTTCGGGCCCCAAGCTTGCCAAGGACGAAGCGCTTGAGTTGGGCTCGCTTCATCTGAACCTCAAGGTCGACCGCGCCCAGTGGAAAGGGCAGTCCGTTCCCCTCACCGTCGTCGAGTTCAACATCGTCCGCTTGCTGGCCAGCCGCGCGGGCGAGGACGTAACCTATCGGGAAATCTACGACGTGGTGCGCGGCAAGGAATTTTTCGCCGGCGACGGCATCTTGGGCCATCGCACGAACGTTCGCTCTCTGATCAAGCGCATCCGGCAGAAGTTCCGCCAGCTCGACGATTCCTTCGCGGCCATCGAGAACTATCCGGCGTTCGGTTATCGCTGGGTACCAGATGGCGCCTTTGAAACGGTTGTGAGTCCCGATCAGAACGCGGTCGACACTTATAATAATAGCGCGGCGATGGAGGTTTCTTCGCCCCCGGAAGCTCGCCCCAGTCCAGAGAGCCCCAATCTCGAGCTGCGGACCTCCGCCCCCGTTCCGCCAGCGGCCGAAAAACCCGCGCCGAACCGGGCAGTCCGGTCGGCTTCGGTCAAAGGCAAGATTCATCCGGTGATCCTGTCGGGCGGGTCCGGCACGCGGCTTTGGCCATTGTCCCGCCAAGCCTATCCCAAGCAGCTTCTGCCGCTGATGTCCGAGCGCACGATGCTGCAGGAAACCGTGTCTCGAACGGCGTCGGACGCCGGCTTTGCCGCGCCCATTGTCGTGTGCAGCGACGAACATCGCTTCCTGATCGCCGAGCAATTGCAGGAAGCCGGAATCGCGCCGCGCCGCATCGTCTTGGAACCGGTTGCGCGAAACACGGCACCCGCCGCCGCCGTGGCCGCTCTTCTGGTCGTCGCCGACGATCCGGAGGGTGTGATGCTGATCCAACCCTCGGACCATCACATCGCCGATGCGGCAGCCTTTCGTAAGGCCGTCAACTCGGCCATGACGGGCGCCAAGCGCGATCTTCTCTGCACCTTCGGCATCCAACCAACACGTCCAGAGACAGGTTACGGCTATATCGCGGCCGGTGAACCCGTGGAAGACACGGACGGAATCCTCCATGTCGACCGTTTCGTGGAAAAGCCAAGCCTGGACGAAGCCGAACGCTATCTGACGCAGGGCTCTTACCGTTGGAACAGCGGCATCTTTCTGATGCCGGCCGCGCTCTATCTCACCGAACTGCGCCGCCTGCAGCCCGCGATGGTGGAAGCGTGCGAACACGCCATTGCCGAGGGGCGGGACGATCTCGACTTCTTTCGCCTGGACGCCGACAGGTTCGGCCAAGCGCCCAATCTGTCCATCGACCACGCGGTGATGGAACATACGACGCACGCGGCCATCGTACCGGTCGACATGGGCTGGAGCGACATCGGCTCATGGCGTTCGCTGCGCGAAGTCAAGAAAAGCGACGAAGCCGGCAACGTGACCGAGGGCGACGTCATCCTCGACCGCGTGCGCAACAGCTACATCCGCGGTGACGGACACCTGGTCGCGGCCATCGGCGTCGAGGACCTGATCGTAGTGGCGACCGACGACGTCATCCTGGTGGCCGACAGCGAGCACAGCGCCGACGTGGGCAAGCTCGTGTCCCGCCTGCGCAACCGGCCTGAGCGGCTGCATCACACCAAGGTTTACCGCCCGTGGGGCTTCTACCAGACCGTGGATATCGGTGAGCGCTTTCAGGTGAAGCGGATCATGGTGAAGCCCGGCGCGAAGCTGAGCCTTCAGATGCACCATCATCGCGCCGAACATTGGGTGGTGGTGTCCGGCACGGCGTTGACGACATGCAACGACGAAACGCGGCTTCTGCGCGAGAACGAAGCGATCTACATCCCCGCCGGCGCGACCCACCGGCTGGAGAACCCCGGCAAGGTGGCCGTACACCTGATTGAGGTGCAGTCCGGCGCCTATCTGGGCGAAGACGACATTGTCCGCTTCGACGACACCTACGGGCGGCACTGACCCCATGCGCGCGGCCGTACTCGTCACCGGTGGTGCCGGATTTGTGGGCAGTCATGCCTGCAAGGCGCTGGCAGCTGCGGGATTTTTGCCCGTGACCTACGACAACCTTTCGCAAGGTCATCGCTGGGCCGTCCGCTGGGGGCCGTTGGAGATCGGCGATATCGAAGATCGCGACCGACTGCAGCAGGTCATGGATCGCTATCGGCCGGCCGCCGTGATGCATTTCGCCGCTTTGATCGCGGCCGGCGAATCCGTGGCCGAGCCTGCGAAGTACTATCGAAACAACGTTTCTCGCTTCCTAGTCCTGCTCGACGCCATGCGGCGGCAAAAGATCGATCAAATCGTGTTCTCCTCGACGGCGGCCGTCTACGGGACACCCGAGAGCACGCCCATCGACGAAAAACATCCGCTGGCGCCGATCAACCCCTATGGGATGAGCAAACTGATAGGGGAGCGCATCCTGCAGGATTGTGCCGCCGCGCATGGGTTGCGCTCGATCTCGCTGCGCTATTTCAACGCGGCGGGGTCCGACCCGGATGGCGAGATTGGCGAAAGCCATGCGCCGGAAACGCATCTGATTCCGATCGTTCTGGAAGCCGCCGCCGGCGACCGTCCTCATGTTGCCGTCTTCGGCACCGACTATCCGACCGCGGACGGAACCTGCGTACGCGATTATGTGCATGTGACGGACCTGGCCTCGGCCCACGTGCTGGCGCTCGCCCGCCTCAAAAGCGCCCATGGCGCGGAGGCCTTCAATCTCGGCAACGGCAATGGCTTCACCGTACGCGAGGTTATTACCGCGGCCGAGCGCGTTTCCGGAACCAAGATCGCGGTCAAGCAAGAACCAAGACGCGCGGGCGATCCGCCAGTCCTTGTGGCGGATGCAAGCCGCGCTCGCGCGGAACTGGGTTGGCAACCCGCTTACTCCGACTTGAACGTGCAGATCGGCAACGCCTGGCGTTGGACGCAGGGTTGGTCCCGCCGGCAAGCAGTGGGGAGATAGACATGCGTGCGGTGAGCGTCTTCGGGGTCGTGACGAAAGGTGCCTCTCGGTTCGTCGGTATGTTTCTTGTCGCGGGCCTCATGGCGTGCGGTTCGACGCCACCGCCCGCGGATCAGGGTGCCTCCGTTTCACCGGAATACCATTTGGGTTCCGGCGATCGCGTGCGTGTGACGGTCTTGGATCAGCCGAACTTGACCGGCGAATATCGCGTCGACGGCGCCGGCAGGCTGGCGTTTCCGTTGATCGGCGCCATCGATGCGCGCGGCCTTTCGCCGAGCGAGCTGGAAGAGAAGATCACCAGCCGCTTGAAGCCCGAGTACTTGGCTAACCCGAGCGTCAGTGTCGAGGTTGTGAACGCCAGGCCATTCTATGTTCTGGGCGAGGTCAAGAACCCCGGCAGCTACCCGTATGTCGAGGGCATGACGGTTCTGAACGCGGTCGCCATTGCCGGCGGTTTCACCTACCGCGCGCGCGAAGAAGACTTCTACATCACGCGCGCGTCCAGTCCGTCGCAGAAGCAAGGGGCGAGTCCCGCCACACGAATAACACCAGGGGATGTGATTACCGTCCGAGAAAGGTATTTTTGATGCAGACGCTCGGCCCCTATCTCCAACGCGGCGAACTCTCTCGTCAGCGCGGCGGGTTCGGCTACGACCCCGACGCTTATCCGCGCGCGAGCGCTTCCGCCGAGGGGGTCGACGTTCTTCTGCGCTTCTGGCGCCGTAGAAAACTGATCCTCCTCACGATCGCCGGCGCCATGGCCTTGGGCCTGATGGTGGCTGTCCTCATGACGCCACGCTTCTCCTCCGAGGCCCAGATCATGGTGGGCACGGACCCCGTGCGTGTCACCAAGATGGAGAACGTGGTCCAGCAGACCGTGGCGGACATGGAGACCGTCCAGACCGCGGGTTATGTCATTCAATCCCGCGAGATCGCCGCGCGTGTCGCCAACCGGCTCGCGCTCGATCAGGACCCCGAATTCAATCCCTTCTTGCGCGACGCCCCCATCTGGCGCCGGGCGATTCAATGGGTTACCGGCGGGATCATGTCGGGGTTTCGGTGGTTGGCGGGTCAGAAAGGCGCGCCAAGCGCGCGCGCCGGCGCATCCGACGATGAGTTGGACAAGATCGAACAAGAAGTCGTCACCAGCGTACTTCTGTCGCACATAGACGTTACACCGCTGAACCGATCCCATGTTCTGAGCATCACCGCCGACTCGGAAGATCCGGCGACCGCCGCGCGCATCGCCAATGGCTTCGCCGATGTCTATGTGGAGCAGCAACTGATCGGAAAGACCGAGGCCGCCAAGACGGCCACCGGTGTCTTGACCCAGCAGATCGGCGAGCTTCGTCAGCGTGTCGAGGAGTCCGAACGCGCGGTCGAGGAATACAAACGCGCGAATGGCATCTATCAGTCCAAATCGACGGGCGTAACCGAACAGCAGCTCAGCGAATTGAACTCCCAGTTGATTCTTGCGGAGAGCAGTCAGGCCGAGGTCGAAGCCCGCCTGCGGCAGGCCGAGGCCGCGCAACGCAGCCCGAACGGCCTGAATGCCTTGCCCGACGTCCTGCGCTCGCCCTTGATCCATTCCTTGCGCGATAAACAAGCCGAAGTGGATCGCATGAAGGCCGAGATGGCGTCGACCTATGGCGCGCGTCACCCAAAGATGCAGGAGGTCGAGGCACAAGCGCGCGACGTTCAGAGCGCGGTCAAAGCCGAGGTCGGCAACATCGTCGCCGGCCTGAAGCACGAGGCCCAAGCCGCGCGCGCACGCACGGGCGCTCTTCGCGGCAACCTCAACCGCATTAAGCGGGACATGGACGAGACCAATTCCGGCTCGATCAAGCTGCGCGAACTCGAACGCGAGGCCGAAGCCAACCGGACCATCCTTTCCAGCTTCCTAGAGCGCTCGAAGGAGACGCGCGCGCAAGCCAGCATGGGCGATTCCGGCGCCCGGTTGATCTCGCGCGCCGCCACGCCCCTATCGCCCAGCTATCCGCCCACGAATATCATCCTGGCCGTAGCCGGCATGATCGGGATGGTTTTGGGCGCATGCGCCGCGCTCATGATCGAAGGGCTGGATCGCACGTTCCGCACGCGCCAGCAGGTGGAGGAACTGACCGGCCTGCCCACGCTTGCTTTGGTGCCGGCCGTGAAGGCGCGAGAATCCGCCCGCATCCTGGACGACGTGAACTCGCCTTTCAGCGAATCGTTGCGCGCCTTGCATATGCGCCTTTTGTTCAACGGTAACAGCAAAGGCGGCAAGGTGGTGATGTTCACCTCCGCCGCGCCGCACGAGGGAAAATCGCGGATATCCATCTCCCTGGCCCGGCTGATGGCGCGGACGGGCCGGCGCGTCATCGTGGTCGACTGCGACTGGCAACGCCCCATGGTCCACCGTCACTTCGGGCAACGGTCCTATCCCGGCCTGGCCGACCTGTTGAACGGCGATGTGGATGCCGAACAGGTCGTGCACCAAGACCGCATGACGGGCGCGCACGCAATCTTCGCCGGCAACGTCCAGCGTATGAACGATGACCCGCAGCGGGTCGAACGGTTGCGCCCGCTGCTGCGTACCCTGGCCAAGCATTACGACCTCGTTATCGTCGATTCGCTGCCCGTGCTTTCGGGCTCCGAGGCCCTTTCCATCGCTTCGCTGGTCGACCGGGTGGTGTTCGTCGTGCGCTGGGGCCGCACGCCGCGCCAGGTCGTTCTGGACGGGCTGCAGCAGATCTCCGAAATGCACGGCAAGATCTCCGGCGTCGTCCTCTCGCAGGTCGACCCCAAGCGGTATCGGGGCTACGGATCAGGCCCGATCGCCCATCCCTACGGCGGCCCGGGCCCGGTTCGGCTCGCCTGACCGGTGCGGCCGGATATGGGCGGTCAGCGCCATCATCTTCTCGTCTTCGAGCCGGATGCGCGTGGCCACAGCGAGGAATGGTTGCTTCACCTTCTTCGCCATCTTCCCGCCCTGGCCGTGGTCGACGCCTTGTCACTCGCGGTAGCACCGGAGCTGGCGCGGCGGCTTGAGCCCGCCATCAAGGGATCTGCCATACCCAGCCTTCGCGTGATCGCCTTGGACGAACGGACATTCGCACGCTGCAACAGCCCTCGCCTCGCGGTCAGCGGCTTCGCCCGCTGGTGGACGGTGCGCCGCCTGGCGCGCGAGACGGGCGCCGACACGGCCCTGTTTCTCGCCCTCGATCATCTTTCCTTGCCATTGGGCCTCCAACTCGGCGCACGCGCCTGCCGCCTTTCCGGCATCCTGTTCCGGCCGTCCGTCCATTACGGACGTCTCGGCTCCTACGCGCCAACCTGGTCGGAACGCATACGCGATTTGCGGAAGGAAATCCTTTACCGGCTGATGCTGCGTAACGGATCGGTGACGTCGATCCTTTCCCTCGACCCGTTCTTCGCCGCCTACGCGTTCGAGCACTACCCGGGAGGCGGTAAGGTGCACAGCCTGAACGACCCCTTCCATGTAAGCTCCGGCGCCGCGCCGCACGGTACGCCGAATGCGGAGCCGTCGCGGATCAGCTTCGTCTTGTTCGGGGAATTGACGGAACGGAAAGGCCTCTTGGTTTTGCTGGAAGCGCTCGCATTCCTGGAACCGAGCGTGGCCGGGCGGATCTCCGTTACCATCGCGGGACGCATTGATCCGCCACTCAAACCGCGCGCCCAGGCGCTGGCCGTCGAAGCCTTGCGGCAATCGCCGCATCTCATGTTGCGGATCGAAGACAAACGGCTATCGGACACCGAGCTCGATTCCCTGGTCCGGGATTGCGACATCGTATTGGCGCCCTATCAACGTTTCGTCGGCTCGAGCGGTGTTCTGATCTGGGCCGCGAAGCACCAGAAGCCGGTCCTGACTCAGAACTATGGGCTACTCGGGCATTTGGTCCATCGCTATCGCCTTGGCCACACGCTCGATACGCGAGACCCCGCCTTGCTCGCGCGCGGCCTTACCGCGATCGCGACGCGGCCCGAGATCGCAACCAGCGATCCGTCAGGTACCGCCGCCTTTCTATCCGGCAAGACACCACAGATTTTCGTCGAAACCCTCGTGCGGGGCGCGCTCGAAAGTCCGGCGAACGCACGCATCTATGCATAAAACCTCCTCCCTTCGATTGATCACAAAGGGCCCTTTCTTGGTCACGGCACGGAACCGCTCGGCCGCGCGATATTTCGCGTGGCGGGTGGAACGACACCGTCAGACCGGAGGACCCAATGCGGTCGGCACTATCCATTCATTCCCATGCGGATTTTTCATCCGGCGTGGCGGCGGAAGGTGCATCTCAGCGCCCCATTTCCGTGCCCGTCATTTGCGGTCTTGCGCTTCCCCTCGACGCATTGGCCATCCTGTGGAGCAGTGCGCTTGCGTACGCTCTTTGGCTCGTCGACGCGCCACAGGTTTCTTGGTCCGAGTACGGCATCATCTCCGTGCTCGGCACGCTACTAGCGATCAACGTCTTCTATCTTTCCGGCCTCTACGAATTCGAAACCATCACGCACCCCCGGCTCGCGTTGCGGCGCCTGTCCGCGGCCTGGATCGGCGTGGCCAGCTTCCTGATCGCCCTCAGCTTCTTCACGCGCAGTTCGGAAGATTACTCGCGTGCCTGGTCGATGATCTGGTTCGTCGCGTCCTTCGCGCATCTAGCGCTGCTTCGCTGGGCGCTGCACAAGCGAATCGCCAAGTGGGTGTCGCAAGGCCGTCTCTATCGCAATGTCGCGATCGTGGGGTCGGGGCCAGGGGCGGTTCGGCTCTTGCGCAAGATGACGCATGCCATGGACGCGCGGATTCGCGTGGCGGGCGTGTACGACGACAAGCCCGGGAATCGCTCGCGCAACGCCTTGCCTCTCAGCGGCGATCTCGACGCATTGATCGACCGCATTCAGCGGGAGGCGATCGACGCCGTCATCCTGACGCTGCCTTGGTCGGAGGAGCAGCGCATCCTGGCCGTACTGGACCGGTTGCGAATCTTGCCGGTCGACGTCCACCTGTGCCCGGAACCCGTGAATCTGGATTGCGGCAAGCCGCGTTTCACGCAGGTTGGCGGGGTGCCCATGCTCAGCGTCGCGCGGCGCCCACTTTCCGACTGGAGCCGGGCGGTGAAGGAAATCGAGGACCGGGTTGTCGCCGCGGGCATCCTACTCTTGATCAGTCCCCTCATGCTGGCCATTGCCGCGCTGATCAAGCTGGACAGCCGGGGACCCGTGCTCTTCCGGCAGAAGCGCTATGGCTACAACAACCAGCTTATCGAAGTGTTCAAGTTCCGTACCATGTATCACGACATGCGGGATGTGAACGCCGAGCAGCTCACGCAACGCAACGACCCGCGCATCACCCGTCTAGGCGCCTATTTGCGGAAATGGAGCCTGGACGAGCTGCCGCAGTTTCTGAATGTGCTGCGTGGCGACATGTCGGTCGTCGGTCCGCGCCCGCATGCCGTCTCGGCGAAGGCGGCCGGCGCGCTGTATCAGGACGCCGTGCAGGATTACGTCTCTCGCCACCGCGTGAAGCCCGGCATCACGGGTTGGGCGCAGATCAATGGCTGGCGCGGCGAGACCGAGACGCTCTTGCAGATTCGCAAGCGCGTCGAGCACGACGTGGCCTATATCGAGAATTGGTCCGTGTGGTTGGATGTGAAGATCATCCTGCTCACGGTCGTCAAAGGGTTCGGCGGCAAGAACGCATTCTGATGCAGCCGCCGGTCGGGAGCGGCTGATGCGCTGCCTCTGGCTGACCTGGATTGATCCGAAACCCGAGCATGACGGCCAGAGGATTTACTCCGGCCGCCTGATCGAGGCCGCAGCCAAAGCCGGCGCGCAGATCCGCGTGCTCTGCTTCTCGAGCGGCAATTCTCCCCGAAGCGACGGCGAGGTCGAGGGACGCGTGCGCTGGCGCATGGTGCCCTATCCCTCCCGCCCGGCCTGGACCAGCGTGCTGTCCTCTCTTCCCCACATCGCCCACCGATCGGCGACAGCCCCCATGCGCGAGGCTTTCGACGACCTGCTGCGGGGGGCGTCATGGGACGCGGTCGTGCTGGACGGACTTTATGCCGGCTGGGCGCTGCGCCCTTATCAGCGGTGTTTTTCAAACGGCCGACGGCCGCGCTTGGTCTATGTATCCCACAACCACGAAGAAACGCTGCGCCGTTCGTTGGCCAACAACTTCGACGGAAACGGGACCAAGAGGCGCATGCTCCAGTTCGACGCGCGCAAGGTGCGCGCACTCGAGCGGAAGCTGGTAGACCGCGCCGACGTGGTCACCGCCATTACGGCCCAGGATGCCGCTTTGTTCGATCAGCGCCGCGGCGGCAAACCCTTGGTCGTACTGCCCCCGGGCTATGGCGGACGCCGCGTGCGCGAGAGGCGGATCACCACGGAAACCCCCCGCTCCGTCGTCGTGGCGGGCAGTTTCGAATGGATCGCCAAACAGATGAATCTGGAAGAGTTCCTCGAGAGCGCGGACGACCGTTTCGCCGAAGCCGGCGTGCGCTTGCGGGTGATCGGACATGGCGATGAGACGTTTTTCGCGCGCCTGCGGCGGCGCTTCCGCGCCGTCGACGTGGTCGGCCGGGTTGAGACCGTGACGCCCTATCTGAACGAAGCGCGCCTAGCGGTGGTGCCGGAACGCACCGGCGGTGGCTTCAAACTCAAGGTCCTGGAATACGTCTTCAACCGAACACCGATAGCGGCCTTGGACAGCTCGGTGGCGGGCACCCCTCTTACGCCCGGGGTCAGCATGCTGATGTTTCCGACCCAACAAGATCTGGCCACCGGAATTCTCCAGGCAGTCGACGACATCCCTCTTCTCAACCGTCTGCAAGAACGCGCGTTCTCAGCCTGCGCAAACCGCTTCGACTGGAGCGACCGCGGCGCGCGCCTGATCGGTGCGCTGGCGCCGCTATGACTCCGTCCCCCCGCCAACTCATACCGCGGCGTCGGCCGGACCCGATCGACACCCTGCTCCTGCTCGTCTTCTTGTGCGGCATTTATCTCGAGATCGAGATCAAGGTCGCCGCCGGCGTACCTATTCCGTCGTTCCTCGCGGGCATCGCCGGCGCGTTGATGCTGGTGAAACATGCGGGACGCATAGAATCCCGGCATCTGATTGCGATCCTGGCGATCGTTCTTCTTTACGCGCTGTCGATTCTCGGCGCCGCCCGGCCCGACTATCTGATCGAGCGTTTCAAGGGCGTGGTCCAGGTCAGCTATTCCCTGGCCTTGACCTATGCCTTCTTCTTGACCGCGCGCGACTTCCCCCGACGCCGTCTCGCGCGAATATTCCTGGCTTTCACGTTGATGATCTTGGTGGGCTGCGCGCTCGAAAACTACACCGCGTTCCGCGACATCAGCGACGCATTTCGTGTGCGCATCTATCAGCATGGGCTCTATGAATCCGATCTACGCGACCAAATCCTATACGGCCGGGTACGTCCGAAATTCTTTTCGTCGGAACCCTCGGCTGTCAGCTTCATGTTCACGCTGTGCGCCTTCGCCTGGTATGCGCTGTCCGCTTTCCGGCTGAAACTGCCGCTCTATACCTTCCTCGTCTTCTGCGCTTTCGTCCTGATGCGGGGGCCGACGCTGATGCTCTGCTTGGCGCTTGTCGTGCCGTACACCATTTTCCTGGCGCCGCGCGAGGCATTTGGCGGGCGCATGCACTACAACGCAACGCGCGGGATGATCGCCATCTGCCTGTCGGTCGCCATCGTGGCCGTGGCCGTACCTCTAGCCCTTACGCTTTACGCGGAACGCCTGGAGTTGATCACCTCCGGCGGTGACCCCAGTTTTTTCTCGCGCGTGATCGCTCCTTATCAGACGGCCAAGGCGGTATTGGCGGAGCATCCGGTGGCCGGCGCAGGCCTGACGGCGTGGGAGTTCATCGAACCCGCCTTGCATCGTATCTACGACACGACCGCCGCCCTCACCACCAGTTGGTCGTTCGACAAAGCCTCGAGCGCGATCACGAACTTCTTTTGGCTGCACTGGATCTTCCTGGGCCTATTCTGGGGCTCTGTCCTGATGATCGCATGGTCGGTCTTCCTGCGCGTTCTCGGCGTCTCCAGCCTGGTCTTCTGTTGGAGCGTCTGGATCATTCTCGGCCAAGCATCCGGCGCTTACGTTTCGCCGAAGACCTGGTTCGTGCTGATACTGCCCGCTCTGTGCGTGATCATGCATGACCGCCTGGCGGTCACGCGCGCCCTCGCGGCCCGGCCGGCGCCTCGCCGCGAGCCGCGGATCAGCCCCTTGCCCAGCTTGGCCACGCCATGAAGGTCCTTCACCTCAGCACCACCGACGTCCTGGGCGGCGCCGCGCGCGGCGCGTTTTGGCTGCACCAAGCGTTGGAACAGCAAGGTGTTAAGACCGCCATGCTGGTCAACCGCAAATACGGGAGTGACGACAGCGTGATGGCCCTAGACGAGCCATTCGCCAAGCTTGCCCGGTGGGTACGCGCCGAGCTCGACCGGTTGCCATTGCGCTTCTATCGCTCGACCGGCGAATCCTATTGGACAGTCGGCTGGATCCCCCACCATATCGAACGCGCGGTCGAACGGCTGGACCCGGACATCATCCATCTGCATTGGACCGGCGGGGGTTTCTTGTCAGTGGAAAGCCTGAGCCGCCTCAACCGCCCCCTTGTCTGGACCCTGCGCGACATGTGGGCCTTCACCGGCGGATGCCACTACACGGCCGGCTGCGAGCGCTACAAGAATTCCTGTGGTCACTGCCCGCAGTTGCGCTCGACGCACGACAATGACCTGAGCCGCTGGACGTGGCACCGAAAGAAGAAGGGATGGGGCGACCTCGATCTCTGGCTGGTTCCGATCAGTACATGGCTCGCCCGCTGCGGCCGTTCGAGCGAGCTGTTTCAGAACAAGCCGATGGAGGTCATACCCAACGGTGTCGACGCCAAGCGCTTTCGCCCCATGAACCGGCGCGAAGCGCGAGAAGCGTGGGGGTTCGAACCGGGACGCTCGTACATCCTCTACGGTGCATTCGAAGCCGCGAACGATCCTCGCAAAGGATTGCCCCAGATGGCCGCTGCGCTGCGCGAGGTATCCGCGCTCGGCTGGAGCGATCGCGCCGAAGTCGCGGTCTTCGGCGGACCAACGGAGGCCGACATGCCAGACCTCGGGATGCGAGCGCGCTTCCTCGGTCCAATCGCCGATGACCGCAAGCTGGCCAGCCTCTATAGCGCGGCCGATGTCATGGTGGTGCCCTCGCTTCAAGAGGCGTTCGGAAAGACCGTGATCGAGGCCATGGCGTGCGGCACGCCGGTGGTGGCTTTCGACAGCGGCGGCCCGGTCGACATCATCGAGCATGCGCGGACGGGATACTTGGCGAAGTCCTTCGATCCCGAGGATCTCGCGCGCGGCATCGTCTGGTGCATGGAGAATGAAGACCGTGTCGCCGAACTGGGCGCTCGCGCGCGTGCCTCGGTCGAAGCCCAGTTCGATATCGCCGTGATCGCCCGGCGTTACCGCCGCCTTTACGAGCGCATCCTGGAGCAGGCCGCATGATGGATTTTTCCCGTCGGGGCATCCTTTCTCTTGGCGCGGCTGCGGCGCTCACCACGGCGCCCTCCGCCGCTGAAGCGGCACGGCCCGCCGCCAAGCGCTTGTCGGCGAACGAGTTCGGCGCCATCGGCGATGGCGCCGCCGATGATACGCAGGCGCTGCAATCGGCGCTTGACGCCACTTTCTCCGGCCGCGAGGCGGGTCTCCTGACCATCCCGCCGGGCATCTACCGCATCACCCGCACGCTGCGTGTGGAGACGGCGGACAAGCCCGCGGGCAACATCACCCATCGCTCCGGTATTTTGGCCCAGGGGGCGATCCTGGTGTCCGCCATAGCCGACGGCAGTCCCGTGCTCGACATCGTCAGCCGCGCGACGGTCCGCTTCGCGCTGATCGAGGGATTGCAGATCCAGGGCAACGGCAAGGAAGGCCATGGGCTCAGCATTACTTGCGAGCAGCGGGGACGCTATTTCTACAATTTTTGCCTGCGTGACTTGGTGATCCAAGGCTGCGGCGGCGACGGCTGCCATCTGATCGGCAACGTCTTCGAGGGGCAGCTTTTCAACTGCTATTTCCGGGACAATCGCGGCAACGGCGCCACCTTCGGCCATGGCAAGGAAGACACCGTCCTATCCGCCATCCACGTCTATGGCGGCGTCTTCGGCGGCAATGGCCGTCACGGCGCCGCCCTGGTCAACAACGCCTACGACGTGGGCTTCCACGGCTGCTATTTTCTGCTGAATGCCGAATACGGCCTGGCCGCTGGCATGGGATGCACGCTGCTGACCAACTGCGGCTTCGAGAACAACCATGCGAAGGCGCCGGGTTTCGACAAGGGCGGCGCCGGAGTCAGGTTGAAGATCTTTGGCACGCTTGTCGGCTGTACGGCGTATTCGATCTACAACCAGACCCATCTCTTGGACGCCTATGTGACCAACCGGTTGGTCATGGTCGGCTGCACCGGCAGCGGCGACGGCAAGGCCGATCACGCCAAGTTGGTGCGGTTGGACGGCAAGCGTCAGGCCAATGTCACCCTGATCGGCTGCAGCGGCGGCGTTGATACGACCGACGCCATCGACCCCCTCGTCTTAGGCGGTGGGCAGAGCGGCGCGCGCTTTGGCGAAAAATGGGACGGACCGAATCTGGCTCGGCTCGGCGACTATCGCATCTGGGTCGACGCGCAAGGCCAGTTGCGCATCAAAAAGGGCGCCCCTTCATCAGACGACGACGGTCGCCGGGTCGGCTCCTAGCGCCCGTGGCGGCGCGGACTGCTCGACCAGAGCGCGATAATGCCGCTCCAACGTATCGTCCAGCCGGCGTACATCGTAATCCAGTTCCACGCGCCGGCGGGCCGCATGCCCCATCGCCGCGGAAAGATCATTACGGACGATGCGTTCCACGGCCTCGGCCAAGGCCACCACGTCCCGTTCCGGCGCCAGGAATCCGGCGGCCCCATGCTCTACCAGTTCCGGAATGCCGCTGTGCCAGGTGGAAACCACGGGCATACCGGCGGCCATGGCCTCCATGATCGTCACCGGGATGCCTTCCTGGTCGCCGGTTGCGTCCGTTACGCTGGGCGCCAACAGCATGTCGCGCTCGGCCATCAGCGCCGCCACCTGCTCCTCGTTCCGCCAACCCAGGAACCGCACCGACGGCCCGATCTCCAACGCCGCCGCCAATTGCTCCAGATGCGCCCGCAGCGGCCCGTCACCCGCGATTTGATAGTCGACCCTGATGCCGCGCCGAACCAACTCCGCGGCCGCGCGAAGCCCATACTCCACGCCCTTCTTCTCGATCAGCCTGCCGACCGTCAACAGCTTGACCGGTTGATCGGCCGCTGGGCGTCGGGCGCGAAAGACAAAGCGCCCCGGCTCTACACCCATACGGTGCACGACGGTCCGGGCCGGCTGGCAGCCGAGGGATAGGAGCTTTTGACGCCAAACGTCCGAAATCGGCAAAAACAGGTCGCCGTGCCGCAGCAGATGGTCATAGAGCGACGGATCGTCACGCAAGCACGCGCTGAGATCGACACCGTGGAACGTCGTGACCAGACGGCCGCGCAAGGCACCAATCTCGCGCAGGAATGCGGCCAATCGCCCAACCGTACCGAAATGGCAGTGCACGACATCGAACTCCCCGCCCGACGACAACGTCGCCGCCCAATGAAGGAGCCGAAGCGATGCGGCCTCGCGCCCGTAGCGCAGCACGTTGAGGGCGCGGAACGGAGCGGCGCGCCCGCATGCCCAACCCCGCCCAAAGGCGTCTGGCACCGCGCGCACGCGCGCCAGGCGCGCGGCGGGCATCTCAAGGTAGCGGGTCCGGCGGCGCAGATCGAAACGTTCGATGGCCGGATGCTGCGCGGGCTCCGCGCGCGGTGCGGTTGAAAGCACCGTAACCTCGTGCCCGCGTTCGATCAGCGACGTGATATGCCGCAGCACGAAAGTCTCGCTGAGAGCGGGAAACTCGTGTGCGAAGATGGCGATACGCAGGGGCGCCATCAGGCAGCCAAGGCGTTGCGAACGACTGGCCCCGCCCCCAGCGCCGAATCCTTCAAATCTCCAACACGGGAGCGGATTTGGGCGGACAATGCCGGGCCGGCGGCCAACAGATGCCGGAATGCCTGTTCTAGGCTTTCCGGCGTGACAGCCTCGATGTCCTGGGTGACTTCACCGAGGCCGAGACTTTGAAATAGCTCGACGGTCTTGAACTCGTACGCGATCGGCAGCACCGGCACACCCGCGCATAGCGCCAGGATGCCCGCGTGCATGCGTGTCGCCACAACCATGTCGTGCTCGGCGAACAAGCCGATCAGCCGCTCGGGCCGGTGGAACTCGCGGTCGACCGTGACATGGACCCGCACGGCTCCGGGCAAAAGAGAAACGACCCGGTCGGCCACGCGCGAATCATCGGTCCAGTATTCGGGGACACCCTGGCAGGTGGACAGGAACGTCACTTGGACGCCGTGTTCCTCGACCAGGACGCGCGTGAGCTTGGCGACGGCGGCCAGATAGCGCTGCATGCCCACGGCGGGCGGTTCGCGCCGGAAATGAGGCCAGTCGCGTACGGAAATCGCCACCCGCAATGGACGGCCGGCGGGCGGAAAACGCCGCGGCGGCGTATCCAGGCGGGCCATGGCGAAAGCCGCGTCGGCGGCCTGGGCCACCCGATCGGCGGGCACACCGAGATCGTCGAGATGGCGGCGGGAGGCGTCGTCGCGCACGAGGATGAGCCGCGCGCGCCGTAAGACCCATCGAAGTAGAAGCCGGTCGCGGCCGGGCGGAAACGGACCCAAGCTTTGAGTGAAGAGGACCAAAGGCCGCCCGAGCAGGAGCGTGACCATGAAGTCGAAGATCTTCGGGAAAAGCCGATAGGCCGGTACCAGATAGGTCCCTCCAGTCGCCACCACCAGGTCGGCGCGCGCATATTCATCCAAGCTGTCGCGTAAGCGCGGCGGCAGGCGGTACGCCAGCCGGCGCCCCAAGGACTTTCGCCAAATCAGCGAGAGGAACAGGATGAAGACCGCCGCGAATTTACCACGCCAGCGACCCTTGGCCGCCGAGCGGACTTGCTCATACAAGGCGGGGCGATAGTTGAACTCCGGATAATGCCGCTTCGCGGTGTCGGCCTTGGCATCGTAGACCACGACATCCATGTCGTTGCCAAACGTGTTGCGCAGGATTCCGATCGCGCCGCGCAGGATCGCGGCGTCTCCGGTGTTGAGCGAGACAGCATTTGTAATCAGAATCTTCAAGCGCGAGCCCTCCGCTGAAACATGACGGCGGATAGGCGCACGAGGTCGCGCAACGCGTCTCGCCCTTTCGGCAGGCCCAGATAGCAGGCCAGCGCCAAAAACATCGTCAGTCCGGCCGCCGCGGCCAGACCGGCGACCGGTCCAATACTGTCGAAAACCACGGATTGCCGTAGGGCGTAAACGCCACCGAGCGACAGAACCGCCGCCAGAGACGACGGCAGCAAGGCATGGACAATCTCGCCCGCGCGAATCTCGCCCCGCCGCCCCACCATCCAAAGCAACGCGGGCACACGCACGCACAAGCCGCTCAGTGCATAGGCCGCCGCGACCGCTTCCATCCCGTAGGGCAGAGCGGCGGCGATCGAAGCCACGAGGACGAGCGCGTTGAAGAAGCTGAACACGCTCATCTCGCCCGCGCGATTTTGAGACATGAGAAGCCAGCTCAACGTATAAGTGACCGGTTGGTAGATGGCGGTTACACCGAGCCACGCCAGCACGGGCGCCGTCGCCATCCATTGCGACCCCAATGCAAGCGAGACGACCCAGTCGGGTGCCGTGACCAGAAGCGCGCCGGCCGGCATGGTCACCATGGCCAGCTTTTCGACCATTCCCAAATAAGCGCGGCGGTGCCGCGCGGGCTCGTCCGCCGCGCGGCTCAGGGCCGGCATGGCTACGGCATGGAGTGGTGCGTTCAAGTTGTTTAGCGGCACCAGCACCAGCTTGGACGCGCGCTCGTACAGACCCAGAGAAGCGGCACCCCAGAACCAGCCGATCAGGATCTGGTCGGCCGACCGGGCCAGCAAGCCGACCAGGTTCGACACCGCCACGTTGCCGCCGAAGCGCAGAAGCTCGCGCACGTCGCGCAAGGGTCCGGCGCGACCAGGCCGCCAGGCGCAAACGCACCAGGCACCGGCGGTCAAGACGACGACCCATGCCAGGCGCTGTATCACGAGCGCCCAATAACCCATTCCCGCCAGCGCCGCGGCGATGGCGGCCGCCATGCCGACCAGTTCCGCGCCAACCTGCAACGACGCGAGCGCGCCGAAGCGCATCTGCCGCCGTAGCAGCGCCATGTGTTGGGTGGAAAGACCGCTAATGATAAAGCCGACCGCCAGACATAGGGTGATATCGACCAGAGCGCTTTCGCCATAGAACCACGCCAAAAGCGGCGCCAACGCGGCGGTCAAGGCGGCAGCCAGAAAACCCAGCCCGACATTCAACCAAAACATCGTGCTGACTTGCGCGTGGGTCAGCACCGGACGCTGCACGGTGGCGGCGGATAGTCCCAGATCCTTGAACAACTCTAGGAAGGCCACGGCGGCGGCCGTCATGGCGACTAGGCCAAAGGCCGATGGCTCCAAGAGTCGCGCCAACACCACGATGGCCGCGAATTGGGCGATCATCTTCACGATCTGGGCAGCCACGGTCACGGCGCCGCCGCGTACCGACCGGACCTTCAAGTCGGCAAGCAGATGCTCCGTGTCGAGGATCGCGCGGCGATCAGTCTCCGGCGGCCTCACGCTCTCTCCAACTGCCTTCGTTCTCGGTGAACCAGCGATACGTCGCGGCTATTCCGGCGCGCAGATCGATACGCGCGCGCCAGCCCAGGGCTTCAAGGCGGCCGACATCCAAGAGCTTGCGTGGCGTGCCGTCCGGCTTGCTGGCATCGAAACGGGTCCGCCCTCGAAATCCGACCGTCTCGCAAACCAGTTCGACCAGTTCGGCGATGGTGACATCCGTCCCCGTCCCGACATTGATCGCATCTTCCCCGCCGTAATGGCGCATGAGATATACGGCCGCGTCGGCCAAATCGTCGACATGCAGGAACTCACGCCGCGGACGGCCGGACCCCCATACCTCTAGAACAGGCGTTCGCAGCCCTTTTGACGCATGGGCCTTGGCCATCAGCGCGGGCAGAACGTGGCTCGACGTCAGGTCGAAATTGTCGCCCGGACCGTAGAGGTTGGTGGGCATGGCGGAGATAAAATCGCAGCCATACTGGCGGCGGTAAGCCTGGCACAGCTTGATGCCTGCGATCTTGGCGATGGCGTACCACTGGTTGGTGGGCTCCAGCGGCCCGGTCAGAAGCGCGTCCTCGGGTATCGGTTGCGGCGCCATGCGCGGATAGATGCAGGAGGAGCCTAGAAACAATAGCTTTTCGACGCCGAAACGCCGGGCGGCCTCGATGATGTTCGCCTCGATCGCGAGATTGTCGTAAATGAACTCGGCCGGGCGGCTGTCGTTGGCCAGGATCCCCCCCACCTTGGCGGCCGCGAGGAACACGGCCTGAGGCCGCGCTTCCTCCATCCAATTCTCGACTTGCTCTTGCCGCCGCAGATCGACGCGCTCGCGCGCGACGGCTAGGACATGGCAATCCTCGGCCGCCAAACGGCGCACGACAGCCGAGCCGACCATGCCATGGTGACCCGCGACCCACACACGCTTGCCGCGCAGGGCGTACAAGGTCTCAGGCATTGGCCAGGCGCTCCCGCTGCAAATTGACCAGATCGGCCTCGACCATCTCGGCGACCAGATGCTCGAAGCTGGTCTTGTGTTCCCAGCCCAGCTTGTCGCGCGCCTTGGCGGGGTCGCCGAGCAAAAGATCCACCTCGGTGGGCCGGAAATAGATGGGGTCGATCGCGACCAGAACATTGCCGGAGCGGGCGCAGTGCCCTTTCTCATCGGCGCCGTTGCCGGACCACTCGATACGCCGTCCGATGCAATTGAAGGCACGCTCCACGAACTCGCGCACCGTATGCGTTTCGCCGGTGGCCAGGACATAGTCGTCCGGCGCATCTTGCTGAAGGATGCGCCACATGCCTTCGACATAGTCGCGCGCATGGCCCCAGTCGCGTTTGGCGTCGATGTTGCCGAGATAAAGACGCTTTTGAAAACCCAGTTCGATGGCCGCCACGGCCCGCGTGATCTTGCGGGTGACGAAAGTCTCGCCGCGGATCGGGCTTTCATGATTGAACAGCACGCCGTTCGAGGCATGCATGCCGTAGGCCTCGCGGTAGTTCACCGTGACCCAATAGGCATAGAGCTTCGCGGCCGCATAAGGGCTGCGGGGTCGAAACGGCGTGGTTTCCCGCTGCGGCGTCTCCTGAACCAAACCGAACAGCTCGGACGTCGAAGCCTGATAGAAACGAACCCTCTCTTCCATCTTCAGGATTCGGACCGCCTCGAGCAGGCGCAAGGTGCCCAGCGCGTCGACGTTGGCGGTGTACTCCGGCGTCTCGAAGCTGACCTGCACATGACTTTGCGCGGCCAGGTTGTAGATCTCCGTGGGTTGGGATTCCTGAACCAGTCGGATCAGGTTCGTCGCATCCGTCATGTCGCCGTAGTGCAAGCGGAACCGCACGTCGCTTTCATGCCGGTCGCGATAAAGGTGATCGACGCGTCCGGTATTCATGGACGATGCCCGTCGCTTCACGCCGTGAACGACATAGCCCTTGTCCAGAAGAAGCTCGGCCAAATAAGCACCGTCCTGCCCCGTGACACCCGTGATCAAAGCGACTTTATCCGCCATGCGTTGTATCTCTCTCTTTGCTTGCGTTGACGTTCGGGCGCGGAGCTATGCCGCGGCCATGGCCTTGTGCATCCGCATGGCCGCCCTGTCCCATGAGTAATTGGTCAGGACATGGCGCTGGCCGGCCCATCCCATTTCGGGCAACCGGTCCGGATTCGAAAGCGCCTCGAGAATGGCATCGGCCACCGCATCGGGGCTCGCGGTATCGACCAAAAACCCAAGCCGGCCGCCGAGCAGAATCTCGGGCAGGCCGTTACGCCGGAGCCCAACCACCGGCGCGCGCGACAGAAGCGCCTCCAGGTATACCTGTCCCCAAGGATCGTTGAGCATGGGCTGCACAAGCAACGCGGCTTGATGATAGAGGGCCTCCAGCTCGTTCCACGGCAGGTGGGCATGGAATTCCACGCCATCTTGTTCACCCGCCAAGGCGCGGTGCGCTTCGCTTCCCACGACGACAAGGCGCGTGGAAGGGCGTCGCTTGCGGACGATACGAAACGCATCGAGCACCAGGCGCCCGCCTTTCTCGACGAACAGATGCTTCGCGACGAACAGCAACGGGCCGTTCACGTAATCCTTGGCACCTTCGTAATGCCGGATGCGCCCCATGCCAGAGCCGACCACGGTCACGCGCGCGGGATCGAGGCCGTAATGCTGAATCAGATTGTCGCGAACGTACCGGCCGAACGTGAAGATGTGTCGCATTTGGGCATACGATTCCCGCTCCAACGCCTCGAATTCCTTCGTCTGCCGGGAATCGAACTCGCCGGCTTGAACATGATGGCGTCGCGCGAGATCCCAGGTGTGGTCGCAGAACAGATAGTGATGAACGCCGCGATCAGGGTTCGCGATGGGGAGATCGAATGTGCCCGTATGGAGAATGTGACTCGCACCGATCCGCGCGCGTTCTCGCTCGACCATTCGAGCACAGTGGCGCCGCGCCGCAGCGCCGCGCCGCACGGTTTCCCCGCGAGGAAAGCCAGCGTGACCCGCGAGAAGATGGCGGCCGGCTAGAAGCGACTTGGAAAGCGTGTCGAAGCGAGGCTGGATACCACTGACCCGATAACCCAACGCGCGAAGCCCCGCGCCGATATTGGCGGGCGCGCCCGACCACGTGGACGGCTCAAGAGGCGGACCGAACACGCTGGTGATCGCGAGATGTGGGGCGCTCTCCGCGGGCGTGGCCGCGCGCGCAGAACGCGAAGCCAATGACCGGGGTGCCGCCGATCCCGTAACGCTCTCGAAAACCATCCGCTCAGCCTCCAGCACCCCGCGGCTATCCAACCTGCGCGCGGCTGATTCAGCCAGTGACCAAGCAGTGGTGAAAATCGTTGGCGGACAAGGGGAAATGGAAATATCGCTTCGACCGAAAAAGGGATTCTAAAGGTACCTTTCAGGCCAATGCTTGATGTCCCATTTTTGTCATCCCGTATCGTCCGCTTGTCACACCAACATTTCGGCAAGTCGCGTTTTATTAGCGCCTTCCCCGGCGGCCTCGGCAGCCCGGGGAATCGAGCGTGATGCCGTCAGGGACCGGGGCGGAGCATCGCGCGAAACGTTGGAGACGACGCATGCACGATCTACGGTCCTCGTTCGAAGATCACATAACCGGCCTTCGACGCTACGCGCGCTCCCTCGTCGGAGATCCCGGAGAATCGGACGATTTGGTCCAGGAATGCATGCTGCGCGCGCTGTCGGCGTCGCATCTTTGGCCGCAGATCCGAAACGTGCGCGCCTATCTTTTCACCGTTCTCCATCATGCCCATGTCGACTACCGGGCTGATCAGCGCAAGCGGTTACCCGCCGCGCCGCTAGAACAGGTCGAACATCTCTTCCATGCTCACGGAAATCAGGATGTCCGGCTGGAGCTGCGAGATATGTCGCGCGCGCTCGCCATGCTCTCGGCGGAGCAACGGAAAATCGTCCTTCTGATCGCCATAGACGGCCTCAGCTATGAAGAGGTTAGCCGCCGGCTCTCCATTCCTATCGGCACGGTGATGTCCCGTTTGTTCCGTGCGCGCGAAACGCTTCGGTACCTTATGGCCGGACGAGGCCAAAAAGACGTGCAGAATGCGAAAAAACCCCCTCCACGCCGCGTCAAAAGCGTGGACGAGCTCGCCGCTGCTTGATCTAGCATTCGTTTTAGCGGAGCTTAACGTCTGTACGTCATAGGGGGAATCGTGGGTAATCGGCCCTCCGTCGTGGCTCGCATCGCTGTTGAAGCGACCGGCTGGAAGTTTCCACGACGAGCGTCACTGCCCGCGCTCGTCATCGCCGCGCTTTTCTACGGCATGCCATCGGCGGACGCACAAGAAGGGCGCCCGCCCATTCCCCGCTCCACGTCACCGCTGGACCCCGTTCCCTGGGCCGACGCCACGGTCGACGAACAAGCGGTCGCGACACGGCATCGGCCGGAATACGATCCAGTCGGCATTCGTCTTGGCAGTTTTTTCTTTCTACCCTCACTCGGTGTCGGCGAGTCGTACAACGATAATATCTACGCCACCGAATCGAATCTGAAGAACGACTACATCACCGTCGTGTCGCCGCGCCTGCTCCTGCAATCGAATTGGGGACGGCACGAGCTCCACGCGCGGGCGACCGGCGATTTTGGGCTGTATAAGTCATTCACGACGGAGAACTACGAAGACTACACTGCCGAGACCGGCGGCCGATTGGATGTTTCCAAGGATCAAGCCCTGACGGGCTCCGCCTCCTACGCCCATCTCCATGAAGACCGCAGCTCACCGGACGATGTGGGCGGCACCAAGCCGACGACATATGAACGCGCCGGCTTGAATGCGAAATACGCCCATCGCTTCAACCGGCTGGGCGCGCAGGTGGAAGCGCGCGGGGACCATCTGACCTTTAACGACGTTCCACTTTTCGGCGGAGGAACGCTCGACAGCAGCGATCGCGACAGATACGAGACGGAAGGCGCGCTTCGCGTTTCCTACAACTTCCTGCCCACCACGGCGGTCTTCACGCGCGGCTCCTACAGCCGGGATATCTACGACCATACGCCGGACGATAACGGGTTCGACCGCGATTCACGCGGCTATCGCATCGATACCGGCATCGCCATCGACATGACCGATCTGTTGAAGCTCGAAGCCAGCGTGGGCTATCTCAACTCCGCATACGACGATCCGCGGCTGAAAACGGTTTCCGACGCGGCGGGCACGCTGCTGGCCACCTGGAACATCACGCGACTCTCGACGTTGAAGGCGAACTTCCAACGGACGGTGACCCCCACGACCCTGGACGACGCGTCCGCCGAAGTCGATACGGGAGGCTTCGTCTCGCTCGATCATGAGCTGCTACGCAACCTCATCCTGACCGCGCGGTTCGGTTACACGAACACGACGTTCGAGGGGATCAGCCGCGTCGATAACACAATTCTTGGCGCGTTTTCCGCGCGCTATCTTCTGTTTCAGGGCGCGGCTGTCACGGCCGCCTACCAGCGGGACGACCGCTCCAGCAACACGCAGGGCGCCAGTTACAACCGCGACATGGTGACCTTGCGTTTCACGTACGGATTCTGAGCGGCCTTACGGTCTAGCCTACGTAGAAGACGGTTCTGGCGCTTATAGTCCGCGACCCGGGCCGCCACCGCGGGTCTTTCGACCAGATAGGCCTCAACCGCGGCGCAGCGTCCTTCGTCCAGCAGGCCGTCCACATAAGCGTGGAGGTCACGCTCGCTAATGGTTTCCATCCCACCCTCGTTCCGCTTTTCATCGATAGACCGCGGATAAAGCGCACTATTCCGGACCGGGCTGTGACCTCGGCGCCGCCACAGCATGGTCGCGGTACCGGGCGGAATAAGCCCCGCCGCCTCTCGTCTGTGATGAGTCAGAGCGTCACCGCCTGCAACGGACGAACGGCGGTTCATCGTTGCGCTCGTAAGCTTCGGAGGAATGCCATGGCGCAGCGCGTGAAAAAGGCGGTCTTTCCAGTAGGCGGGCTCGGCACTCGCTTTCTGCCGGCGACAAAGGCCATGCCCAAGGAAATGCTGCCGATCATCGACAAACCCCTGATCCAATACGCGGTCGAGGAGGCGCAAGCCGCCGGCATCGAGGAATTCATCTTCGTTACCGGGCGCGGCAAGTCCGCGATCGAAGACCATTTCGACCAGGCCAATGAGCTGGAAAAGTTCTTGGCCGCGCGCGGTAAGACCAAGGAACTGGACGCTATTCGGCGCTGGCTGCCCTCCGCGGGCAAGGTCGCGTATGTCCGCCAGCCCGCGCCGTTGGGCCTGGGTCATGCCGTCTGGTGCGCGCGCACGCTGGTCGGCGACGAGCCTTTCGCGGTGCTGCTGGCCGACGATCTGGTGCAGGCCGAAGAACCGTGCCTAGGGCAGATGATGACGGCGCATGCAAGCACGGGTGGAAACTTGGTCGCCGTGATGGATGTGCCGCGCTCGCAAGTCGACCGCTACGGCGTGCTCGACGTCCTGCGTACCCAGGGCCGCCTGATCGCGGCGCGCACCGTGGTGGAAAAGCCATCCCCGGCCGAGGCGCCTTCCACCCTTTCGATCATCGGGCGCTATATCCTGCAACCCAGCGTGTTCTCGCATCTAAGCCGCCTGAAGCAAGGCACGGGTGGAGAAATCCAGCTCACCGACGCATTGGCCCTGACCATCGGCGAAGAACCGTTTCACGGCTATCGGTTCGAAGGGCGGCGGTTCGATTGCGGCGACAAGGTCGGCTTCCTGGAGGCCACCATGGCGTTCGCCATGGAACGGGCCGATATGGGCGAGGCCGCGCGCGAGATCGCGCGCCAGCACAGTATGCCCAAACCGCTCTCGAACGGCGATGACGCCTACCGCCCACGCATCCTCAACGCCTGACATGGTCGGCGAAATCCGGCAGGCCGAGCATATCAGCCTCCATTTCTTGGACACCGAGGCTGTGCTGTTCGATTCCGCGCGTCAGTGCCTCTATTCCTCGAACACCACCGCGACGTTCATTTGGTGCTGTCTGGAGGAAGGCATGACGCCGTCCGCGATCGCGGACTCGATGGCCGAACGATTCGACATGGCGCCTGCCGCGGCTCGTGCCGCCATCAGCCAGGCATTGCGCCAATGGCACGCGTTGAAGCTGGTTGGCCCGGCCTCTTCGAACGGCGAGGTCGAACACGCCATCAACGGCAAGACGGCGCAAGCGCCGAATCGCGCGGCGGTGCGCGCATCAGACGTGCGGCACTACCGTTTGCTGGATTTGTCGATCGCTCTTCGCTGTCCTCCGCCCTATGCCCGCATCGTGGAGCCTACGCTGGCCGCGTTGTCCGCGGCGTCGTCTAGCGCGGGCGACGTCCTTGTCGAAATCGTTCCCGCCAGCGGCCATCATTGCGAGATCAGAATAGACGAAGCCGCCGTAGAGTACTGCCACGGGCCCGAAGAAATTGTTCCGACACTGAAAGCCCTGTTGGTCGGCCTGGTTCTGAAGGAAAGCCGCGACCTGGCCGCCTTCCATGCGGCGGGGCTCGCGCGCGGGGGGCGATGCCTTCTCCTTCCCGGCGCGTCCGGACGCGGCAAAAGCACCCTGTCCGCGGCCCTGGCCATGACCGGCTTCGCGCTGATGAGCGATGACACGATGATTCTCTCGGATGACGCCGCGCCCGCCATGCGCACCATGCCGTTCGGCGCTTGCCTCAAGACCGGCGCTTGGTCTGCCCTCGCGGGCCGGGCGCCGCAAATCATGGACCTGCCGGTCCATACCCGCATCGATGGCATTCGCGTGCGCTATCTGTTGCCGCCGCGCCTATCGCTGTTTCGAGAATCGCGGCACCTCCCCGTGGGCTGGATCGTCTTCCCGCACTATGTCGAAGGCGCCTCGCTACGCATGCAGGAGATTACGCGCACGGAGGCGCTACACCGCCTGATGGAGGGCTGTTGCCCGCTAGGCGAGCAACTCGACGCAGCCAAGGTCGAGCGGCTGGTCGAATGGATCGCGCGCGTCGAATGCCATGATTTGCGCTATGGCGAACTCGACGAGGCCGTCGCGCGCCTGCAACTGCTTTGCGCATGATCGGAACCGCGCGCGGCCTGGCAATCCTGTCGGGCGCGCTGAAACCCGGCACTGGCGGGGCCGACGCCGCGCGCCGGCGGCGTATGGTGCGTGATTGGACCGAACCCTTGCGTGTGGCCAATGCCCACCTGCTCGGCCCGGCCGTCTACGCCTCCCTTCTCCATGGCGACGCATTGGCCGAGCTGCCCGTGGAAGTGCGGCGTTACCTCGGCTACCTATACCGCGAGAACGCACGGCGCAACGCGACCCTACGCCGTCAAGCACTGGAAATGCTCGATCACTTGGGAAAGCACGGCGTCGAAGCCATGCTGCTCAAGGGTTGCGGGACATTGCTCGGCAAACTTCATCGTGGCGCGGGCGTGCGGATGCTGCGCGACATCGACGTGATGATAAAGCCGCAGGATCTTCCGAACGCCCTCGATGCGCTTCATGCGCTCGGCTATCGCGTCGACCAGCGTTTCCCCGCCGGCCATCACGCCCACGCCGAACTGCGGCGGCCGCATGATCCGGCCGCGCTGGATCTACATGTCGAGCTGGTTGACCCCAAGCATGTGCTGGGCGCGGAAGAGGTTTGGGCGCGTTCCGAACGGCATGAGCATGATGGCGTGACTTGGCGCGCGCCCTGCCCGACCGATTTCGTGTTCCACAACATTCTGCACGCGCAAGTGCATTTCCTCGGGGACTTCTATCGAGGTGTGCTGGATCTACACCAACTGTATGACCTGGCGGTCGCGATGCACCGCTTTGGCCCGGCGGTCGACTGGTCGTTCATAGAGGCTCGACTGCGAGCCCACCGCCTGCATCGTCCGTTGCAAACCTACTTGCTGGCGGCAAGGCACTTTTTCAACGCGCCTTGGCCCCTGGCCGCGCGACCGGGTGCGATCAGCCGGATATACCTGGCGCAATGTCTTGCCGGCTTGCTGGCGCCACAAATCCCTCAGGCTATGGCCCCGCTGGGCAATCTCCGCGGCGCCCTCGCCTGGCACCGCATGCGTAATCTTTATGGGGAAGGGATACCCCTTCTCGGCTTGCGGGCCATCCACGCCTGGCATTTCGTGCGCAAGAGCAGAGCGCGGGTCATTGCGCGGCGTGTCTTCCGCACGCATTGAGCACAAAGAAAAACGGCGGGCCTTCAAGCCCGCCGTTTGCCTTCTGAATTCCAGCCGCGTCAGCCGCGCCAACGATCGTGGTCTCCCCCGCGGTTACGGGCTTCACCCCGGCCGCCGCGCCCACGGCCATTGCTATGCCCGCCTCGCCCTCCTCCATTACTATGCCCGCGGCCATGGCTGTGACCGCGACCATGGGAACCGCCATGACCGCCGTGCCCGCCGCCATGGTTGGAAGAATTCGCGACCGCATAATTCCGCTCCGACGCGGCCAACATCAGCGACACGACAGGCGGTGTAACGACGGCGAACTTGCCGCAGTTCGCAAGAAAGCGGCGTCGCGCGGCGACAACCCTCTCGTCTTGCTTCTGCGCCGTTTTCGTCTCCATCACCGGACTCCTCCCGTTCTCTGTCACGGCAGACATCCTGCCTAAATTTATTAACGGCGATCCTAACCACGGCAGACAGTGACCAGTCGGAGCATACGAGCACGCGGAAAGTTTTCCTTACTTCATTTTTTCCTATTATTTCAAAAGGTTGAATGCCCTATCCGGCGTCCACAAGTTCCTTTCGTGCCTGCTCGCTTTTGATCACAGGCATCGGCCAGCCGAAAAGCGCATCGAGCGGCAGTTCCCCGGCCATGCTCACGAAGTGCCTCGCCGGGAGGGCGGCCAGCCGCGAGCGCATGCCCGTGTACTCCTCAGGCGTCAGCGTCTGGAAGAATCGCACCAATGAGTCCTCCAGCGGTTCCGGAAAGGTCCACCCAGCCTCCAGCCTCTCGATCTGATTGCCGCTTTCGAAGCCACGCACGCCCAGGCACGGAACGCCAAAGAACCCGGCTTCGTAAAAGCGGCAGGGCAGAAGCCAGCGCGAGTTATGTGTCTGGTTCTCCAGGTCTATGGCCCAGGCGAAATCCACGCCGCCATAGATCGAAGAAAGATCCTGCGGACTGACATACTCACCGAGATAGGCAACGTTCGCGTTGCGCGACAGCATGGCATCGAAGCGCGCCCGGTCCACGGTGGTGAAGACACCCCGGATATGGAATCGCACACGGCCCTGCAATCGGGCCGCGACCCGCTCCATCATCTCGAAGGTCGCATCACCGCGAATGAGGCCAAAATATCCAACCGTCCAGACGTGGCCATCTCTTGGCGGGCCGGCGGCAGGAACACGGGGCAAGGCCAACACCGAGGATGGCAGCTTGTTCTCCAGCAAACGCCATGGACCTCCATACCGTTGGCGCGCTCGAAAATAGTGCTCGGCAAAGGCTGGCGAAGACACGACGAGCAATGCGATGCGGCGCAAGCAAAGCCGCTCTATCGCGCGCAGAAGCGCGGAAAGAACGCCCGGCCGTACGAAGGCGGGCTGGACGTCGAGCACTTCGTAGACCACGGGCGCCGCGTTGCGAAACAGTACCTGGGAGAAAAGCGCCAAGACCAACTGGTCGATGTTACGGGCATAGAGCACTTCGGCGCCGCGCAGGTAGCGTCCCTTGCGGGCCACCGTAACGGCACCCCGCAAGAGAGCAACCGTGCGCCGGAGGTAGCGCCCATCGGCCGTCCGGCCCAAAGCCACGACGGGCCAAGGCGGCGCGAAATCCCGATGGTAGCGCCCGCGCAGGAAACTGAAGAGGACAAGGTCGAAGCCTTCCGCGACGAAGGCCTCAGCGCGTTTTACGGTGCTGGTATCGGAAATATCCTGGGCGAAGAAGACCAGCTTCCGCGCGGTCCGTCTCGATTCGCCGTCCATGCCGCCCCATTTCCATTCCGCCCGTCACAATGCAAGGCGCGACTGGAATTATCCGCGCGAGGCCCGGGCTGCCATGTGACCAGTCGGTGGCCGCGGCCGGCGGATCAGGCCGCTCATATACGCGGTTCAGGCAAGCGCGCTAGTTTTCGACCGTCAGCACCGCGTTGGGACTGCTGCGCGTAAGCTGAATATCCGGATGCGCATCGAGAAACGTGTCCACCGCCCGGCGGCAGCCGCCGTAGTCATTATAGTCGTCGAGCACGACCCGCGCGCCGGGCGACAGGCGGTGACGGATGGCGGCCAAACAGAAAGCCACCGGCTGATGCCAATCGCAATCGATGTGCACCAGTGCCACCGGCGCCCTGTCACCAGGGTCTAGGGTTTCCTCGAACAGCCCGCGATGGAGCGTGATCCGGCCCTCGCCGGGCTGAAGCCCGTAGGCGCGAAACGAATCGCACACCTGCGCATAAAGATCCTCGACATAGCCGTAATATGTTTCACCGCCGATTCCCACCGAACGGCCTTCCTTGATCTCCGCGTAGCGTTCGTGCGAACGCGCATCGTCGCGTTCGCCAGGAGGCGGGATCATGCCGAACACGTCGTAGCCGTGGAACGATCGTACGTCATCGAGACGCGCGGCGATCAGAATGGCGGAACCACCCAGCGCCACGCCGAATTCCAGGAAGTCGCCGGGCACATTGTCCCGCTCGACATCGTCGATCGCCTCTTCAAGGGCGGCCAGCTTCGCCGGAGAAAGATAGGTCAAGTTAGCCTGGCGCACGCCTCGGGCAAGCGGGGAAAGCCGTGCCATCGCGACGCGCTCGGACAAGCGGGAAAACATGCGCGGCCTCCTTGAATTTTCAAACGCGCATGCGTGCATACGCCTTCAAGGAAGACGCCCAACCGGAAGATTTATTCCCGTGGAATTGGCGGTATCCGGCCGTTTCCGGATACCGCCAAAAATGTCAGCCGTCCGCCGGGCCGGGCGGAACCGGACCGCTTGGCCCCAACGCGCCATCCGCATCGTGCTGCTCGTCCCCCCGGAGCGGTGGACAGAAGACGCTGATGAGATGCAGGTCGGTATGGGCGCGCAGCCTGTGCCTATCCTTGGGACCGACGTTGTAGGCCATGCCCGGCTCGAGCTTCCAAGACTTTCCGGTGGAAAGCTCGGTGACCTCGCCCGTGCCGGAAAGAATGTGATTGGCCTCCCAATGGTGCTTGTACCAAAGGTTGGCATCCGCGCCCGCCTTTAGATGAACGTCTGACAGTCCGAAGCCCAGATCATCGGCCTGTGTCAGCATACGGATGGTGCGCGCCTGGCCGTTGGCAGCAACCATCTCCTTGCCCTGGGCACGCATCTCGTCGGCACGCTTCACGAACATTCGCCGGTCGGTTTTCTTCGGCAAGGAACCGCTGGCTTCGTAGGCACCGTCTTTGTCATGTTTTTCATCCCCCCGCAGCGGCGGACAAAACACGCTCAGGTGATGCTCCTTTCCCGCCACATGGAAGCGATGGCGGTCATTGGGGCCGACCACGTAGAGAACGCCGGCTTCGAGCGTCCATTTCTGGCCGGTCGTCAGATCGGTCACTTCGCCGTGTCCCGAGACGATGTAGTTGGCTTCCCAGTGATGCTTGTACCAAAGATTGACGTCCGAGCCGTCACCGATCCGATTCTCGTTGTATGAAAACCCCATCCCATCGGCGGCAACCAGGAATCGCGCGGATTTCGTGGTGCCATTCACCAGCGATTTGACTCGCCCGAGCGATTCCAATTCCTTCAGCGTTCGTACGAACATCGGACATCCTCCGGATAAAGCCGGCCGTTCACGGCCGGGCGGGATCAACGTGCTGGGGGCAATTCTCCGTGCAAGTCCTGCGCTCCCTTAGCGTACCCTTCGCATCCTGGGGAGGCATCTTTCCGGTCAGCAACACGTATATAAAGCCACGGATATTTTCTTTGATAGCGGCGCCTGCGGCGAGATCACCCGGATTGCTTCCCGTAGCGGAAGCCCCGGTGGCGAGCTCCGTATCGAGAACTGTGCGCGAGTCGGACAGCCTTATCAAGGTGTAGCGCATGTTGAGACGCGCAACGCCAGCTCTGATCTTTACCGCTTTCACGTCGATATCCAAGGCGTAGCGAGGCGACTGTCCGCCCTGAGCGAGCGCACCGTTGTTCTCGAGCGAGCCGGCGACCGCCTTCTGCACGGAATCATGATCCAGCTGAGCCAGGCCGAACCAGTCGCTGCCTTCGTCGCCCGTGATCTGACGCACCTGTATGCCGTTGGCATATACGGCCGCGTTGGAGCAGTCATCGCACGGAATTTTTTTGACGGTCGTGAAGTAGGACGATTGGGCCGAGCAACCCGTCAAGGCGAAGCATGCCCAAAGCAGAATGAGACAGGCGGTCGCGGTGCGGCCGATCATGTTAATCCCCCGAAATAGAAGCCGGATCGATAGCGGCGGTCGTTCGCGCGATTACTTGACCCTCAACTTCACTTCATAATGCTTGTGTACGGGCGGCGCTTTCTGGAACGGGCGGACGATAGGAAGGATTTTCTCTAGCAACGTGCCCGGACCGGCTGTCCCCGTCCGCTCCATGTTCTCCTTCGTGTCCCAGAGCGTGACCGACACGGCCTGACCCGTTTCGGACTCGATCATCAGGATCGCCTCCTCGAAGCCCTTCTCCTGTTTCACGATATCGATCGTCTTCTTATAGGCGGCCTGTAGTTCCTGGGACTTACCGTCGGCGACTTCGAAGCGGTTTACGCGCGCGAACATGTCTCCCTCCCCTTGAAGAGTTGCTGATAATCTTGACCTGCCCGCGCTGGACGGTCCAGTTATGCCGTCACCGGCCATAAGCCCAAGGGAGATCCATCGCCATGAAATCGCGCAATCTCGGTCATAGCGGTCTTCGCGTATCCCTGGTCGGGTTGGGCTGCAATAACTTTGGCGGGCGGATTGACCTAGAGGCCTCGCGCAAAGTCGTCCACAAAGCGCTCGACCTCGGCATCACACTGCTCGACACCGCCGATATGTACGGAAACCGCGGCGGCTCCGAAACCTGCCTGGGTCAGATCTTGGGCGATCGCCGTAAGGATATCGTGCTGGCGACCAAGTTCGGATACCCGATGGATCAGGCCGAGACGCTCAAAGGCGCCTCACGCCGCTATATCATGACCGCCGTTGAAGCCAGCCTGAAGCGCCTCAAGACGGATTGGATCGATCTGTACCAGATCCATCGCCCCGATCCGCTGACGCCGCTGGAAGAGACCTTGCGCGCCATGGACGATCTCGTTCGCCAGGGAAAAGTGCGTTATCTCGGCTGCTCCAACTTGCCCGCATGGCAGGTGGCCCACACCAAATGGGCATGCCGGGAGGCTAGGCTCGATTCCTTCGTGAGCTGTCAAGACGAGTACAGCCTGCTGGTTCGCGGCATTGAGCGTGAGCTTGTTCCAGCCATGCAAGCCTATGGGATGGGGTTGCTGCCCTATTTTCCGCTGGCCAGTGGACTCCTGACCGGAAAATACACCCGTGGCGCGCCGGCCGGCGGCGATACGCGATTCGCCCACTGGGCTCACCTGGCCAAACGATACCTGACGGATTCGAACTGGGACTCCGTCGAGCGGCTTTCCAAGTTCGCCGCGGCGCGCGGGCATACGCTTCTGGAACTCGCTTTCGGCTGGCTCGCCGCGCGCGCCACCGTCTCCAGCATCATCGCCGGAGCCACGAAGCCAGAGCAAGTCGAGATGAACGTGAAGGCCGTAGAATGGGCGCTAAGCCATGACGATTTGACGGAAATAGACACGTTGGCACCCCACGCCTAGCCCGGATTCCATCGGTCGTTTAGGCTCACGGCATGGATGAAGCCGCCAAGACCAATCGCGCGCGGGGACCGAGCTTCGCCGGGCGCTACTTTTCCGGTCGGGTGCTCGATATCGGCTGTGGCGAAGCCCCTGTAACGCCGCAAGCCGTTCCCTTCGACAGACCGCAGGGCGACGCCAACAACATTCTCGATTACCTGCCGCCCGAATCATTCGACTGCGTGCACAGCTCCCACGCGTTGGAGCATATGCGCGACGTGCCCAAGGCGTTCCGCGACTGGTGGGCGCTGGTGAAACCCGGCGGCTACATGATCACGGTCGTGCCCGACGAGGATCTCTACGAACAGGGCAATTGGCCTTCGCTGTTCAATAGCGACCACAAGGCCACGTTCCGCCTCGACCGGGACACATCATGGTCGCCGGTCTCCCACGATCTGCGCCGGTTGGCGGAAGGGCTTTCGAATTGCACGATCATCGATGCTCGCGTGCAGAGTGACGGCTACGACCACACGCTGAGAAGGCGGCAGCCAAACACAATCGGCCGCTTGCTGCTGCGGTTAGCCTCTTCCCGATACAAACTCCTATGGCGCCTTGGCGTGCGGAACGAACGCGCCTTGACCCTGTTCGATCGCATCGAGAACCGCCTGGGACGTCCGGTCGACCAGACGCTCGGCCGTGCGATGGCGCAGATCCAGATCATCCTCAGAAAGAACCCCGTTTAGGGGGTCACGCGCTCGCGCGCAGCTCTTGCGCCAGCGGCAGGCCGACCGTCACCACGGTTCCGACGTCGCGCTCGCTTTGGATGGATAGCGTGCCGCCCAGATGCTCGACCAGCGCCTTGACGATCGGCAAACCCAGACCCGTGCCTTCCTGACGTTGGATATAGGGATTGTCCGATCGGCCGAACGGTTCCAACGCGGTCGCCACTTCCGCATCGCTCATGCCCACCCCGGTATCGGCCACGGATACAAGCGCTTGATCCCGTTCGAGCGAGGCCGTCAAAGTCACCGTGCCGCCGCGCGGCGTGAATTTAACCGCGTTGGACATGAGGTTGAGCAGGATCTGACGCAACGCACGCGGATCGGCATAGACCGACGTATCGTCCATCCCCTCGTCCGCGACAGCCAAGGAAATTCCTCGCTGCTCGGCCAAGCCAGCCATGACCTCGACAGTCTCTTGAATCGCGACCGTAAGGCTAAGGTTGACCGGCTTGAGGTTGAGGCGTCCGGATTCGATCCGCGCCAGATCGAGAAGATCATCGATCAACGAGCGGAGATGCTGACCGCTTTGGTGAATATGTTCGGCATACTCGCGATACTTCGGATGGCCGATGGCGCCAAGCAGCTGATGCCGGATCACATCGGAAAAGCCCAGCAGTGCGTTCAGTGGCGTGCGCAGCTCATGACTCATGTTGGTCAGGAAGTTCGACTTGGCCTTGCTCTCGGCCTGTGCGCCGCGCTGTTCGCTGACCAGAGCCGCGATCAATAGGATATTGACGCTGAACAAGACCAACATCGCGCCCAGCGCGGTCAACGGTCGCTCGAGGCCCGCCGTCACAAACGGCCCAACGCCGCTGACCGTGCCCGCGGTGGCGACGATCGTCACCAACGTGAAGAGCGTGTATGCCGCGCGCAGCGACATGCGGAGCGTCAACCACGCCAGCGGCAAAGCGAGCAGATACGGCACCTCGGACTCGAGATAGAGACGCCGTGCCGCCGAAGAGAACAGCAGCAACGTGACGATCAGCGTCGCCCCGGAAACGATGGCCCCCTCCATGAACGATGCCCTGCCGCTGGGCGCGGCCTGTCGAGACGACAGCCACAGCAGCAAGGCGGGCGCGAAATAGAGCGCGCCCCCCGAATCCGACAACCACCACCGCATCCAGATCGATTCCAGCGCCTCGCGCGGAATCGCCGGGTCGCCCAGCCAGATGGCGAAGCTTCCGCCCGTCGCCACGATAGCGCCATGGAGCAGAACGCCGCCGGCCAGAAACGCGAAGAGGCCGGACAGGCGCCGGAACGGCTCGCCATCGGGTGCCGCCCTGGCCACCAAAACGGCGCCCACGACCGGCCCGACCGCATTGGTCAACGAGATCAAGGCGACGACATGGATCGTGGGCTCGAACAGAACCAGGTTCGTTAGGAACGACCCGATGAAAATGCCCGGCATGACGCGCGCCCCACCCAGCATGGCCGCGGCGAGAGCGATGCTGGCGGGCAGCCAGATGGGCGCGGGAAACAGCCCATACCGCGAGAAAAACTCGCTGACCGCAATGCCAAGAGAGAAGTACAACGCGACGACGACCAGATTGGTCGACGTCCAGGCAAGAAAAGGATGCCGCACGAGCATAGGCTCGAACCAGCGAGGCCGGATGGGACGGCCCAGCAGCAGTTTAGCGGGAATGCTGAACGTCGATCGGGTCATTTTCTAAGGTGCCGGCATGCGGGCAATCAGCACCGAAACCGTTATCACGGAAAGCACCGTCGAGGCCAGGATGGCGGCCGAAATGCGCTCGGCATAGACGCCATAACGTTGCGCTATCACGAACACCAAGGTACCTGCCGGCAGCGCCGCCAGCAGCACGGCGCTAGCCGCCCAGAAGGGCGACATGGGAAAGAACATGGCGATCAACAGCCAGGTCGCGGCGGGATGAACCAGCAGCTTGAATAAGGTCAGCCAAGCTAACTCCCCCGTGCCCTTGGCGACCGGACGGCCGACCAGGAACAGGCCGATGGCGAACAGCGCGCCGGGCGAAGCCGATGCGCCCAGAAGTTCGCCCAACGTCACCACAGGGCGGGGAAGAGCCAAGCCGAGGGTGGAAACCGCGATTCCGGCGATGGGCGCTATGACCAGGGGATTGGTCACGAGCGCCAGAGCGACGTCCGCCGCGACATGGCCGATACGCCGCCCCGCGCTTTGCGCCAACTCCGCCGCGGCCACGGCGCAAGCGACCACGAGGGAGCTGTTGATCACGGTCGCGATGATGGCGGGCAATACGCCGGCCTCGCCGAAGGCCGCGATGAACAACGGAATGCCCATGTAGCCCGTGTTCGAATACGTGGCGGCAAAGCCGTGGAAGGTCAACGGAAGTCCCTTGCGGCGGAACAGGACATAAGCGCCCAAACACGCGAGCAGGCCGGCCAACGCCATGCCGCCGCAATAGGCCGCGATGAACGGGCCATTCAGGATCTTTTCCAGCGGCACCCGCGCCATGGCCAGGAACAGCAGCGGCGGCAGCGCGAAATAATAGACGTAGCGGTTCAGCGCTTCGGAACTGGCTTGGCCGAGAATACCCAACCGGCCCGCGAGATAGCCGCACAGGATGACGGCGAAGACCGGCAGCGCCACGTTGACGATGGGTTCCACGGCGGCGACGTATAACATGGCGCCAAGCGCGGCGCCCTTCGTTTTCCCTCGCCACGCCCCACGTTATAAGAGCCGGGCATGTTCGCTCTCCTTCCCGCGTCGGCAGAAGCCGTAGCCATCGGCCTGTTCGTGCTGACCTATGTCGGCATGGCCCTGGGCCGCTTGCCCGGCCTCAAGATCGACCGGACGGGCATCGCGTTGCTTGCGGCGGTCGCGCTGCTGGCATTCGGTCTCCTCGAGGGCGAATCGCTGCGCGGCGCGGTCAACCTGCCCACTCTGGCCATCCTGTTCGGTCTGATGATCGTGTCCGCACAGTTTGGTTTGGCCGGATTCTACGATTGGTGCGCGGCGCGGATCGCCAGCGCGAATCGGAGCCCGGCGGTCCTGCTAGGCCTCACCGTCGCCATCCCGGGCCTCCTGTCGGCGGTGCTGGCCAATGACGTCGTCGTCTTCGCGGTGACTCCGCTCTTATGCCAGGGGATCGCCCGGCGCGGCCTGGACCCGCGGCCATTCCTGATCGCGCTCGCCGGCGCGACCAACGCGGGCTCCGCCGCGACCTTGATCGGCAACCCGCAGAACATCCTGATCGGCCAAGTCGGCGGACTGAACTTTTGGAACTTTCTCGCCGTTTGCGGACCGCCCGCGCTGCTCGGCCTGATCGTCGTTTATGCCGTGACCTGGTTCGTTTGGCGCCGCACATTGGAACCGCGGCCGATACCGGCGGTCCAAGAACCTCTGCCGCCGCTCGATCGTCTTCAGCTATTCAAAGCGACCGCGGCGACCGTGATCGTGGTCGCGCTGCTGGGCACGCAACTTCCGCATGCGTTGAGCGCCCTCGTCGTCGCGGCCCTGCTGCTCATCAGCCGCCGGTTCCGTACCCGCGCGGTGCTCGGACAGGTGGATTGGCCCCTGATCCTGCTGTTTGCGTGCCTCTTCGCGGTCAACGCCGCCTTTCGCGACACCGGCCTGCCTGCCCAAGGGCTGACATGGCTCGGGGCGCACGGATTACTGCCCGATCGTCTCGCGGTAATGGCGCCGTTGGCCTTGGCCGCCTCAAACACCATCGGCAACGTTCCCGCCGTGATCATGCTTTTGTCGCTTTGGCAGGGCACGGAAGGCGCCTACTACGCGCTGGCGCTTCTCTCGACCTTGGCGGGAAATCTGCTTCTGGTCGGCAGCCTGGCCAACATCATCGTGGCGGAACGTGCCGCCAGCGTGGGCGCGCGGCTGCCGTTTCGCGATCACGCCCGCTGCGGCATCCCGATGACGCTGTTGTCCATGGCGGGCGCGGTCGCCTGGCTCGTGGGCGGCGGCTGGTTGCCGTGGTGAGAGCGGTTATTCGGACTTCGTGGGAACCAACAGCAACACCGCGCCGGCCGAATGGACCACGCGGCCATCGGGCAGCTTCGCTTCCGCGGCGATCTCGTGCGTGCCCGGGAGAACGGCGTCGTTCGGGATGAAAATCCAGTTGCCGCGATCGTCGGCCTTAACCTGACCCAGCGCCTGGGTCCCGTCGAGGATAGTCACTTCGACGCCCGGCGGGGCCTTGCCGGAAATCATCACGTCGCCATTCTGATTGACTCGCGCCACGCTGATCACGGGCTGCTCCTGCGTGGGCAGCGCGTGGGTCGAAGGTGCAACGGTGCCCGGAGCGGGCATCTCGTTCGGGTCCTCGTCGTACCATCGGTTGAGAGCCACGGCCGCCGCGAGCGCCGCGACTCCCGCTATCCCCACCAAGATGAGCTTTTTCACGATACCAGATCCGCCCCCGTTATCGGCGGCACCGTAATACGCCACTCCCCATGCCGCAACGGCTGGCAACGCCTATTTCCGGCCGACTTTGTGCACCACGGGCGGTAGCGACAGGACATACGCGGCGATGGCGCGCCGGTCGTCGGACGTGAGTTTCGAAGTGGTGTTCTGGATCACCTCGTCCATCACCGATCCGGTCACGTCTCCGTCCGGGTCGATACCCGACTCGAGAAAATAGGCCAGGTCGTTTTGATTCCACTTACCGATTCCGGTTTCCGGATCCGGCGTGATGTTTGGCGCGGGTTTCATGTCCGGCCCCTTCGCCGTGCCGGACAAAGCCCGGCTGCGTTCGATCCCGCCCATCAGATTGCGTGGCGTATGACACTCGCCGCAATGCGCCAAGGCCTCGACCAGATAGGCGCCGCGGTTCCATTCCGGCGTCTTCGCCTCGTCCGGCTTGAACACACCGGGCGAGAAATTGAGCCACTTCCAGCCGATGAGCAGCAGCCGGATGTTGAACGGGAACGGCACGTCATGCGGCTTGCTGGGTTGGGACGACGGCGGCAACGTGAAGATGTAAGCCTTGATGGCCTTCGCATCGGCATCGGTGATTTTGGTGAAGGACGGATAAGGGAAAACCGGATAGAGCTGTTCGCCGCCCCGCCCCACGCCGCGATGGAGCGCGCGTACGAACTCCTCGTCCGTCCAGCGTCCGATACCGTGTTCGGGATCGGACGTGATGTTGGGGCCATAGAACGTGCCCATGGGCGTCACCAGCGCGCGGCCACCAGCCAGCGCCGCGCCGCCGGGCGCGGTGTGACATCCCAGGCAACCGCCCGCGCGGAAGAGATATTCACCGCGCGCGACCTGGTCGTCCGCGCGGACCGGGGCCGCGGCCAGCCCCAGGGCCACGAAGATGAGAAGAAAGGCGAACCGCGTCATGTCTCGACCCTAAAAGAAAAGCGGCGCGCGGGACAACCCCGCGCGCCGCTCATCGGAACGTCGTCCGCTCAGCTTTTCTTTTCGCGGAATTCGCGATGGCAAGCACCGCATGTCCCACCCAGTGCCTTCATCTGCTCGGCCAGCGCGGCCTGATCGCCCTTCTTGGCGACGTCAGCCAGCTTCGAGGCCTCGGTATCGAGCGCCGCGGCTTTTTCCGCGAAACCCTGCCAGTTGCTCCAGATGGTCGCCTTGGCTTCCGTCGGGCCAGCATCGCCGGTGTTCGGCTTGAACGCGTCCGGTGCCTTCTTCGCAGCGGCGGCGATCGCATCGGCGCTCTTCTGCGCAACGGCCGCATCGTAGGGAGCTTCGCCCTTCAGCATCTTCGTGATGGCGCCGACGTTGGAGCCCAACTCTTTCATCACCGCTTGGCGCGCCTTGACGTCATCGGCCGGCGCGGCCTGGGCGACCCAAACCACGCCGCCCACGGCGATCGCGGCCAGCGCCGCCGTCACATAAGAGACCTTCATCACGTTCCTCCCAAAAGACTGTTCTTCTCTTCCGCCTAGCTAGACGGCTTCCATGACGTTAGCGTGGTTTCACGCCACGCTATTATATGCGATTAGGAAACATTCTGTTGTCAGTTACGGCCTATTGTCCATATGCGGCATAAAAAGCTATCCCGCTTCTCCCCCGGAAACACTAGGCTTCCAGGCGAGATTTCTTAGCCATGGCCCATATCTCCTCTCTTTGCGTCTATTGCGGCTCCTCGAACGCCGTCCCCACGCCCCACAAGGATGCCGCGGCCCGGCTGGGGCATGCGCTGGCCGAGGCTGGAATCGCTCTCGTGTATGGCGGTGGCAGGGTAGGCCTGATGGGTCTCATGGCCGACGCCGCATTGGCGGCCGGAGGCCGCGTGATCGGCGTCATCCCACGCCATTTGGTCGAAGCCGAAGTGGGGCACGGCAGCGTCAGCGAACTGCACATCGTCTCGTCCATGCACGAGCGCAAGCAGAAAATGTTCGAATTGTCCGACGCTTTCGCCATCCTGCCCGGCGGATTGGGCACGCTCGACGAGATGTTCGAGATGCTGACCTGGCGCCAGCTTCGTCTCCATGACAAGCCGATCGTGATTGTCGACCAGGGCGGCTACTGGTCGCCGCTGCTGGCGCTGATCGATGCCATCGAGGCCGATGGCTATGCGAAGGGCACCATGGAACGGCTGCTGGAGGTCGTCGACAACGTGGATGCATTGTTGCCCGCATTGGCGCGCGTGCGCGCGCCAGTCCTGCCCGCCGCGACGCGCAAGCTCTAGCCTATCGCCGCCTGCGCCACCCTGCGGCAAATCCCTCCGACAGCTGCCAGGCGATGAGGCCCGGAATCCCGAGACTGAGGTCCCGCACGCGGCGCACAAGCGAAAGCGCGAGGCCCGTCTCTGGCGCAAGGCCGAAGGCGATGCCGAGGCCCAGCAGCGCGCCTTCCTGAACGCCGAGCGCGGCAGGCACGATGAAGGCCACGCCACGCACGAGCTGAAGCAAGCTTTCCAAGATAATCGCGTCCCATACCGTGACGGGCGAGCCTAATGCCCACAGCGCGATCCAGATCTCGCCCGCGCCCACCACCCAGCCGAGCAATCGCCATGCGAACGCGATCGCGAGAATCTTTCTCTGGGCGTAGATCTGGTTGATGGCCTGGTCCAGTTCGCCACCGGACGGGCCCGATGCCGGGCGTCGTGAAATCCTGCGCACCAGACCGGCTACGATCCGGCCCGGCCCCGCCTTCTGAAACCAGAAGAACAACCAGATCAACGCCGCGAACGCAGCCAACCCGCAAGACAAGGCCAGCAGCAGACCATCGTCGGCATCCGCCACATGCGCGGCCAAGCCGCCGATGCCGACCAGGGCGAACAGCGCCTGCGTCACCGCCGCCAAGGTCACGTCGACGGTCGCGGCTCCGCCAGCCACCGGCAGCGGGATGCTCCGGAACGAGGCCAGCCGGGCACGGACGAACTCCCCTCCCACCTGGGCGGCCGGCAGAAGACCATTCACGGATTCGAGAATCCAGCGCAGGCGGCAGGAGAACAGAAGGCCGGGGCGCCGATGCGCGGGGGGAATCAGGATGCGCCACGCATGGGCATCGATGGCGAGCGGAATGAGATGGAACGCGGAAACCGCCAACAAGCCCCAACCCGCGGCGCCGACCGCGTCGAAGATGTCGCCCGCGCCGTGATAGAGCAGCAGTGCGATGAAGGCCGCGATGCCGAGCGCGAAGCCGATGAAGACGAGAATACGCAACCAGACCCCTGACCGGACGCCCATGTGGCGTCCACGGGCAGCCCTATGGCGTCATCGGCGCCACGCCGTCAAGCCTGGTGCGCGAAAAGCGCGGGGCTAACGGCTTGCGCCAGAGCCTCCCGGTGCTATCTTCCCCACCCTCAAACTGCCAATCCGGCCGCGCCCGCGCCCGTCCACTTCCGCCCCCAGGAGGCCCGCAATGGCCAAAATCAAGGTCAAAAACCCCATCGTCGAGCTCGACGGCGACGAGATGACGCGGATCATCTGGCAATGGATCAAGGACAAGCTGATCCATCCCCACCTGGATGTGGACCTCAAATATTTCGACCTAAGCGTCGAAAGTCGCGACAAGACCGAAGATAAGATCACGGTCGATTCGGCCAATGCCATCAAGCAATACGGCGTCGGCGTGAAGTGCGCGACGATCACCCCCGACGAGGCGCGGGTGAAGGAATTCAACCTGAAGAAGATGTGGGTTTCGCCCAACGGCTCGATCCGCAACATCCTGGGCGG
>CADEGL010000008.1:87170-92366 GCA_902826885.1 uncultured Alphaproteobacteria bacterium | reverse complement strand
AGGATTATTTTCAACAGTGAGAAGTGGGTTTCAGCACTTCCTGGACAGCTGGATGGAGCAACCGCCAGCGACCTCAACGCGGTCCAGCGCTTCGTCCGTCAATTCGTCCTCGTATTCTTCTTCTTTCGTCGGCTCGGGAGCGGGTCGGTCATCGATGTCTCCCGTGATCTTGAGAAGAATCGGGGCGTCGGCGGATGGATCGTTCACTGAAATTTTACGCTTCGCAATATTGCGCTCATTTGGCCCGATTGGCGAGCGTGATAGGGAAGTAAGCGCGTCGGTGCCGCTGCGTCCGCCGTCCTATTCTGTTGACGCATGAGCCGCGCCGGTCAGGCCGTGGCGGTGATTACCAAAGCCTGAATGCGGCCTTCCATGGCGCCGGTTCCGAACCGGCGCGCCAGCGCTTCCGTTGCACGCGCCGTCGCTTTGTCCAATCCGTCCGGCTCGCGCGCCTCGATCTCGCTCCGCAACGGCGTGCCCTGGCAGAAAGCGGCGGCGGTATCGTGCGGCGAGCCCCGGCTTACATGCGTCACGGTTTCGATGATGACGTCCGTGAAGCTTGCCGCCGTAAGCTCCGCGCGGATGCGTTCCGCGTCGTGATAGCCGTGCGGGATGCGGGCCATGAAGCGGGGCGGATCGTCCGGGAACAGCGCCGCCAGCGCGTCCGTCACGACTTCGGTGAATTCGTTGTCGGAGATGCGGTCCCAGACGTTGAAGAAGAAACGGCCGCCCGGCTTCAGCACACGGCGCGCTTCTCGGTAACCTTGGACCTTGTCGGGGAAGAACATCGCGCCGAACTGACAGGCCACGGCATCGAATTCCCGGTCCGTGAAGGGTAGCGCCATTGCATCGGCCTGCTTCCAGACGATGCGCGTGTCCTCGGCTTGCCGTGCCGCCGCGCGGTCGAGCATGGGCGGATTGAGGTCGGTCGCCACGAGTCGCGCATGCGCGGGTAGCCGCGCGGCCATCGCACGGGTCAGCACGCCGGTTCCCGCGGCCGTCTCCAGAACCTCTTGCGGTCCGAATCCGGTCAGCCGCTCGGCGAGGTCACGCGCATACGGCTCGAAGATCAGGGGCACCAGGAGCCGGTCGTAAATCTCCGGGATCGCGCCCGCGAACTGCTTGTCGGTCGCCGCCACTGTGTTGCTCCGTCGGATATGCGGACTAGGCAACGCCGCCTTCTTCGCCCGCAACGGCAACCGCCGCGGCGGGCTTTTTCTTTCCGCGAGGGGAGACGCGTTAAGCGCCGGTTGGTGAGACGAAGCACAAGTGGCACCCCCGGTGGCACCCACCCGCTGGGTCCGCGCGGTCGAGCGCCTCATCGGCCAGTTCATCGCCAAAGTCTTCCGCGTGTTCGGTGATGGGGTCGTTCATCGCTGCCTCCGGATGATCGTGGGCCGATTCGAATCCCGTACCCGCAATCCTGCGCCAATCCGGTCTGGTTGGCCAGGGTGGCCGGCGCAAGCGGCGAAGCGCCCATGCACCGCCCTGATCCCCAAGCCGCTCCGCAGCGAAGAGGTTCCGATGAACGAACATGACCGGCCGCGCGGCACGCACCGGTGGGCCAAGGGCGTGGCGCATTCCGGACAGTGGAAGAAAGGGCAGGCCGGAGGCGGGGCGGGGCTTTACGGAACGCCCGATCTGCAGCGTAAGTTGCAGGGCCGCAAAGGCCGTCAGGCGCTCGGCGCTCTCTTCCGCAGCCGCAGCACCGTCGCCATGCATGTGCTGCGGCGCATGATGCTCGACCCCGCGACGCCGCCCGCGATCAAGCTGGAGGCGTCGCGCCTGTTCCTCGAATACGGCTGGGGCAAGCCCGAGTCGCCGGCGGCCAAGCCGGGCAAGGCCGAAAAGGAACAGCCCATCGTCGTCGTCTCTCCCATCTCGCGCCGCCGCGATGAAACCTAGGGCGGCGGCGTGTCCGCCCTACCAACCCCGCGCGCATCAGCAGGCATTGCACGACGCGGTGCGGCGCTTCTCGGTCCTGGTCTGCCACCGCCGTTTCGGCAAGACGGTGCTGGCCGTCAACGAACTGATCGACCGCTCGCTTCGCTGCGCGCAGCCGGACCCGCGCCATGCCTACCTGGCGCCGTTGCGCAAGCAGGCCAAGCGGGTGGCATGGGACTATCTGAAGCGTTTCACCGCGCATGTGCCTGGACGCGCGGTGCACGAAAGCGAGCTGCGCATCGATCTGTTCGGTGGGCGGCGCCTGTTCGTCGACGGCGCCGACAATCCGGACGCGCTGCGCGGCCTCTATCTCGACGGCGTGGTGTTGGACGAGTTCGGCCAGATGCAGCCCGCGTTGTGGAGCCAGGTGGTGCGGCCGGCTTTGTCCGATCGGGCCGGCACGGCGCTGTTCATCGGCACGCCCAAGGGGCGAAACGCGTTTCACGATCTTTACCGGGATGCCGCGGCCAAGATGGCGGCGGGCGATGGGGCCTGGTTCGCCGCGCTGCGCCGCGCGTCCGAGACCGGCATCATCCTCGACGCCGAACTCGAGGCCGCGCGCCGCGACATGGACCCGGACGAGTTCGAGCAGGAATTCGAATGCTCCTTCGCCGCCGGCATCGTCGGCGCCTATTACGCCAAGCTGTTGGCCGACGCCGAACGCGACAAGCGCATCGGCAGCGTGCCGTGGGAGCCCGCGCTGCCCGTCCACACTTCGTGGGACCTGGGCATCGGCGATTCCACCGCCATTTGGTTCGTCCAGCTCGCGGGCCGCGAGCTGCGCTGGATCGACTATCACGAGAGCGCGGGCGTGGGGCTCGACCACTACGCGCGAATCCTCGGCGCCAAGCCCTATGTCTATGGCGAGCATCTTTTGCCGCACGACGCGGCGGCGCGCGAGCTCGGCACCGGGCGCACGCGAATCGAAATGCTGGCCTCGCTCGGCATCCGCGGGCGCATCGTCGCGCGCCACGCGGTGGATGACGGTATCCAGGCCCTGCGCGCCCTCATTCCGCGCGCCTGGTTCGATGCCGCCAAATGCGCACGGGGCCTCGATGCCTTGCGCGGCTATCGCCGCGCGTGGGACGAGCGCCTTGGCCTGTTCCGCGCGCGCCCCTTGCACGATTGGGCCAGCCACGGCGCCGACGCCGCGCGTACGGCCGCCATGGGCTTGCGCGAGGCGCGCACGGATCGCGCGCCGCAACGCGCGGCCTTCGACGACTACGACGTTTTCGCCCCGCGTCCCGCGCGCGCCGAAGGCGACTGGGACGCGATGGAATAGGGGAAAATAAAAAGCCCTCATGCTGAGCCTATCGAAGCGTGGGGCCACCGCCTTCAACGGACCTCACCCTTCGATAGGCTCAGGGTGAGGCGCTTTTCTTGGGAGCAGCCCATGTCCTTCTTCGCCCCTTCGCCGCCCAGCCTGCCGCCGCCGCCGCCCGCGCCCAGCCGCGAGGACCCGGCGGTGGAAGAGGCGCGGCGGCGCCAGGTTCTAGCCGCCCGCCAAGCGCGTGGCCGCGCCGCCACCATCCTCACGGGCGGGGAGGGCGACGCCTCGCCCGCGCCCGTCCTTCGCAAAGCCCTGTTGGGAGACAAGACCTTGTTGGGAGAATGAACATGATCGCCAAGACCACGGCCTCGATCGCCGCCGAGAACAGCTTCGCCGCCTCCGTCGCGCTGCACGGCACCTACAATTTCTCGCTCTCGGGCACCTGGAGCGCGACCGTGCATCTGCAGCGCAGCTTCGACGGCGGCGCCACCTGGCTCGACGTGCAGGCGCTTTCCGCCAACGCCGAACTCGTGGGCAACGAGCCCGAGCGCGGCGTGCTTTACCGCTTCGGCGTCAAGACCGGCGGCTACACCTCCGGCACGGTCGCGGGGCGGTTGAGCCAGTGAGTGTCACGCGCGATCACAACCCGGCGCGCGGGCGGAGCAGCAAGACGCGCGGAACCCACGCGTCGTTCTAGTCCAGGGCCAGGATTCCATGTTCCGCGAGATCTGGAGCAGCACCGGCCCCGCGTCGCCGCGCTACAGCAGCGCTTGGAAGACTGATCGCACCGCGGCCGGCCTCGCTAGGCCTCGCGCCGCGCGGCACGCGCGATCCGAAGCGGACGGGTCCTCCGACGAATGTCGGTCGTACATATACTTTCGTGCAGCCGTCGACGGGCGCGAAAGGCGCGAAAATGTGGCGTGGTACTTCATCGTTCGTCGGTCGCGGAACCGCCGCCCGCGATAGGCCGTTCTGCCTGAAACAACGGTGTCCCAAAGGGAACAGGCGTCATGGCTTGGAACCGCTATTTCGTGCTCAAGATCGGTCTCGGCTGGCAGGTCACGCACAACGGGCTTGAGGCGTGTGCCTTCCCGGACAAGATGGCGGCCGCCACCTACGCGCTCGAACGCGCGCGGAAGGAGCCGCGAGACAAGCCGGAACCGTGCGTCGTTCTGGTGCAAGGGCAGGACGCCATGTTCCGCGAACTTTGGAGCAGCGTCGACCCTACGTCGTTGCGCTACGAAAGCGCCTGGGCCGACTGACCGCACCGGACGGACCGGGCGTTGAAAACAGGGACAGATAGAACGCGATACGACCCGCGCCTACAGCCATTCGTAGCCATAGAATTTCAACAGGTCGGGCGCGAGCAGGGGTGCGATCACGGCCCGTGTCGCGGGGTCGAGATTGGCCATGTGCTTGTTGGAGTCGCGGCCCTTGAAATGATGGGCGCCGCGCTCCGCGTCCTTGCGCAACCGAGGCACGATCTGGTCTAGGTTTTCGCCGGCCAGGCCGAAATGGCCGAGGATGCGCCGGCCGTGCCCGACCGGGTCGGCGAACAGGTCTTCATATTTGCTGAAATGTAGCTTGATCCGCGTCGCGGGGCAGGTGGCGTACATCATCCAGGAATGCAGGAACCGGACGATGTAGGGCATGAAGAGGCCGGCGAAGACGGACATGCCTTTGTCCCTGTCGCGGATGTCATCCGGCTCGATGTCCGCGTTCAGCAGCCGGAAGAAATAGTTCAGCTCGCGATCGGACCGCGGTTGTTCCTGAAAAATCCGGTAGGCCGAGAGCAAGACAGCCACCGGATGGCGCACATGGATCACCATTCTTTCGATCCGGCTGGCTTCAAGAACACCGACGTTTTCCGGATTGGCGACGAAATGCTCGTGCGTGGTCGCGCCGCCCTGGGCGAAGGCCCACAGCCAAAGCGGGACCAGGCGCGAGTAGAGATACATGCCCTTCGTCGTCCGGCAGCGTTC
>CADEGL010000008.1:0-87070 GCA_902826885.1 uncultured Alphaproteobacteria bacterium | reverse complement strand
GACTTGCGCCATGTAGTAGGCCGCGTGCCGCTTCGTCGCGATGGGCTGGGCGGGGTCGCGAAGGATCGCCGACAAGGTGCGGGCGGCCTCCTCGACCTCGGCTTCCATGGCCAAGGGCTGAAGCAGGTTCTCGTAGAACCGATCCGCCGCGCGTTTCGCGCGATGGGCGTCCCGAGATTGGTCCGAAGAAGCTTCCATCTGCCCTCGAATGTCCGCGCCGCCGGAGGTTTGGGGAAAATACAGCAGCCGGGTCCGCGCGACAAAAAAGAACCTTCTCCTACGCCGTCCGCTCCGGCGGCGTGTCCCCTTCTTCTCCCCATCAGGTGAGCCGATGCTCGATCCCTTGCTTCGCCCGGCGGCGATCGCCGCGAACGACCGGTTCTATGGCGGGTCGTCGCTCGATCTGCCCGCGCCGCCGTCGTTCGATTTCGATTTCGTGGGGCGGCCGAGCCTCCACTGTCCCGGCCTGCCGCCGCTCACCTTCACGCGGGCGTCCACCGCCGCGCGCGTCAACGCGGCCGGTCTGGTCGAGACGGTGGCCGCCGATGCGCCGCGCTTCGACCACCATCCGGTGACGGGTGCGCGCCTGGGGTTGCTCTTCGAGGAGGCCCGCGTGAATCTCGCGCTGCGCTCCAGGGATTTCGCCCATGCCGCATGGACCAAGGACAATGCCGCGGCCGGCGGCGGCGCGGTTGCTCCGGACGGCAATGCGGGCGCGCAGCTCCTGGCCGAGGATACCGGCACGGGCCAGCATCGCGCGCGGCAGGACGGCATGCCGTTCGCGGCCGGCGCGACGCTTGCCGTCTCGTGCTTTCTCAAATCGGCGGGGCGCGGCTTCGCGACACTCCAATTCGGCGCGGCCAATGGTTTTCGCGCCTGTTTCAATCTGGCCGCGGGGGCGCTGGCGCCCGGCTTCGCGGGCGCGTCCTTCGGCACCGGCACGTTCGTCTCGGCGGGAATTCAGCATTTTCCCGCGGGCTGGTACCGGTGCTGGATCGTCGGCAAGGAAGATCCGGCGGCGACCTCGGGCGAGGCCTATCTCAACGTCGTGCGCTCCGCCGCCTACACGGACTCTTACGCGGGCGACGGTGCCAGCGGTGTACGGGCCTGGGGTTATCAGGTGGAAACAGGGTTGTTCCCGACCAGCTACATCGCGACGACGGATGCGACTGCGGCGCGTGCCGTGGACGTTGCCGCTCTCTCGACACTATCACCGTGGTTCAATACGGAAGAGGGAACGTTATTCGCTGAGGCAGTGCCACTGGATGGGAAACCAACTACCATCGCGCATCCGATCTTTGGAATATATGACGGCACTAACGCTAATCAATTGACCCTGTCTCTTCTGCAAGATCAAAGCCCGTCATTGGTTATTTCAGTGTCAGGAATTACGGTCGCCCTGCCGGGCGGACCGTCCGCGACGGCAGAAGAAACCATTCGTCTCGCTGGCGCATATAGGAGTGGTGATCGTGCAGCTAGTGCGAGGGGAAGCCAAATTTCATCAGATGCAGGGACTATTCCTTCCGGTCTTAATATCGTTCGGCTGGGAAGAAACTTCGGTGCGGGTGTTCTGAACGGGTGTATTCGTCGGGTGATTTATTTTCCGTTTAGATTAACGAACAACATGTTGCGGCATCTTACTAAATAGCCTGGTTAAATTATTCGTTCATGCAACGATTAAGAAAGGGCCTGAAAATATTGATCAAACTTATCTTTGGCCACCGCAAAAAGCTCTTCTACGGAGCACTCGATTTGAAATTCGCCCTGAATAATCTGCCCACGATAATTGATCAGCCAGTAACCAAAATTGCTGGTCATGTCTCTTTTGATATGCACTTCAATTCGCGCGCTTCGGTAGTTACGAAATTCGATTTCTAACATATCGTCAATTGGCGATCGCTTGGTGATCGCTGGCTTAACGTTCGAGACCGACGAAGATAGCGCGGGATGCCCAAATTTCTCTTTCGCCCAATGATAAAGTTCATGGTCGTATTCATTCAGTTCCATAATGCGTTTGCGAATGTGCAAAGGAATTTGCCTCACTTCGGGTCGTTCTAAGTTCGCCTTTTCATAAGAAAGATTAACAAGAGGAGCTAAGATCGGATCAATTTTTCCCAACCTGTCGAGATCGGCTTGGAGAGTATCGTAAAAGCCAACCCATCGGCACCACTGCAGCGTTTCTTTGGCACGCTTTAAGGCCAATTCAAAATCGATGTTTATATCGAGTGGGTGTGCCCCGAGGTGACGGACCATCATACTTCCGGGTGCGCCATCACTCACCGGACGATCAAAGTATTGCTCAAGATGGAAGCTATTTGCGAGCTTGTATCCCAGAGACTCGCGCTTGGCCATTTGCTTGTGGAAGAAATAATACGAAATCTCGCGGTCGATAGGTTCACGAAGTATCGTCATTCCAAATCGATTCTGACAATGGGGCCAGAAGTCGCGCCACCCAATGTGACCATGGATGACAAGGAGCCTTTTAAGCGCGGTCATTTGCCTTTCGGTGAGGTACTCCTCTGACAAATGGTGAGATACATTTTCTGAACCAAAGATGATGCGCAAATCGCGCAGAATACTAGAGCCTTCTGTTTTAGGCAGATGGATGAAAAGATACATAAATGTTGATTACCGTGAATCTGATTTATTGGAGAACTGAAGGAGGCCATCTAAATGCGCTTTGGCATCGGCCATCAGTTCGCTTGCGCTGCAAGTAACGTAGAACTCACTTTGATAAGTGGTGTCTTGCCAACTGATGGTCCAACATCCAAACGAATCGGTGGCTCCATTTCTTATTTGCAGTTCTATGAAAGCGCCTCTGTAATCATATAGATGCTTTTCCATAAGAGCTTCGATCGGCGGGGGGACATAAAGTGTCTGCGGGATAACGTCGGGCGTTCCTTTGCTTCGGAACTGTTCTTTGGCCCAGTGGTAAAGTTCAAGGTCGAATTCGTTCGACCTACGAATAGTATTAAGTACATCGCGACTGGCAGGGGGGTGAGGCGGTGTAACTCTTTCGCGCGACAAAAATGCCATCGGGGCCAATGCTGAATCTAAATTGCTAAGCCTGACCAGGTCAGATCTAAGCGTGTCATAAAATCCGACCCATCGGCACCACTTCAAAGTTTCTTTAGCCCGCTTAAGCGCAAGCGGGAAATCAACTTCCTGGTCAAGTTGATGCGCGCCGAGTTGGCGCACCGCCATGTTGCCTACGGCGCCTGCTCCAGCCGGTCGACGACCGAAATAGTCTTCTATGTAGAAGCTGTTCGCGACCTTCCGAGCCACGTCGTTAGGGTCGGCAAGATGCAGGTGGAAATAGTAGTGCGAAACTTGACGCTCAACTGGCTCTCGTAAAACAGCCATACCGAACCGATTGTCGCGTTTCGACCAAAAATCTCGCCATCCCAAATGGCCCGCAACAACTTTACGCGAAAAAATCTGATGCAATTCGGCTTGAGTAAAATAGGCATCTGCAAGGTGATCAGTAACATTTTCCGCGCCGAAGACGTCACGGAATCGCTTCCACATACTGAAGCCGGCTGTCTTCGGAAGATGAATAAAAAGATACATATGCTGAGGTTACGCAATCGTTCAGAGAGACGCCAGGCACGAGTCGCAGATCCAGACCCCCTTCACATGCCACGAGCAGGTCATCCATGACCGATCCATCCACCCTTATCCGCCGCTGGAGCAGGTGGCAGCGGAGCGGGTTTCGCTCGAGGCCACCTGATGGGACCTCGCCGACGCGGCGCCCTCAATTCGAGTAAAAAAGCCCCATGCGGAGGCGGGGCGACGAAACGCTTCACTCTTTTTCATCACCTTCTTGCCACCGATGTCCTGGTGGTTCTCCCGCTTTTCCCACTTCGCTTTATTCTCCTCCATCTTCCGCTGCTTCATGGCCTTCTTGTTCGTGGGCGCGCCGCCGTCCCAGCCCACAGGCCCGCCTTGGGCGGGCGCCTCGGGCGTGGCGCCTTGCGCCAGCGCGGCCGTGGAGAACATCGCCGCAAGCGTGGCGGCGCGACCTGCATAGATCGTTTCATCGTCGCTCTTCTCTGAAATGGCTCTTTCGGGAGCCTCGTCGGCCAACGAATGCCGCGGGCCTGGCCAACGGCGCGCGCCGTCCCTCATCCGTAGAAAGACACAAAGCCATGACCGATTCCTCTACCCTCATCCGCCGCTGGGAGCAGCTGGCGGCGGAGCGGGTTTCGTTCGAATCCACTTGGCAGGATATCGCCGACCATCTGCTGGGACGGCGCGACGTGCTGGGCACGCGCATCACGGCGGCGGGCGCGGGCGGAGCGCGGCGCGACGCGCGCCTGTATGACGGCACCGCAATGCAGGCGGCCGATACGCTGGCGGCATCCCTGCACGGGCTGGTCACGAACCCGTCGATGCGCTGGTTCACGCTCCGACTCGAGGACGCTTCGCTGGATGAGGACGATGGCGCGCGGCGCTGGCTGGCCGCGGCGGAAGATCGTCTCTACGACGCCTTCGCGGCGCCCACGGCCGGGCACGCGCAAGCGTGCCACGAGTTCTATCTCGATCTCGGCGCCTTCGGCACGGCGGGCATGTTCCTGGGCGACGCGCCCGGCAAGGGGTTGGTGTTCTCGGCCCGCGCGTTGGGCGAGCTGGCCATCGCCGAGGACGCGGCCGGCCGGGTCGACACGGTATTCCGCCGCTTCGCGCTGACCGCGCGCCAGGCGCGCCAGGAATGGGGCGAACAAGCGGGCGAGAAGGTTTTACGCGCGCTGGACGCGGGCCGCGCGGAGGAAAAGTTCGAGTTCCTGCACGCCGTCTACCCGCGCGGCGAGCGCGAAGAGGCGCGGCGCGATGGCGCGCACATGGCGTTCGCCTCCTGCTATGTGTCGCTCGCCGACCGCAGCAGCGTGGCCGAAGGCGGCTTCCACGAGATGCCGTATCTGGTGGCGCGCTGGTCCAAGGATGCGGGCGAAACCTATGGCCGCGGGCCGGGCTGGAACGCCTTGGCCGACCAGAAGATGCTGCACGCCATGTCGAAGACGGCCATCAAGGCGGCGCAGAAGGCGGTCGATCCGCCGCTGCTCGTCGCCGACGACGGCGTGGTGCTGCCCGTGCGCACGGTGCCGGGCGGTCTCAATTTCGGCCGCATGGACGGGCGCGGCCCCTTCATCCAGCCGCTGTCCGTTCCCGCGCGGCTCGACATCGGCTTCGAGATGATGGAGCAGCGCCGCCAGGCGGTGCGCGCGGCGTTCCACGCCGACGTGCTGCAGGTGATGCGCGATCCGCGCATGACGGCCGCGCAGGTGTACGAGATCGCGGGCGAGATGATGCGCGTGATGGGGCCGGTTCTGGGACGGCTGCAGGCCGAGTTCCTGGGGCCCATGATCGCGCGCGGCTTCGCGCTTCTCGCGCGCCAGGGGTCCTTGCCGCCCGCGCCGCCGCAACTGACCGGCGCACGCCTCAAGGTGGAATATGTCTCGCCGCTCGCGCGCGCGCAGAAGGCGGGGCAGGCCCAGGCCGTGATGCGGACCTACGAGCCCGCGCTGCGCCTGGCCCAGGCCGCGCCCGAGATCCTGGACAATCTCGATCACGACGAGGCGCTGCGCGTCCTCGCCGAAGCCAACGGCGCGCCGCCCAAGATTCTCAAGGACCGGCGCCAGGTGGCGTCCGCGCGCAAGCAACGCGCGGAGGAGGCGCGCCAGGCCGCGATGAAGAGCGATCTGATGATGATGGCCGAGGGCGCCGGAAAGGCGCTGCCGGCGCTGGCCACGCTCGGCGGCCGCGCGGCCGAGTAAACAAACTCTCATGCCGTGCCCTGATCCCCAGCGCCGCCGCGGGCGAAGCATGGGGCTTAGCCGCGGCTCACCCTTCGCCCCTTCCTCGGAGAATTCGGGATAAAGGGCTCGGGGCGAGGCACGTTTTTCCGAACAGCGGACGGACGTTTCCCGCGCGGCACCTCTCGCGCGGGGCGGGACGCTCCTTTACCTCCCCGGGATGCGCCCGTCGCACCGCCTTGCGGCACGACCGTTCGCGGGCGGGAGCCTTCGCGCTCCCGCCCATCTCTATCCGTCCTGGAAAGCGGGTACCTAGGGCGAACCGGCCGGTCCGTCCCATTGCGCCCCTTTGGACCTGGGACTAGGCTTTCGGCAACGCTGCGAAGAGGGATTCGGGGAATGCTCGCGCGGCCGTGCCTCATCCTGATGTTCATGTTCGCCGCGCTGATCGCCGCGGACGTTCCCGCGTCCGCGCAAGTGCGCGGCTATGTGCCGGGCGTGCAGGTGCTGCCCAAGGCGATGCCGATGATGAGCGGCGGGCCTTTGACGCTGCTGATGATCTATTCCTTCTGCCGGGACAATCAGAACGAAGACGACGCCTTCGCCTGCAAGCGGCTGGCCGAAGCGGACCAGAAGGTGACCGAGGCGTCGAAGAAAGTGGCGCCGGACGAGCCCAACGATTTTGAGCGCAGCGTGGCCGCGTCCCGCAAATGCGGCGGGGCTCCGCGCGAGCGCGGCGAGGCCGCCGCCGATTGCGAGACCTGGCGCGCGGCGGTGGAGCAACGCGCCAAGGCCTGCGCCGTGCTGGAGGCGCGCAAGACCGAAGCGGCCGCGGCCGCGCCGCCGCCGCCGGGCGATGCGGCGGGAAGTGTCTTGCCCGTTATTAAGGTGGGCGCGACCGAGCAGGTCGCCTCGCTCGGACAGTCTCTCGATCTGGTCGGCGTCGTCGGCACCCTCAAGGACGTGCCCCAAGTGCGCATCAACGGCGAGCCGGTGGAATTGATCGAGACGCGCAGCGGCGACGCCTCGGCGGGGCCGGTCAGCCGCAGCTTCAAGATCAGCGTGCCGACCAGCCAGGCCGGCACCAACATCTACGTCATCGAAGCATGCGACGGCGCCGGCAATTGCTTCGGCAAGGATCTGGTGGTGCGCGTGCTCGACCAGGACGGGCCGGCGACCAAGGGTCACAACTACGCCCTCGTCATCGGCAACAACGACTACAAGGGTGGCTTGCCGCCGCTCAAGACGGCCGTGGCGGATGCGACCGAGGTCGCCAAGCTGTTGAAGACGCGCTACCGCTTCGAGGACGCCAACGTCACGCTGATGGTCAATCCGACCCGCGAGGCCATCCTCTCCATGCTGTCGAAGCTGCGCGAGGCGCTCGGCCCTGACGACCGGCTTCTCATTTATTACGCCGGTCACGGCCAGGTCGAGAAGGCGACCAGCGAAGGGTTTTGGCAGCCGGTTGACGCGCGCCCCAAGGACGACTTCACCTGGATCTCGAACGGCGAGCTGCGGCGCTATCTGCGCGGCATGAGCGCGCGGCATGTTCTGGTGGTCGCCGATTCCTGCTTCTCGGGCTCGCTCACCCGCGGCGCGCCGGGCCAGCCGCCCGCGTCCAAGGACCGTTTCTTCGCCGAGATCGACGGCAAGTTCTCGCGCAAGGTGATCACCTCGGGCGGCACCGAGCCCGTGGCCGACGCAGGGAGCGGCGGCCATTCCGTCTTCGCCTACTATTTCCTCAAGGCGCTGCGCGAGAACAACGCGCCCTATCTGACCTCGTTCGAGCTCTATAACGGTTTCGTCCGCGCGGTCGCCAACAACGCCGAGCAGAAACCGGAATACGGCACCATCGCCATGGCCGGCGACGAAGGCGCGGGCGACTTCACCTTCGCGCTGCGGAACTAGACATTCCATAAATCGCGGGCGCCTGTCGCGCGCCCGGCCCGTCGAAAGCCCTGTCTAGTTCATCAAGATCGGCCCATGCGGTCCGGCACGAACATCGATGTCATCAAGGCGTGCGACGGCGCGGACAATGGCTGCGTGCGGGATCTGGCGGTGCGGGTGTCGCCGAAGAGCGGGCCGGTGCACGGCCAGAACTCAGTCCTCGCCGCCGTCGCGTCGCGATAGCGCGGACTTGTTTTGATCCGGCCACGGCGCTGTAACAGGCAGCGGGGTTGCGACCATTCCTGCCGCGCGCCGGGGTCACGGCTTTGTCATCGGCCAGAGGCGCGGCTTTCGTGTTGAATCGCCACGTTCCACATCGGCAAGGTGATAGCCATGACCCCAGCCAAGAATACACCTCAAGATCGCGCCGCGCTCGCGCGCCGCCGGTTCCTGCTCAATTGCGGCAAGTTCGCCGTGGTGACGCCGCCGGTCGTCACGCTCATGCTGTCGACCGCGGAGCGCAGCTATGCGGTGGTGGCCTCCGGTGCGCGGGGCCGGGGCAACAACGGCCGCGGTAACGGCGGCGGTGACGGCGTTCCCGGCAATTCCGGCAACAATTCGTCGCCCCAAGCGCCTTCGAAGCGGGGCGACGTTATTCGCTAGCCGCTCAAGCCGCCGGGCTTGGGGCTAGCGCGGCGCTAAGGTTCGAACGAATCCTTCACGTACCAACGTCCGTCGAAGGATCGTAGAAAGAAGAGACGGCCGTGCCCTCCGGTGAGGGCACGGCAGTCCCATTTCCCGGCTTTCTCGTCGCACTCGCGCGCGTCCAGCACGGCCAAGAGGTCGTTGCTGGCGGGCGTCCATTTCGTTTGCAGCGCGGGCGGAAGCTCCGCTGCGGCGAAACCGCGAAGCTCGCGCAGCTTGTAATCGATCAGCCGCCGCTCGGTTTGCGGCGCGGCCGGCGCCATGGTGCGCGGATAGTTCTCGGCCAGCGCGCACAGGCCGCCGTCGCGGCGCGCGAGACAGGCCACATAGGTGTCCATCACGCAGTCCGGCGTGCGCGGCACGCCGATGCATTTGCTGTCGGTGCCGAGGCCCGTGTTCGTCACGCGCCGCCATGAATTGTCGGGCCGCGCGGGCAAGCCGGCCAGATCCGCGACGGAGGGAGCCGCCGCGACCGCCGGAGCCGGTTGCGCGGGCGACAGCGGGGCGGGCGCTCCCGCCGCTTGTTTCGCCGCCGCTGCGGGAAGTTGAACACCGGCTTGCTGTTGCGCGGGCGCCGCCGCACCCGGCTTCGCGGCGGGCTGGGCCGCCGCCACGTCAGCCGGCGTGGGCTCGAAGGAATCCTTCACATACCAGCGCCCGGCCACCGGCTTCAGGAAGAAGTAATGCCCCGACGGGCCGGTGAAGGGCCGGCACTGCCAATTCGTCTCGACATACTGGCATTCGCGCATATCGACCACGGCCAGCTGGTCGCCGGGGGCGGGCGTCCAATCCACGTCCATGCCCTTGGGGATGGACGTCTTCTTGAACGCGCCCACGGTGCGGATGTTGTAGTCCATCACGCGCCGCCGCTCGGGCGCGTCGAACTCGATCCGCATGTCGGGATAATTCTCGGCGATCGCGCAGAGGTCGCCGTCGCGATAGGCCAGGCAGGCGACGAAAGTCTCGACCGCGCAAACAGGCGTCTTCGGATTGCCGATGCAGTCGCTTTGGGTGTCGGTGCCGAAATTGGTGATGCGCTTCCACTTGGGCTCGGGCCGCACGGGCATGCTGGTCGGCATGGGCAAGGGGGGCGTGGCGATCGCGCCCGCGACGCCGCCGAGCGCCTGCGAGGGCGAAGGCCGCGCGGGCAAAGGCACGCCGGCGCTGCCCGCGGCGGCCTGCTGTGCCTGCGCCGCTTTCGCCGCCGCCGCCGCGGCTTCCGCTTGCCGCAGTTCCTCGCCCGGCTCCTTGATGCCAGCCACCGACCAGGATCTGCCGGTGCGCAGCAGATAGACGTAGCGCCCTTCCTTGACGCCGATGGTCTTGCAACCCCATTTCGCCTCGGCGTAGTCGCATTGATACAGGTCGATCACCGCGAGCTGCTCGTCCGGCGTGCCCGACGACCATTTGACGTTCAGGTTTTGGGGCAGGTCGCCCTGCGAGAACGGGCCCAGGCGGCGGATCAGATAGTCGACCGTGCGGGGTTGGGTAACCTGTGCCTCCGGCGCCGGCGTGCGCGACATGTTGCACAGGTCATAGACGCCGCGCGCCAGGCACGCGACATAGGTGTCGAGCGCGCAGCGCGCCGTGGTCGGGTCGCCGATACAGTCGCTGCCCTCGGCGCCGGTCGGGCCTTCGAAATTGGCGATGCGGAACCAGCCCGTCTTGGCCGGCTGGGCGGCCACGTTGGGTGGCGCCTTCACCTCGGTCGAGGACATGGTGTTGGGCGCGGCCGGCAGGCTGGGCATTTCCCCGCGCGCGGGCGCCAAGGCGGCGCAGGCAAGCACCGCCCATAGAGAGGCCGCCGACAGGATCAGATTGAGTCGGATCGACTTTCGCAACCGTGTCACTCCTGGAAGGGGCGCAGCCTAGCCGGGATCGCGCGCCCTGCAAACGCCAATAACGCCATAAACAACGAGGGATTCCCCATGGACCCAGCCGACCGGCTGTGGCGCTTCCGGCGCCGTCGCGCGGATTACAAAGCCGTCTTCGAGGCCGCCCCGGCGGGACGGCGCGTCTTGGCCGATTTGCGCCGCTTCTGCCTGATGGACGCGGCGGTCGAGGGCGCAACCCCCGAGCGCACGCACGTCAACGTGGGGCAGCGCAACGTGTTCCTGCACATCGCCCGCTGCCTGGCGCTCGATCCCGACGCGCTGGAGAAACTGACACGGAGCACCGAGGATGAGTGAAAGCACCGAATCTCTTACCGAAAAATCCCCGCCCGCCGCGGAAAGCGCGGCCGACTGGACCGGCGCGCTCGCGCCCGAGCTGAAGACGCTGGCGGCCCACAAGGGCTGGCGCGGGCCCGAGGACGCGTTGCGCAGCTACGCGCATCTGGAACGCGCCTTCGGCGCCGACAAGGTGGCGCTGCCCGGGAAGGACGCGAAGCCGGAGGACTGGGACGCGCTCTATGCGCGCCTTGGCCGCCCGGCGGCACCCGAGCAGTACGATCTGGCCGACGTGGCGCGGCCCGAAGGGATGCCGTGGAACGCGGAGGGCGAGCGCGCCATGCTGCGCGAGATGCACGCGGCGGGGCTCAGCAACCGCCAGGCGCGGCATCTCCTGTCCAAATACGCCGAGATGCAGGGCGGCGCCTGGAGCGCGGCCGCGTCCCAAGGCACGCGCCGGGTGGAGGAGGCGCGCAGCGCGCTGCGGCGCGACTGGGGCGCCGCCTACGACGCGAAAAGCGATCTGGCCAACCGTGCCTTCCGCCTGGCCTTCGGCGATGGGCTGGATGAGGCGCGGCAACTGCGTCTGGCTGACGGCAGTTTCCTCGGCGATCACCCGTCGCTGGTGCGTGCCTTCGCGCGGCTGGGCGAATCGCTGGCCGAGCATCCCATGGCGGGTGCGAAGGGCGGCGCGCATCTGAGCGCAACACCGGAAGAGGCACGCGCCGAGATCGCGCGCATGCACGGCGAGCCCGCGACCATGCGCGCGTTGACCGACCGCGCGCATCCCGAATACGCGGGGTTGGTGGCCAAGCGCGACCGGCTCTACCGCCTGGCCTATCCGGAGTAGGCGTGATGGCGTCCGACTTCTCCGTGCCCGACTGGCTGGTGGACCGCTCCGGCGCGCCTGCCGATCCGCCCGACCCAGCCGAGACGGAACGCGATTCCGTGCGCCGCTATGGTCGCATCCTGTCGGCCTCGTCCGCGGCTTCGCGCTCTCTCGCCGAACTCGACGGCAATTTCGCGGCGGACACGGATTTCGCGACCGCGCCCGAACGCTATCGCGAGGCGCTCGACGCCGTCGGACGGGGGCACGCGGAAGCCTTCGGCCGCGACGAAGTGGGACGCGGCATCTTCCGCCGCGATTTCGGTGCGCTGGCGGACCACGCCATCGCGCGCTTCCAATCCGCTAACGCCGAACGCGAGGCCGCCCATTGGGCGCAAACGCTGGAGGACCGCTGGGATTCGCTGGCCGGCCTCGCCCGCAATGCCGACGATGCGGGCCGCGCCGCGATCCTGCGCCAAGCCGCGCTCGAGGCGCACCGCGCCCAAGGCTTTGGCTTGGTGCCCGACGCCGAGGCGGCATTCCAAAGCTTCCTGATGAGGATCGCGCCGACGCCCGAGGCGGGCCAGGATTCAGAGCGCGGACGCGGACCTTGAGGGTCGCAAACCGCCGAATACCGCCGCGACCGTGACGGCGAGCCGACGCTCCGCACGGCGCTGCACCGTACCTCGGACGACCCCAGGGAGGAAATGCGCCTTCTTTCCGCGGATGCGGACGGCGAAGGCGGTGCGGCTAGTGAAGCAGGTGGTTGGACCGGAGGAGATGGCGTTCCGGTCGACGAGACCTTAACGGCCAGGAATGAAACCCAGACCACACAAACCCATTCTGAACTGGATATAGAAGTCACGGAAAACCGCTACCGCGATCCTGCCCATGCGGCGCTTCGTAAGCCCGTGGTTTCGGAGCCGCCTGCCGGAAAGAAGGATGTACCGGGCGTACGAGATCATTGGGTACGATTCAACGATGTTGTTGCACGCCTGCCTGGCGTGACGGACACCGAACGCCACGTTTATGGCCGTATCTTCGCGGCCGAGGGCGGTATGAAGAAGAACCCGGATAGCAGCGCTTTCGCGGGTATTATGTCGAGCACGCTTCGCGATCTGAAAAAAGAGGATCGCGCGTTAGCCGGCTTGCCGAACGATCCAAAAGACCTCGGCCATGCGCAGGTGGCTGCCGTGTATCGCAGCTATCTCAATGGCGCGCTGAAGGAGGCCGGAGGGATGGAGGCTCTGAACGAGATTGGCGATTGGAACACCGCGGCGGCCGTCGCGGACGTTCTCTTCCGTGAAGGGCGAACCGGCGGCGCGCAGAGGGTCGGCAAGGCGCTCGGTGCTGTCATCACGGAACTCGGCAAAGACGGCGAGGCGGCCCGGCTGGGGTTGCAGACCTATCAAGCGGGACAGATCGTCGGACCTCAATCCATCGCCGCGATCCGAGCTCTCGAACGTGCGGGATATGGCGCGATGCTTCGGGATGCCCTGATCCAAGCGAGGATCAAAGGGCCATACGGAAATGAGAAGGAGCACATCGAGGCGTTCCGGTAGGTCCAACTCAGGATCGTGGCGAAATCATGGAAGGAATTTTTTTTGTCCCGCCATTGTCGCGGGCCTTGGGCTCGCCCCAAAATCTTCGGACGTTAAGGCCGAACATGGCGTCCGGGGATTTCCATGAGAGCGGTATTTCTGGTTTTCGCCTTCCTGGCCGCCATGGTGGCGCCCGCGGCTGCCTTCGATCTTACCGATTACAACAATTGGAACCGGGAATACGAAGAACTGCCCGGCCCCATGGTGTATCGCGCGGAAGAGGAGCCAGCATGGCTTCCAGCAATGCTGGATAAGCTTCAGTCTGCAAGGATGTCTCGCAGTTTATACCGGCACTATCTTTTCCGTGGTGATAGCGGCCCGAGCTATTTGGTGACGAAATGGTACGGAGATGACTTCGACAGCGTCATAGAAATTCACCGCATCGAGAAGAATAAAGTCGGCAATCCGAGCGCGAAGTATTTGGAGGGATATGGGGGCGACATCGTGTGGGTTGTCGTCCCGACCGGGCATGACATCTTTGGCGATGGGGTCCCAGTGCTGTTCGTGCTGGCCTCACCCGGTGGCTCTTCGGATGACGATCAAACCGTTCTCATCATCCGCTTGGGCGATGTGCCGAAGAACATTACGCCCGGGCAGTTCGGCAATGTGGCGCGAGTCGCCTTTCCGAACGACGGCAAGACGCTCATCTTGCTGACCAAGGATCTTGATAAGAAGTTTTCATACGACACGTGCGGGGTCTGTTACATCATGCCAGAGATGCTCTTGGCATGGCGTAATGGCCATTACGCGCCGGCCTGCCGCGACAATGCCGAGTTCTATCGGGCCTCCATGAAATCCTTTTGGCAACGAAGCGATGGCGAGGAGCCTTACAGCCTTCAAAATTTTATGGTTAGGCGGATGGGTGGAATCTGGGACGCGATCCAAGCCGGCGACATTCCCACGGCGATGCGGGTCTATCGTGACACGATCGCCGAGGCGCGGCGGCGCAGAACGAATTGGCCGATCTGGGAGGGTCGGATTCCCCCGACTTCCGCTGAATACAAAGCAGAACTTGCAAACTACGAAAAAGAGTTTCTTCCCCTGCTGCAGGAAGCGCAGCGTCACGCAAAATCGCAATGTCCGCTGACGACGGGGCGCGCGCTCTCGGGGTCTTCAAAGCCTTTCCAGATGATACCGCCGTCGCCGTCTCGCGATGTGCCTTAATGCCTAGAGCGCTATGCGCGCCAGTACCGCGCCGGCCACGAATGGGTTGCTGCACCGCTCGTGCCCGAAGGTGGATGGCGGACCATGGCCACGCACGAAGGTGACGTCGGAACTGAGCAACCACGCCAAACCGGGGATTTCGATGAGAGCGTTGGTTTGGGTCTTCGCCTTGCTTGTGGCAGCGGCGACGCCGGCCGTTGCCGACGACGAAAACCCGTTTCGAAACCGGGCCTATGACAAGGCCCCCGGCCCTATGGTCTATCCGGCCGGCAAGGAGCCGGATTGGCTGCCGCGAATGCTGAATAAGCTCTATGCACCGCGGGCGCCGCGCTTCTTGAAGGAATACCTCCTCTTTCGGAACGCCAGCGGCCCGACGTATCTCGTAACCACCTGGGGCGCGGCGGAAACGGGCACGAGTTTTCTGGAGATTCACCATATCCAAAACCGTGAAAGCGCCGACCCCGCCGCGGTGTTCGTCTATGGGCTCTCCGTCGGTGGAATCAGCTTCATCGTCCCGACGGGGCACGATGTTTTCGGCGACGGCGTGGCGACGCTTTTTATCGATGTGGCGGCTGGTGGCTCGTTGATCGTTGCCGACGGCGTGCGAATTATCCGCTTGGGCGACAAACCTAAGGACATCACGCCGAAGCGCTACGGCAACATCACGAATGCTGGCTTCGTGCCAGGTAGCGACAAGGTTTTGTTCCTGCTCGCCGCCGATATGGGCAATCTCTACAACTATGGAGAGTGCGGCGCGTGTTTCGTCACGCCCAAGACATTCCTCGTTTGGCGCGACGGCGGTTACGCCCCCGCTTGCCGAGACCATCCCGACTACTTTCGGATGCACATGGAAGGGTGGCGCGAGGCTTACACCGACGATTTCATCGAGAAGGAGCCCTTGGCATTCCTGGCGCCACGCTTGGGTTGGGCCTGGAATGCGGCTCAGATCGGCGAGGTCGACGCGGCCGTCACGGAGATGAAGGCTGCGTTCGCGAAGGCGCGTCAACGGGGCGCGGATTGGCCCGGTTGGCGCAAGGACCGAGTTATCGAAGCGGACGAATACGACGCGTTCGTGTCCAAGGTCGAGCGCAATTTCCTTCCGCTGCTGGAGAAGGCTCGGCGCTTTTCAAAGGCGGCCTGTCCCTTGACCGCGGCGCAAGGGCGAATCTACGGCGCTAACCTGGAAATACTGCCTATCCTGGGCACGCCGCTTCACGACGTGAAATAGCCCTGCGCGGTTAAAGCGCCATCCGCGCCAGCACTTGGTCGGCGACGAACGGATTGTTGCGCCGCTCGTGGCCGAAGGTGGACAGCGGGCCGTGGCCGGGTACGAAGGTGACGTCGGAGCCGAGCGGCCACAGCCGGTCGCGGATCGAGACCAGCAGGTCGCGCTGATTGCCGCGCGGCAGGTCGCAGCGGCCGATCGAGCCTTGGAACAGCACGTCGCCGACGAAAGCCAGCTTCGATTCCGGATGGTGGAACACGACATGGCCCGGCGTGTGGCCGGGGCAGTGGTGGACGCCGAGCGTCAGCGCGCCGACCGTCACCGTATCGCCGTTCTTCAGCCAGCGGTCGGGAATGAACGACTCCGCCCGGTCGATGCCATAGCGCTTACCCGAATCCGGGATGCGCTCGATCCAGAACAGATCGTCCTCGTGCGGTCCTTCCACCGGCACGCCCAAATCGCGCGCGATGGCGGCCACGTTGCCGGCATGGTCGGAATGGCCGTGCGTCACCAGGATGCGCTCGATCGTAACGTTCTCGTCCTTCGCCGCGGCCAGGAGCTTGTCCATCTCCCCGCCCGGATCGACGAAGGCGCCCTTCATGGTCTTGGTGCACCAGAAGAGGGAGCAATTCTGCTGCAGCGGTGTCACGGGAATGACGACCGCCTGAAGCGGCATGGTCTGGTCTTCGCTCATATATAAGTGTGTCCTTGGGTCGGGCGTTCCCGAGATATCGGGCCTCGGAGGCCATCCGTCAACCGCGCTAGGGGCTGCCACGTATCGACGCTAAGCTTTCCCCCTTGGATTTCATCCAGAGCGGGGGATGTCAGTGTCCGGAACCATCAAAACCATCGGGATCATCGGCGCGGGGCTGATCGGCTCCGGCTGGGCCGCGCGTTGTTTGGCCCATGGCTACGATGTCATCGCGCAAGACTCGAACCCGGCGGCCGAGGCCGGCTTGCGCGCCGCGGTCGAGCGGGCGCGGCCTCTGCTGGCGAAGGCCTATGGCGACGCCGCGAAGAAGCCGGGCGCATTGCGCTTCGCGACTGATCTCGGCGCCCTTGCCGATGCCGACTTCATCCAGGAATGCGCGCCCGAGCGCGAAGATCTGAAGATCGACCTGTTCGGCGCGTTGGGCGCGATCGTCCACAAGACCGCGATCATCTCGTCCTCCACCTCGCGCTTCGTGCCCTCGCTGCTTCAAACCAAATGCAAAATTCCGGAGCGGTTCCTGGTCGGGCATCCGTTCCATCCGGTCTATCTGATGCCGCTGGTCGAAGTGGTGGCGGGGCCCAACACGACGGCGCAGACGGTCGACGCGACCATGGCGTTCTACCGCGCCATCTCCATGCAGCCCTTGAAGCTGGAGCGCGAGATCGAAGGCTTCATCGGCAACCGGCTTCAGGCCGCCTTGTGGAAGGAGGCCGTGCATTGCTTCGCCACGGGTGTCGCCGGCACCAAGGAGATCGACGACGCGCTGGTCCATTCCATCGGTATGCGCTGGGCCTTCATGGGCACCTTCATGACCTATCACCTGGCAGGCGGGCCGACCGGCATGCGCGGCTTCGTGAAGCATTTCCCCAAGGCCATTGCCGATGCGGCGGAAGGGACGTCGCCGGAGGAGCTGGGCATGCGGCTGATCGCGGAGTGCGAAGGCCAGATGGGTGGGCGCGGCATGGCGGAGATCCAGGAAAAGCGCGACGCGCTCTTGGCCGACCTGTTGCAGGTGTTTAAGCGGCACGGAGTGGGCGGCGGGGTGACGAGCCTGTAAGAGCCTTTCAGGCGCGAGCCGGCACCCTACGCCGGGCCACGGCCTCGGCGAATCGTTGCAGCGCCGGGCGGCGATCATTCTTCCGCCACATCATGGCGGTAACGGTCGTGAAGGATGCCGGGCGGATCGGCCGATAGACGACGCCGCGGAGACTCAACTGGCTGACGCACAGGGGCGCGACCGAAACGCCCAGGCCCGAGCTGACGAGGCCGACGATCGTGCTCCACGTATGGCTTTCCTGTACGACGTGAGGCGTGAAGCTGGCGGTCTTGCACAGGGCCATGAAGCGGTCGTGGATCGCGATGCCGGATGGCCGCGAGAAGAAGATGAACGGCTCGTCGGCGACAGATTTGATCGAGACCGGTTCCTTGCTGCGCGCCAGCCGGTGGCCAGCGGGCAGAATCAAAACGAACGGTTCGACCAGGACGGGAACCGTCTCGAGGTCAGGATCGCTAGGCGGTTCGTTGACGAAGGCCAGATCGAGAAAACCGGCGCGCAGGCGCCCCACCTGATCCACGCTGGATAGCTCCAGCAGTTGAAGCGTGATCCCTGGGTTCGCTTTGCGGAAATCCCGCACGATCTGCGGAAGCAGGGTGACGGCTAGGATCGTGGGAAATCCCACGCTCAACGTGCCCATCTCGCCGCGGCTCGCGCGGTGGGCGTCGCTCGCGGTCTTGCCGATGCCGTCGAGCGCGTGTTTGACGCCGGCTAGCATGACGCGTCCCGCTTCCGTCAATTGAACCTTCCGCGTGTCCCGCACGAAAAGCGGACAGCCGACCTTCTCCTCCAGGCGCTTGATGAGCTGGCTCAAGGGCGGCTGCGCGATTCCCATGCGTCGCGCCGCCATGCCGAAATGCAACTCCTCCGCCACGGCCAGGAAAGCGCGCAGGTCGCGTGTGCTGCAGTCGAAGTTTTGATTCATATCAATATCATTAATAATAAGGCGCGTTATTTATATTAGACATCCTAACGCGCGCGGTGCAACGCTGGCGCCCTCGCGAAGGGGGAATGCGATGGATTTCGGTTTCTATCTTCCGTGCTATTGGCCGGATACGAGCTATCCGGTCCAGCGCCTGTACCAGGAGATGCTGGAGGAGGCCAAGTTCGCGGAGGAGCTGGGCTTCACCGCCTTCGCCATTCCCGAGCATCACTTTCTTAATACGCTGGTCCATCCTAATCCGCTGCTGACGGCGGTACGGGTGGCCTCGGTCACCAAGCGCATCCCGATCATCACGGCGGTGATGGTCCTGCCGCTCCACGACATGCGGATGCTGGCGGGCGAGATCACCCAGACCGACTGCCTGACCGATGGGCGCATCCAGGTCGGCGTCGGGCGCGGCGCCTTCCGCTACGAGTTCGACCGTTTCGGCGTGCCCATGGAAGAGGCGCGCGAGCGTTTCGACGATTCCCTGCGGCTTCTGATCAAGCTCTTGACCGAGGAAGAGGTCTCCTGGGACAGCAAGTTCTACAAGTTCGAATCGCTCACGATCACGCCGCGGCCGGTGCAGAAGCCGTGTCCGCCCATCTGGATCGCGGCCATGCACGAGGCCAGCATCTCCTGGGCGGTCGAGAACGGCTATCCGGTGATGACCACGCCGCTGCGCGATCCCTTTGCCGCGGCCAAGATGCAGGCCGACGCCTTCACGGCGGCCAAGGCCAAGAATCCGGCGAAACCCGTGCGCATGTCCATGCTGCGCAACGCCTATGTCGGTGCGAGCGAGGCCGACGTGAAGGAGAAGGTGGGTTTTGGCCTGACCAAGCAGCGTCAGTTCGCCAACGTCTTCAACACGCCCGGCGAAGTCCATCGCGGCAAGATCAAGCTCCTCGATATTCCGGTGACGGAGGAGGAGATCGCCAACAACATCATCATCGGCACGCCCGACCGCTGTATCGAGATGCTGGAGCGGTACGAGACGCTGGGCATCGACAATTTGATGCTCAACATGAATTTCGGTGCCTCGCACCGCGACGTGATGCGTTCGCTCGAACTATTCGCCACCCGCGTCATGCCCCACTTCGCCTGATGGCGGCGCGGACGCCCGAGGAGATCCACCGCGACGCCTTGATCGTCGACGGGCTCGGCTTCGGCTCCGACGGCTATGCCGGTAACCTGATCGCGGGCAACGTGGCGGCCATCAACATCACGGTCGCGGACGTGACCGGCGATTTCGAACTCTGCTGCGACAACATGGCAACTTGGTGCGCGCGGCTCGACGAGCGGGATAGCCCGTGGCGCCTGGTCCTGGAGACCAAGGACATCGCGGCGGCCAAGGCGCAGGGCAAGGTCGGCCTGATCATGGGCTGGCAGAACATGCGGCCCATCGCCGACCGGCTGGAGCGGCTGACTCTGTTCCGGCGGCTCGGCGTGCGGGTGATGCAGCTCACATATAATGAGCGCAACTTCATCGGCAGTGGATGCTTGGAACCCTTGGACAACGGCCTGAGCGCGTTCGGCAGGCAGGCCGTCCGCGAGATGAATCGCCTGGGCATCGCCGTCGATCTGAGCCACGTGGCCGAGCGCACCTGTCTCGATGCCGTGGCGGCATCCGACAAGCCGGTCTTGATCACCCACGCCAACGCCAAAGCCGTGCGCGACGTGCCGCGCAACAAGAGCGATGCCGTCATCAAGGCGGTGGCGGGGACGGGCGGACTGATCGGCGCCAGCGTTTATGGCCCCATGTGCTGGAACGGCGATGCGTCGCGCCGGCCCAACCTGTCGGATTTCATCCGGCACCTGGAGCATATCGTGGGGCTGGTGGGCATCGCGCATGCGTCGCTGGGCACCGACTTTCCGATCGTGAGCGACCTGGCCAAGGTGAACCACATCATCGAGCGCACCATGAAGCGCTATGCCGGCAACGTGAACACGTATGCCGCCGCCTTCGGCAACGACGTGAAGACGCGCTATCTGTCCGACTGCGGCTCGCCGGCCGAGCTGGTCAACCTGACACGGGCGCTGGTCGCGCGCGGCTGGCACGAGGCGGATATCCGCGCCGTGCTGGGGGAGAATCTGGTGCGCGTCCTCGGGCGCATCTGGGCAACGGGCTGAAACCGCGCTACAAGGTCGGCCCGCCCGATATTTTTCCGCAAGCCCTTTCGAGACCACCATGAGCGCAGAGGCCGAATCCAGCGTCGTCAATCTGCGCTATGACGCGACCGAAAAGGCGCCCTTGCCGGTCGCGGCGTTGGTCGGCGGCCAGATCGTCGCCCTCATCCTCGCCGGCATCGTGCTGGCGCCCCTTGTCATCACGCGCGCGGCGGGCCTGGAAAGCGAGGCCAGCTGGCTCATCTTCGCAGCGCTGATCGTGTGCGGCCTCGTCACGCTCCTCCAGGCCTCGCGCGTCGGGATTTTCGGCTGTGGCTTCGTGCTGTTCATGGGCTCGAACAGCGCCTATGTGCCGGTGTCGCTGGACGCGATCGCGGCGGGCGGCCTGGCGCTGATGGCCACGCTCGTGGCGGTGTCCGGCTTCGTGCAATTCGCCTTCTCCATGAGCCTCGGACGGCTGCGCCAAATCATCACCCCCGCCGTGGGAGGCACGGTGGTCATGCTGATCGCGGTCAGCATCATGCCGATCGCGATCGACCTGATCGCGAAGCTGCCGGCCAGCGTGAACTCGACCACACCGCATCAATCCTCGGCGGCGGCGACCTTCGTCTCGATCATCGTCATCATCATCTTCGCGGGCCCCCGCTTGCGGCTGTGGGCGCCCCTGATCGGCGTCGGCCTCGGTTGCGCAGTCGCCTATGCCGAGGGGTTGATCTCACTCCAGGCCATCGCGGCCGCGCCGTGGGTCGGCCTGCCGAGCGCCGCGTGGCCGGGCCTGGATTTGAGTTTCGGCACCGATTTCTGGACGCTCTTGCCGGCCTTCGCCATCGTGACGCTCGTGGGCGGTATCGAGACCTATGCCGACGCGACCGCCGTCCAGCGCGTCGCGTTGCGCAAGCAGAAGCCGATCGATTTCCGCGCCGTGCAAGGCTCCATCAACGCAGACAGCGTGGGCAATCTTCTGTCCGGCATGGCCGGCACGGTGCCGAACACCGTCTATTCGACCAGCGTGGCGGTGGCTGAAATCACCGGCATCGCGGCCCGGCAGGTCGCCTATTTCGGCGGCGCGTTTCTGATCCTGATCGCCTTCTCGCCCAAGCTGGCCGCCGTCCTGATGGCGATTCCGAACCCCGTGGTCGGCGCCTATATCGCGGTGCTCTTGGCCCTTTTGTTCAGCCATGGCCTGCGTCTCGTGAACGAGGGGCGGCCCGATTTCGCGACCGGCTTTGTCGTCACGATCAGCTTCTGGATCGGCGTGGCGATGCAGAACAAGTGGCTGTTCAACGCCGAGATGCCGGCCTGGTTCACCACCATGTTCGGCAGCGGCACCACCTCCGGCGGCATCGTCGCCATCGTGCTGATGGGTTTGCTGCAGGCGGGCAAGGGGCGCGCGGTCAAGATCGACTTGTCCACGGACAAGGCGGGTGTCGAAAAACTGCGCGCCGCCGTCCTCGCCTTCTGTGCGCGGGCGGGGTGGAGCAAAATCGCGACCGGCCGCCTGGCCATCGCGACGGATGAAACCTTTGCCTATATCGCCGGGCAGACCGGGCCGGGGCACGCCGTGCGTCTGGTCCTCAAGCGGGCAAGCGGCCTCGCGGAGGCCGAGTTCGTCGGCCCGAACCTGGCGCAGAATCTTCTGACCGACACCAGCGCGGACGAGCATTTGGAAGCGATCCGGGGGTTGGCCTTGCATGTCGAGCACCGGCAGTTCTATGGCCGGGACTATATTTCGGTCCAAATGCCCCTGCCGCGCGCGACCGACGAACCGGTTCTGGCCGAAAAGCCGCCGGAGACGGCACCGTTGGACGTGCCTCCTGGTGCCTAAGGCGGGTTGGGCGTGGCGTTCCTGGCGCGGCAAACCCTTCTCCTCTAACATTATCCCACTATGCGGATTCGTCCGGGAAAGAGCGTGCGCCAGTCACCGGTTAGGTCGGCCACCGCCCTGGGCCGGCTGCGCCGCAACATCATCATCCTGGGCGCGGTCTTTATCGCGATCGTGGTGGTCGGTAGCGCGGCGACGGTCATGCGCACCCACAAGCGCGCCATCGATCAGGCCGAGCGGAACGCCCAGAACTTGGTCAGCGCGCTGCAGGAACATGCCGGCGGCGCGTTCCAGGCCGTCGATATGGCATTGGCGGACATGGTGTTTGACGCGGAAACCTTGGGGCCCGCGCAAACCGCGCACGGCGCGGCGTGGCGCCGCACGCTGGTGGCGAAGGACGAATTGCTGCCCCAGGTGCGCAACATCGCCCTGATCGATTCGAACGGTAATCTTCTTGCGGAATCGATCAGTCCAACCGACGGGCGGAGCAACTTTTCCGACCGGCCTTATTTCACCTTCCATCGGGATAATCCCTCCAAGGATCTCCATATCGGCGTGCCGGTGCAAAGCGTCCGGACCGGAAACTGGATCATCCCCGTCAGCCGCCGCATAGACCGTCCGGACGGCTCGTTCGGCGGCGTCGCGGTGGCGATCGTCGACCCGGCCTATTTCAGCGAATTCTACAAATCGCTCGACATCGGCGAGGGCGGCACGGTGTGGATCTTCAACGGGGAGCGCCAGCTTTTGGTGCGCGAGCCCGCGCTGCCGGAGCTGTACGCCCAGGGCTACAAGGCGAAAACCATCGGCGAGGCGCTGGACAACACGCCGGCGGGGACATTCATCGCGCCCTCCCCCGTCGACGGGGTCGACCGGATCATGTCCTATCGCAGCGTGCCGGACGTGCCCATCGTGGTCGCCATCGGCATCCGCCTCGACGTGGCGCTGACCAACTGGCGGCGGGACACGGGCTATCGCGCCATGGTTATCACGGCGATCCTGGCGCTCGTGACGGCGCTGGTCTACGTGCTGATTCGAAACCTGTCGGTGGCGCAGCGCGCGCAGGATTCGCAGGCGCGGCTTTACGAAGCCATCGAAGGCATGTCGGAAGCGATCGTGCTTTACGACGCGGACGAACGCTTCGTCATGTGCAACACGAGCCACCGCGAGATTTATCCAGAGACGTCGAGTCTGAATCAGCCGGGCGTGCCGTACGAAAAGATCCTGCGGGCGTGGACGGAGACCGGACAGATCCGCCTGCCGCCCGGTCTCGACCCCGAGACGTTTATTCAAACCCGCTTGCGGCAGTTCCGCCATCCGGGCGAGCCGGTGGACATGCAGCAGATCGGCGACCGGTGGATGCAGATCTCGGAGCGGCGGACACCGGACGGCGGCCTCATTCGCGTCGCCACGGATATCACCGAGCTCAAGCGGCAACAGGAAATGCTCTCGGAGGCGCGGGACGCGGCGGAGGCTTCCAATCGCACCAAGTCGCTGTTCCTGGCCAATATGAGCCACGAGTTGCGCACGCCGCTGCATGCCATTCTGGGCCTGTCGGAGATCATTCGCGATCAGCCCGATCTCGAGGCACCGGTGCCCGAGTATGGCAAGATGATCCACGACAGCGGCCAGCATCTGCTCAATCTCATCAACGACATCCTCGACATGTCGAAGATCGAGGCCGGCCGTTACGAGCTGGTCGAAGAGCCGGTGGTCCTATCCGAGCTGGCGCAGTCGTGCCTCACCATCACCTCGACGCGCGCGAACATGGCCGGCGTGCACCTCAGCGACCAGGTGGCCGCCACGCTGCCGCCCGTGAAGGCGGATGCGCGCGCTCTCAAGCAGGTTCTGCTGAACCTCTTGTCCAATGCGGTGAAGTTCACGCCCGCGGGCGGGCGCGTGACCCTGTCGGCCGCGCCGGAGCCGGATGGGACAATGGCGTTGCGCGTGGCGGATACGGGCGTAGGCATCGCCGCCGAGGATCTCGGCCGCGTGGCCGAGCCGTTCTGGCAGGCCGATCCCAGCCATGCGCGCAAATATGGCGGCACGGGCCTCGGCCTGTCGATCAGCAAGCACTTGATCGCATTGCATGGCGGCTCGATGCAGGTGGAAAGCGCGGTCGGCCGGGGTACCACGGTGACCGTGCGCTTGCCGAAGGAACGCGTGGCTGAGGTGGTGGGCAAGCGCTCGGCCCCGGCGTAAGCTGGCGTTCCGTCGCGCCCACCGAAATCGAGGTTTCCCATGAGTACGGTCGATCCCAACCGCGTCGTCGTCACCGGCGAGAATCCGTTCATCCGCTTGAGCGAGACGGACGGCGGCCCAAACACGACGGAAGCCAGCTACTGGCGCGTTTTCCTGTCGCCGGCCGGTCCGGGCCATGTGCTCTACCTCAAAAGCGAGCTGACCGGTAAAGGCTGGCGCATCTACTCCGACAACCTGAAGCTCACGCGCTGGCTGCAGCGGACCGTCCAGGGCATGCTCAATGCGGAGCTGAAGGACGAGACGATTGCGGTGGTCGAGGCAAACTTCGGCAAAGTGGGTGACCCGAACGAAACCTGGACCGAAACCGTGTCCGCCGACGGCGAGCAGATCGCGCTGGCCTGGCATCAAATGGGCGATCCCCTCTTGATCCATACCCAGCCCGGCGCCGGTGGCCGTGCTTATGGGCTTTCGACCGTGCTGATCCCGGCCGCGCGCGCGACGCTTACGCATAATGGCGTCTCGGCCTCGGGCCACGCCTGGAAGCGGGAGCGCGATGGGCGGCCGTTCAGTACCTGCGCCCTGGCCTTCGCGGAAAGTTGGACCGAGCCGCGCTGACTCCGCCGCGCACATGACCGACAACCGTCGCCAGCGCGACGCCGCGGCCTATCGCCTGGCTGCGCTCGATCAAGATTTTCTCCTAGGCGACAGCATGCGCGGCGTGCGCTTCCTCCTGGAATACGCCAAGGCGGAGGAGCACCTGCGCGCTTGGGGTGTGCGTTCGACCATCGTGGTGTTCGGCAGCGCCCGCGCCCGGCCAGCGGAAGAGGGAAAGCAAGCGGCCCATGTCAATTGGGCGCGCTGGTACGACGAGGCGCGCCGTTTCGGCCGGATCGCGTCGGAGCGCGGCGGCGCCTTGCACGCGACGGAGCATGGCGTGCGCGACAACGTGATCGCCACGGGTGGGGGCGGCGGCATCATGGAGGCCGCCAACCGCGGCGCGTCCGATGCCGGCGCGCCGTCAATCGGTTTCAACATCCGCCTGCCGCGCGAGCAGGAGCCCAACGCGTTCCAGACGCCGGACCTGACCTTCAACTTCCACTATTTCGCCATGCGCAAGATGCACCTGGCGATGCGCGCCAACGCGCTGGTCGTCTTTCCGGGCGGCTTTGGCACATTGGACGAGCTGTTCGAGCTGATGACGCTCCGCCAGACCGGCAAGATCGAAGAGTCCTTGCCGGTGGTGCTGTTTGACCGCCGCTATTGGACCCGCGTGGTCAATTTCGAGACGCTGATCGAGGAAGGGATGATCGAGCGCGCGGACCTCGATCTGTTCACCTTCGCCGACGATGCCGAGGATGCCTGGAACAAGCTGGTTCAGCGCGGTCTCAAGGCCCATACGCCGCCCGCGGGCCGGCCGGCCGTCTAACGTCGCTTACCGCCCGTGATCATCGACCGAACCAGGTTTTCGCGGTGCGCGAGGCTGGCCAGCACGACACCCGCGATATGGGCGAAGATCAGGATGATCGTGATGTTGACGAAGGTTTCGTGCAGCTCCTTCACGTCGTGGTTGCCCCGGTCGCGCATCTCGCCTTTGTAGAGGGCAGGCGGCACCGGCTCTAAGCCGATCACGTCGCGCGAGACGAAAGTGGCGATCCCGTCCGTCTCGCTGCGCGTGCCGTAATACGCCATGCCGGAGAACGTGGTTAGCAGGAGGCTGACCAGAAGGGCGACCACCATCAGCCCGCCAGCCGGGCTGTGCCCCAGATAGCGGTCCGCGCGAAATAAGAAAAGGTTCTTCAGGTAGGTCAGCGCCTCGGAAGGGCGGTAGACGAAATCCGTGAAGCGCGCATAGCGCGGGCCGATCAGGCCCCAGACGATGCGCGCCAGGACGAGCGTCGCCACCGTGTAGCCCGCCCAGGTGTGAAGCGTCAGTGTCTCGTCCTCGCTCAAAAAATAAGCCGCGATGAAGGCGGCGACGAGGGCCCAGTGGAACACACGCACGAAGCGGTCCCACACGCGCACCGTGCCGCTTTGCGGATCATTTTCATTCGCCATGTCGCGTCTCCCGTTCTTGTGGGAGGAGAGCTTAGCGATGGGCGAGGCCGCAAGTCTTGCGTCGGATCAAATTGCCCGCGCGATCATCTGGATCGGCGCGATCAGGCCGCTCTCTAGCGCGCCCGTCACGTTGGCCAGCCGCTCCTTCATATCCGCCCCAAGGATATGGAGGCCCAGCGCGGGCGCGCCGGACTTGGCGGCCTCCGCGCGGCGCTTTTGCGCCAGGTCTTTCACGAAAGCACTGCGATCGGTTTCGGATTCGATCTCGAAGCCGGCATGGGCCAGAAGCCGCTGATAGGCGGCGGGCGTTTCCAGGAAGCTGGTTTCCGTCGTGCGTGCCCAGGGCATCGGGTAGGGAACCTCGCCGTCCTTCGCGCGCATGACGTCGTAGACGCCGAACTTACCGCCCGGTTTCAGCACGCGGCGCACCTCGGTGAACACGGCGGCCTTATCGGGGATGTTCATGCCGACATGGATCATGGTCGTGGTGTCGAATACGGCGTCCTCGAACATCAGGCCGGCTGCGTTGGCCTCGCGGAACTCGGCCTTGTCGGCCAGGCCGCAGCGGCGCGTCAGCGCATTGGCGACTTGGACGAACTCAGGCGTCAGGTCGATGCCGGTGACGCGACAGCCGCGCGCCTCCGCGAAATAACGCGCGGGCCCGCCGACACCCGAACCGATATCGAGCACGCGCGCACCCGTCGCGAGCCGTAGGTCCTTGGCGAAGGCGATGGTGGCGTCGCGCCAGCCCAGATGGAACTCGTCCACCGAAGACAGGTCGGTGGCGGTGAGCCGATCCACGTCCTTCCCCGCCGCGCGCAGCGTGTCGAGGATGGTCTGTTCCAATGCGCCGTGCGTGTAGTGCGCGGCGACCTTTTTCTCGGTGTCCATGCCATCATCTTACGCTGTTCACCCCGCGCGAGTCGCGTGCGCGTGGATAGACCATTTCGCCCCGACTCTCTCCGCCGAAGGGGAGGGTGCGAGCGGGTGAGGTGGAAAAAGAGTCCGCTTCTACGTCCGCAAAGATCCGAAACACTGACGAGTTTCCCTGGGACAACCGTGAGGCCCTGGTGACCGCCTGAAAGCAGGCCGCGAGCGGCGCCGCGTCAGCGCGCAAGAAAAGGTCCGCGAATTTTATGTGCGGGCAACCTCTTCGCCAGTCCGAAAAACCAACGGCAACTGACGGAGGGCTCACATGAGCACCCAAATCACGACTTCGTTCGTCCAGCAGTACCGCTCGGGCGTCGAGCTGCTCGTCCAACAGAAGGGTAGCCGGCTGCGCGATGCGGTGCGGGTGGAGACGGGCGTCCACGCCAAGAACGCCTATTTCGACCAGATCGGCATCACCGCCGCCGTGCCGCGCCTCGTGCGCCACGCGGACACGCCGCAGATCGACACGCCGCACGCGCGGCGCCGCGTCACCTTGGTCGACTACGAATGGGCCGACCTGGTCGACGACCAGGACAAGGTCCGCACCTTGAACGAGTTCACCTCGCCCTATCAGGAGGGCGCGGCCGCGGCCATGGGCCGGGCGATCGACGATGTTTTGATCGCTGCGTCCTTTGCCACCGCCTACACCGGAGAGACAGGCTCAGTCGCGACGCCGTTCGATTCCGGCATGCAGGTGGGCGCGTCCGCCTCGGGCATGACCTTGGCCAAGCTTCTCTCGGCCAAGGAGCTGCTCGATGCCGAGGAGAACGACCCGGACGAGCCGCGCTATGTGGCCTGTTCGGCCAAACAGGTGACCAATCTGTTGAACACGACGGAGGTCAAGAGCGCCGACTACAACACGGTCAAGGCCTTGGCGCGGGGCGAGATCGATACGTTCCTGGGCTTCAAGTTCGTCCGCACCCAGCGTCTCGGCACTTCGTCGGGCAACCGGCGCTGCATCGCCTGGCGCAAATCGGGCCTGCTGCTTGCCATCGGCAAGGACGTGAAGGCCAACATCTCCGACCGGCCGGACAAGTCCTACGCCATGCAGGTCTATTTCAGCATGTCGATCGGGGCCGTCCGGATGCAGGAAAAATCCGTGGTCGAGATCCTCTGCACCGAAGCCTGACCCTTTCCGGCGCGGCCGCCGCATCGTCGGTGGACGAAGGCGGGACCACCCGCCGCCACGGCTCCGCCGCGCCGGATTTCCTTCATCCTCATCGGGAGTTTTTCCAATGGCAGTGGTCAATACGAAAAGCGCGTCGGTCGCCAACGCCGACGCGAGCCCCCAGGTGCTCAACGACCTCCAGATCGCGGGCGGCAAGGTGAAATGCCTGCGCGCGACGGTGGAGCAGGGTGCCTCGGACAATGACGGGTCGGTCTACCGCATGGCACGGGTTCATTCGTCCTGGCTGGTGAAAGGCGTGCGCAAGTTTCACGACGCGGTCACCGGCGGTACCAGCTACGATCTCGGCCTTTACCGCACGGCTGTGGACGGCGGCGCCGTGGTGGACGCCGACGCCTATGCCTCCGCTGTCTCGCTGGCCTCGGCCGATACGGCCGGTGTGCAGATCGGCTTCGAGGCCCGCGACGTCGCCAACGTCGAGAAGAAGGTCTGGCAGGATGCCGGCCTCTCGTCCGATCCGAACCTTTGGTACGACCTGGCGCTGACCGGCAACACGGTCGGTTCCACCGGCGGCACCATCAGCCTCGACATCGAGGTGGTGATGCCCGGGAACTAGGCGCGCCGTCCCGTTCCCTTGATGTCGGGCGGATTTCCGCGCTTTTCTCTGGGAATCCGCCCGGCACGTGGCCCGGATTTTGCGGATAAGTTTGCCACTAAGACGGCCAACCAAACCGGCGTCCAGCCGGCAAGCCCCACCGATGCGCTCCGTCGCTCAGGCACGGCACATGCGGATTTCAACCGCGGGGTGAGCAGGGTGTGACCGAAGCCTGGCGTTTCTTCGTCCAATATTCCGGCGCCGCGCCGGAGCAATTCGCGCGGTTGGGCAACGCCGGGGCCGAGACGGTTCGTTTTCCGAATCTCGACGGTGCATTGTTCTTCGCCTGCCGTACGCTTGCGCGCGGCGGCACGGTGCTGCGCGTCGAGGGGCCGGACGGCCTCGCGTTCTCGGCCGAAGAAATCCAGGCCTATTGCCGCGAGCGCGTCTGACCGCGCCCGCGCCTTTACCGCCTCCGCACGTCTTTTATTCCCAAAAACCATAGGAGCGACCGATGGCCTCCACCGTCGGCATCGTCAACGCCGCGCTGATCAAGCTCGGCGAGGCGACCATCACGTCTTTATCCGAGGGCGCCAAGCCCGCGCGCCTGGCCCACGCCGTCTTCGACGAGCTGCGCGATTCGGTGATCCAGGCGCATCCCTGGAACTTCGCGCTGGCGCGCGCCGAACTCGCGGCCGACGCGGCCTCGCCCGTCTGGGGCTACGCCAACGCCTATCCGCTGCCGACGTCGCCCGACTATTGCCTGCGTGTTCTGCGTCTCGAGGACACGGAAGCTGAATGGAAGGTCGAGGGCCGCCGCATCCTGACCGACGCCGGCGCGCCCCTGCGCGTGCTCTATCTGCGGCGTGTCACCGACCCCAACGAATTCCCGGCCCTGTTTCGCGAAGCGCTTGCCGCGCGGCTCGCGGCGGAGCTGGCCGAGCCGCTGAAGCAAAGTTCGTCCATGGGGGAAGCCATGCGGCTCCTCTATGAACGCAAGCTCGCGGAGGCGCGGACGGCGGACGCGCAGGAAGGAACGCCGGATGTGCTGACCGCCGAGGAATGGCTGCTGGCGCGGTTGTGAGGAGAAAAGATGTCCACCATCATTGTGCCCGAGGATATCGTGCAAGCCGCACCCAGCGCGCCGGCTTTGCTCGACGACACGGAAGCGCGGCGCCGGTACGGACGCCTGCTGCAAACCTCGGCAAGCGCCGCGCGGACGCTCGGCAATTTGCAGGCACGTTTCGGCCAAGCCACGGATTGGGCCGCGGCGCCCGGCCGGTTCCGCGACGAGGTCGAAGCCATCGGCCGGCAACTCGCCGACGGGTTGGCCGACGACCGAACCGGCCGCGCGTTGTTCCTGCGTGATTTCACGTCTCTCGCCGACACCCATGCCGCCGCCTTCGAGCGGGAGAATGATGTACGCGAGCGTGCGGCGCTTCAGGAAGCCTATCAGGCGCGCATAGAGGAGCTTGGCCGATTGGCCCGCGCCAGCGACGGCCACCCGCGAAACGAAATCCTACGGCAAGCCGCGCTGGAGGCGCATCGCGCCCACGCCTTCGGCCTGGAAGCCGATCCGGCCGCGGCGATGGATCGATTTACGGTCGAGATCATGCCGAAAATGCCCATGGGGAACGGCTTCGGAGCGCCCGATGGCGTGCCGGCGGATCGCGAGGCATTCGAACAACGCGCGCGTGAAGGCTGGCGCCATGAGGCCGGCCCAAAACCCGCCCCCAGGGTGCGCGCGCAGTCCGCGCTGGACATCAAACGCGCGGGCCAAGCGTTCGGCTTTCCGGATGCCGCAGTCATCGCGGCCGATCGTGATCGGTACAAGGACGTTCAGAACGTTGGCGAACCACGAGAGGCGAGGACACCGGAAAACATCGGAAAGGATTACTGGGCCGCCAAGAAGGCGCTCGATGTCGATCCGAATGATGTTAAGTCGCAAGAACAGCTGGCGCAGGCTGATCGGGAACTGAGCCTGTACGTCATAAAGAAAGTGATAGGAGACGTGCTTCTAGATTCAGCTGAGGACAAGGCGTTTGGCATCGATAAGTTGGTTGCGCTCGCACCGCCTGCCCTGAAGCTGGCGTGGAAGGGCGTAAATATTCACGACGCGATCGAGGCTTACCAAAGCGCTCGCGACGAGGTCGAGAAGGTACGGTCCGGAAAGTGAGTGTGCTCTACCTTTCCGCGCCGGGCGGAGCAGGGCTTTTCGCGGTGAACTGACCCGTCACCCACAACGCAAACAACGCCCACACGCAGATCGCGGCTAAAAATATTGCCTGCATGTCGGCGGACATCTTGAAGGAGTGGAAGAAGTCATAAGCGAGGGGGACTAATACGGCGGGCAAAAGAATTCTGCAGAATCGGTCCACCTGCTTCTGGGTCGTTTGGCCCGACTTAAGCCGCTCGTTGATCCAAATGCCGGCCGCGACGACCGGCGCCAGCTGCATCCAGAACAGGAATATCGCGAGCGCGGCGTCCCAGGCCGGTGCACCGAAAGCAATCCAATCGGATGCATCCCGGGCTATGAACTTCATCACACCGGCAAACAGCCCGATCCCGACGACGAATGCGATTCTCTGCCATAGAGGGTCCGGCTTTCGCATGGCGGTATTATAGTGCCTATAGCGCCTTCTGCATCACGATGCGCGGTATCGTCGCGTAGCCCAGCCTCGCGTAGAACGCCTCCACTTGCGTATTCGTTTCGCGGATCATGAGCTGGGCCTTGGGCGCGCCGCGTTGGCGCAGCCATTCTTCGGCGGCCTCGACCATCTCCCGGCCCAAGCCGGATTTCTGGCGCGAGGGCGCGACGGCGACGTAGTAGAGCCAGCCCCGGTGCCCGTCGTGGCCAACCATCGCGGTCGCGGCGATTTTGCCGTCGACCACGCCGACGAGAACTTCCGCATCCTGGCTGGCAACCGCGAAGTCGATATCGGCTTCGGGGTCGTTCTTGCCCGGCACAACCAGGCCGCACGCCTGCCATAGGGCGATCACGGCGGTCCTGTCCCGACTTTCGTAATTCCGAATATCCATCCGCTCCTCCCGCCGCGCCGCATAAGCCCGCGCGGCTTTTTCATGTGCTTTTGTAGGAAACTCCCATGCCCAAGGCCAATCCCATCCAGGCGTCTTTCGCGCGCGGCGAGATTTCGCCCTTGCTGCAGGGGCGCGTCGATCTAGGCCCTTACGCGGTCGCGGCCAAGACGATTCTGAACGGCATCGTCCGTTTGCAGGGGCCGATCGCGCGCCGCTCGGGCACAAGATTTGTCGCGCCGGTCAAAACCGATGCCAAAGCGGTGCGCCTGGCGCCGTTCGAGTTCTCGACTACCCAGGCCTATGTGCTGGAGTTCGGCGATCAGTATGTCCGGTTCTACATGGAAGAGGGGCGAATCGAATCGCCACCGGGCACGGCGGTCGAGATCGCGACGCCGTATCTCGAAGCCGACCTGCCAGCACTGAAATTCGCGCAGTCGGCCGATACGCTCTACATTGCCCACCCGTCCCATGCGCCGCGCAAGCTGACGCGCAGCTCGCATACGTCGTGGTCCCTGTCTCTCATCGACTTTCTCGATGGGCCGTATCTCGACGAGAACACGGACGCAGGAAAAACGCTGGCGCCCTCGGCCACCACAGGCGCTGGCATCACGATCACGGCCTCGGGCCACAGTCCGTTCGCGGCCTCGGACGTGGGGCGCTTGGTGCGCATCAAGCACGGCTCGACCTGGGGCAACGCCAAGATCACGGCCTACACCTCGGGAACGCAGGTGACGGCCGATGTGAAGTCGGCCTTCGGCAGCACCTCCGCTGTCGCCGTTTGGCGATTGGGTGCGTGGTCCGTAACCACAGGTTATCCCGCCGCGGTGACGTTCTTCGAGGAACGTCTCTGGTGGGCCGGTTCGACGCATCAGCCGCAGACCGTGTGGTCGTCCAAATCGGGCGATTTCGAAACCATGGCGCCGAGCGGCGCGGACGGCGTCGTGGCGGACGACAGCGGCATCGCCTTCACGCTGGCCGCCAACCAGGTCAACGTCATCCGCTGGCTCAACCCCGGCCAGGTGCTGCAGATCGGTACGGTCGGCGGCTTGTGGATCTTACGCGCGACCACGCTGGATCAGCCGCTCACCCCCACCACGGTCCAAACGCGGCGGCATCGCGCCCATGGCTGCGCGGATCTCGCGCCGCGCGAGGCGGGCGACGCCACGCTGTTCGTCACCCGCTCAGGCCGCCAGGTGCGCGAGCTGGCCTATTCCTTCGAGCGCGACAAATACGTGGCGCCCGATCTGACCCTTCTGGCCGAGCATATCGCGCGGCCCGGCATTGTCGCGGTCGAATATGCGCAGGAGCCCGACCCGGTGCTGTGGTGCGTGCGCGAAGACGGTGTCTTGCTCGGCATGACCTACGAGCGCGAGCAGGAGGTCATCGGCTGGCACCGGCATATGCTGGGCGGATCGTTCGCGGGCGGGCCGGCGGTTGTCGAATCGCTTTCCGTCATCCCGTCGCCTGATGGCGGGCACGACCAGCTCTGGCTTTCGGTGAAGCGCACCGTCGCGGGCGCAACCCATCGCACGATCGAGTTCATGGAAGAAGTGTTTTCCCGCGATCATGTGCAGGCAGACGCCTTCTTCGTCGATTGCGGCCTGACCTATGACGGCGCGCCGGTGGAAAGTGTGTCCGGCCTTGGCCATCTGGAAGGCGAGACCGTCTCCGTCCTGGCCGACGGCGCGGCCCATCCGGATGCCGTGGTGACGGGCGGCGCCATCGCGCTGCAACGGCCCGCCTCCAAAGTCCATGTGGGGCTCGGCTATCCGACGGATATCGAGACCCTGCGCCCCGAAGCGGGCGCGATGGCCGGCACGGCGCAAGGGCAGGTCAAGCGCATCGCGGGCGTAACGCTGCGTTTCATGGATACGCTGGGCGGCCGCATCGGCCCGGACGAAGCGCATCTCGACGAAATCCTGTTCCGCGCCGGCGGAGATGCCATGGACCGGGCGCCACCCTTGTTCACGGGTGACAAGTATGTGGCCTTCGACGGCGGCTATGGCGCGGACGCCACCATTATCATCCGCCAGAGCCAGCCGCTGCCGCTCACGCTTCTGGCCGTGATGCCGCGCCTTGCGACCTACGAGCGCTGAGATGCGAATCGTTCCGTTCGAACCGCGCCATCTGCGCCGTGTCGCGCCGCAGCCGGCGCAGGCGGAGCTGGCGCTTTACCGCGATTGGCTGGCCGACCGATTGGACCCTTATGCCGTGCGCGGTTGTGCCTTCACCGGCCTGATCGACGGGCGCGTCGCGGGCTGCGCGGGCGTGCGGCCGCTATGGCCGGGCGTGGGCGAGGCCTGGGCCGTGTTCTCGCTCGAGGCGCTGGACCGCCCCATCGCTCTGTTTCGCGCCGCCATGCGGGGCTTGGCCGATTTGGAGAGCGCGCAAGGCCTGCGCCGTATCCAGGCCAGCTGTCACGCGGACCATGATGCGGGCGCGCGATTCCTGCGCGCGCTGGGTTTCGAGCGCGAAGGGCTGATGCGCCGTTATGGGCTGCACGGCGGAGGAGATTATTGGCTGTATGCGAGGACAAGATGAGTGGAATCGAAATCGCCGCGATGATCGCGGGTACGGCGCTGACCGCGGCGAACCAAATCTCCCAGGGCGTCTCGGCCAATAAGATGGCGAAGTACAACGCCTCGATTTCCGAGGGCTATGCCGCGGCCGCGCGCGACCAGGCCGCCTTCGACGAGGCGCGGTCGCGGGAGCAGGCACAACGCGCGTTGGGCGCCCGGCGCGCCGGTTACGCCAATGCCGGCGTGACCTTGGAGGGCACGCCCATCGACGTCCTGGGCGACACGGCTTCGGATGCCGAGATGGACGCGCTCTCGCTGCGCCGCCGGGGTGAGCTCGAATCCTGGGGCCGCTTGGCTGACGCGGGCGGCCAGCGCACGCGCGGCCGCGCGGCGATGCAGTCGAGCTTCATGGAAGCGGGCTCCACGCTTCTGGGCGGCGCGTCAAGAGCAGCCGCTCATTGGAAAAAATAGTTAAACGCGCCCCCATTCGACGAGGAACCCATGACTGTCTCTTCCACGACCAGCAAGACAACCTATGCCGGCAACGGCGCCACCGTGTCCTTCGCCGTGCCGTTCAACTTCTTCGAAGCCGCCGACCTGCAGGTGATCGAGCGCGCGGTCGCGACCGGCGTGGAAACGCCGAAGGTGCTGGAAACGCACTACACGGTCGCGGGCGGCGGCGGGGGAACCGGCACGGTCACGGCGCTGGTGGCGCCCACCGCGTCGGTCCAGTGGACGATTCGCCGGGTGCTGCCGCGCACCCAAGGCGTGGATCTGACGCCCAACGATCCGTTCCCATCGGGTTCGGTCGAGGAGGCGCACGACCGCGCCGTGATGCTGGTGCAGGAGGTCGAGGAAGTGCTGGCGCGCAGCGTCAAGTTCCCGACCACCGATGCGACATCTCTCAGTGCCGATCTGCCGTCCTCGGTCGAGCGCGCCTCCAAGTTCCTGGCCTTCGACGCCAATGGCCGCGCCATTGCGGCTGCGGGCACCAGCGCCGATCTGGGGCCTGTCTCGTCCTTCATCAACACGCTGCTGGACGATGTGGATGCCGACACGGCGCTGGCCACGCTCGGCGCGCTCAAGAACGTGTTGACCACGCGCGGCGACCTGGTGCTACGCGGTATCAGCGCGCCGCAGCGCCTGGCGGTCGGCGCGGTGGGACGGGTGCTGCTGTCAGACGGCACTGATCCCGGCTGGGCGGAGATTCCTCTGCCGCGCGGGCAGATCGACGGGTTCATGCTGTCCAACAACGGCTCGGACGCCAACAACGATATCGACGTGGCGGCGGGCGCTTGCCGCGACGACGGCAACGCGGCCAACATCGTGCTCGCTGCTTCGCTCACCAAACGGCTGGATGCCGCCTGGGCCGCGGGTACCAACCAGGGCGGACTCGACACGGGCTCGGAGGCCAACGCCACCTGGTATCACCTCTACGCCATCCGAAATCCGACGACGCAGGTCGTCGATGTGCTGTTCTCGGCCAGCGCCACCGCGCCGACGATGCCGTCCGGTTATACGCAGAAGCGCCGCCTGGGCGCCGTGCGTAACGACGGTTCGGGCAATCTGTTGACGTTCGTCCAGCGCGGCGACGAGTTCTGGTGGAAGGACCCGCCGCTTGACGTCGACACCAACAATTCCGGTTCCAGCGCCGTGCTGGCGACGATGACCGTGCCCACGGGCCTGCGGGTGAAGGCCATGGTGTCGGCCTATGTCGGCGACACGGGGCTTTATCTCAGCGATCCCGACATCAACGACGAGGCGCCCAGCAGCACGGCCGGGCCCCTGGCGCAGATCGGCGAATCGACCGGCGGCACGGCCACCGCCTGTCACGGCAACGCCGCCATCTGGACCAATACCAGCGCGCAGATCCGCCGGCGCTCCGGCGCCGACGTGGCATGCCGCATCGCGACGCTGGGCTGGCGCGATCCGCGCGGCCGCGACGCCTGAAAGCTTTGTCATGACCGAAGCCGACATCCGCCGCATCGTGCGCGAGACGGTGCGCGAGACCCTGACCACGCTCGGACTCGATGCGAACGCGCCGGATTCCGTCCTCGACCTTCAGCGCGACTTCGCCTTCCTGCGCCGTACGCGCATGGGCGGCGAGGAACTGGCGCGCAAGACGCGCCTGGCCGCCATGGGCATGGCGCTGTCCGGCTTGGCCTATCTCCTGTGGGAAGGCCTGCGCGCCGCGCTGCGCTTCAAGGCCGGCTCGTAGCCCGACTTCACCCTTCCCCGACGAGGGAGGGGAAATTTTGAGAGTCGCGCACCGATACTCTCTTTAGACGAAAGCTCCTCGCATCATGAGCGAATACCTGGACTGCCTCACCAAGGAGGCGGTGGCGGAAGGCCGCCGCGCCTTCGCGCTCGAGCGCGCCGTCGAAATGGCGCCGCGCGGTGCTGCGCCCGAGCGCGTGGTGAAGGCTGCCGAGATCCTCGAACGCTATTTGCGCGGCAAGACCGCGTGTCTGGAGACGATTTCCAAACCATGAATCCCGACGATTTCCGGGCGGAGGTCATCGACCCCGTCCTGCGCCTGCTCGACCTCTATTCGCGCGCGGCGTCCAACCTCATGCTCGGCACGGCGCTGGTCGAAAGCAGGCTGGTCCACCGGCGGCAAATCGGCGGCGGTCCCGCGCGCGGGCTGTTCCAGATCGAACCCGCGACGTTCCACGACGTCTATCGACGCTATCTGCCGCGGCGCACAGGGCTGCTCGGCCGCGTGAACGGCTTGTTGCTGCCCAACCGTACGCCCGGCGAGCAGCTTTACGATAATGACCGCCTCGGCTGCGCCATCGCGCGGCTCAAATACTGGATGTGCCCGTTGCCCTTGCCGCGCGCGGACGATGCGTCCGGCCTCGCCGCCTATTGGGTCCGCCATTACAACGCGGGTGGCAAGGGCACGGTCGAGAAATTCTTGTCCGCTTATAAGGAGACCTAGATGCCCGCGCTGATCGCCGCCCTGGTGCCCATCCTCGACCGCGTATTGGGTGCCGTGTTGCCCGACCCCGCCACACGCGAGCGCGCCCTGCGCGAAACGCTGGCGCAACTGGCCGCGGCCGATCTGAAGCAGATGGAGGTGAACGCCGAGGAGGCCAAGAACGCCTCGCTCTTCGTCGCCGGCTGGCGCCCCGCCATCGGTTGGTGCTGCGCGGCGGCGCTCGCCTATCAGTATCTTCTGGTACCGCTCGGCACTTGGATCGCGGCCTGGAACGGAATTTCCGTGCCTCCGCCGCCGTCCTTGGACTCGGGACTCTGGGAGCTCATGGCGGGAATGCTCGGCCTGGGGGCGTTGCGGACGGTCGAGAAAATCAAGCGGGGATAGCGGACATCCGGGAACTTTGATCCCGGCGCCCCGTTAAGTGGCTTACTCCGGCGTGTCCGGAGCGGGGATTGTATGAATCGGGGACGATCGGAAAACGGATCTTCGCGGCGCTCGGTCCGCATGGCGGTGGCGGCGCTCGCCGTTTCGCTCGCATGCCCCGTGCCGCTCGCGGCGGAAGAACCGGAAGAGGGCGACTGGCTGACGTGGAGATGGTCGACGGCCCATGACCGCCCCAACGCCGTTGCTTTGTCCGGCGGCTTCGGCACCGAACAATATGTCAGCCGCATCATCACCTCGCCGTGGAACACGCGCGATTCGGGCGACCGCATGGTGGCCCTCACCATCGATCGGGAACTTGGCCGCATCGGCCATGGCGCGCTGGGCTTCGAGATCGAAGGCCAATACGCGTTTCACTGGGGGCAGGAGGATTACAACGAATGGTCGCTCGCGGCCGTCGCGCGCTGGCATGACTTCCCTTGGAACAAGTGGATCGTAACCACCTTCGCCTTCGGCCTTGGGCCCAGCTACACGAACATCATTCCGCCGATCGAAGCCGACAAAGGCATCACCACCAAGGTGCTGAACCAGGCTGACCTGGAGTTCACCTTCGCCCTGCCCAGCAACCCATGGAACCAGGTCTTCTTTCGGCTGGAGCACCGCAGCGGTATTTTCGGGCTGATCGATGGGGCGGGGGACGGCTCGAACTTCCTGACCCTTGGTTACCGTTACCATTTCTGATCCGGCCGGTTGCGTTAATCGGGAAATATATTTTATAGATCAATAGGTTATGTTTATCGGACCTGGCCGCTCCGCGGTTGACAAGCTTTCGGGCCGCCCCTATGGTCCGCGCCTTCCGATGATCGCGTTTTTGACGCGCGGGCCCGAAACGGTCGGGCCGGGAACGAGGATTGCGCCATGAAGGTCCTGAATTCGTTGAAGACGATGAAGAAGCGCGACAAGAACTGCCGGGTGGTGCGCCGCCACGGCCGCGTCTACGTCATCAACAAGAAGAACCCGCGCTTCAAGGCCCGCCAGGGCTGAAGCCGCCGCCGCGGCCTTCGCGCCGCGTTCGAATGGAATAGAGGCCGCGCCCCATCCGGGGCGCGGCTTTTTTTGTTGCCCACGGCGTGGGGCGGTTCGCACAATCGCGGCTTCGCCTCGGGGAGATGCCGCATGATCCACCGGTCCGTGTTTCTTGCCTTGGGTCTCGCGCTGGCTTGGGGCCACGCGGCCGCGCAAGCCGCCGATTCGCAAACCGGCACTTGGGTCGCCACGCCGAACAATCCGGCCATTCTCTTGGGCGACGGATTTCCACCGTTGTTCTATCGCGTCTGCCACGGCGAGGGCGCGCCGATCAAAATCCGCTACGTCACCGACACCGACAAGGCACGCGAGGCGGATATCCGCCAAGCGGGAAGCTGCACCGACCTCAAGGCCAAGCGCATCGACGTGACCGTGCAGGGTGCCGACGGCGTCAAGGCGTCGGGCACCTACCGGCAATTGCCGAACCGGCAGTAAGGCGAAGATCGTGGCCGTTGCGCGCCCCGATCAGAATGCCGGCGCGGCGGCCTTTGGGACGGGCGCGGAACCGAGCCCGAGCCGCCGGCCGAGTTGGCCGGTATTGGCCATGAGGTCGGCGAGCGTATAGCGGTCGAGCACCGCCAGATAGGCGGCCAGGGCTTCCTTGAAGACGCCCTTCAACCGGCAGGGTCCCGCGATCACGCATGTGTTCCGCGCGGAATCGAAACATTCCACGATCTGCCAGCCTTCCTCCATGTCGCGCACGACGGCGCCGACACGGATGTTCCCCGCGTCGCGCTTTAGGCGAAGGCCGCCACTTCGCCCCCGGATCGTCTCGACATAGCCGGCCCGCCCCAGCCGATGCGCCACCTTCATCATATGGTTCCGGGAGATGCCGAACGACGTAGCGACATCCTCCACCGTCGCGCGCCGGTTACCCGCGAGCGCGAGATACATCAACAGGCGAAGCGCGTAATCCGTATGGTAGGTGAGCTGCATGAAATCCTCAAAAAGATGTATTTTGAATATTGCTTTTTTCGCGCCGGGGCAATACCGTCATAATTGGTATTTTAAATACCACTTATGGAAGATGCGATGACCGCCACGACATCGACGGCCGCCCGGAACGCCATGAATCGCCTCTCTGGCGGGGCTGGGCATAATTTGCCCGTCTTCCGGCATCTGCATCCCGGAGTCTTCGTCGTGAGCATGTCGGGCTGGTTCGTTTTCATGCTGACCTATTGGCTTGTCTTCGGCCTCCATCTGGAGGGGGCGTTGGTTCTCGCCGTCGCCACGGTCTTCTTCGCGGTGTATTTCGCCTTGCCGCTTGTGCTCATGCGCCTGTGCCGGATGCCGTCCTGGGTTGAGAAGTCGACGTTCACGGAATTCCTGCGCGGCGAAATCGACACCTATACCGGCCACATGGGCGGCAAGGACGCGCTGGCGCAGGTGGCCGTCTTACCGATCGCCATCGCCTTGGGCACGATGGCGATAGGCATCATCGTGGCGGCCGCGCGTTAGTTTCGCGGTAAAGAGTCCGGCGGAGCGGCGTGCGCGCTCCGCCGAGGAAGGATGGCCGGTGCGATGAGCCCGGATGGCAAGAGATCGCGAAACGGCGCACGCCTGGCGGTGCTCAGCCACGGGTACCGGCCATTCTTTTTCCTCGCGGCGTTGTTCGCGGCGGGCGCGGTTCCTGCTTGGATCGCGGCGTTCGGGTACGGCGTTTCGCTCGGTCATGCGGGAAACCCGCTCGGCTGGCACGCGCATGAGATGCTGTACGGCTATCTGAGCGCCGTTCTCGCCGGCTTCTTGATGACGGCGATCCCCAACTGGACCGGCCGGTTGCCCATCGCGGGGCGGCCATTGGTCTTTTTCGTGGCCCTATGGCTGGCCGGACGCGTCGCCATGCTGTGCGGCGGCCAATACGATCCGGATTCCGCATGGCCCCCCGCGGCGGATGCCTTGTTCCTGATCGTATTGGCCGCTTTCGTCTGGCGCGAAGTGCTGACGGGCAAGAACTGGCGGAACCTTCCGGTCTGCGTGCTTGTCAGTCTGTTCGCGGCCGGCAACGTCCTGTGGCATGCCGAGGCCGTCCTGCCGTCCCTATCCGGGGTTGGCCTGCGCCTGGGCCTTGGCGTGGCGGTCATGCTGATGGCCTTGGTGGGCGGCCGGATCATCCCTTCTTTCACCGTCAACTGGCTGAAGAAGCGGCACGCGGAGCGTCTGCCCGCGCCGTTCGGCCGGTATGACAAGGCCGTGCTGGCGTGGACGGGGTTGACGGTCCTGGCATGGATCTTCGTCCCCGATGGCGTCGTCACAGGATCGGCGTTCGCCGCGGCGGGTGTCTTGCACGCCATCCGGCTGGCCCGCTGGCGCGGCTGGGCGACGTTAGCCGAGCCGCTGCTGGTCGTCCTGCATGTCGCCTATCTTTGGCTGCCCGTGGCGTTCCTACTGATGGGGCTCGCGGCGTTGGCGCCGGCATGGGCCGATCCGACCACCGCCCTGCATGCCTTGACGGCGGGCGCGATCGGCCTGCTCACGATGGCGGTGATGACGCGTGCGAGCTTGGGACATAGCGGGCGGGAACTGATCGCGGGCGCGGGAACGGCATCTATCTATGTCCTGATCTGGACGGGCGCGGCGCTGCGCGTCGCGGCGCCCTATCTCGGCCTGGATTACGTTCTCGCGGTGTCGGCCGCGGGCGTCCTGTGGGCTGGCGGCTTCGCGCTGTTTGCGATCCTTTACGCGCCGGTCCTGTTCGGCGCGCGGCCGGCCGCGGGAGGCTGAGAATGGCGCGCCGCCGCTCCGTCCGAGGCCGTGGGCGCGATCACCGCTCGACGTTCCACGAGCCGCCGGGAGCCTTGCAGGCCTTGCCATGCTCGGTTGTGGTCTTACCGCCAGCATGAATGGTTTCCGTGAAGGTCTTGCAGGTCGAGCCGTCGGCGTTCTTGGTCTCGCTGTTGACGGTCGTACTGCCGTAATTGCCCGAACTGCTGTCCTTCCAGCTCGCGGTCTTGCCCGGGCCCAGCTTGTCGAGCGCCTCCAGATTGGTCTTGGCGTGCTTCTCGGCGTCTTCCTTGCCCAGATAGTCGCCGATCACGCCGCCGGTGATACCGCCCAGGATGATGCTGCCCGCGATCCAGGCCGGGCTGGCGCCCGCCAGACCCGCGATCACGCCGCCCACGGCCGCTCCGCTGATGCCGCCGATCTGAGTGTCTTTGCTGAGGCCGGTTTCCTTCTCGACCGAGTCGCAACCTGGCAGTAATGAAAGGGTAAGAAGGAGCGCGAGCGCGCCGGCTACCATCTTCGATCCTCGTGGCGCAGTCATCTCGATCTCATCCTCTCGATATCTGTTCGACCGTACGGATTTCAGCCCAATCTCGGGAATCCGACAACGGCAAATTCGGCCGCGATTGGAAAAAGCCCCAGAGCGAACGTATCATCCTCGCATGCGCCCTCGGATATCCGCAGGGGTCGTGCTTTGGTTGGCCATCTGTCCAGCCGTGCCCGCGCACGCGGCGTGCGGCGACGCGGCGGCGCCTAAGGTCGATTGGCGTAAATGCGACAAGAGCGACGCCGATCTATCCGGCGCCAGATTGAGCGGCGCCGACTTGCGCGAGGCCATGCTGATCCGGACCCGCGCGGCGAAGGCCGATCTGACCGGGGCCAAGCTTTACGCGGCGACCTTCTTCTACGCGGATTTGAGCGGCGTCCGCGCGGAGGATGCCAAGGCCATGCACATCTCGGCATCCGACGCCACGATGACCGGTGCCCGGTTCGCCCGCGCCGACCTATCGCGTGCGGTGTTCCTGCGCACCAACGCCGCGGGCGCGAACCTGGACAGCGCGCAGCTTCGAAATTCCCATTTCGATGATTCGAATTTTGAGGGTGCGTCCTTTATGGGCGCGGATCTGGCCAGCGCCATCTTAGAGCGTGCGCGGCTGAAGGGTGCGAATTTCGTGAAGGCCGATCTGACGGCGGCGAACTTGAACGACGCGCAGCTGCAGGGCGCCAAGCTGAATGATGCCGTGCTTCAGGACGCGAAGCTGGTGAATGCCGACTTGTCGGGCGCGGATTTGAGCGGCGCCGATTTACGCAAGGCCGATCTGGTTAACGCCAACCTGAAAGGGGCGAAGTTGGATGGCGCCAATCTGGAGGGCGCGGTGTTGGTGGGCGCGACATGGACCGACGGCCGGCGCTGCTGGCAGCGCTCGGTCGGCGTCTGCAAGAGCGATAGCGCGGAGTTGAGCGCGCCGTCGCCCGGCTGAGGTCTACTCAGCCGCCGCCGTGCGGGGAATCCAGCTCGGCTGCTCGCCCGCGTATTCCGGACCGGGATTTCCCATCACCGTCGTGCGCCACATGATGCGGATATACTTGTGTGCCTCGTACCAGCTCGGTGCGTGCAGGACGCTGCGGTTGTCGTAGATCACGAGTTCGCCCTTGGTCCAGTCGCTGACATAGGTGTAGCGATCCTGGGTGATGTGGGTCATCAGCTCATAGATCAGCTTTCCGCCTTCGCCGCCCGGCCCCGGCTCCATGCCGACGATGGGTCCGTCCACCCAATCCATTTGGCCGCTTTCGCAGATATAGAGCATGCGCTTTCCGGTGACGGGATGGGTACGCACGATCGGATGCTTCTGCGAATGCTGGTGAGGCAGAAGGGGCTTTGGCGCCTGACCCGCCAGCACGGCCTTCTCGCCGCGGCCGTTACCGGGCAGGGCGTGCAGCCCTTCCAAGCCTTCGATCTTCTTCTTCAAATGGTCGGGCAACGTCTCGTAGGCGGCGGTCGCATCGGCGTAAAGCGTCTGGCCCTGGCCCTTGGGCGTGGGCTGCACCGCGATGAACAGGGAGAAATCCGGCGGCGGGCGGCGGAAGCTCTGGTCCGTGTGCCAGCCGCGGCGATGGGGAAAGCGCGTCGGGAACTTGCCGTCCGCGGTCAGCGGCGGCTCGGGCCGCGTCATCGGCTGATCGTTGATGGGCGGCGCGTTGGTGACGATGATGATCTCCGGCACCTCTTCATGAACGTTGAAGAGCGTGCGGTTCTCGGCCGAATAGGTCGTCAGGTTGTTCTCGACCTCTCGCCCGAACAGTTGCGACAAGCGCACCATCAGCTTGGGGTCGTCGAGGATCTCGTCCATGCCGGGGATGAGAAGAAAACCGCCCGAGGCGTAGATCGCGTCGAGCAAAGACTGCGGGTTCTTCTCCAGAGCCTCGGTCGCCGCGCGCGCGCCCACGCCTCCCTTGAACCGCACTACGCCGCCAAAGGTGGCGCCCGGCACGGGCGAAAGGTCGAACAAGTCGGTCTTCTGCATGGTCGTCTCCGGAAGTGCATGTTCGGAGGGCATCGCCCCAATATGGCCCTAGAGTGAGGTCGCGCTGGAACGATTGTCTATTTTAACCTTAAAATCATTATGATTTATTATTGTTATGATTGGCACGAAGGCGAGCAAACCCCTTCGCCAGGCGCGGCTCGATCGCCTGCGGTCGTTTATCGCGCTTTCGGAGGAGCTGCACTTTGGACGCGCCGCGCAACGGCTGAACCTCAGTCAGCCGGCTCTCACTCTCCAGATCAAAGGATTGGAAAGCGAACTCGGTACGGAACTTGTCTCGCGTGGCAAGCGTCGCTCCGAACTCACGCCCGCGGGGCGGGCCTTCCTTCGGGAGGCTAGGATCGCTCTTTATCATCTCGAACTGGGCGCGATGCGCGCCAAAGAAGCCGCTGTCGGAAGCGCTGGACGCATCACGGTCGGTTTCAGCTACGACTATCATCACGGTCTATTGCCGCGCGTGGTGGCGGATTTCACGCGCCGGAACCCCGATGTCGCCGTCGATCTCCGGCTGGAACTGTCGGCCGAGCTCGTCCGCGCCGTGATCGATCACACCTTGGACGTGGCTTTTGTAAGCGCGCCCTTGGAGCGGGAGACGCGGGAGTTGCGACAGCTTGAATTGCCGTCAAAACGGCTCGTCGCCTTGCTGCCCGCCGGTCACAGATTGGCACGCCGGCGCCGGATCGATCTGTCTTTGCTGAAAGGGGAGCGTTTCATCCTACCCCCTTTGATCGTTTGGAGCGGCTTCCATCGGCAGCTTGCCCGCCTCTTTGAAGAAGCCAAGTTCGCGCCGTTTGTCGCAATGGATGTTTTGGACGTCACGTTGATCGCCAATCTCGTCGCTGAAGGCGCCGGCGTCAGCCTGGTGAGCGTTGCGTCTATCCCTAAGCACGTTCCGGGGGTGGCGTATGTCGAGTTGACGCAACGTTCGACCGCCACGAACTTGGCCATGATCTGGCGCGCAAAAGACCATTCGGCCGTGATCGAGAACTTCATCGCGAGCCTGAAACACATCGTCAGCCACAAACAGATTGACTAGCTCCGTCCATGCGTTGCTCAGGCCTCGATTGACGGAACGCGCGACGGGCCGGACAATCCCGCCATGCTGATGCCCCCTCCCGATCAAGCCGTGATGGCGCGTAAAGCGGCGCTGGTGGCGCGGCTGCGCGACGCCGTGCCGGGCGAGGGGGTGATCGCCGACCTGGACGCGATCCGCACCTACGATTGCGACGGGCTGACGGCCTATAAGGCCCTGCCTTTGGCCGTGGTTTTGCCCGAGGATACGGCGCAGGTCGCCGCGGTTCTCAAGATCTGCAAGGAACTTGGGGTGAAGGTCGTGCCGCGCGGCGCGGGCACCGGGCTTTCCGGCGGTGCCTTGCCGATCGAGGACGGCGTCATCCTCGGCCTCGGCAAGTTCAAGAAAATTCTCGATATCGACTTTGCCAACCGCTGCACCGTGGTGCAGCCGGGCGTCACCAACCTGGCCATCACCCAGGCCGTCGAACATGCGGGCTTCTATTACGCGCCCGATCCGTCGAGCCAGATCGCCTGCACCATCGGCGGCAACGTGGCGGAGAATTCGGGCGGCGTGCATTGCTTGAAGTACGGCGTCACCACCAACAATCTGCTGGGGCTCGAATTCGTCACGCTCGACGGCGAAATCCTGCGTATCGGCGGCAAGCATCTGGACGCCGACGGCTACGACCTGCTCGGCATCATGACCGGCTCCGAAGGCCTTCTCGGCGTCATCACCGAGGTGACGGTGCGCATCCTGCAAAAGCCGCCCGTGGCGCGCGCCCTGCTGCTGGGCTTCTCGTCGAGCGAAGCGGGTGGCGATTGCGTGGCTGCGGTGATCGCGGCCGGCGTCATCCCGGGCGGCATGGAAATGATGGACCGCCCTGCGATCAAGGCGACCGAGGATTTCGTCCACGCCGGCTATCCCTTGGACGTCGAAGCCATCCTGATTGTTGAGTTGGACGGGCCCGAGGCCGAGGTCGATTACCTGGTCGAGCGGGTGGAAGCCATCGCGCGCGATTGCGGCGCGGTCGAGGTGCGTGTGAGCACCAGCGAGGAAGAGCGGCTGCGCTTCTGGGCCGGGCGCAAGGCCGCGTTCCCGGCGGTGGGACGCATCTCGCCCGACTATATCTGCATGGACGGCACGATTCCCCGGAAGCGCCTGCCGGAGGTGCTGACCCGCATGACGGAGCTATCGCGCCAATATGGTTTGCGCGTGGCCAATGTCTTCCACGCGGGCGACGGCAATCTGCATCCCTTGATCCTGTTCGACGCCAACACGCCGGGCGAGCTGGAGAAAGCCGAGGCGTTCGGCGGTGATATCCTGAAACTGTGCGTCGAGGTCGGCGGGGTGCTGACCGGCGAGCATGGCGTGGGCGTCGAGAAGCGCGATCTGATGGGCACGATGTTCGACGAGGACGATCTCAAGCAGCAGCAGCGCGTGAAATGCGCCTTCGATCCGGAAGGGCTGCTCAATCCCGGCAAGGTTTTCCCCCAGCTTCACCGCTGCGCGGAGCTCGGCAAGATGCATGTCCATGCCGGGCAGTTACGCTTCTCGCATTTGCCGCGCTTCTGAATGTCCGGCAACGCGCTCCGTCCGGCGGATGAAAACGAACTCCGCGAAATCGTCCGCGCCGCCATTGCGGAGAAGCAGACGCTCGAGGTGCGCGGCGCGGGCACCAAGCGCGGCCTGGGGCGTCCTGTTGCGGCCGATGCGCCGCTCGACCTTTCGCGTCTTGCAGGCGTGAAGACATACGAGCCGGAAGAGCTGGTATTGACGGCTGGCGCCGCGACGCCCTTGGCCGAGATCGAGCGGCTGGTGGCGCAGAAGGGCCAACGCCTGGCCTTCGAGCCGCCCGATTATGCGCCTCTCTATGGCGGTGCGGCTGGGCGGCAGACGCTCGCAGGCGTGGTCGCGACCAATCTCGCGGGTTCGCGCCGCATCTCGGCAGGGGCGGCGCGCGATCATTTTCTCGGCTTCCGCGCGGTCAACGGGCGCGGCGAAACCTTCAAGGCCGGCGGCCAGGTGGTCAAGAACGTGACCGGCTACGATCTATGCAAGCTGCTGGCAGGCTCCTACGGCACGCTCGCGCTCCTCACCGAGATGACGGTCAAGGTCCTGCCGGTGGCGGAGACGGAGGCCACGCTGGCCCTCTCGCGCCTGTCCGACGAGGCCGCGATGCGCGCCATGGCGGATGCGATGGGCAGCGCCTTCGAGGTTTCGGCTGCCGCGCATCTGCCGGACGGGATCGCAGCCAGTGTCGTCTATCAGTCGGACGGCGCGGCCACGCTGCTGCGGCTGGAGGGGCCGCAGCCTTCCGTCGAAGCGAGGGTCGAAGGCTTACGCGCGCTGCTGCGGCCTCACGGCGCGGCAGAGCGTTTGTCACCGCCCGATTCGAAACTGGCCTGGCGCGCGCTCGCGAACGCCGAGCCGTTCACCCACGATCTGGAACATCCGCTCTGGCGGCTGTCCGTGCCGCCCACGGCGGGGGCGGCCACCGCGCGCGCGATCACCGATGGCCTCGGCGGTTCCTATTTCTTCGACTGGGGCGGCGGGCGTATCTGGTTAGAACTGAACGGCGCGCCTTCCGGCGCGGGCGCCGCCATCGTGCGCGCGGCGACGGCCAAAGCCGGCGGCCATGCGGTCCTGGTGCGCGCATCGGAAGAAACGCGGCGGACCGTGGCACCCTTCGATCCGGGTGCGCCCGGCCTGTTCGCCTTGTCCAAGCGCGTGAAGGCCGGCTTCGATCCGCTCGGCCTGTTCAATCCCGGCCGCATGTACGAGGGCGTGTAGCGATGCAAACGTCCTTCACCGCCGAGCAACTGCGCGATCCGGATCTGGCCGAAGCCAACACGATTCTGCGTAAATGCGTCCATTGCGGCTTCTGCACGGCGACCTGCCCGACCTATGTGCTGCTGGGCGACGAGTTGGACAGCCCGCGCGGGCGCATCTACCTGATCAAGGACATGCTGGAGGGCGGCAAGCAAGCGACCGAGCGTGTGGTGCGCCATGTCGACCGCTGCCTGTCGTGCCTCTCCTGCATGACTACCTGTCCGTCGGGCGTGAACTACATGCACCTGGTCGATCAGGCGCGCGTCCATATCGAGAAGACCTATCGCCGTCCGTTTATCGAGCGGACGCTGCGTGCGCTGCTGGCGGCGGTGCTGCCTTATCCGGCGCGCTTCGCGGCGGTCGCGCGGCTTGGCCTGCTCGTGCGGCCCTTGGCCAAGCTGCTGCCGGGCAAGTTGGGCGCCATGGAAAAGCTTTTGCCCGAGCGTCCGCTGGCCGCACCGCTTTCGCCCCAGGTCTATCCGGCACAAGGTAAACGTCGCATGCGCGTGGCGTTGCTGGCCGGCTGCGTGCAGCAGCCGCTGGCGCCCGAGATCAACGCGGCGACGATCCGGCTTCTCACACGCCACGGCTGCGAGGTGGTGGTAGCGTCCGGCGCGGGATGCTGCGGCGCGCTGGCCCATCATCTGGGCAAGGACGCCGATACCTCCATCAAGGCCAATGTCACGGCCTGGATGGCGGAGAAAGAACGGGGCGGCCTCGATGCCATCGTCGTCAACGCCTCGGGCTGCGGCACGATGGTGAAGGACTATGGTTATCTTCTGCGCGCCGACCCGGCCTGGGCCGGCAAAGCGGGTGCCGTGTCCTCGCTGGCCAAGGACGTGACCGAGGTGATGGCCGCGTTGGGCCTGGCGGGCGCGAAGGCACCGGAAGCGCTGACGGTGGCCTATCATTCGGCTTGCTCGCTGCAGCACGGCCAGCGGATCAAGGATGAGCCCAAGCGGTTGTTGAAAGAGGCGGGGTTCGAGGTGCGCGAGCCGGCGGAAGCCCATCTCTGCTGCGGTTCGGCCGGGACCTACAACCTGCTCCAGCCCGAGATCGCCGAGCGGCTCCGTGCCCGAAAGACCGCCAATCTGACGCGCACGGGTGCCGGCGTCGTGGCCGCGGGCAATATCGGCTGCATGGTCCAGATCGCGGGCGGTTTGGATTTGCCCGTAGTTCACACGGTCGAACTCCTGGACTGGGCCACCGGCGGGCCGAAACCGGCCAAGCTGGCCTGAGGCTCAGGCGCCCGCCAAGCGATTGGGCGGCGTTCGCCGAGGGCACTTGATCGGCTAAAATCTCGCCCATAACATCGGAACGGACTCACCGGTCGGTTTCTCGACCCGGGGGTTGGGAGGAATCGATGGCCCTGGAGCCGCGGAAAGAACGCACCTTGAAGGAGGTGCTGAAACGGCGCGCCGACAAGCTTGGCGACAAGCCGTGGATCGTCACGGCGGAGCGGGCCTATTCCTACCGCGAGATGGACGAGCGCTCGAACGCGCTGGCGCGCGGCTTCCTCAAGCAAGGCATCAAGCACGGCGACACCGTGCTGATCATGCTGCCCGACACGATCGACTACATCCTGGCCTGGTGCGCGCTGGCCAAGATCGGCGCCATCGAGGTGCCGGTGAACAATCACGCCAAGGGCACGGTCTTCGCTCACATCGTGAACGACTCGCTGGCCCGCACGATGATCGTGGACCGGCAGTATCTCGACCGCATCGAATTCGTGCAGGGCGACCTGAAGGACCTGAAGCGCCTCGTCCTCTACAGCAAAGATACCAGCGGTAAGGAGCCGGGCCTACCCGCGAGCCTTTCCGGCCGCCTGGAAGAGCTGCGCTTCGAGAAACTGTTCGACGCAGACGAATCGGCGCTGAAAGAACCCGGCCCGACTTACCGCGACATCATGGGCGTCATGTACACCTCGGGCACGACTGGACCGTCCAAGGGCTCCATGAACTGCCACGCCCATGCGTATGAGTACGCGGTGGTGGCGGTCGAGCTTCTGGAGATGGAGCCGGACGACATCTATTACGCGCCCTTGCCCATGTTCCACATCGCGGGTCAGTGGGCCGTGGTCTATGCCTGCATGATCGCCGAATGCACGGCGGTCTTGACCGGCACCTTCTCGCTGACCGAATTCTGGAACGACGTGCGCAAATACAAGGCCACGATCTCGTTCCTCTTGGGTGCCATGGCCAATTTCCTCTACCGCCAGGCGCCGCTGCCGAACGACGCGGACAATACGATGGACCGCATCATCGTCGTGCCGCTGTTGCCCGAGGTCGAGGATTTCAAGACGCGCTTCGGCGTGCGCGTCTCGACCACCTATGGCGGCACCGAGCAGAATTGTCCCATGCGCTCGGGCTTCGATTTGGTCAACAACCGCACCTGCGGACGCCCGCTCCTCGACCGCTACGAGGTCCGCCTCGTCGACGAGAACGACGAGGAGGTTCCGCCCAACATGCCGGGCGAGATGTGCGTGCGCACCAAGAACCCGTGGGACATGACGCTCGGCTACTGGAACCACCCCGACTGGACGGTCAAGTCGTGGCGGAACCTCTGGTATCACACGGGCGACATGCTGATGCGCGACGAGGATGGGAATTACTACTTCGTCGACCGCACCAAGGACGCCATCCGCCGCCGCGGCGAAAACATCTCGTCGATGGAGGTGGAGCAGGAGATCGTCAAGCATCCGGCCATTCTGGAATGCGCGGTGATCCCGGCGGAATCCGTGCATACCGAGCAGGAGGTCATGGCCGTGATCGTGCCCAAGCAGGGCATGACGGTCGACCCGGTGGAGCTGATCCGCTTCCTCGAGCCGCGCATGGCCTATTTCATGATCCCGCGCTACGTCGACATGATCGACGCCCTGCCCAAGACGCCGACCGGCAAGATCCAGAAGTTCCCGCTGCGCGAACGCGGCCTCACGCCCACGACCTGGGACCGTGAGAAGGCGGGCGTCAAGCTGAAGCGATGACGGTTTTCACCCGAACAACGAGAGTGCCATGAGCGAGACAGCCTCCAAGAGCGGCCTGATCATCACCAAGAAGGAAGGCCATGTGGCCTGGGTGATCTTCAACCGGCCCAAGAAGTCCAACGCCTTCACCATGGTGATGTGGGAAGAGGCCGGCGACGCCATCGAGGCGCTGGGCAAGGACAAGAACATCCGCTGCCTGATCATTGCCGCCAACGGCTCGTCGTTCCTGGCCGGCCATGATGTGACAGAGATTCGCGAGCATTCGCAGGGCATCGCCGACGGTTCGGTCTCGAAGGAGCAGCTCTTTGCTTGGCAGCAGGTGGCCCAGCGCGTGACGCGCCTGATCCGCCAGGTGCCGTTCCCGGTGATCGCGGCTGTGCAGGGCTGGTGCGTCGGCGGCGGTACGGAGATCTGCATCGGCTGCGATCTCGTCGTGGCGTCGATGAACGCGCAGTTCGGCTGCCCCGAGGTGACGCTCAGCATCACCATGACGAACGGCACGACCAAGATGCTGGCCCAGAAGGTGGGTATCGCGCGCGCGCGTGAGATCGCCTATCTCGGCGAATGGTGGCCGGCGGTCGAAGCGCACCGCATCGGCCTCGTGAATCGCGTGACGCCGGTTGGCAAGGAGCGCGAGGAAGCTAAGAAAATGGCCGACGTCATCGCCAGCCGCGCGCCCATCTCCGTCCGCTTCCACAAGGAGATGATCGACAAAGCAACCGAAGCGCCCTTGGACGAGGTGCTGATGTTCGAGAGCGAGTATTACCTCAAGGCCTCGTTCTCCAAGGACTCGATCGAGGGCACCAACGCCTGGTTCGACGACCGCGTGCCCAACTTCAAGGGCGAGTGACCGCAGCGTCCTGACGCCCTATCCTGCCCTCCGGTAAAACGGAGGGCAGCGATGGGCTCTTACGCGGACGGCTGGTTCCAATCCCGATCGGTGGGCGATGGCGTCACCCTATTCTGGGAAGCGCGAATCAAGCCCGATTACCGCTGCAACATCTGGCATGTGCGCGGGCGCGACCGCGACATGCTGGTGGACACGGGCTTTGGCCTGGTCAGTCTTCTCGATTCCATCCCCGAACTGAATGAGCGCACCGTCCTGGCCGTGGGCAGCCACAGCCATTGCGACCATGTGGGCGGCCATTTCGAATTCGGTCACCGCCATATCCACGCCGCCGAGGCCGAAATCATGGCCCGCCCGACGCGCCTCAACACCGTGGCCGATCCGTATGTCGTCGACGAGATGTTCGAGGGCGAAAAGCCGGTCGGCTTTTCGGCCGCCGACTACGAGGTGAAGGCCGCGCCCGCGACGCGCACGCTGATCGAAGGCGACGTGGTCGATCTCGGCGACCGCGCCTTCGAGGTGCTGCACATCCCCGGCCATTCGCCGGGCTCGATCGCGCTCTATGAAGAAAAGACCGGCATCCTATTTTCGGGCGACGTCGTCCATAACGGCGCCAACGGCATCGGCAAGCTGATCCTCTATCACACGGTCGAAGACCAGTTCCTGATCAGCGTCGAGCGGCTGCGAAAGGTACCCGTGACCGCAGTTCATGGCGGGCATTACGCCAGCTTCGGCCGCGACCGCTATACCGAGATCATCGACGAATACATCGCACGTAAGCGCTCGCCCGGCTGCCCCGCCGAGGCGCGGATGGCCAAGAAGCCCTAGTTGTTCTCGAACCCGAAGACCGTGCGCCAGTCGCGTTTCATGTCGACCACGATCCAGCCGCGCTCCGGCGCCTGATCCAGCGCCTCCGCCAGATGGCCGATGGCGGAGGCGCGGTCATAGGCATATTCGCGGTCGGCGTCGGTGTGATGCACCAGCATGCCGAAGCGCGGGCCGCTGGTCATGGTCGTCCATTGCAGCATCTCGAGGTCGCCGTCCGAGTTGCCCGCCGCGAAGACCGGGCGGCGGCCGATCACGATTCCGATGCGCTGGGCCTTTACTGGTCCCACGTCCATCGCGGTCGCGCGATCGAGACGCAGGAGAGCCGGCACGCCGCCGTCCATCCGGAACGACAGGGCGACGGTCGAGCCGATCACCTGCTCGGGCGGAATGCCGTATGTCTTCTCGGCGAAGGCGCGCAGGAATTCGATGCCGCCGCCGGAGACGATGAAGGTCTTGAAGCCGTTGTCGCGTAGATAGGACAAGAGCTCCAGCATGGGCTGGTAGGCCAGCTCCGTGTAGGGCCGGTCGAAGCGCGGATGACGGGCGGTCTCGAGCCACTGGACGATCGTCTGCTCAAAGGCGGCGTCGCTCAGGCCAGATCCGACGGCGACGGCCAGCGTCTGGAAGGCCGCGTCGCCTTGCCGGGCGACGGCGTCATAATCGCCCGCGAGCGCCGATTTGAAGGGCTCGACATCTGCCCATTCCGGGTGTTGCGGCGCCAGCGCCTTCATGCGGTCGAAGACGAACACGGCCTCGGGATAGACCGGCTGCTCTACCCACAGCGTGCCGTCGTTGTCGAAGGTGGCGATGCGCTTGTCGGGCGGGATGTAGTCTGGCCCACCCTCGGTCACGGCGCGCCGCACGAAATTGATGATGCCGTGCTTCGCGGTTCCTTCGTTCCAGGACGGAAGCGGATCGAAGGTTTTCCGCCAGTCGGGCGCCAGCGCGATCGCGGTGGCCGCCATTAGCGCCACGGCGATGACGGCCAGGAAGGTGCGGCGCCTCATGGGATCATTCGCCCGCGCGGATCATGGTGGCCACTTTCTCGGCCATCATGATGGTGGTGATGTTGGTATTGGCGGCCGGGATGGACGGCATGGCGGAGGCGTCGACCACGCGCAGATTCTCGATTCCGCGGACCCGGCACGACGAGTCCAGCACGGCCATGGGGTCGCCGTCGGCGCCCATGCGGCAGGTGCCGCTGGCATGCCAGCCGCCATAGGCTTTTTCGCGCACCCATTGCTCCAATGCCTTGTCGTTGCGCACTAACGCGTGGATGTCGATGTCCGGGCTGATCTTGCGGTGAACCATATAACGGCGTCCCGCGTCGCCTGAATCGATCAGTGCCGCGCCCATGGCCGTGCGCAGCCAGTTGCCCGCGGAGACGATGGCGATGTCGCGCGCTCTCTCGGTATAGCTGGTGGGGAAGATTTCGGTGACCGAAGCCTGCACCTGCGGTGTGGTCATCACGGTGTACATCCGCTTCATCCCCTGAACCAGCCGCGCCAAGTCGCGGCGGTCGGAGAAGAAGTTGAAATGAACGGCAGGCTCGTCCTCCGCCGCGCGGGAGCGCAAGCTCACCGAGCCGCGCGAGTAGGAGATGTTGCACGCGCAGATCAGAGAGCCCAGGCGTCGGCCCAGCGGATGCCAGCCCGCGCGGTTGATGGCCAGGACGTGCATGTCGCCGGGCGTGCAGCCCTCGAGGCCGGAGGAATAGCGCCAGCCCAGCATGATGTGGCGGCCCATACCGCGCGGCTGACGCGCCGCGCGGCGCAAATGCGCCCCCAAGGCCACGGTCGGATGCTCCATCAGATTGCGTCCGACGCCCGGCAGTTCGTGCAGTACGGAAATGCCGTGCTGATGGATTTCCGCAGCGGGCCCGATGCCCGCGCGCAGGAGGATGGCGGGTGAATGGAGCGCGCCCGCGCAGATGATGACCCGGCGCGCGGCCACTGTCTCGCGTCCGTTGGGGCGGATCAGGACGGCGCCCGTGCAGCGTTTCCCGTCGAAGGTGAGCTGCTCCAGCATGGTCTCGGCGAAGATTCGCAGATTGGGGCGCTTGCGCGCCGTCGCATCCAGATAGGCCATCGCCGTCGAGACGCGATGGTCGTTCTCGTTGTTGATCGGCATGGAGAACCATCCGTCCTCCGCCGTGCCGTTGTGATCGGGGCGGAAGGGCACGCCGCGCCCGCTCAGCCCGTCACCGACCGCGCGCGAAAAGCCGGGCCAGTCCTCGAACTTCACGCGCCGGATGGGAATCGGCCCACCCTTGCCGTGCACGGGTCCGTCGAAATCGAGATCGCGTTCCAGTTTCTTGAAGAAGGGTAGGCAGTCGGCGAAGGACCAGCCGCTCGCGCCCAGCGCCGCCCATGTGTCGTAATCGGCGGGCAGGCCGCGGATGGCGAAGGTGCCGTTGATGCTGGAGCCGCCACCCATGATCTTGGCTTGCTCGAAGCGGCGCGGGATGGCGCTGCCCTGCTCCAGGAACACGCGCAGCTTCGACCAGTGATAGCGCGGGTCGAAGTAGGCCACGCCGGGATAGGAATCCAAGACGCTCTTGGGCTCTCCGCCCGGCGGCGTGTCCGGTCCTGCTTCGACCAGGAGGACGGTGCTGCTGCCCGATTCGGACAGACGGCCAGCCATGGTGGCGCCCGCCGATCCGCCGCCGATGACGAGGAAATCATATTCGATCATGGCCGCATGATGGCGGAATGCGCCGTGCCGCTCCAGCGCCCATGCGGGGATTTGCCTAGGTTCGCGGGCCTTGCGATACCAAGGGGCGCTTGCGAGAATCGGCGGGTCATAACGCGTGTGAGCGGATGGTCATGAAGCTGGCCCTGTTTTTCGCTGCCATCGTTCCGGGCCTGACCCTGGCCACGGCTGCGCAGGCCATGCCATGGCACGTGGACCCGTACGCGACGTCGGTCAGCGACCGCCGCATTCAAGAATGCACCGACACGGCGGATGCGAAGAAACTCAAAGGTTTCGAGCGCGAGAAGTTCATCAAATCTTGCGCGAAGGGCAGCAATTAAATGAGAACTCCGATTCGATCCACTGTCCTTGGCACGGCCTTGGTATCAGGCGCGATCCTGGCGCTCACGGCCTTATCCCACGCCGCGCCATGGCAGGCCGATCCACAGGCGGTCACGGTCAGCGACCGGACCGTCGCGGATTGCGAGGACGCGGCGACGGACAAGGGGCTGAAGAGCTTCGAGTGGGAAAAATACGTCGCCCAATGCATCAAGGATAGCAGGGGCTAGCGCGCCCCTGGACCACCCCCTTCCCAGCGCGCCATACTCCGCGCGAACGGCCGGCTCGAACGGCCTCGGGGATCAATCTGGGAGGGGTTCGTGAAGAAAACCGATAAAGTCATCATCACCTGCGCGGTCACGGGCTCCGTGCACACGCCGACCATGTCGAAGCACCTGCCGATCACCCCGACCGAGGTAGCCGAGGCGTCCATCGCGGCGGCGGAAGCGGGCGCAGCCATCATCCATCTGCACGCGCGCGATCCCAAGAACGGCAAGCCGACGCCGGACCCGGGCGTGTTCATGGAGTTCCTGCCGCGCATCAAGCAGAACTGCAACGCGGTGGTGAACATCACCACGGGCGGCGGCATGGGCATGACGCTCGACGAACGCCTGGCCGCACCCAAGGCGGCCTCGCCCGAGATGACTTCGTTCAACATGGGCTCGATGAATTTCGGCCTGTTCCAAGCGGCCGACCGCTTCAAGGATTGGAAGCACGACTGGGAGAAGAAGTATCTCGAGAGCACGAAGGACTTCGTGGTCAAGAACACGTTCCACGACATGGAACGCATTTGTAAGGAACTGGGCGACGGCCACGGCACCAAGTTCGAGTTCGAGTGCTACGACGTCGGCCATCTTTACAGCCTGGCCTATCTGGTCGACCGCGGGTTCGTGAAGCCGCCGTTCCTGATCCAGGGCATCTTTGGCATCCTGGGCGGCATCGGCCCGGATTACGACAATCTGGTCTTCATGCGGCGCACGGCCGACCGCTTGTTCGGCGAGGATTTCTACTTCTCCGTCCTCGCGGCGGGGCGTCACCAGATGGCCTTCTGCACCATGAACGCGATCATGGGCGGCAGCGTGCGCGTGGGCATGGAAGATAGCCTGTATCTGGGCAAGGGCCAGATGACGGAATCGAACGCGGCCCAGGTCGCCAAGATCCGCCGCATCATCGAGGATTTGTCGCTCTCGGTCGCGACGCCGGACGAAGCACGGCAGATGCTGGGCTTGAAGGGCGGCGACAAGGTCTCGTTCTAGGCGGCGCGCCGCGCGTGGACCGGCATCCGCGCGCGGCCGCGAACAGAGCATGGCGCAGCAGAAGAAGCCCCGGACCTTCAGCCCCGGCGATCCGGTGCCGTGGTTCGTCGCGCCGACGGCCGAGCGGCAGGATTTCCATTTCAACATCGCGGGCGGCCGTTACGTCGTTCTGACCTTCCTGGGCTCGGCCAAGGACGATCGGCTGCGCGCCATGGCGGCCGAGATGATTTCCTGCGAGCGCGCGTACAATGACGTCCGTGCCTCGCTGTTCGTCGTCACCTGCGATCCCGCCGATGTGAAGGACGGCCGTCTGGCCGAGCGCAGACCGGGCGCACGGCTGTTCCTGGACTACCGGAGGCAGCTCAGCATGCTCTATGGCGCCTGCGAAAAGGCGGGTGCCTATCGTCCGTTCTCGCTGGTGTTGGACCGCACCTTGCGCGTGTTGGCCATGCTGAAGATCGGCGAGCCGGAGCGCCATGCGGCGGAGCTTCTGGCCGTTGTCGACGCGCAACCGGCGTCCGACGATCGCTCCATGGCCGGCCCGGGCGCGCCGGTCCTGGCCGTGCCCAACGTGTTCGAAAAAGAGTTCTGCCGCGAGCTGATCGCCCTGTACGAGAAGGAGGGCGGCGAGGACAGCGGCTTCATGCGCACGGACCCCGCCAGCGGTAAGACCGTCTCGACCATCGACCACGGCTTCAAGCGCCGAGCCGACTGCCCCATCCGCGACATGGCGTTGCAGGAAACCATCAACGCCAAGATCGCGCGCCGCCTGGTGCCCGAGGTGCGCAAGGTGTTCCAGTTCGCCGCGACGCGCATCGAGCGGCACATCGTGGCCTGCTACGACTCGCGGACCGGCGGCTATTTCCGCGCCCACCGCGACGATACGACCAAGGGCACAGCGCACCGCCGCTTCGCCGTCACCATCAATCTGAACGCCGAGGAATACGAGGGCGGCGACTTGCGCTTTCCCGAGTACGACACGCGCATGTATCGCGCGACCACGGGCGGCGCCGTGGTGTTCTCCTGCTCGGTCCTGCACGAAGTGTGGCCGATCACGCGCGGGCGGCGCTTCTGCTTCCTGCCGTTCCTCTATGACGAGGCCGCCGCCGCCCAGCGTCAGGAGAATATCGACGCCTTGGCCGACGAGGCCCACCGCGACGCGGTTGCCCGCACCCCGCCGCCGGATCTGAAGACGGGCTGAAAGAAAGGGAACGAACGATGGCTCGACCGACACCCGACAAAGTGCGCCGCGTGGCCTGCGTGGGCACGGGACTGATGGGCGGCGGCTGGGCCGCGCATTTCCTGGCTAAGGGCTTCGACGTCTCGGTCCAGGACCCCGACCCCAAGGCCGAGGCCAAGCTGCACCGGCTTTTAGACCAGGCGTGGCCGTTCCTGGAGGAACTGGGCTTGGCACCTGGCGCGTCTCGCGCGCGCCTTAAATTCGGCACCTCGATCGGCGACGCGGTGAAGGACGCCGACTTCATCCAGGAAAGCGCGCCCGAGAAGCTGGAGATCAAGGTCAAGCTCTTACCGCAAATCGAAGAAGCCGCGCCGAAGGACATCGTGATCTCGTCCTCGACCTCCGGCTTCATCATGAGCGATATCCAGAAGGAGAGCATCCATCCGGAGCGCACGGTGATCGGCCATCCGTTCAATCCGCCCCACATCGTGCCCTTGGTCGAGGTGTGCGGCGGCAAGAATACGGCGGAGTGGGCGGTCGATTGGGCCTGCGACTTCTACAACCGCAACGGCCACTACGCGATCAAGATGCTCAAGGAGGCGCCGGGCCATATCGCCAACCGGCTGCAACAGGCCATGTGGCACGAGGCGCTGCATATGGTGCAGGACGGCATCGCGACACCCGAGCAGATCAATGCGGCGATCCGCCAGGGGCCCGGCCTGCGCTGGGCCATGATGGGGTCGTTCGTCCACATGCACATGGCGGGCGGCGAAGGTGGCATGCGCGGCTTCTTCCAGCATTTCGACATGGAGAAGGCCAGCGTGTGGAGCAAATTGCTTTCGCCCAAGCTGACGCCGGAAATGAAGACGAAGGTGATCGAGGCGTGCGAGCGGATGGCCGAAGGCAAGTCCTATACGGAGCTGTCGCGCGCACGGGACAAGAATCTGGTCGCCATCATCAAGGCGCTGCGCGCGAACAAGGACTGGGTGAAGGGCTGAGGCGGCCGCGTTAATGCCGCACGCGGGCAAAAAATAGAAGCGGCAGGATGATAAGTCCGAGATACGCAGCGATCTGAAGCGTCGAGTTGAAAGCCACCATGGTGGCCTGACGGCTCACCTCGGCGCCGAGCGAAGCCAGGCCGTGGGCATCGTGCAAGTGGACCGTGCCGCGCGCACTTCCGGCCTGCATAGCCTCGTTGTAGGGGCTCACGAACTGCGCCAGCGCGGAATAGCTGGTCTGCATTTCGCGCGCCAGAAGCGCGAATATGGCCGTGGTGCCGATGGCGACGCCCATGTTGTTGGTCAGATGCAACAGGCTCATGCCCTGGCTGCGAAGTTCGACCGGCAAGGTCGAGAACGCCGCCGCGCTGATGCCGATATAAGGCATGCTGGAACCGAAGCCGTGCAGGAACATGGCGATGACGATCGCGCTCCACGACGGATCGATGCCCCAGCGCGCCATCATCCAGAACGGCACCATCAAGGCGAGGAAGCCGGCGATCAGCCAGACGCGCATGTTCACCCGGTCCGAGAGCGGTGCCACGATCAGCATGCTGGCGAAGGAGCCGAAGCTGCGTACGGCGATCAGCGCACCGACCACGGGCAGCGTCAGCCCCATCACGCTGGTCAGAATGATGGGCAGCACGAAGATCGGCAGATAGTTGTAGTTGCCGTAGATGAAGATGAAGAGCAGTGCGACCGTATAGTTCCGGTCCTTGAACAGGCTCATGGGAATGAAGGGACGCCGCGCCATCATCATGCGGGCGACGAAGACATAGGAGGCCAAGACCGCGATGCAGGCGGCGGCGATGATCTCGCCGGATGCGAACCAGTCCAGCCGCTCGCCGCGCGAGAGCCCATACATCAATGAGCCGATCGACAGCACGAGGGTGGAGAAGCCGAGCCAGTCCAGATAGCTGTGGCCGCGCTCGGTCCTGTCATGCACGGACAGCCAACCGGTGACGAAGGTGAGGATTCCGATCGGCACGGGCATGTAGAAAACCCACTGCCAGCTCAGATTCTCGGCCAGATAGCCGCCCGCGAGCGGCGCGATGAAGGAGCCCCACAAGGCACCCATGCTCCAGACCGAGGTGGCCATGGCCTGCCGGTTGCGTGGCCACGCGTCCACCGCGATGGCTTGGCCGAGCGGCGCCAAGGGCGCGCAGAACATGCCTTGCAGCACGCGCGCCAGCACCGCGGCCTCGAGGCTTTCGGTCAGGCCGACCAGGACCGAGGACAGGGTGAAGCCGACGACGCAGATCAACAGCAGTCTGCGGCGGCCCAGATGGTCGGTCAGCCAGCCGGCGCAGGCGTTCGTCATGGCGACCGTGACGATGAAGGCCGTTACGACCCAGGCGATCTGGTCGGGCCCGGCGGAAAACGCACCCTGCATGTGAGGCAGCGCCATGCTCGCGCCCGACATGGCCAGTAGATAGAGATGCGTGCAGAAAACGCCGGTGGTGACCTGAAGAGCCTTCGCGATGCCCGTTGGCGCGGCGGACTCCTGGGCCAGGGAAGGGGCGGTGGCGGTCACCGCCGGATTACACGCGCGCGCTCCTTCGCGCGCAAGGCGTGCCGCGGCGGGTCGGGGTATGCGGTTTTCGCAGGGCTATCGGCCGAAGCCGAAACTAGTCGAACGCGTAGGACGCCATGGACAGGAATCCATAGGTAAAGCCCGCGTGCAGCGTGCGTGCCTTCGCACCTTCGCCGCCGGCCCCCATGGCGACCAGCAAGGGCAGGAAATGCTCTTCGCTGGGCTGGTTGCGCGTGGCATGGGGCGCGCGCTGGCGATAATCCACCACGGCATCGGCATCGCCGCGCGTGACAGCGTCGCGCACCCACGAATCGAACTCGGCGGCATAGGTGACGGGCGGGTCGTTGAGATCATATCGTCCGAAGTCGCGCAGATTGTGCGTGATGGCGCCGCTGCCCATCACCAGCACGCCTTCCTCGCGCAGGGGTTCGAGCGCGCGGCCGATGGAGAGGTGATAACCGGTCCCGCGATGGGATTGCAGCGATATTTGCAACACCGGCACATCCGCGCCGGGATACATGAGATAAAGCGGCGACCAGGCGCCATGGTCGAGCCCGCGTGCGTGGTCGAGCGTCGCGTCGAAGCCCGCGCCGTTCAGAAGCGCCTGCGCGCGCGTGGCAATTTCGGGCGCCCCGGATGCCGCGTACACGATGCGGTAGAGTTCCTGCGGGAAGCCGAAGAAATCGTGGATCGTCTCCGGCTTATCGGCGGCGCCTATGGCGGGTGCGCCGGTCTCCCAATGGGCGGTCGCGACCAGAATGGCCTTGGGCTTGCCGAGTTGGTTGCCGAGGCTGCTCAGAAAATCGCGCGCGGCGGCGCGCTCCAGGATCATGCCCGGACTGCCGTGGCCGACGAAAATGCTGGGCCACTTGGTCATGCCATGATTCTCACGCGCCGCCGCGACGCCATTCAGAACTCCTTGCCGATCTTACGGTCGATCGAGCAGTGCCCGCCGCCGCGCACGAAGACGTAGAACGCCATCACCGCCCACAGGAGCGCGAACTCGTAGCCGCCCTTGCCGGCGAAAAAGCCGTTGGCGTAGTGAACATGGATCGCGGCGACGAGCAGTAGGATCACGGCGCCTGCCGCGGCCACGCGCGTGAACAGCCCCAGCAGGATCAGGATACCGCCGAAAAATTCCGTGCCGCCTGCTAGAACGGCTAAGAGCGGCGCGGGTTCCAGCCCCATCTTGGCGAAGCCGGCCGTGGTGCCTTCGATGCCGCCACCGCCGAACGCGCCGAACAGCTTTTGCATGCCATGCGGAACGAGGAAGCCGCCGACGACGACGCGCATCAACGGGTAGGCGATGCAGCTAAGCCCTTCGTAGAGGGGCGCTACGGCGGGAATGATCAATTTGGAGCGGTCGACCTTTTCGGTCATATCGTTCTCTCCCATTCTTCATGAGCCGCCGGGTGCGTGGGCGGCGACACCATCTTGCGGCTTTCCGCCGCCGCCCGCCACGTGGATGAGGAAGCTCCGACCATCCTTGGCACTTAAACCTTCGCCCGGTACCGAGCCTCTCGAAAGCATGAGATAGCCAGAACCGACACTAGGCCCATCATGCCGTCAGCTTCTTGGCCAGTTCGGCCACGTGTTTGCCTTGGAAGCGCGCGATCTCCAGCTCGTTCTCGCTGGGCAGGCGCTTGCCATCGGGGCCTGCCAGCGTGGTCGCGCCGTAAGGGCTGCCGCCCGTGACCTCATCCATTTTGGTCAACCCCGCGCAATTGTAAGGCACGCCCACGATGACCATGCCGTGATGCAGCAGCGTGCTGTGGAACGACGTGATCGTCGTTTCCTGTCCGCCATGCTGGGTTGCTGTCGAGGCAAAGACGCTGCCGACCTTGCCGATCAGGGCACCCTTGGCCCACAAGCCGCCGGTCTGGTCGAGGAAGTTGCGCATCTGCGCGGCCATGTTTCCGAAACGGGTCGGCGTGCCGAAAATGATGGCATCGTATTCCGCCAATTCCGCCACCGTGGCCAGCGGGGCTTTCTGATCCGCCTTCGCGCCGGCTTTTTCCAGCACCTCGGTGGGCACCAATTCGGGCACGCGTTTTACGGTGACTTCGACGCCAGCCACGCCTTTGGCGCCCTCGGCTACGGCCTCCGCCATCGCCTCGATATGACCGTACATGCTGTAGTAAAGGACCAGAATCTTGGCCATGACCGTCTCCTTGAATGGACTGGGCTGTGGGGAATCCGCCGCGGCGGTTCGTATTCACCGGATAGATAGGTGTTCCCGTTTGGCGAAAAAATGCGTTAGATGGAGAAGTATTGTTTCCAAAGGATAGCTAATGACCTTGGCGCCGTTGGACAGCCTGGCCGGCATGGCGGTGTTTGCCAAAGTGGTGGAGGCGCGCAGTTTCACGGCCGCCGCGGCCGAACTGGGCATGTCGAAATCCGCCGTTTCGAAGCAGATCACGCGCCTGGAGGATCGGCTGGGCGCGCGGCTTTTGAATCGGACCACCCGCCGCCTGAGCCTCACGGAAACGGGCGCCGCCTTCTATGACCGCTGCGCGCGCGTGGTGGCCGAGGCGCAGGAGGCGGAGCTGGCGGTCACGCACCTGCAGTCCGAACCGCGCGGCACCTTGCGGGTCAACGCGCCGATGACCTTCGGCCATCTGCATATCGCGCCGGCGATCCCCGATTTCCTCGCACGCCATCCCGAGGTGCGCGTGGATATGACCATGAACGACCGTTTCGTGGACTTGATCGATGAGGGTTTCGATGTCGCGATCCGTATCGCGCGGCTGACCGATTCCAGCCTGATCGCGCGGCGCTTGGCGCCCGACCGGCGCATACTTTGTGGCGCGCCGGCTTATTTCGCCAAGCATGGCGAGCCGCGCACGCCTGACGACTTGGCCGCGCACAACTGCCTCAGCTACGCGTATGTGTCCGACACCGACCAATGGCAGTTCATCGACGGCGAAGGCACGCGCTCGGTTTCGGTGCACGGTAATCTGCGTGCGAACAACGGCGATGCGATCCGCCAGGCGCTCTTGGCCGGATTGGGTGTCGCGGTGCTGCCGTCCTTCATCGTCGGTCCCGACGTGCAGGCCGGACGGCTGAAGGAGGTGCTGCGCGACTATCTGCCCAACCGCGCATCGGTTTACGCCGTCTATCCGCATAGCCGGCACCTGACGGCCAAGGTGCGCGTGTTCGTGGATTTTCTGGCCGACCGGTTCGGGCCCAGCCCCTATTGGGACGCGCCGGCCAAGTCGCCGGTCTAGGGCGAGAAGCCGCGCGTCATGCGTCTTCGCCTCTCTCCGCTTGCCGCGGCGTTCACCCTCGCCGCCATCCTGACCGCCGCGTCCGAAACGGCGCGGGCCGACTGGCGCTTCTATGAGCAGGGCGGCTTCGCGCTGGACGCGGGGATCGCGGCGGGCACCGGTTTCTTCGCCAGCCCCAACGCGCAGTTCGGCGCGGGCACCTATACGCAAAACAACGACCGGCCGATCGCCAACAATCCGGTCTGGTTCGAAGGCTTCATTACACCGGCATTGAAAGCATCGTTCGTCTCGGCCAATGCCGGCGAATTCTATGGCGCGGTCAGCGCGGTGGGCGCCATGACGCGCGGCGACGGCGATGCGAACCTCAACAGTCTTACCTTCGGCAATCCGGAGCACATCGCGGTCGAGAACGCTTATGTCGGCTGGAAGTCGGGCGCGGTGATCGGCGGCCTGCCCAACAGCGCGCTGGATCTGCGTGCGGGGCGTCAGCCGTTCCAGGTGGGTGACGCGTTTCTCGTGGGCGACGGCACATTCGACGGGGGCGCGCGCGCGGCCTATTACCTGAGCCCGCGCGTCGCCTTCGATGGGCTGGGCGTGGCCAGTATCAATACCGATCCCGTGCGCGGCGATCTGTTCCTGCTTCGCTCCACGACCAATCAGACGCTGTTGGACGGGCTTGATCAGCCGCGTACGGACTTCGCCGGGCTGAACGTCGAATGGTTCGAATCGAAGCCGGACGGAGAAGGCCGCTTTGCCTACACGGACCGCGCGCGCTATGCGGGCCTCATGGGCCTGTTCGCTTACGATGCGGATAGCGCGGGATGCTTTTCGACCGTTTCCTGCGCCGCGGGGCCGGCCGAAATCTCTTCCAGTTCGGACCGCAAGGGGCTGGCGGTGATCGCGGCGCGCATGGGCGGCGCCATGATCCCCGCGCTGCCCGACCTCTCGCTGTATGGCGAATACGCCTACGAATATAATGGCCGGGACGGCAATCACGTGCGCGCGAACGCTTGGTATGTCGAGCCTGGTTGGAGTTTCTCGGCGGCGCCGTGGACACCGCGCGTTTTCTACCGCTATAGCCATTTCAGCGGCGACCCCAATCCGAACGACGACACCAAGCAATCGTTCGATCCGCTTTTCTTTACGACCGGACGCGGGTACGGCACCTGGCAGATGGGCGAGATCGCGGGCCAGTACTTCACCTTCAACAGCAACCAGAACGCGCACCAACTCGGCATCACGGCCAATCCCGTCGAATCGGTTACGCTGAACGCGCTGTTCTACAGTTTCTTCTATGCCCAGCCGGGCCAGTTCGGCGGCACGGCTAGCCATATGATGGATGAGTTGGATTTCATTGCCCAATGGGCGGTCACGAAAAGCCTGTCGCTCACGGGCGCGGTGGGCATCGCCTGGTCGGGCAAGGGCGCCCGCCAGTTCCTCCAGGGCGCAACATCGGGTTTCTCCAATCCGCCCACGGCCTTCGACCGCCCGTGGACGGTCACCGAGATCACGCTGACCTATACGTTCTGAACGGATCTAGGAAAGGCTGGTAAGGGCGGGGCGTGCTCGATCCCTGTAAATAGCTGTTTCCGTGAGATGATCGAACGCGTTAGATGCCCGCTTCGTCTTCCGGTGGCCTTCCTATGCTCTGTTGAAGCCTTCCTACCGAGATGCCTACGCGCGATCGTGGTCTTCAACGCAGGGTCCTTCGCTCGCTTTCATGCGCCGCTTTCTTCGCCTGCTTTCCGTCCTTGCCGTTCTCTGCGCCGCCGTCACGGAACGTGAAGCGCGCGCCGATTGGCGTTTCTATGAAGGGCAAGGTTTCGCATTAGATGCCGCTTTCGCGGGCGGCATGGGGTTCTTCGCCAGCCCGGGCGCGCAGTTCGGCGCGGGCACCTACCAGCCCGGCAGTCACGAACCCATCTCGAAGGACCCGCTCTGGTTCGAAGGCTTCATCATCCCGGCGTTGAAGGCATCCCTCGTTTCGTCGAGCGCGGGCGAATTCTATGGTGGCGTCAGCGCGGTAGGCGCCACGACGCGCGGCGACGGCGATGCCGGCTTGGTCAGTAGCACGTGGGGTAATCCCAGCCATATCGCGCTCGAAGACGCCTTCGTCGGCTGGCGTTCGGGCGATCTGCTGGGCGGGCTCGGCGGCAACGCCCTCGACATCCGCGCGGGGCGGCAGTCGTTCCAGGTCGGGGACGCGTTCCTGATCGGAGACGGCACTTATAACGCGGGTGCTCGCGGCGCAAACTTCATGGCGCCCCGTTCGGCGTTCGACGGGTTGGGCGTGGTGAAGTTCAACACGGAGCCCGTGCGCGGCGATCTGTTCCTCCTGCGCTCGGTCACGGATCAGACTCTCATGAACGGGCTCGACTTTCCGCGCACGGATTTCGTCGGTGGGAATGTGGAGTGGTTCGAATCGAAAGCCGACGGCGAAGGGCGCTTCGCTTATGCCGACCGCGCGCGCTATGCGGGCTTGATGGCGATGTATGTCTATGACGGCGAAAGCGAGGGGTGTTTTTCCACCCGCAATTGCCCGGGAGGTCCCTCGCAGATCAGTTCCAGCTCCGACCGAAATGGACTGGGCGTGCTGTCGGCCCGCATCGGCGGCAGCATGATTCCGTCGCTGCCCGACTTCTCCCTCTACGGGGAGTATGCTTATCAATACAACAACCACACCGGCGACAAGGTGCGCGCCGATGGCTGGTATGCCGAACCCGGTTGGACGTTTTCCGCCGCGCCCTGGGCGCCGCATGTCTTCTACCGCTACAGCCATTTCAGCGGCGACAGCAACCCGAACGACGGCGTGAAGCAGTCATTCGACCCGCTGTTCTATTCGTTCGGGCGCGGTTACGGCTCGTGGTTCCTCGGCCAGATCGCCGGCCAGGCTTTTCTGTTCAACAGCAACGAGAACGCACACCAGATCGGTGTGTCGGCCAATCCCAGGCGCGATCTGACGCTCAGCGCGCTGTTCTACAGCATCTTCTACGATGAGCCGGGGCAGTTCGGCGGCACCGCGAGTCATGCCCTGAACGAATTCGATTTCGTCGCCCAATGGGCGATTACCGAAAAGATTTCTTTGTCCGGTGCGCAAAGCGTGGCATGGGCCGGCAGGGGCGCACGTCAATTTCTTCAAACCGCGGTGTCGAATTTCCCGAATCCGGCGACGACGTTCAACCGCGCCTGGTATCTGACCGAGATCCGGCTGGTCTACGCGTTCTGAGCGGTGTCAGCGGTTGCCCATGTAGGCGCGGATGGCGTTCGACGGCACCGCATAGGCCAAGTAAGAGAGCTTGTAGTTCTTCGCCGAGTCCGTGTCGCCCAGCACGAAGGCCGCGATGATGCCGATCAGGCGGCCCTGCCTGTCATACACAGGACCTCCGGAGTTGCCGGGGTCGACCTCGATCCGCAGCTTGACCGCGTCGTTGAAGCCGAAGCCGTTATATTCCAGCCGTTCCGTGCGCTTGGTCTCGACCACTTGGCCGAGCGAGACGACGCCGGGCTTGTTGTCGGGCGTGCCGATGGCGAACACCGGTTCGCCCACGGTCAGCTTGGCGGAATCCGCGAGCGGCGCCGCCTGGATGCCGAGAAAGGGCGCGATGCGGATCAACGCCAACTCGCGGTTGCGATCCACCCGCAGGATGGTCCCTTTATGATACTGGCCATCAAACGTCACAACCTGGACGGCCAGCTTCGTATCGAGCGCGATATGCGCGGCGGTCACCACCAGGCCCGACGGATCGACGATCACGCCGCTGGCACCATTGACGGTATCCGTCGAGGCGTCCTTGCCGGCGTTCGGGTCCGTGATCTTGACGCGCACATAGGACGGGGCGGTTTTCTGCACCACCTGCTGGTAGTTCTCGAAAGTGCCCGCTGCTCCCGCCGCGGCGTTCGAGCGGTAGCTCAACGTCATGGGCGGATCGCTTTTCGGCTTTCCGTCGCCCGCGCAGGCGGCAAGCGCGAGGGCGGCCAGAAAAATGGTGGCGGCGCGCGCGATCATGTCCGGCCCAACGCCGCCTTCAGCGGTCCCAGATGTTTTTCGTAGTGACGCCAACGGCCGACCGAAGAGGCGTAAAGCGGTTGGCGCACCTGCCAGAAGCTGGCCGTCCGTACCTGCCGGTCGGTTTCGTGAAACGCGAGACAGCGCGAATCCCAGTCCAATCCGCAGAAGCCGATAATCTCGCGGATGCCGGCCTCTTGATCCGCAATCAGCGTTTCGTACTGCACGTCGAGGATGCGGCCGGGCAGAACCTTGTGCCAATGCGCCATTAGGCGCTCGTACTCGCGGTAGTAGAGGCCGAGATTGGCCAGGTCGTACGAAAAGTGGAAGCCGCGCGCGAAATGCTGAAAGTAACAAGACACGCAAGTGTCCATGGGGTCGCGGCGCGTGTGGATGATGCGGGCATTGGGCAGGAGCGCCGCGATCAGGCCCACGCGCAGGAAATTGAGCGGCATCTTGTCGACGATGCGGTCGGCCTTGGGTGCCCGCTCGCGCAGGGCGGTCAGATAATGGTCCGCGACGCGTTTGGCGTTGGTGGCGTCGATCAGTTCGGCGGCCTTGGGATAGGGCACCGGCGTCTGTAGCAACTCGGGCAGGCTCGAGGTGAGTTGGCCCATATGCTCCAGCTCGCCGGCGCCGAACGCGCGCGGATGGCTGGCGATGATCTGCTCGGCCAGCGTGGTGCCCGAGCGCGGCATGCCCAGCACGAAGACGGGCAGCTCGGAGTGGCTGCCGATATTCTGGCGCGCGGCGAAATAGTCGGCATCGAAGGCGTCGATCAACGCATCGACATAGGGAGCCACGCCGCCTTCGTCGAACGACGCTTCGGCTTTCTTAAGATCGTTCGCCGCGCGGAAATGTTCGAACGCCCGCTCATAGTCGCTCGCATGGTCGGCCGCGTTCCCCAGCGCGAAATGCAAATTCGCGCGCTGGCGGCCGTCCAGGTTTCCCGTTTCGAGCAATCGCTCCATTTCGGCCGTGCCAGTACCTTCCTTCGTCGCGCGGCCGCTCAATGTCATATGGTAATGGGCTTCCGACAGCGTCGGATCCAGGGCCAGCGCCTTGCGCTGCCATTCCACGGCCTCGTCGAACTTTCCCTGCTGTTCGACCAGGACGCCCATCATGTAGTGCGCTTCCGCGAAGTCTGGTTTGGCGTCGAGCGCGCGCCGGGCACTGGCGATGGCCTCGTCGATCCGACCGATAAGGGACAGGGTACTAGCGATCTGGTTGTGCGCCTCGGCGTGGCTCGGGTTGATACGCAGCGCTTCGTTCAAAGCACCCAATGCGTCGTCGAACCGGCGCAGGTCGACCAGAGCGCTACCCAAGTTGGTGTGCGCCTCGACATAGTCTTTCTTGAGCGCGATTGCCTTGAGGAAGGATTCGGTTGCCGAAGAGGGATCGTTGCGCTTCTGCAACGCCAAGCCCAATGCGTTATGAGCTTCGGCAAAGCCCGGACGAAGACTCAGCGCGCGCTGATAGCTGGCGACGGCTTCGTCGATCTTGTGCAGGGCGAACAGCGCATTGCCAAGGTTGTAATGACCTTCCGGCACTTGCTCGTCGCGCGCGAGTACGCCGCGGAACAGCGCGACGGCCTCGTCGTGCCGCTTGGCGCCGATCAAAACAGTGCCCAGGTTGATGTAGGCCGGCAGATAGGACGGATCGGCCTTGATCGCGCGGCGGTAGCACTCGCCGGCCTCGTCCTGGGCCTTCCGGTCCATCAAAGCATTGCCGAGATTGCTCCAGGCCTCGGGGTCGTCGGGCGTCAGTTCGACCGCGCGCCGGTAGGCGGCGATGGCTTCCTCGACCCGCTTCTGTTCGTACAGCGCGTTGCCGAGCGCGAAATGAGCGTCCGCCAGTTCAGGATCGAGCGCCAGCGCCTGGCGATAGTTCGCAACGGCTTGTTCGAATTTCTCCAGTGCCCGGTAAGCTTCGCCCAGATTGTAGGCGTAAAGCGCGTTGCCCCGATCGGCGGCCACGGCACGGCTGATCAGGGAGACGGCCAGGTCGTTCTGGCCCACTTGATGGGCCAGAAGGCCGAGATAGTGAAGCGATGGCGCATGATCAGCCTTGGCTTGCAGCGCCGAGCGGTAACCCGCCTGGGCCTCACGCAACCGGCCGGCTTGATGGTGCGCCAGCGCGTCCGAGAAAATCGCGTCGGCATCCGCTCCGGTCGCGCTTGGAGTCGTGTTCACGGGTTGCCCGCCTTCCGTCGGTCGCAGCCTAACATGGTGCGCGCGGAGTTAATGGCGAGGGGCCAGGGCGGTCAACAACTGGCTGGCCAGCTTGTGTCCGGGCGCCGCTTCGAGGGCCTTGCGGTACCAATCGGCGGCTGATTCCCCGCGGCCCTCGGCCTCCTCGCAACGGCCGATGCCCACCAATGCATTGGCCAACGAGGGCCGGCGCGCGAGCGCCGCGTCATAGGCGGCGCGCGCTTCCGCGATCTCGCCGGTCTCCAACAAAAGATTACCCAGGTTGCAGCGCGCCTCGACCAGATCGGGGCGCAGTGATGCCAGCTTGCGGTAATGGATCACCGCCTCCGCGGCGCGGCCGCTCCGGCGCAGCGCGTCGGACAGGAAAAACAAGGCATCGGCGTCGGCCGGCGTGGCCGCATGGGCTTTCTCCAGAACGGCGATCGCGTCGTCGATCTTGCCGAGACGCACGAGGATGGCGCCAAGCGCGGTTTGTGTGTCGGAGGCGGCCGGGTCGGCTGCCAGCGCGGCGCGGTAGTGATTGGCGGCTTCGTCAAGCCGTCCCTGTAGGGCGAGTGCCCCGGCCAGGTTGTGATGCGCCTCGCCATAGCCGGCGCGGATGGAAAGCGCGCGCCTGTAATGACCGATGGCTTGCTCGGTCCGCCCCAGGCGCATGAAGGCGTTGGCGATGCCATTGTGCGCTTCCGCGTGGTTCGGCACGACTGCGAGGGCGCGTTGATAAGCACTGACCGCTTCGTCGGTGCGGCCGGCGGCGTCGAGCGCGCAAGCCAAGTTGAATTGCGTGCCGGGATTGGTGCGGTCGAGCGCGGCCGCGCGCCGCGCGTGCTTCACGGCGTCTTCGATCTTGCCCGTCGCCCGGTAGGCCAGTCCGATATTGTCGTGATAGGCCGCGTTGGTGTCGTCCGCGAGAAGCGCCTTCCCGATCAGCGCGATGGCCTGGTCGGGGCGCCCGCTTTGATAGGCGACCAAGCCAAGAAGATGGAGCGCCTCGCCATGGTCAGGAGTCTCTCGGAGAATGTCTTTATAAATAACCTCTGCCTCGCGCAGCCGCCCCTCGTGATGATGGCGGGCCGCCACGGCCAGGGCATTGGTCAAATTTCGCGAAAGCGGATCGGCCATAGTCGAGATATAGGTCTTGTCCGGTTGGGTCAGGGACGGCGCGACTGTGGCTTGGATAAAATAGGAATAAAAATCCATTATAGGTCTGCCACGTCGGCGCGCCGGATCATGCAGGAAAGCCGACATCGTTCCAAGTTTCGCCATTGAATCAAAGTGAACCACTAGAAATTGTGTTGCCAAAACGACTCACTACTATTTTTTGCGAAATTCATAACCCTTCGCGCCCGGCGGAAATCCTGTAAAATGCGAATCCAGCGAGACCGAGCCCGGCCCTAAACGCGGCCTAGGCTCATGTGGCGAAAGCGCCACAGGCATCCAAAGAATGTTACAATCGCCATATTCCGGCCTTGCTGTTTGGCCGCCAATGGCTCAAAAAAGCTCCAATCTCGGTACCAAAAACAAAGGCCGAGTGCCGTCGAGACGCTTCGATTGCTAACCGTGTCAGGGACTTCGATGCGTTCTTGGAGAGGAGGTTCGATGATTAACACCACTTTTAAGACCGCACTGCTCGGTTCCGGCGCGGCAGTTGCTCTGCTTGCTGGCCCCGCGTTCGCTGCGGATGACAACGCGGACCTGAAGGCGCAGATCGATGCCCTTCAGAACCGCCTGAACCAGCTTGAGACTCAGTCGACCACGAAGGCCCAGAAGGAGCAGGTGGCTCCCGCGCAGGCCGTCACGGGCGGCGAGTTCCCGGGCTCGTGGAAGCTTCCCGGTTCGGACACGTCGATCAGCTTCAGCGGTTACGTGAAGGCCGACTCGTTCTTCACGATGAACGCGCCGAGCACCGCGATTGGCGACTCGTTCGCTGTCACGGCCATCCCGCTGAAGAGCAGCGCGGCCAACAGCCAGGGCGGCGACTTCCGCATGCATTCCCGTCAGTCTCGCCTGCGCTTCGACTCGCGCACGCCGACGGACTGGGGCTCCCTGCGGACCCGCATTGAAGGTGACTTCTTCGGTCCCGCCGGCAACCAGCGCGTGTCGAACTCGGACAGCTTCCGCGTCCGTCATGCGTATGGCCAGTTGGGCCCGGTCCTCGCCGGCCAGACTTGGTCGACCTTCATGGACCAGGACACGTTCTTTGACACGGTGGACTTCTACGGCGCCGCCGGTCAGGAATTCGTCCGTCAGACGCAGATCCGCTACACGGCTTCCGTCATGGATGCTTTGTCGGCCGATTTCGCGATCGAAAACCCGGAACAGAACAACGCTGTTGCTGCCGGTACGAACGCCGCTCTGACCCAGAACGTCAACGGTATCGACCAGATGCCCGACTTCGTCGTGGCTCTGCGCTACCGCCCGTCTTGGGGTGCGATCAACGTCTCCGGCGTTGCTCGTAACTTCAACTACAACAGCGGTAACAACTTCGACGACAACACCTGGGGCGGCGGCGGTCACGCCGGTGTCACGGTCAAGCTGTGGGGCAAGGACACCATCGGTGCCGTTGTCAACTACGGTAAGGGTCTCGGCCGCTACCTGAACGGTTCGACCGAAGACTACTACGTGACCGGTGCGACCCCCGGTGCGGCTCCGACCGCGACGGCCAACACCATCACGCCGGTCTCGGCGCTCGGTGGCTGGGGTTCGTTCACGCACTACTGGGCTGACAACCTGCGCTCCAACATCATCGGCGGCGCGCAGACCATGGACATCCCGGTTGCGTTGCTCGGCTCGGCGGCGAACGGTCAGACCGACCAGATCGTCACGACGCACATCAACCTGATCTGGAACCCGGTTTCCAAGGTCTCCATCGGGTTGGAATACATGATGGGCTGGCGTCAGGTTGCGGCGTCGCACAACACGCCGAACGGCGCGGGTAACGCGTTGGCACCCGGCGGCAACACGGCTGGCACCGCCCAGCGTCTGCAGCTCGGCATGCAGTACAACTTCTAATAGCCTAATCTACGGACTTGAGACTGAGCCGGCCCTCCGCAAGGAGGGCCGGTTTTCTTTTGCGCGCATGGATGGCGGCGGCGGCTGACATCCACTTCCGAATCTGCCGGAGAGCGGTGGCCCTCCAGATCTTGTGCCTCATGCTTCATCACTTGAAACAAAAGTCCTCGGGGTGCTCGGGGTGGCGTCGCATGAGGTAAAACCCTCTTCCTGCCCCTTCCTCAAGGGGAGGGATGGAAAGAAGAAAAGGGGCAGGGCGTGTATCTTTGTTAACTCCCGTCCCCAACGAGGGGTGGGCAGGAGGATTTAAGAAGGCTCTCTACCCTGAGTTTGTAGAGGGCGAGCTTCCGCTCACACATAGACCCGACACCCGCTCTTCATGAGCGGGCTGACTCGAGCGTCCATGTCTTCCACTGGCAGGCGTCAGCGGCCTTCGCGCCACCAGCCGAAGGCCAGGGGGAGGAGCACCAGGGCCAGGACTGCGAAAGCGGGCGCGAGGGGCACGCGCCGTGTGCCCATCACGACGAAGCTCTCGTTGGCTTGAAGTCCCAGCCAGGAATCGTTTGCCGCACCTTTCATAGGCCGGCCGGCGGCTTGGCGGCGGATCTCGGGCTGCCCGTCGGCCAACCAGAAGATGCCACCGCCCGTCGCTTGGGCAATGGGCGCCAGTTTCGCGTCGGTCGTCCGCACGTCCGAACTTTCCAGGGGATTGGGCGCGCCCGCGGCGGCGAAGGCGATCTTGTTCTTGTCCTTCACGCGATAGAGGCCGGGCCCCTCGATCGGCATGCTGCCGATGGCGCGGCCCGCGGCCTCTTCGGTCAGGTCCAGTGTCGTTTCCTTTCCGCTGGGCGCAATCACGGTCACACTCTTCTTGCCGGTCTCAAGGGACCGCCGCACCACCTCGAGCCGGTTGCCCCGCACCGAGGCGCGCAGATCGTTTTCCTCCAGCTCGGGCTCCTTCATCAGCCAATGCGAGATGCGCCGCAACAATTCGGCCTCGGGCCCTCCGCCCTCAAAGCCGCGCGCCCATAGCCAGATCTGGTCGGACAAAAGAACGGCCACGCGCCCTTCGCCCTCTCGTGCCAGGATGAGCAGCGGGCGCTTGCCGGGCCCTTCCATCAGAACCGTGCCGCCCTTGGCCGTGGCCTCGATCTGCCGGAACCAGCGGCCCCATTTCTCGCCACCTTCGGGAGCGCCCGATAATTCGGCGGTCACCGGGTGCCGTTTGCCCGACGTGGTCAAAGCAGGCCGGTAGCCGGTCTCGATCACTTGTCCAGTCGGTTGCGCCGGCAATACCTCGCCCAGAGGCGTTTGGAACGCGCTCAACGACGTCGCATCGGGCGGGCCCGCCGCGAGCAGCAATCCACCGCCCTTGCGCACATACTCGGCAATGTTGGCGTAGTAGCTGACGGGCAGCACGCCGCGCCGGCGATAGCGGTCGAAGATGACCAGGTCGAACTGGTTCAGTTTCACCTCGAATAGCTCACGCACGGGGAATGTGATCAGCGCCAGCTCGTTCAATGGCGTGTTGTCCTGCTTCTCCGGCGGCCGAAGGATAGTGAAGTGCACGAGGTCGACCGAGGGGTCGGACTTCAGAAAGGTGCGCCACGTCCGCTCGCCGGGATGGGGCTCGCCCGAAACCAAGAGAACCTTGAGGCGGTCGCGCACGCCATTGAGCGTGAGGACGGCGCGGTTGTTGTCGAGGGTCAATTCGTCGGGGCCTGGTTCGGCTTCGATCTCGAGGACCGTGGGACCCGCACGGTTGAGCGTGATCTCCGCTTTGCCCTCGCCGTTGACCGGCACGGTCACGGTCCGCGCGGGGTTGCCATCGCGGCGGATGGTGACGCGTGCGGTACCCTTGGCGCCGGGCGCGTCCTCGACGCGGAACTTGATCTCGATTGGTTTGCCGACGATAGCGTAGGGCGAGCCGGCCTGGACCACCAGCCGGCGGTCCGCTTCATTCCGCGCGCCGGTCAGAAGCGCGTGGACGGGCGCCTTGAGCCCGAGAGATTCCGCCGTGTCGGCGTCGTGCACCTGGCCGTCCGTCAGCAAAATCACGCCCGCCAGACGCTCGCGCGGCACGTCGCCCAAGGCGCGGCTGACCGCTTCGAACAAGCGGGTGCCGGGATCATCGGCACCGTCGCGCGCGGCGGCGCCGGCATGAATGACGCGCATCTCCAGGTTCGGCTCGCTCCTGAGCCGCCGTTCGATGGATGCCAGGGCCGCGTCCCGCTTCTGTCGTCGGTCGCCGATCTGCTGGCTCGGCGAATCATCCACCACGATCACGGCGATGTCGCTCTGCGGTTCGCGCTCTTCATAGACGAGGGAGGGGTTGAACAGCGCCGCTAGAAGAATGGCGATGGAAAGCGCGCGCCAGATCACACCCCGCGCCCGCCGAAACGCGCCGTAGACAAGGATCAAGGCCGCCAGGATGCCGAGCGCGGTCAGGAATTCCCACGGAACCAATGGCGACCAGACGATGTTGGCGACGTTGGCGTTCATTGTCCCAGGCGCTCCAGGATGAAGCGCAGGTGGACTTGGTCCGACTTGTAGTTGCCGGTCAATGCGTACATCACGACGTTGACGCCGAAGCGGTAGGCCATCTCGCGCTGCCGCTCGCCGCCGGGCACCACGGGGAACAGCGGCTGGCCCTGGTCGCCGACGGCCCAGGCCGCGGCCCAGTCGTTGCCACCCAGAATGATGGAGGAAACAGCCTCGTCATCCTTGCCGTCGCCCTTGGCTTCGACATAGACCGTGCCGGCATTCCAGCGGCCAGGGAACTCCGACAGCAGATAGAAGGAGCGGGCCAGCACATGGTCCGCCGGTATGGGGACCAAGGGGGCCAGATTCAGCCGGCTCAGGAAGCGCTGGAGCCCGGGCACGCTGGCGTCTGGGGTGGATGCCCCGATGCCGCCTTGATTTTGCGTGTCGAACAGAATCATGCCACCATTACGAATGTACGCGTACACACGAGAGATCGTGTCCGGCGTTAAGGTCAAGGGCGCGCGGCCCAAGGGCCAGTACAGGATCGGAAAAAACGCCAGTTCGTCCCTTGCGATATCGACTTCCAGGGAGTCGCCGAGTTCCACGGACGTGCGATCTTGCAGGGCTTTTCGCAGCCCTTGCAGGCCCGTACGACTCGTGTAGTCGACCTCGGCGTTGCCCGTACGTACATAGGCTAGGCGCATTTGGCTGGTGGCCCGGAGTGCGGCCGCCGTCGGGTCCGACAGGCTCTGGGCCGATCCCTGGCCCATGGGCAGGGTAAACACCGCGCTGCCACCCAGGAGAATGAGGATAGCTGCGCGCCGCATGGATGACGGCACTCGGAAAGCCAGATAGCCGCGCAGCGTGAGGCTGACCAGGGCATCCACGATGGCCAGGACGAGAGCCAGAGTCAGAAGCCAGGGTTGAAGATCGACTTCGCCGTCCTCGGCAAGCAGATGGTGGGCTGCACCCGCAGGCAGGGCGGGCAGGAGGGACAGTTCGCCGACGGAACCGGCCAGGTTGAGGGCCCGCCGTGCGCTGGCAGTGCCATAAAGGCCCGGCGGGGTCTCGGGCGAGACGCGCGCTTGGAGGAAGTCGCGCCCCGGAATGGGGCGGGTGCCGGGACGGGGCGGCCCGAGCCGGCCGAAGCCGTCGAGAAGGGTAAGCGGGGGCAGGGCGCCAGCGCCTTCTTCGCCCGCCGAGCCCGCGCCCAGCGCGACCAGCCGCTGCAGCATCTCCACGAACAGGCCAGAAATGGCCAAGTTGGACCAGTCTGGATTGGCGGTGACGTGGAACAGCACCAGCCAGCCATTGCCGCGCCGCTCGCCCGTGACTAGGGGCGTGCCGTCCGCGAGCCGGGCCCAGGTCTTGCCCTCGAGATCGGGACCGGGCTGCGCCAGAACCTGGCGATCGACGGTCACGTCGGCGGGCACGGTGAGGCCGGTGAAGGGACTGGTCTCGGGGAATGGCGCCAGGCGCGCGGGCTGCGCCCACGACATGGCGCCGCCGAGTGCCCGGCCGCCGCGCCGCAGTGCGACCGGCACCAGCTCGTCGCCGCCTTGGGCCAGATGCGCGCCCGCGAAGCGCACTAGCACGCCGCCCGCCTTCATCCAATTCTCCAGCGCCCGCACTTCATTCTCCGGCACGGCGCCCGAGTCGGGCATGATCAGCATCGACGGCGGCTGGGCCAGAAGCGCGTCGATAGGGCCGACGCGGACCTCGCTATAGGGCGCCAGCGCCTTCTCCAGATAATAGGCTTCGCCCAACAGCGGCATGCTGCGGCCCTCGGACCGCAGGGCAGCGACCCCGACCACCCGGCGGCGCCAGCGCTCGTCGAGCAGGGCGGTCGCGCCCGCGCTCGCTTCGCCTTCGATTTCGATGCGCTCGACCTGATTGCGCACCTCCGGAGGCAGCGCCAGCAGCTTGGATCCGTCCGCCTGGTCCGGCTCGAAGCGCAGCGGCTCGCGGGTCAAGAGGCGCCCATCGGCTGCCGTGCCGCGCACCATGATGGTCTCCTCGCCATCCGTCGCGAAGCGCCGCACGCGGACCATGAGGCCGCCCGCGTCGACGCTGGGCGCCAGCATCAGGCGCGGTCGGCGCGCCGGCGAGTCTTCCGCGACGGTTAGCGGGCCGAAACGCGCCAGACGTTCGGCCAGCGCAGCGGCGTTTCCGTCGTCGAAGCTGTCGGCCAGCCACCAGGTCTCGACGCCATCTGGCGGCGTCATTTTTTCCAGCCGTTCCAGCACGGCGCGGCGGTCGACTGGCCAGGGTTCGGGCGCCAGCGCCTTCACGCGCTGGCGGATCGTCACGGCATCGGTAAACGGCTGCGGGTCGGCCGGATTGGCCCCCACGTGAGGCGCAGTGGTCACGAGCGCGACCTTGCGATTTTCCTGCTCGGCGTGGTCGAGCAGCATGTCGAGGGCGCGCGATCGCGCGGTCCAATCACGCGCGGCGGCCCAGCCGTCATCGACGATCAGAAGAAGCGGCCCCGTGCCCGACAGCGGGCTGCCGGGATTGAGCAGCGGACGCGCGAGCCCCACGATCAGGAGGGCGGCGATCGTGAAGCGCAGGAGCAGCAGCCACCATGGCGTGCGCGCCGGCGTTTCGTCCTCCTGCTTCAGCCCCATCAAAAGGCGCAGGGCGGGAAAACGCACGCGGCGCGGGGCGGGCGGCGTTGCGCGCAGCAGCCACCATAGCGCGGGCAAGGCGATCAAAGCGGCTAGAAGCCAAGGCGCCCCGAAGGCGAGCGGGCCTAGCGACCACATAGGTTAAATGCCCGGCCGTTCGGCCAGCGCGACATAAAGCGGCAGCAAGGCCGCTTCCGCCGGGTGGTCGGTGTGGTGGGCGGCCAGCGTCCAGCCGGCCGCACGCGCGAGTGCCGCCAGCGCGTCACGGTGCGTTCGCATCCGCGCGGCATAGGCGGCGCGGAGATTTTCCGTCCGGCGCACCAGAAGCGCGCCGTCATTCTCCAGCCCTTCGAACAGCGTGCGACCTTGGAAGGGCAGGCTTTCCTCGGCGGGATCGAGAACCTGCAGCAGGTGACCGGTCACCCCGCGCGCGGCGAGCGCGCGCACGGCGCGCTCGGTCTCCTTCAGCGGCGCTAGGAAATCGCCGATTAGCACGATGCGCGCATGGCGCGGCAGGGGTATCTGCGGCGGTACGCCGTCATTGCCGCGTTCGACGATGCGCGCGAATGCCGCGGCGGCGCGCTCGAGCGCGTTACGGCCCGTGAATTTGCGCGGGTCGCCCGCGAACGCCACATGCTCGCCGCCGCGCAAAAGAAGCGCGCAGAGCGCCAGCGCGAGCAAGGTTGCCCGCTCGCCTTTTTCGGTTTGCGACAGGTGCGAGCGATAGTCCATGGAGCGGGAGCTATCGCGCCACAGCCACACGGTCTGCGCGGCCTCCCACTCGGTCTGCCGTATGAAGGCGCGTTCGCGCTTGGCCGACTGGCGCCAGTCGATGCGCTGAACCGGATCGCCCGGCTCATAGGGACGGAACTGCCAGAACGTCTCGCCCATGCCGACGCGGCGGCGGCCGTGGACGCCCTGCAGCACAGTGGCGGCCACCCGCTGCGCGGCGACCAAAATCGGCGGGAAGGCGCCCGCGAGGTGCTCGGCCCGGTATTGCAGCGCGCGGTGGTCGGCCATCGTCACGGACCGGGGTTCGTACGGTTCAGGCCAGGCGCGCGCACAAGCGGTCGACGACCTGTTCGATGGTGACGCCTTCCGCGCGCGCGGCGAAGGTCAGCGCCATGCGGTGGCGCAGCACGGCTGGCGCCAGCGCCAGCACATCGTCGACGGAAGGCGCCAAGCGCCCGTCCAAAAGTGCACGGGCGCGGATCGTCAGCATGAGCGCCTGGCTGGCACGCGGACCGGGACCCCACGCCACTTGCGTGCGGATCTCATCCAGGTCGGTCGATTCCGGGCGGCCGGCGCGCACGAGGTTCAGGATAGCCTTCACTACGCTTTCGCCCACGGGAATGCGGCGCAGCAGCTTCTGGGCAGCATGCAGTTCGTCCGCGCTCATCACCGGCGCGGGCGCTTCCTCAATTGCGCCCGTGGTGGCCAAAAGCATGTGGCGCTCGGCGTCTTGATCCGGATAGCCAACGCGCACCTCCATCAGGAAACGATCGAGCTGCGCTTCGGGAAGCGGATAGGTGCCCTCCTGCTCCAGCGGGTTCTGCGTCGCCAGCACGTGGAACGGGCGCGGCAGCGGATGATAGCGGCCCGCGATCGAGATGCGCGACTCTTGCATGGCCTGCAAAAGCGCCGACTGGGTGCGCGGGCTCGCGCGGTTGATCTCGTCGGCCATCAGAAGCTGGCAGAAAACGGGACCGGGAATGAAGCGGAACGAACGCTTGCCGGGCTCGGGCTCTTCCAGCACTTCGGAGCCGAGAATGTCCGCGGGCATCAGATCGGGAGTGCATTGGATGCGCTTGTCGTCGAGTCCGAGTACCGTACCGAGCGTTTCGACCAGGCGCGTCTTGGCCAAGCCCGGAACGCCGATCAACAAGGCGTGACCACCCGCCAGCAGCGTGATAAGTGTTTCGTCGATCACGCCGCTTTGCCCGAAGATAACGCGTCCCACGCGTTCCCGGACGGAAGCCATGCGTTCGCCGAGCGCTTCGATCTCGGCCAGCAATTGGTCAGGTCTTTCGTTGGACGGCAGGCTCGTCGGGGTCACGTTCACGGCGATCTCTCCACACGCGGCGGCCCGACGGCGACATCGAGATGGCGAAAACCGTGCCGGACCCGGATCTTCTCTCCCTCGCCGCGCGCGCTTCTTCCGGCGCGCCGAGCGGGGAGGTTTGGCCAAACAGCGCGGAAAACTGCCGCGAATTCGCCATTCGCATCGCCCGTGACGGCACTTGGTTCTATCACGGCTCGCCGATTGGCCGCAAACCTCTGGTCCGTTTGTTCTCGACCGTGTTGCGGCGCGCGCCGGATGGCTCGTTCTGGCTCGTCACGCCCGCGGAGCGCGGCCGGATCGAGGTGGAGGACGCGCCGTTTACCGCGGTGACGCTTGAGGCGCGCGGGCGCGGCGCGGCGCAGGATTTGGTCTTTCGTACCAATGTTGATGACGACGTCACCGCTGGGCCCCACCATCCGATCCGCGTCGCCGACCGTGATGGCGAGCCGCGGCCCTACGTCACCGTGCGCGATGGGCTGGAGGCGCTGATCCTGCGTTCGGTCTTCTATCAGCTCGTCGATCTGGCGGTGGAACGGAGCGAAGCGGGCAGAACGGTGCTGGGCGTTTGGAGCGGCGGCGCGTTCTTTCCGCTCGGCGCGCGGGGTGATGCGTGATCACACGCGATTTCATCCTCGCGCGCTTGAATGCCAGCGCCGAAGCCGCTTCCGGCCGCGTGCGCGACGCCAATGGTTGGCGCCTGCGCGGCGACCGCGACTTCGATCCCAGCCTGCCGGAACCGGTGAAGCCGCGCCGCTCCGCCGCCGTTCTGGTGCCACTGGTCGAACATGCCGAAGGCATGAGCGTGCTGTTAACCCAGCGCACCGAGCATCTGTCGGACCATGCGGGGCAAGTCGCGTTCCCTGGCGGCCGCATCGAGGAAACCGATGCCGATGCTATCGCCGCCGCGCTGCGCGAGACGGAGGAGGAGATCGGCTTGGCGCGCAGCCATGTGGAAACGGTCGGGCGGCTTGACGACTACGAGACCGGCACGGGTTTCGTGGTCACGCCCATCGTGGGATTCGTGCGGCCGCCCTTTACCCTCAAGCCCGACCCCAGCGAGGTCGCCGTGGTGTTCGAAGTGCCGCTCAGCTTCGTGCTGGACAGGCACAACCACGAGCGCCGCACGGGATTCTGGCGCGGGCGCGAGCGCACCTATTTCGCCATGCCCTATGAAGGGCGCTTCATCTGGGGCGCGACCGCGGGCATGCTGATTAACCTGTGCGACGTCCTGGAGAGTTGATGGTCCTCCGCAACATCTTCACGGCTCCATGAAGCCCGCCGGGCGCCTGTCCGGTGCAGGCTGGCTCGGCGCGCCCGAAGTGCGCGCGGTGATGGCCGCGCTGACCGCCGGCGGTGCCACGGCGCGCTTCGTCGGTGGTTGTGTGCGCGACACGCTGGCCGGCCGCACGATCGGCGACAAGGACATCGCCACGTCCGACCCGCCGGAGACCGTTCTGCGCCTTCTCGAAGCGGCTGGTTTCAAGGCTATCCCGACCGGGCTGGATCACGGCACGGTGACGGCGGTCGTCCATCACGTGCCGTTCGAGATCACCACGCTGCGCCATGACGTGGAGACGGACGGGCGGCGTGCGCGTGTCGCCTTCACCGACGACTGGCTGGCCGATGCCGCGCGGCGCGATTTCACGATGAACGCGCTCTATGCCGATTTCGACGGCACGTATTACGACCCATTCGACGGCGCGGCCGATCTTTCGGCCGGGCGCGTGCGCTTCGTGGGCGATGCCGAAACGCGCATCCGCGAGGATGTGCTGCGCATCCTGCGTTTCTTCCGCTTCCATGCGTATTTCGGGCAAGGCGCGCCGGAGGCTGAAGGCTACACGGCCTGCCGCAAGCTGGCGAATCTCTTGCCGACGCTCTCGGGCGAGCGCGTTGCGGCGGAACTTCTTAAGCTTTTAAACGCGCCGGAACCCGCTTCGACCGTCGAGCTGATGGCGGAAGCCGGAATTTTGACCGCGACCCTGCCCGAAACTGGTACGTCCGCGCGTCTGCGCGCGCTTGTGACGGTGGAGGGCATCACGGTCGGTGCCGATCCGATCCGCCGGTTGGCCGCGCTGGTCGATGGCGGCGCTTCCGCCGCGAACGCGGTGTGCAGGCGACTTCGATTGTCGAACGCCCAGCGCGAACGGCTTGTGTGTCTCGTGGTGCCGCCCGTGTGGCCGGACTCGGAGTGGGGCGCGCGCACGGCGCGTGGCTGGCTCTACCGCATGGGGGCGGAGACGTTCCGCGACTTGGTGGTGTTGGCCTGGGCGGGCGCGATCGCGGCCAGGGGCGAATCGCCGCGGCTGGAGGCCGAGGGCTGGCGCTCCTTGCTCGATTTGGCCAAGACGTGGCGCGTGCCGCGCCTGCCCGTTGGGGGCGAGGACGTCATGACGCTCGGCGTGGCTGGTGGGCCGGAGGTCGGAAGATTGCTCGGAGAAGTCGAGGCCTGGTGGATCGAAGGCGATTTCCAGGCTGGCCGCGCGCAGGCATTGGAGCAACTCGCACGCATCGTGGAGAAGGGAAAAGACCGGTCATGACCGTCATGAGATACGCCTTCGTGGGCGACAGCATCACCGTTGGCACAGGCGACGACGATTTCCTGGGATGGCCCGGCCGCGTCTGCGTGCGCGAGCGCAAGGCCGGTCACGATGTGACGCTCTACAATCTGGGCATTCGCGGCGACACTTCGACGTTGATCGAGCCGCGCTGGCGCCGCGAATGCGAGGCGCGTTTTCCACCCGACGTGCCCTGCGCCATCGTCTTCGCTTTCGGAATCAACGACACCGCCGAGGATGTGGGTAAGGGGCTGCGCGTGCCGTTGCCCGAATCCCTCAAGCTCGCGAGAAAGATGCTGACCGAAGCCAAGGCCTGGCGCCCGACGCTCTGGATCGGGCCGACGCCTGTCGATGAAAGTCTGCAGCCCATGCGGCCGCGGCCCAGCATCCACTACGATTTCCGCAACGCACGCATCGTCGAATACAACAAAGCCTATATCGCGCTAGCGGCGGAGTTGGGCGTGCCCTATCTCGATTGCTATGCGCCGTTCGAGAAGGATGCACAGATCGCGGCCGATCTGCACGCGCTCGACGGCGTGCATCCCCTGCGCGGTGGCTATGGGCTGATGGCCGACCGCGTGGCCGCGTGGCCCGCGTGGCGGAAACTTCTGGACGGCTAGTTCGCCATCCGGGTCAGCTTAGCCTTCACGGTGCGCGTTTCCTCGCCGTCCTTGATGCGCGAGAAGACCAGATCCATGCCGGCGCCCGTGAGCGTGCGCGCATAGCTCTGAATTTCGTACATGCCGCTCTCGTCCACGCTGAAGATATAAATTGTCAGCGTGTTGCCGTTGATGCGCGCCCAGGCTTGGCCGCCAGGCGGAATTCCCTCGCCGGGCTTGGCTTTGAACTGATTGAGCTGTACCTGCTGGACGAAATCCATCGTCGTTGAGCGGCGGCGCACATTGGGCTTGGACGGGTCGCCGCCTTGCCGGAGCACCGTCGTCCATGCCGCGCGGAACCCGTCCGGCGTGGGCCCGATCTCGACGTCGGTGTCGCGTACCGTGGTGGCGAAATAGAGGCTGTCTTCCGACTGGGCGACACCGCTGCCGGTGAATTTGCCGAAGAAGGCCTTGATATTGAGGTCGGCGGCGATGGCCGGCAGGGCCAGCGCAAGCCAGCAGCCGATAGCGGCCAGCGCGATGGTGGCGCGTTTCATGACGATCCTCTCGATCGGCGCGTGTCTTATTGATATCGCTTCAGCGTGCCGGAGACTTGCCGCACGCGCTCGTTGTCGCGATAGCGCGTGAACAGAAGCTTCATATCGTTGCCGTCCGGCGACAGGGTGCGGGCGTAGCTTTGCAGCTCGTAGGCGCCGCGCTCGCCGACCGTCAGCACATGGACGAACAGGGTGCGGTTCTCGATGCGCGCCCAGGCCAGATTGCCGCCCGCGAGCGGGTCGCCCTGCTGCTCGGGCCGGTAGACGCCGTTCTCGTTCGGCGCCATGAACGCGACCGTATTCTGATGCTTTTTCACTTTATCGCCGCTGCCAGGAATCGGCCGCTGGTTCGAGATCCACGAGATCTCGAAGCCGTCACCTTTGGGCGCGACGGTGACGTCGAGATCGCGCATTGCGAAGTCGAGTTTCTTCGCCGCGTCTGTTTCGGCGACGGCCGAGCCGCGGAATTTCCCGAAGAACGACTTGAGCGGAATATCCGCAGCAGACGCGCCCGTGGTCCATGCCAGAAAGATGACCGTGAACGCCGCCAAGAACCGAACCATAGTTGCCCCTCCAACTGGGTGTGCTGCGCGATGATAGGGAAGGAACGCTCCGGCGACAATCGAGCGCGGCGATCGAGCCAGACCGTTACGGCCAGGTGACGGAAGGTGGCAGCGACATCAGGATGGCTTCTGTGTTACCGCCGGTCATGAGGCCGAAACGCGTGCCCCGGTCATAAAGAAGGTTGAATTCGACATAGCGGCCGCGCTTTTGGAGTTGATGGCGGCGCTGCTCCTCCGTCCAGGGCTTGTCCATATGCCGGCGCACGAGCGGCGGATAGGTCGCGAGGAACGCCTCGCCAACCGCGCGCGTGAAGGCGAAGTCGGCCTCCCAGCTTCCGGTGTTCAAATCATCGTAGAAAATGCCGCCGACGCCCCGCGGTTCGTTGCGGTGCTTTAGGAAGAAGTATTCGTCGCACCACTGCTTGAAGCGCGGATAGTAGGATGGGTCGTGGGCGTCGCATGCCGCTTTCAGCCCGGCGTGGAAATCGCGCGTGTCGGCGTCGTCGGGCACCATCGGCGTCAAATCCGCTCCGCCGCCGAACCAGCCGCGCGAGGTCACGATATGGCGGGTATTCATATGGACGGCGGGGACGAGCGGTGAGCGCATGTGCGCGACCAGCGAGATGCCGCTGGCCCAGAAACGCGGATCGCCTTCTGCGCCTTTCATTTCCTTTTGGAATTGGGGTGAGAACTCGCCTTCCACCGTCGAGACGTTGACACCCACCTTCTCGAATACACGGCCACGCATGATTGCCATCACGCCGCCGCCGCCCGCCGCCACGCCTGGTTCCGGCGCCCGGGTCCAGGACTTGCGCGCGAATCGGCCCGGTGCCGCGTGCGCGGCATCGGTACCCCGGTAATCATCTTCAAGCGTCTCGAAAGCCGTGCAAATTCGGTTGCGCAGGTCTTCGAACCAGGTCCGCGCGGCTTCTTTGCGCTCGTCTGCTGTCATGCCGGCCATCCGTTCGTCTGCCGTATCGCTTCCCCCAATACCATGGCGGCGGCGACCGCGACATTCAGTGAGCGCAGGCCGCTACGCATGGGAATTCGTAACCGCGCATCGGCCCCTGCTTCGACCTCGGTGGGCAGGCCGGTTGATTCTTGACCTAATAGAAGCGAGTCATCGGCGCGGAAGCGGAAATCGACATAGGATGTGCCGGCATGGGCCGAAAGGGCGATCAGCCGCCCGGCGGGGCGCGCATTGCGATACACGGCCCAGGATTGGTGCCGGACCATTTCAGCGTCGGGCAGGTAATCCAGGCCCGCGCGGCGGAAATGCCGGTCGGAAAAAAGAAACCCGCAAGGTTCCACGATGTCCACGCCCACGGCCATGCAGGCAGCCAGCCGTAGCAGGGTACCGGCATTCTGGGGGATGTCCGGCTGATACAGGACGAGGCGCATTTCTAGGCGATTGAAAAGCCTGCTAGGCCTTTGCAAGGGTAGGGTGATTCGATTATACCCCTGTCAGCCAATCTGGATATGGCCAAGCCGGGCGGACGCCCTGGTTTTCGGCCTCGATCCCGCGGCTGCCGGGAGTTTCGGGAGTTTTCAAGGAAAGGTTGAACGACATGGCGAGTACCGTCCACTCGACGGCCCACGGCGCACATGGGGACGGCGGAACACGCCGGGATTTCCTCTATCTCGCGACGGGTGCCATGGGCGCCATCGGCGCGGGCTTGGCGGCGTGGCCGCTGGTCGATTCGATGAACCCTTCGGCCGAGGTGCTGGCGGTGTCGTCGACCGAGGTGGATTTGGCGCCGGTGGCCGTCGGCATGGCGCTGACGGTCAAGTGGCGCGGCAAGCCGGTCTTCGTCCGCCACCGCACGGACAAGGAGATCAAGGAAGCCGAGGACGTGAACGTCGCCGAGCTGCGCGACCCCCAGACGGACAAGGCCCGCACTGAGAAGCCGGGCTGGATCGTCGTTGTCGGCATCTGCACACACCTCGGCTGCGTACCGCTCGGCCAGAAGCCGACGGACCCGCGCGGCGACTACGGCGGGTGGTTCTGCCCCTGCCACGGTTCGCACTACGACACCTCGGGACGTATCCGGAAGGGACCTGCGCCGCTCAACCTCGCGGTCCCGGCCTATTCGTTCCTGAGCGATTCCAAAATCAAGATCGGTTGACGGTGATCCGGCCATGAGCGCCCCAGCAATCAACAACCGGTTCCTCAAGTGGTTCGATGACCGCCTGCCGGTCGTCACGTTCATGCAGCATGAGCTGCACGAATATCCCACTCCGAAGAACCTCAACTATTGGTGGAACTTCGGCTCCCTGGCCGGCATCTGCCTGGTCATCATGATCGCCACCGGCGTCGTGCTGGCCATGCAGTACACGCCGCATGTGAGCCTGGCGTTCCTGTCGGTCGAGCGCATCATGCGCGACGTCAATTACGGGTGGCTCTTGCGCTACCTGCATATGAACGGCGCGTCGATGTTCTTCCTCGTGGTCTATATCCACGTCTTCCGCGGCCTGTACTACGGTTCTTACAAGAGCCCGCGCGAGGTTCTGTGGTGGCTTGGCCTGGTCATCCTCCTTCTCATGATGGCGACCGCGTTCATGGGCTA
>CADEGL010000007.1:9229-94362 GCA_902826885.1 uncultured Alphaproteobacteria bacterium | reverse complement strand
TGCCACATCTCGTCGGCATCGACCCGGTGCCAGGCCGAGCGTTCGCCCTTGGGCAGCAGGAAATAGATTCCCGTCATGGCGCCCCGTCCGCCGCCGGTGGGCACATGCCGGTAGGTTTCCCGGAAATAGCCGCCTTCCGGATGGCGGACGAGACCGAGGAGGCGCACGACCTCCTCGGCGGTCATCCGCGCGGACAACGCCATGTCAGGCGGGTGGAACCGTGGAGGCCATCGACGGCCGCTTGGAAAACGTCTCGAACCAGGCGGCCAGCTTCGGACGCGTCTTGCGCCATTGGTCGTCGGCGAAACGCAGGTCGAGATAACCGAGCGCGCAGCCGACGGTGACTTGGCCGATGGTGACCGGCCCGTCCAGCTCGGCGACGCGCTTCTCCAGCGTATCGAGGGCCCGGTTCATGACGCCGGCCTGCTTGGCGAGCGCGTCGGGGCTCTGCTTGTCGGCCGGCCGCATCACCTCGCCGCGGCGCGCGAGCGAAGCATCCATCAGACCATCGCCGAGCGCTTGCATGGCCAGCGCTTTCCAGCGCGCGGGCCCTGCGGGAGGGAACATCTTGGCGCCTTTGGACTGGCTATCCACGTACTCGCAGATGACCGGCGAATCGAAGATCACGAAACCGTCATCCAAAATCATGGTGGGCACCTTGCCCAACGGATTCTGCTGCAGGATGTCCGAATCGGGCCCCAGCTTGGTTTCCACTGTCTGGATCTTGCCGTCCAAACCGGTCTCCTTCGCGACGACCATGACTTTGCGGACATAGGGCGACGTGGGCGAGTAGCGCAGCTTCATCGCGGGGCTCCGTGCGGTGGGATTGGGAGCCGGTGCGGCTCCGAGAGATGCCGAGAATATCGCCGCTGGAGGCACGCTGCTAGACTGCGCCGATGGCACCCGACGTGGTCGATCTGCGCGATTTTTACGATGGCACGCTGGGCCTGCTTGCGACCCGCATTATTCGCGCGCGTCTGCGCGCGCTGTGGCCGGACGTGCGCGGGGATGGGATTTTGGGTCTTGGCTACGCCACGCCCTACCTGCCGCCTTTTCGCGGCGAAGCCAGCCGCATCATCGCGCTGATGCCCGCGGCGCAAGGCGTCGTGCATTGGCCGGTCGGCGAACGCGGACTGGTTGGCCTGGCCGAGGAGGCCGAGTTGCCGCTGCCCGATTTGTCGGTCGACCGCATCGTCATGGTCCACGGCATCGAGTTCAGCGAGCAGCTTCGCCCTCTGTTGCGCGAGGTGTGGCGCGTCCTGTCCGACCGCGGACGGCTATTGGTGGTGGCGCCGAACCGCCGCGGCATTTGGGCCCTCTTGGAGCGCACGCCGTTCGGCCAGGGCCATACCTATACCCAGCGACAGCTTTCGTTGCTGTTGCGCGAGAACATGTTCACGCCGCTGCGGGCGACCGGCGCGCTTTATGTTCCGCCCGTGCGTTCGCGCATGCTCCAAGCCACTGCGCGCGCGTGGGAGCGTCTGGGAGATCCGTGGTTGGAGCGGTTCTCGGGCGTGGTCGTGGTGGAGGCAGGCAAGCAAATCTATGCCGCGGGCGCGGCGCGAAGCCGGGAGAAAAGCGGGCGGCGGGTCTATGTTCCCGTGCCGGGCGGCCTGACGCGAACCGGGGTCAATTCCCCCGGCTGAGCAGGAACACGGCCTGCTCGGCGAACAGGTTCGACAAAGCTTGCGGCATCCATGGACCGATCCGCTGTCCCGTCTTGGTCAGGGAAATCTGGCGGGTGATCTTGATGCCCATGTCTCGGCACAAGACGGCGAAATCCAGAATCGTGCAGGGATGGATGTTCGGGCTTGAGTGCCACGGATCGTCGAACAGAGCCGTCATGGGCATGCGTCCGCGCAGGAGCAACTGCCAGCGTACGCGCCAATAGCCGAAATTGGGGAACGAGACGATGGCGTGCTGGGAGATACGCACCAGTTCGCCCAGCACCCAACGCGGATCGCGCGTGTTGTGCAGCGTGCGCGACAGGATCACATAGTCGAAGGCATCGGACGGATAATCATCCAAGTCCTCGTCGGCGTCGCCGTGGATGACCGATAGGCCGTGGGCCACACAGGCGTTAACACCCTCTTGCTCGAGCTCGATGCCGCGTCCATCGACCTGCTTTTGGTGCACAAGATGGTCGAGCAGCGCGCCGTCGCCGCAGCCGATGTCCAGCACGCGGCTGCCCGGCTTCACCATGTCGGCGATGATTTGGAGGTCGATGCGGATCGGCGTCGACGGCCGCCGCGTGGTCATGCGGTTCATCGGTGCGTGAGCCCGCGATGCTCGGCGCAGCCGTTCAGGAAGCCGTTCAACGTCTTGGCGAACTCCGGTTCGTCCAGCAGGAACGCGTCGTGCCCCTTGTCGCTCTTGATCTCGACGAAGCTGACGTTGGCCGCGACGGCGTTGAGCGCGTGGACGATGGCGCGGCTCTCCGAGGTCGGGAACAGCCAGTCACCGGTGAAGGAGATCAAGCAATAGCGCACCTTGCTGCCGCGAAACGCGTTGGGCAGCGCGCCGCCGAACTCCACGGCCAGGTCGAAATAGTCCATCGCGCGCGTGATGTAGAGATAGGAGTTGGCGTCGAAACGGTCGACGAAGGTACTGCCCTGGTGGCGCAGATAGCTTTCGACTTCGAAGTCCGCGTCGAACCCATAGGTGACCTTTTGCCGGTTCTGCAGGTTGCGGCCGAACTTCCGGTGCAGCGCCGTCTCCGACAGGTAGGTGATGTGCGCGGCCATGCGCGCCACGGCCAGGCCGCGGCGCGGGATCTTGCTCTCGACCAGATAGTCGCCCTCGCACCAGTCGGGGTCGGCCATGATGGCTTGGCGTCCCACCTCGTGAAACGCGATGTTCTGCGCCGAGTGGCGCGCGGCGCCCGCGATGGGTACCGCGGCGAAGACCCGCTCGGGATAGCTGGCCGCCCATTGCAGGACCTGCATGGCGCCCATCGAGCCGCCCGTGACGCAGAACAGCTTTTCAATGCCCAGGTGATCGATCAGCAGTTTCTGCGCCCGCACCATGTCGGCGATGGTGATGACCGGGAAGCTGGTGCCATAGGGGCGGCCCGTCGCGGGATTGACGTCCTTGGGCCCGGTCGTGCCCAGACAGCCGCCCAGCACGTTGCTGCTGATGACGAAATAGCGGTCGGTGTCGATCGGCTTGCCCGGCCCGACCATGAACTGCCACCAGCCCGGCTTGCCCGTCACGGGGTGCTGGCCGATCACGTATTGGTCGCCGGTCAGGGCATGGCAGACCAAAATGGCGTTCGAACGCTCGGCGTTGAGCGTGCCATGGGTCTGGTAGGCGATGGTGAACGGGCCCAGTTCCGCCCCGCTGTCCAGCCGCAGGGGCTGGTCCGCGTCGAAAGTCAGGCGGTGGCCCGGCAACTGGGCGGGCCAGGTGATCTTGGGCGCGTTGGTGGAAACGGCGCTCATCGGCGTGGGCGGAACCCCTCAAAAAGCCGTTGCGTCGGCGTTCGCATAGATGTTTCCAAGCGGCTGGGAAGTCAATGTCTTCTTTGAATTTTCAGGGAAAAACGGCTACTACTGCCGCCCTTCATCGGATCGGCTGGCCCCTATGTCGCGGACTTCGAAAACGCTCGACGAACTGCGTCGAGAGATCGACGGGATCGACGATTCGCTGCATGACCTGATCATGCGGCGGACGGAGCTGGTCGCCGCCATTGGCGCCGCCAAGACGGGGGGGCCGACCTTCCGCCCCGGGCGGGAAGCCGCCATCCTGCGCCGCCTGCTGAAGCGCCACAGCGGGAAGTTCCCGCGCGAAGTTTTGGTGCGTCTTTGGCGGGAGATCATCAGCGCGTTCCTTCGCATGCAGGGTGCTTTCTCCGTCGCGGTCGCGAGCGACGGGCCGGACCTGCTGCCGCTCGTGCGCGAGGAATATGGTTCATCCACCCCCATCGCTTCGTTCCGTACCGCGGGCCAGGCGCTGGGCGCTTTGCGCGAGGGGAGCGCGAGCCTCGCGGTTCTGCCCCTGCCGCAGGAGGTCGAGGAGCGCCCCTGGTGGCCCATGCTGCTTGGTAACGACGAGTCGCGCCCTTTCATCGCCGCGCGCCTGCCGTTCGCGATGCCGGGACAGCCGGCCGCCGAGGCCTTGGTCGTGGCGCGGGTGGAGCAGGCCGAAACCGGCGAGGATCGCTCTTTCATTGGCCTCGAAACCACCGATACGGTCAGCCGTTCGAGCTTGAAGGACGCCTTCGCCAAGACGGATCTGCCGGTCAGCTTCGCGGCCTCCTGGCAGGATGCCGGCCACCAGGGATGGCTGCATCTGGTCGAGATCGACGGCTATGTCGCGCCGGACGATCCGCGATTGGCACGGTTGGCCACCGCGGTCGGCGCCGGCGCCCGCGAAATTCGCCAGATCGGCGGCTATGCCGTTCCCGTCTCTTCCGCCCTGATGGGCGGGGACGCACGCGGCTAGGAACCGCCCATGTCCGCTCCCAAACCGCGCGCCGCGATCCAGGAGATCGCGGCCTATGTTCCGGGCCTCTCGTCCCTCGCGGGCAAGAGCAAGGTCATCAAACTGTCGTCCAACGAAAATGCGCTGGGCTCCAGCCCCAAGGCCATCGAAGCCTACCGCGCGGCGGGCAACGATCTGTGGCGCTACCCGGACGGTGATTCGACCCAGCTTCGCCTGGCGCTGGGCAAGCGCTTTGGCCTAGACCCCGCGCGCATCGTTTGCGGCTGCGGCTCGGGCGATCTTCTGCTTCTTCTGGCCCAGGCTTACATCGTTCCGGGCGAAGAGATTCTCTACAGCGCCCATGGTTTCCTGCTCTATCCCATCGCCGCGCGGGCGGCGGGCGCGGTGCCGGTGCGCGTGCCGGAGACGAATCTGACCGCATCCGTCGATGCGATCCTGGCCGCCGTCACGCCCAAGACGCGCTTGGTGTTCTTGGCCAACCCGAACAATCCGACAGGCACCTATGTGCCGAAAGACGGGTTGCGCCGTCTGCGCGCGGGTTTGCGCGATGATATTCTCCTGGTCGTCGACGCTGCCTATATCGAGTTCGCGCGTGCGTCCGACTGCTCGTCGGGGCAGGAGCTGGTCGATGGCGGCGAGAACAGCGTGATGTCGCGCACCTTCTCCAAATTCTTCGGGCTGGCGGGATTGCGGCTCGGCTGGGCCTATTGCCCGCCCGCGGTCGCCGACGTGGTGAACCGCATCCGCGGCCCGTTCAACGTGGCGTTGCCCGCCCAGGCCGCGGCGGTGGCCGCGCTGGAGGACATGGAGTTCGCGGCCGCGTGCAAGGCGCATAACGACCGCTGGCTGCCGTGGCTTTCGAACGAGCTGCGCGCCATGGGCATCGACGTGCCGGACAGCCAGGCCAACTTCATCCTGGCGCGGTTTCCGAACGACCCGAAGCGCAGCGCCGATGCCGCCAACGTCCATCTGAATAAGGACGGCATTATCGTGCGCAAGGTGGGCGCCTACGGATTGCCCGACGGCTTGCGAATCACCATCGGCACCGAAGCCGAGTTGCGCGCGACGCGCGATTCGCTCGCCGCCTTCATGCGTTAGGACGCGCCGTCATGGCCAAGAAATTCCTGTTCGATCGCATCGCCTTCATCGGCATCGGCCTGATCGGCTCGTCGCTGGCCCGCGCCTGCAAGAAGCATGGGCTGGCGCGCAGCCTGGTCGGTTGCGCGCGCTCCGAAGCCACGCGATCCAAGGCGCTGGAATTGGGGTTGGTCGAGCGCATGGTCGAGGACCCGGCCGAGGCCGTGCGCGGCGCAGACCTGATCATGCTGTGTTCGCCGCTCGGCACCTATGCCGACATCGCCCAGCGGATCGCGCCGGCCTTGAAGCGCGGCGCGATCGTCAGCGACGTGGGCTCGGCCAAGCAGTGCGTCATCCGCGACGTCGGCCCGCATTTGCCGGATGGGGTCTATTTGGTGCCCGGCCATCCCATCGCGGGCACCGAACATTCGGGGCCGGAAGCCGGCTTCGCCGAGCTGTTCGAGAACCGGTGGTGTCTTCTGACCCCCACGGCCGACGTGCCGAAAAAAGCGGTCGAGAAGGTCGAGGCTCTGTGGAAGGGTGCTGGCATGCGCGTCGCGTCCATGGACGCGCAGCACCACGATTTCATCCTCGCCATCACCTCCCATGTGCCCCATGTCATCGCCTACACGATCGTGGGCACGGCGACGCGGTTGAGCGAGGACATGCAGGGCGAGGTGTTCAAGTATTCCGCCGGTGGCTTCCGCGATTTCACGCGCATCGCCGCCTCCGATCCCGTGATGTGGCGCGACATCTTCCTGAACAACCGCGAACCAGTTCTGGAGATGCTTCAGCGCTTCACCGAGGACATGACGGCGTTGCAGCGCGCGATCCGGTGGGGCGAGGGCGATACGCTTCAGGACCTGTTCACGCGCACGCGCGCGATCCGTCGCGGCATCGTCGAGGCCGGGCAGGCCGCCTACGCTACTCCCAGCGGATCGGCCGCAGGCGCGAAACCACGATCGGCCCCACGAAAAGCTGCTGGCTCTGGATCGAAACCGGCACGGAAGCGACCGGCGGCCCGCCGCCGTCGGGCTTCTTCGCGATAAGCCCCAGGGCGAATTTCGTGGCGCCCGCGGCATCGGGCCGGATGACGCCCGCCGCGGCCAGACGGTCCATCGTCTCATCGAAGCCGGAAATCCGCAGGGACGAGGCCGCCAGCGGCTGAAGGGCGTTATCGAGGGCGACGGTGCCGTCGCCCTCGACCGATAAAGCACCCCAGCGCAACGACAGGCGTGTGAAATCGATCGCACCGCCCGCATCGCGCCAGGCCGCGAGTGCCGGGATCAACGGTTGCGCCGGCAGGCGGCCGTTGAAGGCGATGGCGCCGGCGGCGCGCTCGATCAGCGGCGCCAGGATCGCTTGATCGGCGGGCAGCGCGATCTGGTCGGCGGCAAAGGTCAACTCCAACGATGTCGCGTCGGGCTTGGGGATGGGATTGTCCGGTACGCGCCCTTCGATGCGCAGCGTGTTGAAGCCATAGGCCGGCCCTTGCTCGATGGCGACCGACAGGGTGCGGAATTCGCTTTCGAACCCGGACAGGTTGCCGGCCGAATCGAACGAAGCGGTGCCGTCCGCCTGATCCATCGTCAGATGGACGGTTTCGATCTCGTTGCCTGTGGTGATGTCCAACCGTTGCGCCCCCGCCGTGCGAAAGCCGAAGCGGCGCAGATTCCAAGGCTGGAAGGCCAGGGTGAGGGATGTGGCCTGCCAGCGGTAAGCCGGCGTGCCATAGGCTGGCCCTTCGATGGCGACGGCGATGCGAAAGGGAAAGCCGCCGATCGTCAGCGCGTCGTAGGTCACGGCATTTCCCGCCGCTAGCTGCGCGGCGGTCCACGCCGCCATCCGTTCGCGGGCTTGATCGGCGGCATAGAACCAACCGGCGACCCAAAGCCCTATCAGAAGGGCGATGACGGCGGCGGCCTGTAAAATACGGCGCAGGGACATGGATTCTCCGGCGGGCAATTTTCTCTTGGTCATGGCATTTAAGGTAACCGGCGCGCGAAAGCATCCTCAATGCAGACCGCCATTCGCCCGTGTCATGGGTAAGGCCCTCGACGAACGGTAGCCTGGACCGTAAGGGAGACGGATGAATTCTTCCACCTCGGACGACGGCGCGTTCGGTGCGGTTTTCTCCCCGCGCGTACTGGCGCTGTTTCTGGCCGCGCGGTTCAGCGCTATTTCCGCCGCGCAAGTGCTGGCGGTCGCCGTCGGATGGTACGTTTATGCGCTCACGGGCAGCGCGGTGGATCTGGGTCTAATCGGCCTGGCGCAGTTCTTGCCCACCATGGGCCTGGCCCTGCCGGCGGGCCAGATCATCGACCGTTATCCGCGCCGTTACGTCCTCATGGCGGCGGTGGGCGTGGAGGGGCTTTGCGCGCTGGCGCTGGCGGCCCTTTCGACCATGGACCATGTGCCGGTCATGGCGGTCTTCGCGGTCGTGGCGTGCTATGGCGCGGCGCGGGCGTTCGAGCATCCGGCCGCCATCTCGCTTCTGCCCAGCCTGGTGCCGGCGAAGGAGTTTCCGCGCGCCGCGGCCTGGTCCTCCATGTCCAACCAATCGGCCTTCGTCGTGGCACCCGCTCTCGGCGGGCTGCTTTACATTTTTGGCGCGACAGTACCTTTCGTGGTCACGCTGGCGCTGCTGGCCGTGGCCATGACCGCCGCGTTCTTTCTGCCAGCCTCGAAACGTCCGCCCTCGAGCGGACCGGTGACCTTGCGCGGAGTCCTCAGCGGTCTCGACTTCATCTTGCGCAATAAGGTGGTGCTGGGCGCGATCTCGCTCGACATGTTCGGCGTCCTGTTCGGCGGCGCGGTGGCGTTGCTGCCCATCTTTGCCAACGACATCCTGTCCATCGGTCCGGTCGGCATGGGGCTTCTGCGCAGCGCGCCGGCCGTGGGCGCCGTGGTTACGGGCCTGGTGCTGACGCGCCACCCGCCGCGCCGGTATGTGGGCCGGACCATGCTGGCGGCGGTGGCGGTGTTCGGTGCGGCCACGATCGCCTTCGGTCTTTCGACGTCCGCACCGATTTCCTTTGCCGCGCTCGCGGTCGCCGGCGCGGCCGATATGGTGAGCGTCGTGATCCGTCAAACGCTCGTGCAAATTTGGACGCCCGATGCAATCCGGGGTCGCGTCAGCGCGGTCAACTCGCTTTTTATCGGCACCTCGAATCAGCTTGGAGAGTTCGAGTCGGGTATCACCGCCGCCTGGTTCGGCCCCGTAAGGTCGGTCGTGCTGGGTGGGACGCTCACCATCCTGGTCGTGGGCTTCTGGTGTTTCGGTTCGCCCGCCCTGCGCAAACTGGACCGGATCGAGGACGGGGTCAGGAAATCCTAACGCCCGGCTTGGCAGGGGCGCCGGATTTCGCTACCCAATCCCCATGAGCACGAACGGCGACGACATCTGGGTTTTCGGCTACGGTTCCCTCATGTGGGACCCGGGCTTCCGCCACGAGGAGGCCGTGCCGGCTCTGCTCGAAGGCTATCACCGGGCCTTCTGCATCTTTTCCCACCAGTATCGCGGCACCAAGGAGAAGCCCGGCCTCGTGCTGGGGCTGCGGCCCGGCGGGCATTGTCTGGGCATGGCGTTTCGCGTCGCGGCGGCCGATGTGCCGGCCGCGCTCGACTATCTGACCGACCGCGAGATGACCACCTACGTCTATACGCCGAAGAAGCTGCGGGTGAAGATCGGCTCGCAATATGTCGAGGCGCAAACCTACGTCGCCGATTCCACCCATCCCGAATATGCGGGCGAACTGACGCCCGAGGAGACGGCCGCGTTGATCTGCCGGGGTTTGGGCCAGCGCGGACCCAACCGGGATTATCTGGAAAACACGGTGAAGCATTTGGAGGAGTTGGGCGTCGACGAGCCCAGCCTGAAGCTCCTGTGCGACATCGTCCGCCGCCTGGCCGAAGAAAATCTCAGCGCCTAGCCGGCCGCGCGCCTATGCGCATTTGGAATGGCCGCAGGACGTGCAGACGTCGCAATTCTCCTGACGGATCATGCTGGGCTGGCTGCAACGCGGGCACTGGCGCAACTGATGGCGCGTGCCGTCTTCCAGGCCGACCACCTTGCGATCGGCGATGACGGCATCCTGGTCGCCCGCGCGCGGCAGAAAGCCGATCTCGATCATGTGCTTCTCGATCACCCCGCCGATCGCGGCCAGAAGCGAGGGGATGTAACGGCCGTCCGACCATTGGCCGCCGCGCGGATCGAACACGGCCTTCAGCTCGTCGACCACGAAGGAGACGTCGCCGCCGCGCCGGAACACCGCGCTGATCATGCGCGTCAGCGCCACGGTCCAGGCATAGTGCTCCATGTTCTTCGAGTTGATGAAGACCTCGAAGGGGCGCCGGCGGCCGTCCTGCACGATGTCGTTCAGTGTGATGTAGATGGCGTGGTCCGTGTCGGGCCAACGGATCTTGTAGGTGCTGCCGGGTAGCGCCTCGGGCCGGTCCAAGGGCCGCGTCATATAGACGACGCCGCCGGCCTCGTAGATGTCGGCCGGACGCGCGACCGGCTTCTCCAGCGGCAGCTCCGGCTCCCGCGCGGGCTCGGCCGGTTTCTTCACTTCCAGCACGGCGCCCGTGACGTCGTTGGGCCGGTAGGTCGTGCAGCCCTTGCAGCCCAAATCATAGGCCGAGAGATAGACGTCCTTGAATTGCTCGAAGGTGATATCGGCCGGGCAGTTGATGGTCTTCGAGATCGAACTGTCGATATAGCCCTGCACGGCGGCCTGCATGACGACGTGGTCCTGCGGCGCCAGCGTCTGGGCGTCGACGAAATAGTCGGGCAGGGGCGCGGCCTCGCCATGCGTGCGCCGGTAAAGGCGATAGGCGAAGTCGCTGACCTCTTCCTCGCGCCGCGTGCCGTCCGGCATCAGGACGTTGCGCGTATAGGCATAGCTGAACACGGGCTCGATACCCGAGGAGACGTTGTCGGCGAACAGCGAGATCGTGCCGGTCGGCGCGATGGAGGTGACCAGCGCGTTGCGGATGCCGTGGGCCGCGATAGCTTCGCGCACGTCCAGGTCGATCTCCTCGATCGTCTCGCCGGCCAAGTACTTGTCGCGGTCGAAGAGGGGGAAGGCGCCTTTTTCCTTGGCCAGTTCGACCGAGGCCAGATAGGCCGCGCGGCGGAAGGCCGCCATCCATGTGCGCGTCAGGCGCACGGCGCTTTCGCTGCCGTAGCGCGCGCGGCACATGATCAGCGCGTCGGCCAGGCCCGTGACGCCCAGGCCGATGCGCCGCTTGGCGCGCGCCTCGTGCGCCTGCTGGGGCAAGGGGAAGTTCGAGACGTCGATGGTGTTGTCCATCATCCGAACCGCCAGCGGCACCAAGCGTTGCAACTCGTCCATGTCGAGCGCGGCCGTGTCGCCGAACGGGTCTTTCACCAGGCGCGCTAGGTTGATCGAGCCCAAGAGGCACGCGCCGTAGGGCGGCAAGGGTTGTTCGCCGCACGGGTTGGTGGCGTGGATGGTCTCGCAATAGGCGAGGTTGTTCCGCCGGTTGATGCGGTCGATGAAAATCACGCCCGGCTCGGCATAGGCGTAGGTCGCGCGCATGATCTTGTCCCACAGCTCGCGCGCGCGCAGGACCTTGAAGCACGTGCCGCCGAAGCTCAGCTCCCACGGCGCGTCCTCTTTCACCGCCTGCATGAAGGGATCGGTGACCAAGACGGACAGGTTGAACATGCGCAAGCGGCCGGGCTCGCGCTTGGCGTCGATGAACGCTTCGATATCCGGATGGTCGCAGCGCAAGGTCGCCATCATCGCGCCGCGGCGGTAGCCCGCGCTCATGATCGTGCGGCACATGGAATCCCACACGTCCATGAAGGAGAGGGGCCCCGAGGCGTCGGCGCCCACGCCCTTCACCGGCGCGCCCTTGGGGCGCAGCGTCGAGAAGTCGTACCCGATGCCGCCGCCCTGCTGCATCGTGAGGGCGGCTTCCTTCAAATTCTCGAAGATCCCTTCCATGTGGTCGGGGATGCGGCCCATGACGAAGCAGTTGAACAGCGTGACCTGCCGCTTGGTGCCGCTGCCGGCCAGGATGCGGCCCGCGGGCAGGAAGCGGAAATCGTCGAGCGCCTCGTAAAAGCGGTCGGCCCAGGCTTTCTGGTCCTTCTCGGGTTCGGCCAGGGCGTCGGCCACACGGCGCCAGGACTCCTCGATGGTCTTGTCCACAGGCGCGCCGTCCGCCCCTTTCAGGCGGTACTTCATGTCCCAGATCTGTTGCGAAATGCTGGCCACGCGCGGCATAGGAAGTCCCATCGATGAAGGCGGGTGTTTGCCAGCGGCGGCCCCGCCGTCCACCGGATAATAGCGCCAAGTCTATGATTTGGCGTGCGAATTACCTATTTCAAGGCACACGCACCCCCGACCACTTTAGAGTTGTCTGGGGCGGAGTCAAGAAATCGTTCTTGTTATGTTTTCACACCCACGTGACGGGCTAATGGCTTGAGAGTGGCCGGGTTTCCCACTTATCCCCGCGATTCATAAGGCCTCGAAGGAGGAATTTTTCCACAGAGTTACCCCCTGCGGCTCACGCGCGATAGCGGCAAACGCCGTTCACATAGGTCGCAAGCACGCGGACATTTCGGATGTCGTCCGGGTCGATGGTGAAATAGTCGCGGTCGAGGATCGCGAAATCGGCAACCTTGCCGGCCTCGAGCGAACCTTTGACGTTCTCTTCCCGGCCAGACCAGGCGCCCAGGATCGTATAGGCGCGCAAGGCTTCGGTCGGGGTCACCGCTTCGCGTCTGTCGAGGGATTGGCCGGTCGCGGTCTTGCGATTGACCATCGACCACAACGCGAGGAACGGGTTGAACTGGCAGACGGCCGCGTCCGAATGGCCTGGCGCGGGCACGCCGCGATCGATCAGCGTCCGGTGCGGCCACATATGGCGCATGGCGTCCGCGCCGCGGTTCGCGATATAGGCATCGCCCAGATCGTGCATGAAGCCGGTGGCGGAAGAATCGACCGCCTTCAGGCGCACCATGCGCTCGAGGACCTGCGGAGTGACGTAGCAGCAATGCTCGATCCGCATGCGGTGGTCGTCGACGGGGTGCGCGGAAAGAGCCGCTTCGATGGCATCCAACGCGAAATCGATGCCGCGATCGCCGACGCCCTCGATGCAGACCAGCAAGCCCGCCTTGTGGGCGGCGGTCGCCCGTGCCTTCAAGTCCTCGGCGTCATAAAGAAGCATGCCGCGATTGTCGGCCGGTTCGCCCTGGGCCGGCTTGCCGACATACGGTTCGTAATAGGCGGCCGTACGGCCGCTGGTGCTGCAATCCGGACACCATTCGACGCCAATGACGCGCAGCCAATCGTCGCCCAGGCCGCTTTGCACGCCGCTTTGGATCAGCGCCTCGATCAGGCCGGGCTCGCGGCCGCTGGCGATGATGCCGATACGGAGGGAAAGGGTTCCGCGCGCCTTCATGGTCTGATAGGCGCGCATCGCGCTCGACGACGTCAGCGAGTTGTAGAGTGACGTGATGCCGTGAGAGAGGCATTCCTCGAACACGCGCTCCATGCCCGATGCGATATCCTCGTCGGTGTCGCGGGCGTGGACTTGGCCGAGGAACAAATGTGCCGCCGTTTCACGCACGAGGCCGGTGAACGCGTGCGTGCGGGGATCGCGGTCGAAGCGGCCGAAGGGCGGATCGGCGGCGTCGGGCGCAATCTTGGCGGCGGCGAAGGCCGCCGAATTGACCAGCGCCAGATGGCCGCAGGTGCGCACGACCAGGGCCGGACGCCCGCCGCTCGCTTCGTCCAGTTCCGCGATGGTGGGATAGCCGCCGCTTCGCCGTTCGTCATAGCGATAGCCGGCGAACCAGCTTCCCCCGGGCGCCTTGGCGGACGCGCGGGCGATGGCGTGCAGCAGGTCGTTTTTGGTGCGGACCCGCTCCGGGTCCAGGGACTGCCACTTCGCCAGCCGGATCGCGTAGCTGTCCGGGTGACAGTGGGAATCGACGATGCCCGGGATCACCGTCCGGCCGGCAAGGTCCACGGTTTCCGTGTCCGGCCCGGCCAGATCCAGCACGGCGCGATTCTCGCCCATGGCGACGATTCGCCCTTCTCGCACGGCCAGGGCGTGCGAGAAGCGGTTTGTCGCATCGAGCGTGGCGATCTTGCCGCTATGCAGCACGAGGTCGGCGGAAAGCATGGCGTACTGTGGCGTCGGCCCCTGCGCTTGGCAAAGGGAATGCGTTCCCGGATGACGAGGCGTGCCTTCCTCGGGCAATAATAGGCGTTGGGGAGGGTCGCGTATGGCTGCGTCGTCTCCGGCGAAGGCGCCGCGCATGCGCGGTGACCAACTCCGCCGGTTCTACTGGCTTCTTGTCATGCCGGCCGTCCTGATGATGGTCGGGCTGTATTTCTTTCCCTTGGCCAAGGTTCTGTGGATCAGCGTGACCGAGCCCGTCCCCGGGATCGGCAACTATGCCAAGCTGATCACTTCCGAATCCGTCCACAAGGTGCTGATCGTCACGCTGCGGATTTGCGTCATCACGACGGCCGTCACGCTCGTGCTCGGCTATGTCCTCTCCTATGCCATGGTGCAGGCCAAGGGCGCGTGGCTGCGCGGTCTCACCTTCTTCGTCCTGCTGCCGTTGTGGATCTCGGTCCTGGTGCGCGCCTTCTCGTGGGTGACGCTGCTGCGTTCGAACGGCGTCATCAACCAGGCGCTTCTGTCGGCGGGCGTGATCAGCGAGCCTTTGACGCTTCTGCGCAACGAATTCGGCGTCATCGTCGGCATGGTGCACTACATGGTGCCGTTCGCCGTACTGCCGCTCTATTCCAACATGCGCGGCATCGACCTGCGGCTGATCGCCGCCGCGCGGCTTTTGGGCGCGAGCCCGTGGCGCGCCTTCCGCCGCATCTTCCTGCCGCTCAGCCTGCCGGGCGTGGTGGCCTCGGGCGTCCTGGTCTTCATCTTCTCGATGGGCTTCTACGTCACCCCGGCGCTCCTCGGCGGCGGCCGCGTCTTCATGATCGCGGAATATATCGGCGTGCAGATCACCCAGACCATCAACTGGGGCCTGGGCACCATGCTGGCCACGCTGCTCTTGGTCTGCATTCTGACGCTGATGGCGCTGCTGGGCCGCATCGTCGACATGCGCAAGCTGTTCGGAGCCGCGTGATGGAGACGATCGGCGGCGACAAGGGGTTGGCGCGCGGCATCACCTTGGGGTTGGCCTGCACGGTCCTGGTCTTCCTGATGGCCCCGATGCTGGTGGTCTTTCCGGTCTCGGTCACCGACCAGCGCTTCCTGGCCTTCCCCCAGGAGACGATCTCCTTCGCCCATTACGGCAAGGTTTTCACGGGCGGCGGCTGGCTCAGCGCCATCTGGCAGAGCCTGATCATCGCCGTCGCGGCCACCTTGATCGACGTGGTGGTGGGTACGTTGTGCGCCATCGGTTGCTGGCGCCTAGCCAGCCGCCGTTCGGAGCTGGTGCGCACCTTGATGCTGGCGCCGATCGTGATTCCCTCGATCGTCTATACCCTCGGTATCTACAAGCTGTATGTCGATATCGGTCTGATCGACAGTTACCTGGGCGTCATCCTGGCCCACACGGTCACGGGCCTGGCGTATCCGGTCATCACCGTCTCGGCCGCGCTTGCGGGTTTCGACCTCAGGCTCGAGCAAGCCGCGCGCACGCTCGGCGCCTCGCTGCCCCAAACCACCTGGCGCATCATCGTGCCCAATGTCACGCCGGGTATCCTGTCCGGCGCGATCTTCGCTTTCATCCATTCCTGGGATGAGACAGTGATGGTCTTGTTCATCGCGGGCCGCACCGTCTACACGCTGCCGCGCCGCATCTGGAACGACATCAACGAGAATCTGGACCCGGCCATCGCGGCGGTGGCGGTCATGCTGATCGGCGTGACCCTGCTGTTTCTTTTGACCGAGCTTGCCTTGAAGGCCCGCCGCGCAAAGGCGTGACCGGGCCACCGCCGGCGGCCGTGGCGGAACGATACGGCCGATCGATCAACAAGGGAGTGCCTGAGCAAAACACAACACGGGAGGAATCCATGACGCACGTGCAATCCTTTCAAGAAGACTGCATCGCGCTTGCCCATGAAAAGCTGGCCCGCGGACAAATGACCCGCCGCCAGTTCAACGCGGCCCTGGCCGCGCTCGGCGCCCTCGGCGGCGCCGGTGCCATGTCCGGCCACGCCAACGCCCAAACCGCCAAGGAAGTCGTCTTCGTCAACTGGGGCGGCGTCGCCAACGAGGCGTTCGGCAAATACTACGGCAAGCCCTTCGAGGAAAAGAACCCGGGCGTCAAAGTGGTGATGGACTCGTCCGGTCCGACCACGGGCAAGATTCGCGCCATGGTCGAATCGAAGAAAGTGACCTGGGATACCTGCGACGGCTCCGTCACCAGCGGCATTCTTCTGGGCGGTCTCGGGATGCTGGAGCCCATCGACTACAACATCGTCAAGAAGTCCGACATCCTGCCCGGCTTCGCTTATCCCTACACCGTGGGGCCGTACTCCTTCAGCAACGTGATGATCTACGACTCCTCGAAGTTCGGAAACGATCCTCCCAAGACCTGGGTCGATTTCTTCGACCTCAAGAAATATCCCGGCAAACGCATGCTGCGGCGCGACGCCAATTGCATGTTCGAGACCTTGCTGATGGGCGACGGCGTGGCGATGGATAAGGTCTATCCCATCGACGTGAAGCGCGGCCTCGAGGTGCTCAAGAAAATCCGCAAGGAGGCCGTCTACTGGAACTCGGGCTCCGAATCCGAGCAGCTCATGCGCACGGGCGAGGCCACCATCGGCGTTCTATGGAACACCCGCGCCAAGGTCTTGCACGAGGAGACCAAAGGCCGAATCACATGGACCTGGAACCAGGGCATTCTGCAACCCGCCGCGTTTCCGATCCTGAAGGGCAATCCGGCGGGCGCGCTGGCCCAGCAATTCATCGCCTCGTGCTGCGCCAATGTGGAGGCACAGGTGGGGCTTCTGGGCTTCTTCGCCAACGGTCCGACCAACCCGCGCGCGGCGGAGAAGGTTCCCGACGATCTCAAGAAGTTCAATCCGACCGACCCGGCCAACGCCAAGGTACAGCTGATTTTCGACGGCGAGTGGTGGGGTAAGAACTACACCGAAGTGAACCAGCAGTATTTGGACACAATCGCGTCCTGACACGGCGGGGCGCGCCGCGCGCCCGAATGAGCCGCCTGGGCGGGGAGCCTGGTTTTGCGCTAGGCTCCCCGCCTGCGTATGGGCCTTCGGTGGATACGCAAGGGGAGAAAAACAAGGGGGAAGAATGCCAATGACCAAGGTGCAATCGTTCCAGGAAGACTGCGCGGTGCTTGCGCAGGAGAAGCTCGCGCGCGGAAAGCTGACGCGCCGGCAATTCAACCAGGTGATGACCGCGCTGGGCGTCGTGGGCGCCAGCGGCCTTCTGGCCGACAAGGCGATGGCCCAGGCGGCCAAGGAAATCGTGATGGTCAACTGGGGCGGCGTCGCCAAGGAAGGTTGGGAGAAATTTTACGCCGCGCCTTTCGAAGCCAAGAACCCAGGCGTCAAGGTGACGGTGGATACCTCGGGCCCTTCGACCGGCAAGATCCGCGCGATGGTCGAATCGAAGAAGGTGACGTGGGACGTCATCGACGCCTCGGTCACCAGCGCCATTCTTCTGGGCGGCATGGATATGCTGGAGCCCATCGACTACAACACCGTCAAGATCTCGGACATGATGAAGGGCTTCGCCTATCCCTTCGGCGCCGGCCCGTATTCCTTCAGCAACGTCCTGATCTACGACGCGAGCAAGTTCGGCAACGATCCGCCGAAGAGCTGGGTCGATTTCTTCGACTTCAAGAAGTATCCGGGCAAGCGCATGCTGCGGCGCGATGCCAACTGCATGTTCGAGACCTTGCTGATGGGTGACGGCGTGCCGATGGACAAGGTCTATCCCATCGACGTGAACCGCGGCCTGGAGATGCTGAAGAAGGTCCGCAAGGACGCGGTCTACTGGCAGTCGGGCACCGAGTCCGAGCAGCTCATGCGCACGGGCGAAGCGGTGATGGGCGTGCTGTGGAATACGCGCGCCAAGATTCTGCAGGAAGAGACCAAGGGCAAACTGAAGTTTACGTGGAACCAGGGCATCATCCAGCCCACGTGCTTCTCGATCCCCAAGGGCAATCCGGCGGGTCCCCTGGCGCAGCAGCTGATCGCGTCCACCTGCGCGAACGTCGACGGTCAGGTGGGATTGCTGGGTTTCCTCGGCAACGGCCCGACCAATCCGCGCGCGGCCGAAAAAGTTCCGGCCGACCTCAAGCAATTCAACCCGACCGATCCCGCGAACGCGAAACTGCAGCTCGTGTTCGACGGCGAATGGTGGGGCAAGAACTACAACGACGTGAACCAGAAGTATTTGGACACGGTCGCCGGCTAAGCCCGCGTTTATCGTGGCTTCACGGGCGGCGGGGCGACCCGCCGCCCGCTTCGTTTCCGGATTGCCTGAACCGACGCGTCAGGATGCGCCCGAGGGCCAGGGCATGATCGGCACGGAGCTGATGCTGTTCTGCGGGCTGCCCTCGATCACGCGGTCGCTGTAGCTGACATAGACCAGAACGTTGTTGGTTTGATCGAAAAAGCGCACGACCTGGAGCGTCTTGAACATCACGCTGCGCCGTTCGTCGAAAACCTTTTCGCCGTTCTTCAATTCACCCTTGATCTCGATCGGCCCGACCTGCCGGCAGGCGATGGCCGCGTCGCTGGTATCTTCGGCCACGCCCAATCCGCCCTTCACGCCGCCGGTCTGCGCGCGGCTGATATGGCAGACCACGCCTTGAACCTTGGGGTCGGCGAAGGCGTCGACCACCACCTTGTCGTTGGGGCCGACCCAGCGGAACTTGGTGCTGACCTCGCCGACCGTGCCGCGGTCGGGACGGCTGAACAGCCACCAGCCGAACAGAAGCAAGGCCAACACCGCGAGGGAGGTGACGGCGATACCGATCTTGCGCATCATGGGTCATTCGCTCCGAGGCCACGCCTCCAGGATCTCGGCGCTTTCCGCAAGGCCGAGCTGGATGCTGAAACGCTCACGATAGAGCGTAAGAAGCGCCTCATGGCAAGCATCCGATGAGCTGCAGATGGCGTCGGTCACGACCGTGACGCGATAGCCGTGGTCGATGGCGTCCAGAACGGTTGCCAGCACGCAGACATCGGTCTCGGTTCCGGTGACGATCAGCCCGTCGGCCTTGCGCGCGCGCAAATGGCGCAGAAGGGCGGGGTTGGAGAAGGCCGAATAGGCCGGCTTGTCGATCACCTGTGCGGGCGGCACCAAGCTCTGCAGGGGCGGCATCAGCCGGAGAAGATCGGGGTCGACCCGCTCGCGCGTCACATCGCGCCAGCGTTCGAAATATGGGCGCCACATGCCAGGAACCTGCTCGGGCGTCACGGGCGGGATGAAGCGGGTGAAGACCGTTTGCGCCGGGTAGCGCTCGGCGATCCCGGTCACGACCGGCAGGACCCGCTCCATCCACGGCGTGCGCCATGGCCCGTCTTTCGAGAACAGGCGCTGCATGTCGATGCAGAGATGAAGGGTGTGCTCGGTCAACGGCCCGAAGGACGCGTTTCCCGCGGCGCCAGCCGAAAACGAAGCCGCCCGCGACTCGGGCCGCGGGCGGCGAGGGGGCGAAGCTTTGGCCACGTCAGTGACGCTGGTCCTCGTCGTCTCCCTCGACCCGCTCGGCGCGGTCGTGAGCGGAGTTCTCGTCGTCTTCATCCTCGTCCTTGACCACGGCGTTGCCGCGTTTTTCGGCGTTCACATCGGCGTCCAAGTCGTGCCCGCGCTTTCCGGGCCGGACCGGGGCCAGGTTGTCGTTGCCGGGTTGGCGCGCGGTCTCGTTCGTTGGCTTGGTGGGCATTGCACCGCTCCTCGTTGGGAACCAAAGGTCAAACGCTGGCGGCGGGCAGGGGTTCCGTCGGCCCGCGTTCAGCGCGCCACAAACCTCATCTCGGCCATCGCGCGTCATACCGGCGGAGCGCCAGGACGGTTTGTCATTTCGTGGCGGGCGCCGGTTGCGAGGGGTCGGCTTGCCTGGGCTGCTGTCGGCGTAGGCGCTGTTTGTCCTGCGCGGCTTTGTTGGCGTCGCCGCTGTCGGCCGTGCTGGCGTTGGGGCGGGTGGGTCCGGTGGAACCGTCGCTCGCGCCGCCGCCCTTGATGTCGCCCGAACCACCCTTACCGGATGGGGCTGGCGCGCCGTTCGACGGCGCGGCCTGCGCCTGGGTAACCGCGGGAGAATCTTCGGTCGAAATGGCGTTCATGGGCGCAAATGCCGACAGGATGCCGGCCGCGATGACCGCGCCTGCCGTAAACGGGACGATCGAGTACATGGCCGCCTCCAGGAATCAGGCGGCGCGGGACGCCGCCCGAGTTCATCAACTGGCGGCGGCGCGATTCGGTTCCTTGGATTCCGGCGATGTGGCGTCTTGATCCAGCCGCGCGACGGCGTCCTCGATGCGCGCCTCCAGCGTGGCCGTGAAGGCCTCGCGGCCGAGGCCCGGCGGGATAGGCGGCAGGTATTCCAAAACGATGGTGCCCGGGCGCTTCAGGAAACCGCGCCGACGCCAATAGTGCCCCGAGTTGAGGGCGACGGGCACGACCGGCAGGTCGAGTTGAGCATACAGCGCCGCCACGCCGGGCTGATACGGGCGGCGGGTACCGGGCGCGGTGCGGGTGCCTTCGGGGAAGATGACGATGGTGCGGTCCTCGGCCACCGCCCGGCGGGCGCGTGTGATCAGGCCGCGCAAGGCGCGGGCGCCGCCGCGCCGGTCGATCGCGATCATGCCGACCCGCGCCAGGTACCAGCCGATGATGGGGATCAGCAGCAACTCGGCTTTCAGCACATAGGCCAGCCGGTCGTGCAGCAGGAAGAAGACGATCGTGTCCCAGGCCGACTGATGCTTGGAAGCTACGATGGCCGGTCCGCCGGGTTTGTGCTCCAGCCCGCGCACCTCGTGGCGCAGGCCCACGGTCAAGGTCAGAAAAGCCAGCACACCGCGCGCCCACCATCGCCCGAGCCATGTGATGCGGCGCGGAGGGAGGACGAGCAGCGGCCAGAAGGTCAATGAGAAGGCGGTCGACCACAGGACGAATAGAAGGTTGAACGCCACCGAACGCAGGACCAGCCCCGCCCGGCTGGTCACGGCACGCCAGCCGCCGCCCGCGGCGTAAGCGTCTCCCCCGCCCATTCGCGCACCAGCGCCAGCAGGTATTTGCTGTATTCGGTGACGATTAGCATGGTTGTGCCGGGCCAGCGCCACCAATCGTTCTGGCGCACGCGTTCGGGAATGACCGGGTGCGGCACGATCGCTACTCCGGGCATGGCGCGGCGGAACTCCAACAGGCTACGCGGCATGTGATAGTTCGACGTCACCAGGCGCAGCGAATGAAAGTCCTCGGCCAGCATCCAGGCCGCCGTCTCGCGTGCGTTGCCGACCGTGTTGTCGGCCTCGTGGCCCAGGATGACGCAGCAGGCGATCCGCTCGGGCGTGGCGTTGGCGAGGCCAGGCAGTTCCGCCAGCAGCACGCCGCGCGGCACGCCCGAGACGAACAGCTTCTTCGCACGCCCCTGGGCCAACTGCTCCAACCCGACGTCGATCCGGCCGCTGCCTCCGGTCAACACGACGATGGCATCGGTTGCGCGGCCGTCGTCGGCGGAGTGATCGGGAATGGCCTCGGCGAACACGATCAAGCCCGCCAGCCACGCTCCCGCCAGGAGAAGAAGAACGACGGAAAGGCCGCCCCCCCGGCGCCGCGCCATTACAAGGCCTTGGCGAGGGTCCGCATGACCGTGATGCGCGCGGTCACCGTGGCGATGACCATGCCGGCGACGGGCACGGCCAGGAGCGCCAGCCATTGCGGCCAGCCCAATTCGAAGCGCGGCAGAAGCGAAGGTGCCAGTTCGGCACCGATCCGATCCAGGGCGACCAGGGTGGTGCCGGCCAGGCCCAGGCCCATGACGCCGCCTTTGAACGACAGCCACAACGCGTGACGCTCGAACTGCCGCGCGATGAAGCCGTCGCGCGCGCCGACCATATGCAGAACCGAGACGACGTCGTGATGCAGCGCGAGGCCCGTACGCGTGGCGAACACCATGGCCGCGATGGCCACCATGGCGATGAACAAAAGGACGCCCAGCGAGATGGTTTCGATTGCCCGCGCCAGCGCGGTCAGCGAACGCAGCCAGTCGCCGTGATCGTCGATCAGGGAGCCGGGCGCGACCTCGCCCAATTGCTTGGCCAACAGGGGAACGTCCAACTTGGCACCGGGGGCGGTGCGCACGTCGATCAGGCGCGGCAAGGGCAGTTCACGCACGAGCGGCCCGCGGCCGAGCCAGGGTTCCAGGAGCGCGGCCGTGGCGTCGATGTCCAATGGCTTGACGGAGACGACGCCGGGTGTCGTCTCCAGGATGGCAGCGGCCTTCTTCACTTGTTCGTCGATGACGTGCAGCTTCACGCCCTCCGACGGTACGATCTGGACGGTCAGCGTGCCTTCGAACTGCCCGCCCCAGCGGTAGGCCGCATCGCGTAGCGAGATCGCGCCGATCAAGGCCAGGGCCGCCAAATAAACCATCAGTGCCGTCAACCAGGGCAGGAAACGGCTGGCCTGATCGGTCGCGAGCGGCAGGGCGGATCGGCGGCGGATCACGCGGCCTCGCCTTCGCGCCCGCCGGTGCGCGTCAAAGCGCCGTCTTTCAGCACATAGCAAGGATGGTTGAAGCGGGAGACCAGCGCTTGGTTGTGGGTCGCGATGACGACCGTGGTGCCGATCTTGTTCAACTCCTCGAACAAATAAAGCAGGCGCACGGCCATGCGGTCGTCGACGTTTCCGGTCGGCTCGTCGGCGATCAGGAGGCTTGGGCGGTTAATGACGGCACGGGCGATGGCCACCCGCTGCTGCTCGCCGCCGGACAGGGTGTGCGGTTTGGCGTCCATGCGGTCCGCCAATCCGACCCAGCGCAGAAGCTCGGTGACATGCTCTCGCGCCTGTGCCTCCGGCACGCCCGCGACGCGCAGCGGCAATGCCACGTTGTCGAGCGTGGAAAGATGGTCGAGCAGGTGGAAATCCTGGAACACCACACCAATGCGGCGGCGGATAGCGGGAAGCTCGCGTCGCGGCAAGGTCGCCACGTCGTGACCGAACAGCGAGACGTGGCCGCGGGTCGGGCGCAAGGCCAGATACATCAGCTTCAGGAGGCTGGATTTGCCCGCGCCGCTTTCGCCCATCACGAACCAGAACGCGCCTCGCTCGATGGCGAAGCTGGTGTCGTTCAGAACCTCAGGCCCCACGCCATAGCGCAGGCCGACATTCTCGAAACGGACGATGGGTTGGTTGTCGGACTCCATCACGCGCGATGTATGCGGCAAACGTGGCGCGAGAATGACATTGCTCTCGCGCGCCGTCCAGCGCGCGCCGCGCGCATGGCCGCCAACTTGTCTCGCGCCAGGCGAGCGCCTAGAGTGCCACACAATGATCCTGGTTTGCCCGTCCTGCGCGACGCGCTTCAACCTCGACGAGTCGCGGCTCGGCGGACAAGCCCGCCGTGTGCGCTGTTCGCGTTGCAAGCACGAATGGGTCCAGGCGCCCGAACGTGCCGCCGAACCCGCGCCGCCCGCCGTTGCCCCCGAGGTCGCGCCGCCTCCGCCGCCCGTGGAGCCGCCCGCGCCGCAGGCTTCCGTCGCGGCCGAGCCCGCTTCCATGTCGCCGCTCGAGCCGGAGCGGCCCGATTTGCGCGAGATGCTGCCGCCGGCGCTCTCGGCCGACGATCCCCTTGCCGCGCCCCGCCGCGATGGGGGTGGCGGAGCCGGCGTGACCATCGGTTGGATCGCGTTGTTTCTGATCGTGGCCGTCGTGCTGGGCGCCCTCTATATCGGGCGCGAGCGTGTGATGCAGATTTGGCCGCCCGCGACCCAGGCTTACGAGATGCTGGGTTTGGTCACTTTGCCGCCCGGCGCGGGCCTGGCCATCCAGGACATCGCCACCATGACCACGCAAGCCGAGGACGGCACGCCCGCCGTGCTGTCGGTGAAGGGGCGGGTGGCCAACATTTCGCGTTCGACGCGGCGTATCCCGCCGCTTCGCGCCAGCCTGCGCAACGCGGCCGGCGAAGAGGTGCGGGGCTGGGATTTCGGCCTGCCGCGCCAGATGTTGGAGCCCGGCGAAAGCGTCGATTTCGACACGCGGCTCGAAACGCCGCCGGCCGAGGCGCTCAACCTCGTCGTCATCTTCACGCCGCCGCCGCGGCGCTAGGCGCTCCGCCTAATAGCGCGGCAACAACCGGTCGATATATTCGCGTTCCACGGGCGGGCGGTTGCGGTCACCCGAGCGCCGGCGCAGCTCTTCCAGAATTTCTCGCGCACGGCGCAGTTCGGCCTCATCCGGAATCCCAACATCCTCGGTGCCGGCGCCGGTCTGGCCGTTGGGTTTGCCGCCACCGTCTCGGCCGCGCCCGAGTGCGCGGGGATTGGGCATGCCCGCGCGGCCCGCGTTGCGCTCGGACAGGCGCTGGGCCATCTCTCTTGCGCCTTGACGCAAGGCCTCCAAGGCTTGGGCCTGACGATCGACGGCCTGGCCCGGCCGGCTGCCTTCCAGCGCTTCGGCCGCTTCACGCATGGCTTGCTCGGCCTGGCTGAAGGGTTCTTGTCCGCCCATGTTGCCGTAGCGTTTCATGAACTCGCCCAGTCCTTGGCGAATGTTCTCCTGGGCCTGGGCGCCCGCGCGGCTTTCGGTACCGTCCGGGCCGGACTGGTTGCCTTGCTGTTTGCCGCCCGGCTGCGTCTTGCCTTGCTGGGCTTGGCGGAAGGTCTGGTCCATCAATTGCTGCTGGCGTTCGGCCAGATCGCGCAAGTCGCGCATCATGCGATTGGCCTGGGTCTGCTGACCAGACGGCTGTTCCATCACGCCCGCGCGCATGTTCTCCAGCATGTTGCGAAGCTGGTTCAAAAGGTCCTGCGCCGCGCCGCGCGCGCCCGCGCGCATCAGGTCGCGCGCCTGTTCCAGCATGCGCTGCAAATCCTGCCGTTCCATCGCCATGTCTTGCGGCGATGTGCGCGGAACGTCCTGGCCGCTGCGCAGCTTCTGCTCCAGTTGCTCGCGCAGCGCCTGCATATAGCGGTCCATGGCTTGGCGCAGTTCGTTCATCAGCTTCTCGATCTCGGCATCCGGGGCGCCGCGCTCCAAGGCCTGCCGTAGCGCCTCTTCCACCGCGCGCAGATCGCGCGCCGCGACCGAGACGTCGCCGTCCTCCGCGCGCAGCGCCAAATCCCACATCAGGGCCTGCGCCTCGGGAATCGCCTCCGGCCTTCGGTCGTAGCGCAAACGTCCGTGCGCCGAGGAGAGGCCGAGCGTGATCAGGTAGTCCTTGTTCACGCGCGAGGCGCGGTCGGTCAGTTCGTTGAGAGCCGCAGCCACGCCGTCGCGCTCCTCGGGCGCGATGGTCAGGCGCTTGCGCAATTCCGCGATGACGCGCGCCAAGGGATTGGTGAACTTGCGCTCGGGCAGCACAAAGCTAAGCGGGACGCTGCCGCCGGTCTGGCCGACGGCGTCGGTGACGTTCAGGCTGCCGGTCACGGGCAAACCGGCCCAGGGATGCGAGGTGACGTCGAAATAGGCGGTGCCGCGCTGCACCGGCTCCTGGCCCGCGAGGGGGAGGGGCAGCACGATCGTCTCCGCGCTGGCGGCGGAAGACGCGCCTTCGGGACCCGCGCGGCGGATGATGAATTCGCCTTTCACCACGCCGTAGTCGTCGACTGTTTCGTAATCCACGCGCACCGCGTATTGCGGCGTCGCCGTGGGCGCGTCGAGGAACCCCACCTCGGGCGGCTTGTCGGCCACGATGGACAAGGGCCACGAGGCCAGCGTGCGTCCGCCCTGGCGAATCGCCAGCCTGTCGCCCTTGGCCAGGGTCAGGCGGCCTTCATAGTCGGCCTTGTCGACCCGTTCGAACTTGACCGTATCGTCGCCCATCTCCAGGCGCGGCGTGCCGCGGCCGCCGTGTAGGCGCGCCAGGACGCTGCTGCCGGCCGGAATCTTGATCGGCTCCGCGCCGTGCCCGGACGGCAGGTAGATGGGCGGCAGGTTGGTGTATTCCGGCGGCGAGACCCAGACGTCGAAACTGGGTGGTGGGCCGCCTATGGCGCCGAACTGTGGCGACAAGGCGCGCTCGATGCGGTCCCAACCGTCGATCAAGGCGCCCGGCAGCGCGACGGCGAGCAGAAGCAGGACGAGGGCGCGCAGCCCCCTTGGGTCACGCGCGGCCAGGCCCGGCGAGGGCAGACCGACGCGCGCGCGTTTCGCGGCAGCGGCCATGCGCGCGAGGTGGGCACGCCATAGGCTTTCCGAGAAGGTATCGCCCGTGCCCGCCGCCAACTGGTCGCCCATGGCGGACAAGGGCCGGTGCGTCAGACGTCCGCCGCGCTCGAGCCGGCGCAGCGCTTCCTCCGGCCGGGGCAAGGCGAAGCCGCGGAAGCCGCGGAACAGCGCGTAGAGAAGCGCCAGGCCGAACAAGATGAGGATCGTGGCGTGAAGCCAGCCGGGCAGGCGGGGCAACATGTCGAACCAGGCCAGGGCGACGAAGGCGCCGGCGATGCCGGTGGCGGGCCAAAGGGCGGGCCACAGCCGCTCCCATAAGAGTGCGGCCTTGGCCAGGATTCGCTTCGCGTCCGACGCAGCCCCACGCGCGCGGCCCGGGCCCTGCGCCAGGAACGCCATCAGCGCCGCCGCGCGCCTCGGTCGAGCCAGGTGGGGACGCGGTCCTGCGCGATCAGCGCCTCGACCCCGATGCGCGGGCGCACCACGGCGTGGCGCTTGCCGTCCACCAGAATTTCCGGCACCAGCGGGCGCGTGTTGTAGGTCGAAGCCATCACGGAACCGTAGGCACCGGCCGAACCGAAAACAAGGAGGTCACCCGCTTTTACAGGCGGCAGGCGGCGCTGGACCGCGAAGGTGTCGCTCGATTCGCACACGGGTCCCACCACGTCGACCGCGCGCGCGGCACCCTTGCGCCGCCGGACCGGCAGGATCTCGTGATAGGCGCCATAAAGGGCTGGGCGGATCAGGTCGTTCATGGCCGCGTCGGCCACGACGAAGCGGCGTGCGGTGCCGTCCTTCACATAAATGACACGACTGACCAAGAGGCCCGCTTCGCCGACGATGGAACGGCCGGGTTCGAGCGTCAACGCACAGCCCAGCTTGCCCACGTCCTTCTCGACCACGCGCGCCAAGGAAGCGGGCGTGGGCGGCGTTTCGTCGCGGTAGCGGATGCCGAGGCCGCCGCCCAGATCGAGCCGCGCGACGGTGCGTCCCGCCGCGCGCAGTTCGCGCACCAGGACCGCGACGCGGCCATAGGCGCGGGCAAGCGGCTTCAGGTCGGTCAGCTGCGAGCCGATATGGAGCGCAAGCCCGTCGAGGCGCACCTGTCGCTTGCCAGCGCCGGCGAACAGGCGGCGCGCGGTCGCGAAATCGATGCCGAACTTGTTCTCGGCCGTGCCCGTGGTGATCTTGGCGTGGGTGCCTGCGTCGACATCCGGATTGACGCGCAACGAGACATGGGGCCGCTTGCCCAGGCGGCGCGCGACGCGGTCGAGCGCGTCGAGCTCGGCGTCGGATTCGACGTTGATCTGTCCCACCCCGCGGCGCAGCGCATAGGCCAGTTCGTCGTCGGTCTTGCCGACGCCGGAGAAGACGATGCGCGCGGCGGGAATGCCCGCGGCCAGTGCGCGCTTCAGCTCGCCGCCCGAGACGACGTCGGCGCCGGCACCCTCGCGTGCCAGCACGCGCAGCACGGCTTGGTTGGAATTGGCCTTGAGCGCGTAGCAGATCGTGGCCGGCAGATGCGCGAACGCATCGGCATAGGCGCGATAGGCGCGGCGCAAGGACGCGGCCGAATAAACGTAGAACGGCGTGCCGACCTCGCGCGCGAGCCTCTCCAGCGACACGCCCTCGGCTTGGAGCGCGCCACGGCGGACGGTGAACTCAGCCACTCGGATACCTTCTCGGGAATTCGTCTTCCTTGTTGGGCGGCGCCTCGGGCGGTCCTTTGCGGCCGCATGCCGCGATGGGCATGATCACGGCCAGCGCGAGCAAGAGCGCGATCAGCCGGCGCGTCACAGGTATCTCCGGCGCGCGGTTGCCGCGGCGCGGCGCACTTGCGCGGGCGCCGTGCCGCCGAAGCTGCGGCGCGCGGCCACGGAATTCTCGATCGACAGGGCCTTGTATACGCCCTTGTGGATGCGCGGCTCGATCGCGCGCAGTTCCGCAAGCGTAAGGGCTTGCAGACTCTTGCCGCTTTCCTCGGCGCGTTTCACCACCCGGCCGCACACGTGATGCGCCTGCCGGAACGGCAGGCCCAGCTCGCGCACCAGCCAATCGGCCAGGTCGGTCGCGGTCAGGAAGCCGTCCTCGGCGGCCTGGCGCATGCGCTTCCGGTCGGGCTTCATGTCGGCGATCATGCCGGACGTGGCCGCCACGGCCAGCGCCAGCGCGTCGGTCGCCTCGAAGACCGGTTCCTTGTCTTCCTGCATGTCCTTGCCGTAGGCCAGCGGCAGACCCTTCATCACCATCAGGAGCGCGTTCAGGCTGCCCACGATGCGGCCGCACTTCGCGCGCACCAGCTCGGCGGCGTCCGGGTTGCGCTTCTGCGGCATGATCGAGCTGCCGGTGGTGAAGGCATCGGACAGCCGGACGAAGCGGAACGGCCCGCTGGTCCAGATCACCATCTCTTCCGCGAGGCGCGACAGATGCACGGCCGCGATCGCGGCGGTGGAGAGGTATTCCAGCGCGAAGTCGCGGTCGGACACGGCATCGAGCGAATTGGCCGCCGGGCGGGCGAAGCCCAGGGCCTTCGCCGTCATATTCCGGTCGATCGGAAAGGGCGTGCCGGCAAGCGCCGCCGAGCCCAAGGGCGATTCGTTGAGCCGCGCGCGGCAATCGGCCAAGCGGCCACGGTCGCGTCCGAACATCTCGACATAGGCCAGCATGTGATGGCCGAAGGTCACCGGCTGGGCGGCCTGCAGATGGGTAAAGCCCGGCATGATCGCGTCCGCGTGCCGCTCGGCCTGCGCGATCAGCTTGGCCTGCAGGTCCTGGAGCGCGGTATCGAGCGCGTCGATCGAATCGCGCACCCACAGCTTGAAGTCGGTGGCGACTTGGTCGTTGCGCGAGCGCGCGGTGTGCAGCCGTCCGGCCGCCGGTCCGATCAGATCGGCCAGCCGCGCCTCGACATTCATATGGATGTCCTCGAGCGCGGTCTTGAAGCGGAACTTGCCGCTCTCGATCTCGGCGAGGATCTTCTGTAAACCGCGATCGATGGCAAGCGCGTCCGTCTTCGAGATGATACCTTTCCGCGCCAGCATGGCGGCGTGGGCGCGCGAGCCCGCGATGTCCTGGGCGTACAGGCGTTTGTCGAAGCCGATGGAGGCGTTGATTTTTTCCATGATCGCGGACGGGCCCGCCGCGAAACGGCCGCCCCACAGCGCGTTGGCGCGCGGCTTGGTCCCGCCCTTTTTCCGTCTCGCGCTCATGCGAGGGCGTCCGTGACCGTCATCGGGAAAAGGCTCCGCACCCTGGGCATCGTGGCGGCGCTTGCGGGACTGGCCGCTCTCGCCCTTGTTCTGCGGCAGCCGCGTGAAAGCGCGGCGCCGCCCCCGGCTTTCGCCGGCCAATCGAGTAATTTTAGCCCCTTCGACACGCCCCGGCCAGTGCCGGAGGCCTCGTTCGCCGACCGCGACGGGCGCGCGCGCACGCTGGCCGACTGGAAAGGAAAGGTGGTGCTGGTGAATTTCTGGGCCACCTGGTGCGCCCCTTGCGTGGCCGAGATGCCGGCGCTCGACCGGCTACAGAAGGCGCTGGGCGGCGGCGATTTCGAGGTTATCGCGGTTTCGGTCGATCGCGATGGGATGAAGCCGGTCGAGCCGTTTCTGGCTCGCTATCAGCTTTCGTCCCTGACGCCTTATCTGAATCCGGACGCGTCGTTGTTCCGCGCGTTCGGGGAGAAGACCTTGCCGGTGACCTACATCATCGGCCGCGACGGACGGGCGGTGGGACGCATGGAAGGTGCCGCAGAATGGGATTCCGCCGGCGGCAAGCGCCTGATCCGCCACTACCTGGATCAGCCCCAGGGCGGCTGACGCTTCAGCGGGTCGGAACCGGCTTTTCCTTGCTGTAGTCGTAGAAGCCGCGCTTGGCCTTGCGGCCCAGCCAGCCCGCCTCGACGTACTTCACCAGGAGCGGGCAGGGGCGATACTTGGAATCCGCGAGCCCGTCATAGAGCACCTGCATGACGGCCAGGCAGGTGTCGAGGCCGATGAAATCGGCCAGTTCCAAGGGACCCATCGGGTGATTGGCGCCCAGCTTCATCGCCGTGTCGATCGACTCGACGTTGCCCACGCCCTCGTAGAGGACGTAGATGGCCTCGTTGATCATCGGCAGCAGGATGCGGTTGACGATGAAGGCCGGAAAGTCCTCGGCCGATGCCGTGCGCTTGCCCAGCTTGATCGCCAGTTCGCGCACCGCGGTATAGGTGGGCTCGTCGGTCGCCAGGCCGCGGATCAGCTCGACCAGCTCCATCACCGGCACGGGATTCATGAAGTGCATGCCGACGAACTTGGCCGGCCGGTCGGTGGCCGCGGCCAGGCGCGTGATCGAAATCGACGAGGTGTTGGTGGCGACGATCGCCTCGGGCTTCAGGATCGGGCAGATGGACTTCAGGATCTCGCGCTTGACTTGCTCGTTCTCGGTCGCGCATTCGATGACCAGATCGCAGTCGGCGAACGACTTGATGTCGGCCGAGGTCTGGATGCGCTTTTGCGCGGCCGACTTGTCCTCGTCCTTGATCGTGCCGCGCGCGACCTGGCGGCCCATGTTCTTCTCGATCGTCTGGAGCGCCTTCTCCAGCGCCTCCTTCTTCACGTCGACGAGCACGACGTCATAGCCGGACAAGGCGCAGACATGCGCGATGCCGTTGCCCATCTGGCCCGCGCCGACGATGCCGATCTTCTTGATCATGGTCCTTGCTCCTTACCGCGCGCCGATAACGGCCGCGGACTTACTTGGACAGTTCCTCGGTCAACTCCGGCAGCGCCTTGAACAGGTCGGCGACCAGGCCGTAATCGGCGACCTGGAAAATGGGCGCCTCTTCGTCCTTGTTGATGGCGACGATGACCTTGGAGTCCTTCATGCCGGCTAGGTGCTGGATCGCGCCCGAGATGCCGACGGCGATATACAGCTCCGGCGCCACGATCTTGCCGGTCTGGCCGACCTGATAGTCGTTGGGCACGAAGCCCGCGTCGACCGCGGCGCGGCTGGCGCCCACGGCGGCGTTGAGCTTGTCGGCGATGGCTTCCAGCATCTTGAAGTTGTCGCCGGCCTGCATGCCGCGGCCGCCCGAGATGACGATGCGCGCGGTGGTCAGTTCCGGGCGCTCGCTCTTCTGCGATTCGAGGCGCAGGAACTGGGTCAGGCCGGTGTCGTTGCCGGCCGCCGCGTTCTCGACCGGCGCACTGCCGCCTTCGGCGGGTGCCGCGTCGAACGAGGTCGAACGGACGGTGACGACCTTGATCTTGTCCTTGGACTGGACGGTGGCCATCGCGTTGCCGGCATAGATCGGACGCACGAAGGTGTCGGGCGATTCGATACCCGAGATGTCGGACACCTGGCCCACGTCGAGGAGAGCGGCCACGCGCGGCATGATGTTCTTGCCGTAGGTGGAGGCGGGCGCCAGCACGTGGCTGTAGTTGGAAGCGAGGCCCACGACCAACGGCGCCACGTTCTCGGCCAGATGGTGCGCATAGGCCGGCGAATCGGCGACCAGGACCTTGGACACGCCCTTGATCTTGGCGGCGGCCGCGCCCGCATCGGCGCAACCGGAGCCCGCGACCAGCAAGACCACGTCGCCGCCCAGCTTGGCCGCGGCGGTTACCGTGTTGAGGGTCGAGGGCTTGATCTCTTTGTTGTCGTGTTCGGCCAGAACCAGGACGGACATGTCAGATCACCTTCGCCTCGTTGCGGAGCTTCTCGATCAACGTCTTCACGTCCGGCACCTTGACGCCGGCATTGCGCTTGGGCGGCTCGACGACCTTGAGCGTGACGACGCGGGGATTCACGTCCACGCCCAGCGCGTCGGGCTTCAACGTCTCGATGGGTTTCTTCTTGGCCTTCATGATGTTGGGCAGCGAGGCATAGCGCGGCTCGTTCAGGCGCAGATCCACGGTGACGATCGCGGGCAGCTTGATCTTGATCACCTCCAGGCCGCCGTCGATCTCGCGCGTGACGTCGGCCGTGCCGTCGCCCAATTCCAGTTTCGAGATGAAGGTGCCCTGCGACCAGCCCAAGAGGGCGGAGAGCATCTGGCCGGTCTGGTTGCAATCGTTGTCGATGGCCTGCTTGCCCAGGATGACCAGGCCCGGCTGTTCCTTCTCCACCACGGCCTTGAGCAGCTTGGCGATGGCCAAGGGCTCAAGCGCTACGTCGGTCTCGACCAGGATGCCGCGGTCGGCGCCCATGGCCAGTGCCGTGCGCAGCGTTTCCTGGCTTTGCGCCACGCCGCAAGAGACGGCGATGATCTCGGTCGCCTTGCCGGCTTCCTTCAGGCGGATGGCCTGCTCGACCGCGATCTCGCAGAACGGATTCATGGACATCTTGACGTTCTGCGTCTCGACGCCGGTACCGTCCGCCTTCACGCGGACCTTGATGTTGGCGTCGACGACCCGCTTCACCGGGACGAGGATCTTCATGCTTTCCCCTTGCGCTGGATCTTGCGCGGCTTGGTTCGAAGGGTTGAATTTCCGTTTCGCGCCGCGGCCTTAGGGGCCGTGCGCCGGCTGGCTTTCAGGCGGCTAAACCCGCCCTGGACCGGCCTTTTCGCGCTGCACCATAGGGGGGCCTCCGCGAGCCTGTCAACGCCACGGGACGAGCCCGATCAGCATGTGATCAGCGGGGGAAGCTCAAGAAAATGAAGCCCTCATGCTGAGCTTGTCGAAGCGTGAGGCCCTTGGGCCGTGTTCGGACCCCACCCATCGACGGGCCCGGGGTGAGGAGCTTTTCTTCAGCGGTTTTTGCCGGGCACCCACAGAACATCCTTGGCGCCATCGTCGTTCAAATGGCGCGACAGAACGAACAGGTGGTCCGACAGGCGGTTGATGTATTCGATCGCGACCGGATTGATCGCGTCATGCTCGGCCAGTTCGGTCATGCGCCGCTCGGCCCGGCGCGAGACGGTGCGCGCGAGGTGAAGATAGGCGGCGGCGGCCGAGCCGCCCGGCAGGATGAAGGAATCGAGCGGCTTTAGCTTCGCGTTCATCGCGTCGATCTCGCGCTCCAAGCGCGTGACTTGCTCCTTCGCGACCCGCAGCGGTGGGTATTTGGGGTTCGGCTCGTCCGGCGTGCAAAGGTCCGCGCCCAGGTCGAACAGATCGTTCTGAATACGCGCCAGCATGGCGTCGGCCTCGCCCGTCGTGTGCAGCCGCGCCAGCCCGACGACGGAGTTGGCCTCGTCCACGTCGCCATAGGCAACCACGCGCGGGTCGTGCTTCTTCACCCGGCTGCCGTCGCCCAGCGAGGTTTCGCCCTTGTCGCCGCCACGGGTGTAGATGCGCGTCAAACGGACCACGGCGCCAACCTCACTTGTCGATGAACAGCATGTAGATCGCGAACAGAACGATGGTCACCGCCTGGGCCGCGACGCGCAGGCGCATGAGCTTGTTGCCGTTGCGCTTGTTGAACTCGGTCCCTCTCAGCATTCCGACGACGCCGGTCAACAGGATGGCCAGCACGACGGCCATCATGAAACCGATCAGATAGGGAAAGACGGCGGCCAGGGTTTGCATAGTGATCGCTTTATTTTTGTGCGTTCGACTTTTCTGATGCGGCAACTCTAGCCGCATCCATAGACTTTCTGACCAATGACAGCGGCTTTGAATAGTCCGTGGTGGGGCTATTAACTCTATCAAAATACTTTTGCAGCCACTGGTATTTCATCTTTATGCGCGGCTCCAGCGGCATATTGGCAGCCTCATCAATTCGCACGCGAATTTCCTTGGCAATTTTTTCGGGTGGTTCGTTGGTAAATATGCTTCCGCAGACAATTGGAAATGGGCCAAGAAAGTTCACGATTTGCCATCCGTCAAAGTCTTCAAAAGTCAGCTCAAGCTCCTGAATTTCTGGGTCGGAAATCTGAGGTAACTCGGGATGAAGCAATATCCTGGGATATACGGCGGTTTGCTCAAGCTCGTAAGCCTGAACGAGGGCTGGTCCTAACACTACACCACTACTTGGATGATAGAGCGCTCCTCGAACCACAGCGCCTCGCAATGGCAGGCCTAACATAAATAAGGAAATGGAGATGCACGATATTCCGGCAACGAAGCTGCCTAGATGTGAGGCCGAAAACGGCGTGGACGCACAGAGCGAGTCCGAAAAAGTTGAGAGGCAATAGCCGGGGGCTCTTTCCGGATTTAAGGAACTTTGACGAAAGCTATTAAGGGAATCCGCCCACCTTTTAATAAGCCGTGGGTCTGATTTCGATCTTTGGACAAACTCGCGGAAGCCCAATACATCAGCAAATAAAACGGTGCTGTCTGTATATGCGGGATCTTCCATTTGCTCAATTTCGTCGCGCCAAAAGACCGCGCGCGATGACGGTGGCCTGGATCTCGGCCGTGCCCTCGAAGATGTTGAGGATGCGTGCGTCGCACAACACGCGGCTGACGGGAAACTCGACGGCATAGCCGTTGCCGCCATGGACCTGGACGGCGTTGTCGGCGTTGGCCCATGCGACGCGCGCGGCCAAAAGCTTGGCCATGCCGGCCTCGATGTCGCAGCGGCGGCCAGAGTCCTTCTCGCGCGCGGCGAAATGGGTCAGCTGCCGCGCGACCATGGTTTCGACCGCCATCCAGGCGATCTTGCCGGCCACGCGCGGGAAGTTCGCGATGGGCCGGCCGAACTGGACGCGCGTGCGCGCATAGTCCAGCGCCAGCTCCATCGCGTTGCGCGCCACGCCCACGGCGCGCGCGGCGGTCTGCACCCGCGCCGATTCGAACGTGGCCATGAGCTGCTTGAAGCCCTGGCCCTCGACGCCGCCCAACAGGTCGCGCGCGGGCACCTCGAAGCCGTCGAAGGCGATGTCGTATTCCTTCATGCCGCGATAGCCCAGCACGCGGATCTCGCCGCCCGACATGCCGTTCGCGGGGAAGGGATTGTCCGCCGTGCCGCGCGGCTTGGCGGCCAGAAACATGGAAAGGCCTTTGTAGCCCGGCTCCTTCGGGTCCGTGCGGACCAGGAGCGTCATCAGGTCGGCGCGCGCGGCGTGGGTGATCCAGGTCTTGTTGCCGGTGACGCGATAGGCGTCGCCCGCGCGCTCCGCCCGGGTGCGCAGGCTGGCCAAGTCCGAGCCCGTGTTGGGTTCGGTGAAGACGGCGGTCGGGATGGTGGCGCCCGCGACGATGCCGGGCAGCCAGCGCTGGCGCTGGTCCGGCGTGCCCGAAGCGACGAGCAGCTCGGCCGCGATCTCCGAGCGCGTGCCCAGCGAGCCGACGCCGATATAGGCGCGCGCTAACTCCTCGGTCACCACGCACATGGCGATCTTACCGAGGCCGAGGCCGCCCAGCTCCTGCGGCACGGTCAGGCCGAACACGCCCAGCTCGCCCATCTTTTCCAGCACCGCGAGCGGGATCAGCTCGTCGCGCACGTGCCAGCCATGGGCATGGGGGACGACCTGCTCGTCGGCGAAGCGGCGGAACTGATCGCGCACCATGACGAGCGTCTCGTCCGACAGCCCGTCATCGCCGAAATTTCCATCCGCGATGAGGGCGGCCAGGCGCATGCGCGCGCCATGCGCGGTGCCGCGCGCGATCAGCGTTTCGACCGCGCCCGCATACAGGGGCGCGAGCGCCCGTTCGTCGAGGCCCAGATCGGAGGCACGCACCACCTCGCCCTGGCTTAGCGGAATGCCCCCCTTCAGTTGCGCCAAATACTCGCCGAAGCCGATCTGTAGGATCAGGGCTTCGGTCTCGCCCAGCGTGCGCGCCTCCTCAAGACGCTTCGCCCAGGCCAGCAACTCGCGCAGGGCGGCCGCGTAGGTGGCCGCCCATGCGAATCCGTGCGCGGCGTATTGGTGGCGTTCGAAGACGTCGCCCTTTCCGTCGCCCGTGACGCGTGCCAAGGCGTCGCGTGCCGCCGCGACATAGTGATCGACGGCGCCGAGCGCGTCGGCGCACGCGGGCAGGAGATCCGCCATCACGGCATCCGGGGACGGCGCGGCGGAAGCGGCGAGGCTGGACATCGGACTCTTCGCTCGTGGAAGGCAGGAGGGCATGTTATCCGAGGCCGCACGGGCCAGGAAGCCGACCGCGGGAGATACGTCTGACCTTATTGTTTTCCACTTTGGGCGGCGGTCATGTGGCGGCGGGGCTGGTCTATCCGTTCTTCATCACGCTGGCGTTCGTCATCGCGCTACGGGCGGCCGGGCTCGGGCGCATGGCCGGCCTGGCGTTGCCGCTCGCGCTGTTCTTCGTGCAGAAACTGACCACTTTCGTCTGGCTTCCGCCGCCGGGACCGCCGGATTTCCGGACCTTCTACCTGGCGCTCGCCGGCGGCGCCGCGGGCGCTGTGCTCGATTTCGGCCGCGCGGGCGCCGCTGTCCGCCGGTGCGCGCTCGTGCTCTGGCCGTTCGCCGTGGTTGCCGTCGTGGCGGGGCAGCGCCTGTCGATCGCGCGCGCGGAAGATCCGCTGCTTCTCGTGGCGCTTTGCGTTGCGGGCGTCGCCGTGCTGTTTCGCCTCGATCGGGCGCGCGGCCGCGAGGCCGATGCGCCGCTCATGCTGGCCGCATCCTGCGGCTTCGCGTCGATCACCGCGTTGGCCTGGGGCATCACGACCACGGTGGCGCCTTTCGCGGCGGCTGGGGCGGCGTGTCTGGCTTTCGCCGCCGTGTCGTTCGGTCGTCTGCCCCGGCCGTTCACCCTGGCGGCCGTGCTGACCGGCGGCGGAGCATGGCTCGGGCTCATGGTCACCATCGGGCTGCATGCCGCGCTGCCGCGCTTGTCGTTCCTTCTCCTGCTGTTGCCCTTCGCGGCCGATCTGGTGTGGCGCCGGCCGGCGACGGGGCGGCTGCGCTGGCTGCGCGCTTTCGTCATTGGCACGCTGGCTGGGCTACCGGGTTTGGCCGCAGTCTTCATTACCCTGCCTTGACGATCGAAGGGTCCGGGCGTAGCGTCCTGGCCATGACCATGTCGCTCCTTATTCGGCGAATTCTCCTCCCGGCGCCCACGCGGTGCCGGGTCTTGGAGAATCTCGTCCGTCTTAAGGAGTCTGCTGGTCATGCATCCCTATTCTGAACCCTCCCATTCCATTGCCTGTTTTTCCGTGCAAGCCGAGGCCGAGCCCTCGGTGATGCCGCGCGTCTTGGAGCAATTCGCCAAGCGCAACATTGTGCCGCTGCAATGGCATAGCTCGCTCGGGCGCGGCGCACAGGGCCGCGAGCTTTATATCGATGTTCAGGTCGAGGCCATGGAGCCCGATCTCGTCGCGCGCGTCGCGGAGACATTGCGCCAACTCGTCCACGTCCAGCTCGTGCTGACGGCGGAGAAACGGCCGGAGCTTCGCCAGGCTGGTTGAGGCGCGGCTTGCGGGGCGTTGGCGCAACGGGTACACGGGAACGGTCTTCCGCTATCCGGTGAACCCGCCGTGAGCTTTCTCGACCGCATCCGTGAGTGCAATGAGCACGATTTGGCGAAGTTCAAGCCGCTCTTCGCGGACGACGTACGGGTAGGCTGGCTGCGCGACGAGACGATCCACCTTCTTTCGGCTTATCCCGAGGTGTTCGAGGTCCGTAAGGAGACCGTGCGTCTGTCGCCGCTTTTGGCCAGCTATGAGGCGCGCAGCGAAGCCGTTGGCTCCGCGATGCGCGACTTGAAGGACAAGGGCCATATTTCCGGCTGGCGCGGCGAGATCTATCCGGTCAAGCCGACCTTCGGCATGCGGCCGCTGTTCGAGTTGGAGCGGGCGGCCGTGCCGCTGCTTGGCATCCGCGCCTTCGGCGTGCACATGAACGGCGTCGTGCGTGACGGCAAGGCGATCAAGATGTGGATCGGCCGGCGCTCGAAGCATAAGCCGACCTTTCCCGGCATGCTCGACAACATGGTGGCGGGCGGCCAGCCCATCGGCCTGTCGCTGGTAGACAATCTGGTGAAGGAATGCGGGGAAGAGGCCAACATCCCGCCCGCGCTCGCGCGCCGGGCCGTGCCCGTCGGCGCCGTCTCCTACGTGAAGGAGATGCCGGAAGGCCTCAAGCCCGACGTGCAGTTTTGTTTCGATCTGGAACTGCCCGCCGATTTCACGCCCAAGCCGATGGACGATGAGATCGAGTATTTCGAGCTATGGCCGATCGAGAAAGTGATGGAGGTCGTCTCCGGCACGGGCGAGTTCAAATACAACTGCAACCTGGTCATCATCGACTTTCTGATTCGCAACGGCCTCATCCCGCCCGACGATCCCGACTATCTGGCGATCGTCCAGGGTTTGCACCGCTGAGCGGCCGGTGACGCGCCTCACGCCCGAGGTGTTCCAAAAAGCGCTCGATCATCTGGTCGCGGTCGATCCGCACCTGGCCGAGATTCGCGCGGCCCACGGCGATCCGCCCTTGCGCGCGCGGCCTCCGGGCTTCGCGGCGCTGCTCCAGATCATCGTCGATCAGCAAGTGTCGGTCGCCGCCGCGCGCGCCATCTGGGAGCGTTTGGAGGCGGCCATGGGCGAGACGACGACCGCCGCGTTCTTGGCCCTCGACGATGCGGCTCTGCGCGCCTGCGGCCTGTCGCGCGGCAAGGTGATCTACGCGCGCGGCTTGGCGCTCGACATCGTGGAGGGGCGCGTCGACCTGGATGCGCTGGACGCGATGGAGGACGAAGCCGCCATCGCGGAACTGGTCAAGATCAAGGGCATCGGCCGGTGGTCGGCCGAGGTTTATCTTCTGACCACGCTGGCGCGCGCCGATGTCTGGCCGGTCGACGATCTGGCCGTCGCGACCGCGACCGGCAAGGTGAAGGGGTTTCGCGTCCGGCCCAAGCGGCGCACGCTGATCCGTCTGGCCGAAACCTGGCGGCCTTATCGCAGCGTGGCCGCGCGCCTCATGTGGCACTATTTCCGCAATGTGCTGATGACGCCGAACGGCGGCACCAAGCACGATCCTTCGCGCCACAAGACGCGCGGCAAGAAGAAGGCGGCCCAGCCCGTGAATGCGCGCGCGAAGGCGACGAAGAAAAAGACGCTGGCCCGCAAGGGCAAGAATAGGAAGAGGACCAGCAAGCGATGAGCGATCTGTTCGAACTCAACGGTCCCGCGCTGCCGCCTCAAGGCGGAGGCCCGGCGGATTCGCTAGTCGTGCTGCTGCACGGCTATGGCGCCGACGGCGACGACCTGATCGGCCTGGCGCCACATCTGGCTCAAGGCCTGCCGAAGACGCTGTTCATCTCGCCTGACGCGCCATTCCCATGCGAGATGGGCTTCGGCCGCCAATGGTTCAGCTTCCAGAACCGCACCCCGGCCGAGATCAAGGAAGGGGTGATTGCGGCGGCGGAAATCCTGAACGGTTTTCTCGACGGGTTGCTCCAGCGCTTCTCGCTCAAGGACGGGCGCATGGCGCTGGTCGGGTTTTCCCAGGGCACGATGATGGCGCTGGATGTTGCGCCGCGCCGCGCGGCACCGGTCGCGGGCGTGGTCGGTTTCTCCGGCCGGCTGCTCGACGCCGCCGCACTGGAGAAAGAGGTGAAGGTTCGCCCGCCCGTGCTGCTGATCCATGGCGACGCCGATTCGATGGTGCCGGTGGCCAACCTCGACCACGCCGAAGCCGGGTTGAAATCCGTGGGAATCGCGGTCGAAACCCTGCGCCGTCCCGGCTTGGCCCACGGTATCGACCCCGAGGGGATCGCGGCGGCGGCGGTCTTCCTGAAGCGCGTTCTCGGCGTCTAGGGACGTTTCGTTTGCCCATGCATATCCGCGATGAAACGCCGGGCGATTGGTGCTCGGTCTCGCGCCTGAACCGCGAGGCGTTCGGCGGCGACCTCGAAGGAGAGATCGTCGCGCGGCTGCACCGCGAGAATCGCATCGCCGTGGCGCTTGTGGCCGAAGCGGACGGCGCGATCCTTGGCCATATTGTCTTCAGTTGGCTGCCGACCGAGATCGACGGCCGTGCGGTGCGGGCCGTCGCATTGGCGCCGATGGCGGTGAGGCCGGATCGTCAGCGGCGGGGGATTGGTTCGCAACTGGTCGCAGCCGGTCTTGAAGCCACACGGAAGCTCGGCGCCGAGGCCGTGATCGTCGTCGGCCATCCGGGCTACTACCCTCGCTTCGGTTTCTCGGCTTCGCTGGCCGCCAAACTGGCCTCGCCGTTTTCGGGCCATGCCTTCATGGCCCTCGAACTGGTGCCCGGCGTCCTTGCTGGCGCGATCGGCGCGGTGCGTTATCCGGCCGCATTTGGGATTTAACGGTGGGACAAGCGAACATGACGCCCGTGTGACGGATGGGCGAAACTTCCGGGAACACCCAACCCGTTGTGTTTTCCCCGGCCCGCCGTCATATTTCCCGAGCGCTTCGCGGCCGTGCGAGCGGCCGGGAAGCCCTTGTAACGCAAGGGTGCCGATGAAGGACTCGCCGGCCTTGGTCCTGAACGCGGATTACCGACCGTTGAGCTATTTCCCGCTCTCGGTGTGGTCGTGGCAGGAAGCCGTCAAAGCGGTCTTCATGGACCGCGTCGCGATCGTTTCCGAGTACGATCGTTTCGTCCACTCGCCCAGCATGAAAATGAAGCTGCCCAGCGTGATCGCGCTGAAGCAGTACATTCCGCCCAAGCGCCGCCCGGCCTTCACGCGCTTCAACGTCTTCCTGCGTGACCGTTTTTCCTGCCAGTACTGCGCGCAGGTTTTCCCGACGCAGGAGCTGACCTTCGACCACATCATCCCGCGCTGCCGCGGCGGGCGCGCGACGTGGGACAACGTGGTCACCGCCTGCACCACCTGCAACCTGCGCAAGGGCAGCCGCCTGCCGCACGAGGTGGGCATGATGCCGCTGCATTGGCCCGCGCGCCCGTCCAGCGAGCTGTTGCAGGAGCATGGGCGCTGCTATCCGCCCAACTACCTGCACCAATCCTGGCGCGACTTCTTGTACTGGGACTCCGAACTCGATCCGGTCTAGCCGCCGCGCCCTACACGCGGGTGGACAGCCAGATGGCCAGGCGCGAGCCGGCCTTGATGGCCGACGCCAGCAACTCGTAACCCGGCGTCTCGCGCGCGTGGTGCGCGACCGCGGTGTCGCGGTGTTCCAATTCATCGGCGCGGAATTTCTCGATCGTCTCCCGCAGCGGCGCTTCGTCCTGGCCCAGCTGCGCGGCCTGGTCGGCATAGTGCTCCTCGATCACCTCTTCGACGGCGACCGTGCAAGCCATGGCGGCCTTCTCACCCATCAGCGCTGTGGCCGCGCCCAGCGCGAAGCCCGCCAAGTGCCACAAGGGTTCCAAAGCCGTGGGACGCACGCGGCGCTCGGCCGCCAGCTTGTTGAACGCGTCCAGATGCTCGCGCTCCTGCGCGGCCATCTCCTTGATCTTTTCGGCCGCCGCGCCATGGCGCAGCACGGCCAATTGGCCGGCATAGATGCGCATGGCGCCATATTCGCCCGCCTGGTTGACGCGGATCATGCTTTCGACCAGCGCGTCCTTGTCGGGGTCGCCCGGCCAGGAATCCTCACCGGTCGCGTGTGCCTGCTTTCTCGGCTTCGTGGTTTCGGTCATTTCGCGCGCTCGGGAATCGCGGCGCGCACGGCCGCCGTGGCGGCGAGCGCCAGCGAGATCAGGAAATTGTAGCCCGCGAGGGAAATACCGAACAGCGACCAAGCCACCTCGTCGCAGCGCGCGGGCGGTTTGCCCTGCACCTGTGTCATCAACTGATCGAGCGTGCCGGCCATGGGCTGGCCGCCCGTGCATCCTTGCGTGCCCTGCCACCAGGCTTGCTCAACCCCAACCTGGAAGCCGCCGATGCCCGCGCTGGCCACGAACGCGACACCGGCGAGCGCCAGCATCACGCGCGCTGTGTTGTCCATCGACAGAGCCGAGCCCAGCGCCAGCATCATGGCCGCGATCAACGCATAGCGTTGCCAGGTGCAAAGCGGGCAGGGCGCCAGGCCGCCGAGATACTGGAAACCGAGCGCGCCTAGCAGGATCGCCGCCGCGCACGCGGCCAGAGCCAGCGCGACACGGCGCGGCGTGTGGCTGTGGGAGGAGAAAAAAGACGCCATCGCGGCGATGGTGACCGACCCGTGGCTTGCGGTCTAGATCAGATACTCGATCACCACGAACCCACCGATGAGGAACAGCAGGAACAGGGTGGTGACGAGATAGAGGCGCTTCTCGATGAAAGCGCGGATGGGGTCGCCATAACGGCGCAAAAGGGCCGCGACCAGGAAGAAGCGCGGAATGCGCGAGACGATCGAGGCCAGGACGAAGGCCCAGATATCGAGATGGGCGAAGCCGCTGGTGATGGTAACGACCTTATAGGGAATGGGGGTGAAACCCTTCACCGCCACGATCCAAGCGCCCCATTCGCGGTACCAGGCCAAGGCATGCTCGATCTGTTCCTGCTGGCCGTAAAGCTGCAGGATCGGCTTGCCGAGCGTGTCATAGAGGAAATAGCCGATGCCGTAGCCGACCAGGCCGCCCAGCACCGAAGCCACGGTGCAGACGCCCGCGAACAGCCACGCCTTGCGCGGATTCGCCAGGATCATGGGCACCAGCATGGCGTCCGGCGGGATCGGAAAAATGGAACTCTCGGCGAACGAGACGGCGAAAAGCGCGGCTGTGGCATGGCGGTGACCCGCCAGGCGGATGGTCCAATCGTACAATCCTCGCAACAAGACGCTCTCCGGCCAGCCTTACGGGTGCCAGCCCATACCAGGGCGGGGAGACGCCCGCAAGCGCGGGCGTCTCGGCATTCACCGCATCACGAAGGGATTCGGCACCTCGGTCGCCGTGCTGATCCATACGGCCTTGGTCTGCATGTAGGACCGGATGGCCTCCTGCCCGTTCTCTCGGCCGATGCCGGAGTGCTTGAAGCCGCCGAACGGCGTCATGTAGCTGATCGCGCGATAGGTGTTGATCCACACCGTGCCGGCCTGCAGCCGTTCGGCCATGGTCATCGCGCGCCGGATGTTCTGGGTCCAGACGCCCGCGGCCAGGCCATAGAGCACGTCGTTGGCGATCTCGATGGCGTCCTCGTCGTCCTTGAAGGGAATGACGGAGAGAACCGGGCCGAACACCTCTTCTTGCGCGATGCGCATGGAATTCTTTACGCCGGTGAAGATGGTGGGCTCCACGAACCAGCCTTCGCCGCATTCGGGCCGCTTGGCGGGGCCGCCCCCCATGACGCAGGTGGCGCCTTCGCCCTTGGCCACGTCGATATACTCCAGCACCTTCTTATATTGCGGCGGTGTGGTGACGGGGCCGACCTGGGTGTCCAATTTCGAGGGGTCGCCCATGCGCGCGGTCTTGGCGAAGGCGACCAGCTTGTCCATGAACTCGTTGTGAATCGACTCTTGCACCAAAAGGCGCGAGCCAGCGACGCAGGTCTGGCCCGTGGCGGCGAAGATGCCGGAGATGGCGCCCTTCATCGCGTTGTCCAGATCCGCGTCGGCGAACACGATATTGGGCGACTTGCCGCCCAACTCCAGCGTCACGCGCTTGAGCCGCGCGGCCGCGCGCTCGTAGACCTTGGCGCCCGTGCGCTCGCTGCCGGTGAAGGCCACCTTAGCCACGCGCGGATGAATGACCAGCGGATCGCCGATCTCGTTGCCGAAGCCGGTGACCACGTTGAACACGCCGGGTGGAAAGCCCGCCTCTTCCACTAGCTTCGCGAATTCGAGCGTCGAGGCCGAAGTGAATTCGGACGGCTTCACGATCGCCGTGTTGCCCGCGGCCAGGCACGGGCCCAGCTTGTAGGCCAGAAGAAGGAGCGGGGAGTTCCACGCGGTGATGAGAAGGCACGGGCCCAAGGGCTCGTGGCGCGTGAAGTTGAACATCTCGGGCTTGTCGGTCGGGATGACCGAGCCCTCGATCTTGTCGGCCAAGCCGCCGAAGTAATAGTACCACTGGGGGATGTAGCGAAGCTGCGCGCCCATCTCGGCAATCAACTTGCCGTTGTCGCGCACTTCCGTCTGCGCCAGTTTCTCGGCGTCCCGCGCGATCAGATCGCCCAGCTTGCGCAGCAGCGCGCCGCGCTGACTGGCCTTGAGCTTCGGCCAGTCGCCCTTGGTGCCGGCGCGGTAGGCGGCCTCGGCCACGCGTGCCGCGTCGTCGGCGCCGCCGCGCGGGATCAACGCCCACGGCTTGCCGGTGAAGGGATTGAAGCTCTCGAAATACTCGCCCGAGGCGGCCTCGACCCATTTGCCGTCGATGTACATTTTATATTTGGGCAGTTCGGCCATCGGTCCCTCCTTCGTGAAGACAGGCGAGTAGACCGCGTGGACCCGGCCGCTTCAAGCCGTCAGGGCGTGGCGAGCATGGGTTTGAGTGCCACGGCGATGGCCTCCGCGGCGACGGCGTTGCCGCGCCGGTTCCAGTGCGTGTCGCCACGGTTATAGACGCGCTCCGGTCCCGCGGCGACCAAAGCCGCCGTCAGATCGATGAACGGGATGCCGCGGGCGGTCAGCGCATCGCCCACGCGCCGCGCGGGCAAACCACCGTCGAAATCTCCGGGATCGGCGTCGAACGCCGCGATGACGTGTGTGCGCAACTCCGGGTCGATCGCGGCGCGTGAAGGCGCCAGCACAACGAGAAACTTGACGTCGTTTTGCCGTGCGATGGCCGCCATCTGCTCTAGATGCTTTTCCAGCCCGTCATAACCGCGCGCGATGCTCGCATCGGGCCGGATACGCGCCACATTCAGCTCCTGCCATCGAACCCGGTCCAACGTCGTCTGGGAGAACGGGCTGCTGCTGCGATCGGCTTCCGCGGGGTCCGGCGTGACCGGCCCTTGCGCGGCGCGCGAGGCCAGAAACTCGCTTGCTAGCCTCCACAGCCGGCTGACCATGCGGGTTATGACGAAGTCGTCGGGATCGAGCGAGAACGAGGCGCCGTCATTAATCGTCTGGCCGAACCACAGCGTCGTGGGTCGCCGGGGGTCGGATTGTCCCACATCGTTGCCGAGGTAGATGGTGGTCACGACGGCCGCCGGCTGCAGTCGCGGCAGATAGCTGCGCATCGCGCGAACGTAGATATCCGGTCCGGCGGCGGGAATACCCAAATTGACCGCGCGGGCGGCTATTCCCTCCGATCCCAAATCGGTGGCCACGAGCGCCGGAAATACGGCGTCCGCGGGATACGTGCCGAAGGCGAAGGAATCGCCGACAAACACGATTGTGTTGGGCGCCGCGATCCGGGCCGGTGCGGGTGTTTCTTCGCTTCTCGGATTGTTGAAACCATCCGCATCCGTTAGTCCGCTCGGGCGCAATTTGAAGCCGAGCTCGTCGTCTGGGATAAAGGGACTGGATGGGATCGAGACGGGAATGAGGAATGAAAGCCGCAGCGCAACCTCGGCCGTGACCAGCGTGATGAGCGCCGCGACGGCGGCGCCGGCGAGGGCGCGTGCTCTCATGCGGCGGGCTTATCCAAGGACGCTCCGCTTGGCAAGCGGGGCTTTTGCCGCGCTGTTGGCGGCGTCATTGGCGGGCGCCGCGGCCGTAAATGCGGATGACGGTTTTCGCGAGACGCCGCAAGCCGTGCAGACGATGTATCGCGACGGCGCGCCGCACACGACGCGTCAGGGCGCGGTGCGCTTGTCGTATGGCGCGGCCGAATCCTTCTTTCCCATCGGCATCTATAACGGTCTGCTGGATGTGGGCGATGGGCCGGGCAATTTCTCCCTCTACGCCTCGGCCGGATTCAACAGCGTCTTTCCTTGGCGCGATCAGGATTACGCCGCCGTGGTGGAAGCCGCGCGCGCGAACGGGCTGCAAGTGGTCGTGCGCGATCCGACCGACGCCGAACTTCCGCGCTTCGCGAATGATCCGCTCGTGCTGGGGTACGAACTGGATCATGAGCCCAGTGCGCATGCGCAGGCGGAAACCGCGCTCTGGCGCCTGGAAGCGTTCCGCGACCGGCTTGAGGCCGTGCGGGCCTTCGATCCGCACCGTCCGGTTTTCACCGTGAATTCGCCGAGTATCACGCCGCCTTACCGGAACTCGTGGCTGGCCTATGCCGAGGCCGGCGATCTGATCTGCTTTTGGAAATACCCGTTCTTCAACGCGCCGGTGCGCAGCATGATGCAGCCGCGCAGCCTGCCGGAAGTGGCGACGCTGGCCGCCGAGGTTTCGCATGAGCGGAAGCCGGTCTGGTACGTGGCCCAGGCGTTCCGCAGCCCGATCAACAATTGGTTCATGCCGGACGAAACACAAGCGCGCGTCATGATCTATGCGGGCGTCGTCCACGGCGCGACCGGCATCATTTGGTTCACGCAAGACAGCTATGCCAGCCGCGACGGGCGCGTGATCGGTGCCTCGCCCGATCCCCGTCCCGTCTATGTTGCGCCGTCTGGCCGGACCAGGGCTGGCAAGCCGATTGCCGCCGCCAAGAGCGATCTTGTGTCGTCGCGCCGGATGTGGCGGGTCATCGAACGGTTGAATGCGGAACTGGCTACATTGGCTCCCGTGATTCTGTCGCCCACTTCGCGGCGCGACTATCATGTTGCTGTGCGCGGACGCAGCGCCTCGCCCGTACCCATCCGCACCCTCCTCAAGGATGGGCCCGAAGGTCCCGTGTTGCTCGTGGTCAATGTCGATGCCGACACCGTTACGGCGCGCTTCACTTTTGATGAACCGCCGACCGCGATCGAGCCGGTCTTCGATGCCGCGCCCGGGCCCGCCGTGGCCGGGGGCGGCTGGACGGAACGGATCGAGGCCTGGGGCGTGCGGGTCTATCGCCTGCGCTGAGTTGCCCTCGGAGAGCCGCGGTTGACGCCCTCCGGGCGCCGAGTATGATCCGCGCCGTCGTCCGCGCCGGATCTAGCGGCGCGTCGGAGCCCCTGTGGCGGAATTGGTAGACGCGGCAGACTCAAAATCTGTTGGTGGCGACATCGTGCTGGTTCGAGTCCGGCCAGGGGCACCACTCCGTTGAAAATCAATCACTTGCAGCAATAGCGGTGTTTTGAGGCAACCCGTTTTACCTAGCGGGTGAGCAAGGGGGCAGCCCAGCTCCTGCCGAACAGGAGTGGCGATGGCCACCGCCGGTCATTTTTGAAAAGCGCGAAATTAGAAATCGCGCGCAGCTTCGATGGGCTGGGCCCAGTCATCGGGCGTTGCGGACGACGATCGAGGTATTGATCCCGCCAAACGCGAAGTTGTTACAAATCATGTATTCGACATCGGCGCGGCGCGGCGCACCCATGACATGATCCAGGTCCGCGCATTGCGGGTCGGGATTTTCCAAGTTGGCGGTCGCGGCAAAGTGACCTTCCCGCATCATTTCGATACCCAGCCACGTCTCGATGGCGCCACAGGCGCCGAGCGTGTGGCCGAGATACGATTTCAGCGAATGGATCGGCACGCGCGCCCCCAATACGTCGTGCGTGGCTTTGGACTCAGCCATGTCGCCCGTGTCCGTCGCCGTGCCGTGGCCGCTGATAAAGCCGATCGCTTCCGCATCCAGGCTGGCATCCTCGAGCGCCAGGCGTAATGCGCTGGCCATGGTGCCTGCCTGGGGCTGCGTGATGTGGTTGCCATCCGAATTACACGCGAAGCCCGCGATCTCGGCATAGATCGTCGCCCCGCGGGCAAGGGCGCGTTCGCGCTCCTCCAGGATCAATGTCGCGGCACCCTCGCCGATGACCAGGCCGTCCCGATCGCGGTCAAAGGGGCGCGGCGTGGTTTCGGGCCGGTCGTTGCGCGTGCTGGTGGCGAACAGCGTGTCGAACACGGCGGATTGGGTGATATCGATCTCTTCCGCCCCTCCGGCGATGGCCAGGTCGGCGCGTCCCCAGCGGATTGCTTCGTAGGCGTAGCCGATACCTTGGCTGCCGGAGGTGCAGGCGCTGGAGGTCGGGATGATGCGGCCGGTGACGCCGAAGAACAGCCCGATATTGACCGCCGCCGTGTGGCTCATCATCTGCACATAGCTCGTCGCGTTGAGCTTGCGGGACGTGCCGTGCATTTTTAGTTCGGCGAATCCTAGAACGGGATCGGGACTGCCGAAAGACGATCCATACGCAACGCAAGTCCGGCCGCCGCCGATCACGGGGTCCTGCCGTAGGCCCGCATCTTCCAGCGCCAGGTCGGTTGCCCGCACGGCCATCTTCGACACCGGCCCCATGGTGCGCGTCTTCTTGCGCGGATAAAGCGCATCGACCGAGAAGCCCGCGATGGGAGCCGCGAGGCGGGTGCTGATGCCTTCGTACTGTTCCCATTCGGGCATATAGCGCACGGCCGTTTTGCCCCGCAGCATCGGTGTGCGGATCTCGGCCCAGCTTTGGCCCAGCGCCGTGATTCCGCCCATGCCGGTGACGACCACGCGCCGCGTCACACCATGCCTCCGTTAACGGCGATGACCTGCCGGGTGACGTAGGCGGCATCGTCGGAGCAAAGGAAACCGACCGCGCCGGCCACATCCTCGGGCCGCCCGATCCGCCGCATCGGGATCAGCTTCTGCACCTCCTCAAGCGGTACGCCTTCGATCATCTGGGTTTGGATGAGGCCGGGCGCCACGCAGTTCACGGTGATCTCGCGCTTGGCCAGCTCGACCGCCAGCGCCTTGGTCGCGCCGATGATCCCAGCCTTGGCGGCACTGTAATTGACCTGGCCGCGGTTGCCGGTCAGTCCAGACACCGATGAAAGCGTGACGATTCGCCCGCCGCGTCGCGCGGATACCATGGGCATGACCACGGGGCGCAGCACGTTGTAGAATCCGTCCAGATTGGTACCCAAGACGGCATCCCACTCGCCGTCTTCCATGGCGGGAAAGGCCGCGTCGCGTGCGATGCCGGCATTGAGCACGACGCCCCAATAGACGCCGTGCGCCTCCATGTCCGCTTCCAGCGCGGCTTTGGTTACGGCGCGGTCGGCGATGTCGAAACCGATTGTGCGCGCCGATCCGCCCATCCCGGCGATCTGCCGTGCCGTGTCCGCGGCCGCGTCCGCATCGCGGCCGTAGTGGACCACGATGGCGAACCCGTCTTTCGCCAAGCGCACGGCGATCGCGCGGCCGATGCCTTTGCTGGCGCCGGTGACCAAGATGCTGCGCGCGGTCATGGCGCGGCTCCGGTCGCGCTCGTGCGCATGGCATTAAACGCCTTGCCGGCATCGGCCGGGCGGTGCAGCGTCAGGGATGCCTGCGCGGCCGGTGCGTCATCGCAATCGACGGCGCATTCGAAAACGCCGACTTCCGCGTCGCGGAACGACATGGAGGCCGCGATGGTCAGGCGCGCCTTCTCGGCGAACCAGGGGATCTGCGACGCGAAATTCCGCGTGCCGAGCAGGAAGCCAAGGCGCACATCCTCACCCTTCTCCATCGCCTCCATGCCGATGAAGGCGCCACAGCTTTGCGCCATGAACTCGATCGCCACATGGGCGGGCACGCCCTGGCCGGCGCGGAAGAATGGCATGCCGGCCCGGACCGTCAGCCCTGTCTTCAACAAGGCGCCGTCCCAATACAGCACCTCGTCGATCAGGATCATGGGCCGCGCGTGCGGCACCAGCCATTCGATCGGATAGGCGCAGGGCCTCATGCCGGGAAACCTCGCGCCAAGATGAGAGAGCAATTGCTGCCGCCGAAGGCGAAGGAATTGCTCAGCATCGCGGCCCGTTCGGTCGGCGGCAGGCGCAATCCCTTCGGCGCCAGAGCAAGAGAGGGGATATCGTCGTCGCGCACGCCGTCCCACAGATGAGGCGGCACGCGCCCGTCGCCATATTGGGGATGAAGCGCAAGCCATAGAAACGCGGCCTCGCACGCGCCTGCGGCGCCCAGCGTGTGGCCGGTCATGGCCTTGGTCGAGCTGCACGGCGTTTCGAGGCCGAAGACGGAATCGACGGCGCGGGCTTCCATCGCGTCGTTCAGTCGCGTGGCCGTGCCGTGCAGGTTGATATAGCCGATGTCGCTGGGCTCGATTCCGGCGTCTTCCAAAGCTCTGGTCATCGCGGCGGCGGCGCCGATCCCTTGCGGATCGGGTGCGCTGATATGGTAGGCGTCCGAGCTTTCGCCGATGCCGAGCAACTGGACCGGCGCATCCTCGGGCACCAGCAGGAACGCGGCCGCGGCCTCGCCGATATTGAGCCCGTCGCGGTTGGCGCTGAATGGATTGCAGATGCCCGCCGACAAAGATTCCAGCGCGCCGAACCCGTTCACCGTGGTGCCGCAGAGCGTGTCGCAGCCGCCGACCACCGCCGCGTCGCAAAAACCCGCGCGGATCAGGCGCCGGGCCGAGGCGAAGACCTTGGCGCTGGAAGAACAGGCGGTCGCGACCGTATAGGCCGGGCCGGTAATACCGAAGGCTTGCGCCGCGCATTCCGCCAGACCGCCGACCTCTTGCAGCGTATAGGCGTAGCTGTTGGGCCAGACGCCGGTGGTCTTACGCTGCCCGTAAGCATGCTCGCCTTCGGCCAGCCCGCCCGTGCTGGTGCCGAGAATGACGGCCACGCGCGCGCAGCCGTAGCGCGCGACGGCGGCGCGCACCGCGTCGGCGATCTGCGCGAGCGCAGCCAGCATCATGCGGTTGTTGCGGGAAGCGAAACCTTCGAGCCCCGCCGGTATCGAGGGAAATTCGTCCGCCACGGCGCCGACATACACCTTTCGCCCGACGGCGATGTCGGCGCGCAAGGACAGGCCAGCGCGCCCGCCCGCCCACAAGGCCTGTGCCGTTGCGTCCTTGTTCGATCCGATGGGCGCAATGATGCCCATCGCCGGAATGCCGAGTTGATCGCCCATCGCTATCCGTTCGATTCGACGGAATCGATTTCCATCGAATATCCCCAGGCGAGATTACGATATCGAACCTTGTGCGGCCATGCGACGCCGGGCACGAACTGGTATTCGGCTTCAAGCACCGGCTTGCCGTCAATCAGGACCGTGCGGCGCGTGGCATCGGCCGTCAACGTGGCGCCGGCCGCGGCAAGCGCGCGGCGCACGGCGTCTTCGGGCCAATAAAGCACGACAATGTCCGCCAGCACCGGGCCGGGCTGCATCGCCTCGGGCAGCCATGGGGCGGCTTCCTGGCTGACGCCGGAATCGTTCCAGGTGATGGTCATGGCGCGCCGTCCCATACCGTCGATTCCCGCGATGACCACCTGTTGCGGTGTGATCGAGATACGCGCTTCGAAGCCGAATGTCTGATCCCGCCAATGGACGGTGACGAGCTGCGCCACCTCGGCGCGGCGGCCATATTCGGCCGGCGCGGGCAGGGTCAAGACGTGGCCTGGCGCGATCATCGCCTGATCGCCGGCCGGCGGCGGGCTGCTGGCGCAGGCTTGCAGCAGCATAAGCGCGGACGCGAGTAGTCCGAGCGGGCGAAGCGGAGTGCTCACGGCTTCCGTGCCCTGCCGGCCGCCGCCAAGGGAGCGAGCAAGAACGCTAAGGTGATCCCGATCAACACGGTCAAGCCGAAGACATGGACGGCATGGGCGCGGCTGAAGGCCAGAAGGCCGAACGAAAGCGTGGTGGTCATCGCCGCCAAGAGGATCGCCAGCATGGTCAGCGGCCGGCGCGCGTGGCTGCTTTCCGCGCAGAACACGGCGTAATCGACCCCGATCGCCAGAACCAAGACGAGCGCCATGGCGTGGAAGAACGTCATGGCTTGTCCGATCAGTGCGAGGAGCGCGGGTGTCAGAACCACCGCCGCGACGGAAGGCACGAGCACCAGGACGCCGCGGCGCCAGCCATAGCGCCATAGCAAGACCGGCGCGACGAGCGCCGCGGTCAGCGCCAATTGCCACAGCGCTTGATGGCGGTATTTGGACAACAGGGCGCTGAAATCCCCGGTCGGGTCTACGAGACGCACGCCGGGCAAGGACGCAAGCGTGGCGCGCAGCGCGTCGGCGTCGGTCAACCCTTCCAGCATCACGACATGGACACCGGGTGCGATGATCAGCTGGCTCAAGAACGGGACCGCGCCGCTGCCGAGCGCATCGTCCAGCGTCAGGACGGTATCGTCGCGCTCGACGCCCGGCGGCGCGGGCGCCAGACCCAGGGCCGCGCGCTGACGGGCAAGAAACGGCGCCTCCAACCGATCGCGGATCAGTCTCCGGTTCTCCGCCTGGCGTTCGGGCGAGGGAACGAAGGCGGCCGGTGTCTGAAAGCCGGACAAGGCGCCGTCCGTCACCAGCGGGGCGAGCCGCACGGCCAGCTCCTCTTCCGTGCGTAACGCCGCGTCGTCGCTGCCGGCGCGCACGAGGATGAACTGCGGCGACACGGTTGCGCCGATGATGTCGCGCACTTCCTCTTGTTCGCGCAAGAGCGGCTTGGACAGCGATTGCATGGAACGCACATCGTCGTTGGCATGCAGCCGCGTGAGCCCCGCCGTCCCCGCGATGGCCAAGGCAACCAGAATCGCCGCAACCGCGCGGCGGCCGACGGGGGTTTCCCAGACCCGCCAAAGCGCGGCCATGGCGCCAAGCACCGGCCGTCCATGGTGCAGCATGGGCGTGCGGTCGAGCCGCGGAAACCACAGCACGACGCTGGCGAAGGCCGCGCCCAATCCAATGGCGGAAAAGACGGCGATTTGCCGCAGGCCGGGAAAGGGGGCCAGCATGAGCGCGATATAGCCGATCAAGGTGCAAAGCAGACCCAGGCTGATGCCGGACAGGACATGGCTCAACCGGCGCGCAGGATCAGGCGCATCGCCGTCGAAAAAGCCGACCGAGTACTGCAGTGCGTAATCCACGGCGATACCGATCAGGCTGGTGCCGAACAGGAGCGAGGCGACATGGATCTCGCCGAAGATGGCCAAGCTGGCGGCCAATCCGACCAACAATCCGGTTCCGACCGCGAGGAGGTTGAGCCAGAGAACGGACAGGCGCCGGAAGACGCAGACGACCAAGAGAATCGTTCCCGCGGCCGCGGTAAATGCAAGGATGCGCGCTTCGTCCAAACTGGCGCGCGCCGCCTGGAACGCGAAGAACACCGCGCCCAGATGCTTGACCGCAAGACCCGGCGCCTGCGCTTGTGCGGCGGCGACGGCGGTGTCGTAGGCCGCGACGGCGGCTTCCTGCACGGCGAGATCGTATGGGTCGCCGCCGACGAGCCCCGTGACCAGGATCCAGGTCATGCCTTGTGCGTGGGCCGACAGCATGCCGTCGTCGACCGACAGGCGGGACATCGGAAAGGGCAGGTGCGACATGAAAGCCGGGAAAAGGAGAAAGGGGTCCTCGACCAGCAACCGCGAATCCGACAGCCCGACAAAGCCGTAAGCCTGCGACAAGGCGCGGGTGGCAACGGCCTCGCCCTGATCGGCCTGAAGTGCCGCGCGGTCGGCGTTGGACAAAAGCGCACCCCGGTGCGGCCAGTAGAGCGCGCCCACCCGCTTCAGGCGCTCCGCGTTCAACGCGTCGCGTTCGATGGAGAACGCTCCCGAGGCAGCCAGCGCCTGGCTGACGGACGCAGCGCCTTGGCGCGCCTTGGCGCGTTCGGCATGGCCGACCAGGAAGACCGCGCGGCGCGACAGGGACGAAGACACCGCATCGTTGACCTTCTGCAAGATGGGGTCGCGTTCGTCGCGCGGCAGAAGCGCGGTCAGATCGGTGCGCAGGGCGATGCCGTTCACGGCCTGATAGCCGACATAGCCGGCGGACAGGCAGACCAGCGCCAGCCAGATCAGCGCGGCCGTGCGTCTCACGGGGTTTTCACCTTGGAGAAGAGCTGAATCTCGTCCGGCGTGGGCTTGTCTTGCACCACGGTCTGGTCGCTGAAGGTGATACGGTCGGAATCGCCGTTGACGCGGACGATCTCCACCTTCTGCACGAACCGTCCGCCCGAAACGTTGATGCGCGAGATTGGCATGACCTCGGCATCGCCGTTTTTCAGCGGCGTCAGCGCCAAGGTCCAATCGCGCTCATTGCCGGACTGCGCCACGGTGAACTGGTCGGACAGCTTGCGCCAATCGCCAAGCAAGGCCCCCTCGAAGACGGCGAACAGGCGGGACAGGAAGGGCAGGCGGGCGGCGGGCAGGCGCAGGGTCTCTTGCCCGTTCGCCAGTTGAACCAGCCCGTCGCCGTTGATCATGGTCACGACGGCGAAGGGCTTTTCCGCGCGCCACAGCAAGCCCGAGGCGGGCGAGAGCAGGTAGCTGCCCTCGGTCTTGAGCGGCGCGTCGAAGCCCTGCAGCCTGCGCTCCTGCAGGAATTTGCCGCGGAGCGCTTCACCGGGCTTCAGGATGCCGGCCGTGACGGTTCCGTCGGCGGCCCAAGCAGGCGCGGCGGCTGATAGGAGCGCGGCCAGGAGGATGGAGAGAAGACGTTTCACAAGAGCCGTCTGACTTTTTCGAGAAACACCTCGGGCGATTCGAGACAGGTTTCGCCGCTCTGCAAGGACACGGCGACCTGGGTGGTCTGTCCCTTGGTCAGGGTTTCGCCGCTTTGGGCGTCCCGGCAGCGATAGGCGATGCGCAGATAGTTTTCATAGGCCACCAGATTGGCCTCGACCTCCAAGCCTTGGAACAGCTTGACGGGGCGGGCATAGCGGATGCGCAGATCGACGATGGGCCAGGCATAGCCCGAGGCGGCCATGGCCTCGTAGCCATAGCCGATTCGATCCAGAAGAGCACAGCGCGCGATCTCGAAAAACCGCGCGTAATTGCCGTGCCAGACCACCTGCATCGGGTCGATGTCGTAAAATTGCGGCGTAATGGCGATCTTGGCGGAGATCATGGCGCGTCGTTCCGTGGCGGGGCCCAGAAGTCGAAGAAATTGTACCATTGGAACGGCGCGCGCAGCGCGTGGTGCTCCAGCCGCGCGGCATAGCGCGTCGCATAGGCGTCGAGCCGCGCCGCGCGTTCGCCGCGCGGCAGTTCGATCCGCTCGGCGAAGCGCTCCGCGTTGAGCACGTACCGGCCTCCGATTTTGAGGCAGAACAGCAAATAGACTGGACACTCCAGAAGCGCGGCCATGATGTAGGGGCCTTGGGGAAAAGGCGCGGGAGCGCCCATGAACGGCGCCAGGCTGGTGCGCCCTTGGCCTTTCACGGGTGTCCGGTCGCCGGCCAGGACGATCCAGGACCCGGCCTCGACCCGCTCCTTCAGCGCGACCGCGGTCTCCGCGCCCACTTCCGTCACTTGAATCGTGTTCCGTTCGGCATCGGCGCCGAACTCGCGCAGGATGCGCCCGTAATTCCGCGCGTGGCGATCATGAACCAAGATCGTGAGGCGCCGTCGCGTGGGCTCGTCCAAAAGCGCGCGCGTCATGTCGATATTGCCCAGATGGGACACGATGAACAGCGCGCCGCGCGGATCGGCGATCGCGCCATGCAGTGCGGCCGCGTCGCCGTAGGCGAACGCGCCCGTGGGCATGCGCCCGGTCCAAGCGGCGAACGCATCGATGGTCCGTTCGGCGAAAGCCATGAAGTGCCGGAAACCATCGACGAATCCGGGCGTGCGCCTGATCCCGGACGCGGCGAAGGCGCGCGTCAGAAAATCCCGCGAGGCGCGGCGCTGCACACCGCCCGATAGATAGAAATAAAAAATGATGGGCGAGAGCGCGATGATGCTGCCGCGCCGCCCGAACAGGCGGAGATACGCCGCGCTGATGCGCAGACCCCAATAGGCGCCGCGTTCCATCAGCCATGACCAATGGGGACCCTGTCCGGGCGCGCGCGGCGGGTGGGCCAGCACGCGGCGCAGATTCGCAACCATCCCAAAGGCCAGACGGGTGTGCATTTTCGAGATGCGCCAATTGTCCGCTACCATGCGGAAGTTGGACCGGTTGCCGGGCGGATACATGACGCCCACCGGCACCTCCAGCAGGGGCACGCCCGTCCAAACCAAACGCACGAGAATTTCCGTATCGAAATCCATCCGCGTGCCGATCCGCGCGCCGGAGGCGGACAGGGCGGAAACGGCGGCCAAGGGATAGATCCGAAAGCCGCACATGCTGTCCCGAACCCGGAACGAGAGAGTTTCGATCCAGACCCAGACATGGGTGATCCAGCGTCCGATCTTGCGGCCAAGCGGCACCGAGGCGTCGTAGGTGGCGATGCCGCTGACGAGCGTATCCGGATGCCGATGGGCCAGCGCGATCAGTCGCGGCAAGGCGTTCAAATCATGCTGACCGTCGGCATCAATCTGGATCGCGTGGGTAAAGCCGGCCGCGCTTGCCATCTGAAAGCCGGCCAGGACGGCCGCGCCCTTGCCGCGATTGGCCGCGAAGCGATGCAGCTCGATGCCGGTGCGCTCCGCCGCCATCCCGGCGATCCGGGCGGAGGCATCGGGATCGCTGCCGTCGTCGATCAGGAAGACGGGGATATCGCGGTTGCACAGCTCGTCGAGCACGCCGCCAAGGGCCTGCCAATGGTTATGGGTCGGAACCACCGCGCAGAGGCGCAGCCGGTCGGTCATGGCGCACCGAGCGCGATTTTGCCGACGCTGACGACCCGTTCGCCCACGCGATACTCGAACGACAGCCGGTCTTTCGAGCGCGCTATCGAGAGCGCGAGATCATCGCCGGGGTAAACGGGGTGCAGGAATTTGACTTGAAAATGCTGCGCGGCATCCAGTTCGAGCGCCAAGGCCTGGCTGCCCAGGCTCACCGCCCAATCCAGCAAGGTCACGCCGGGCACCAGCGGAAAGCCCGGGAAATGCCCGTCGAAATAGGCCAAGTCCCGAGGCACGTGCAGCAAGAGCTCGGCCTTTTCGGCGCCTACCTTGGTGGCGCGCACGGCCGGCTGTATCGGGCCGCTTTTCAGGCTGTCGGCGGGCGCGAACAGCCCGGCCAGATCGGCGCGGCGGCGCTTGCCCAAGGGTGAATCACCCAAGGCGGGCACAAAGCGCCATTGGCGCGGCAGCAGCGCGGGATCGAGCCGCGCGGCCAGGGCGTTGCGCAAGTGGCGGCCCAAACGAAAGGCACCGACGGACGACAAAAGACGGCGCCCGGCTTGGCTCGGCACCACGGCGGCACCAAGGCGCATCGGTTCGTCGCCGAGTGGAATGACGGCCGCGTCCTGAACTTCCTCGAGCGCCCCGAGCAGGGCTTCAAGCTCCGTCAGGTTGGTGCGCTTGCCTTCGATCTTCACCACGGTATCGGCGCGGCCGTGTAGCGTGAAAGTGCCGTCGTTCGCGAACTCGATCAGGTCCTCGCCGAAATAGGGTCCGCCGTCCGGCAGAAGCGGTGAGCGGATCGCGATGCGTCCGTCCGGACGGCGTTCCACGTGGATCTCGGGAAACGGCCGCCAGCCGCTGCCCGGCCGCGCGCGTTCGCGCCAGGCCATCACGCCTGTCTCGGTGCTGCCGAAAATCTCGACCGGTGCCTTGCCCAAGATCGTGGCGGCGTCCTCGACGGCCGATGCCGGCAAGGGCGCGCCGGCGGACAAAATCAAATCGGGTGGTGCCGCCAGCGGCGCCAGCCCGCCCAACCGAGTCAGATGCGCGGGGCTTGTGACGAGCACGCCGTTCCCGATCCCGCTGCTCAAAACCTGTTCCCAGAACAGGTTTTGCTCGCCCATGAAGGGCCGGCCGGAGGCCAGCGGCCAAGCCAATCTGAAGGTCAGGCCATAGAGGTGGTAGTGCGGCACCGAACCATGCACCCACGCGCCCGCGCGTGCGAAGCGCGCCAACAGGGGATCGAGGATCGCCGTTTCGCGCTCGAGTTGAAGCAGGGTCTTGATCACGGGCTTGGCGGCGCCGGTCGAGCCGGCGGTATGCAACGCGAAGCGGCACGATGTGGCGTCGAGCGATGGCAACTGGCACGGGCCGGATGTCTCGGCCGGGCGCAGGACAAAGTCATCCGCGCCGGCCGGGCGGTCGACCAGGCGCAGCGTATCGGCGTCATTCGGCTGGCCGGCATGCTGCGGCATGACCACCGACGCGCCGGCATGAAGCAGAGCGAAGATGCCGACCGCGGCCCAATAGCTGTCTTCGGCCATAACCTGGCCGCGGTTGCAGCCGGTCGCACGCAAGCGGGCGGCGTTCGCGGCCACATCCGCTCGGAAGTCGGACAAGACGATCAGGCGGCCACCGCTGCGCGCGATCGGCAGGCCGCCCGGCCGGCCGGCGGCGAAAAGATCCGAGAGTGGCGCGAGCGTCACGAGACGGCCCAGCGGCGGCGCTGGTGGCGGCGCACGGCGTATTCGCCCAGGAACAAGGCGCCCATCGCCAGATACGACAGGACGCTGCACCATAGGGTCCACGCCTCGACGGAACCCCACAACGCCAAGGCCGCGGACAGAAGCGCGTTGAAGACGAGCCAGCCCAGCCACATGACCGTCACGCGGCGGCAATAGCGCCGGCCCGCCGGCGGCAAATCGGGTTCGGAGAGCATCGCCAGCCGCTCGATCACGCTGGGTGGCCGCAATAAGGAGAGGCCGAACACGGCGGCCAGCATGGCGCTGACGAGAACCGGATAGGCCTTTGCGGCCAGGCCGGAATTATACAGCGCTAGCGCGAGCAGCAGGATAAAGGCCGCCGCGGTTAAACCCCGCCAAGCCCGCGCCGCATCGGATGGCACTGCACATAGGCGGGCGAGGAGGAGAAGCGCGGCCAGGAGGATCGGCACCCACAGACCGACGCGACCTTGCCCCAGGAACACGGCCACCGGATAGGCCGCGCCAAGCGCGACCAGAGCCATGGGCCAAAATTTGCCCGCCTTATGGGGCCAGGAGGCCATGGACGCGGTCGACCACGTCCTGGATGGTCCGGACGGTCTTGAATTCCTCGGCCTTGATCTTGCGGCCCGTGAGGTTCTGCAGTTGGACGATCAGATCGATGGCGTCGATGCTGTCGAGATCCAGGTCCGCGAAAAGCCGCGCCTCGGGCGTGATCTTCTCGGGTGGAACCTCGAACATTTCCACCAGATAGGCCGACACCTTTTCGTAGATCTCATCGCGCGACAGCATTCCCTATGCTCCGCGCTGTGAACGGATGAAGGCGGCGAGAGCGCGCACCGAGGCAAAATGGGCGCGTACTTCTTCCGTCACATTCTCGATCTTGACGCCGTAAGTCTTGCGGACCGCCACGCCCAATTCCAGGGCGTCGATGGAATCGAGGTTGAGACCGCCTGCGAACAAGGCTTCTCCGCTGTCGATCTCCTCGGGCCGGACTTCCTCGAGGCGGAGCGTCTTGACGATCAGCGCCTTCAATTCCTGTTCGAGATCAGGCATGCGATAGGCGCTCCGCATAATAGGTTTCGAGCCGCTTCACGAGATGGCGCGCGGCCAGGGAGCGGACTTCGTTGTTCAATAGGTCCGCGGTCTCCAGGCATTCGCCGGCCGAGACCGAGAAATCCGGACGTCGCGCTGGAATCCGCCACCACGGCTCGCCCTTCGTCAACGTGATGGGCTGGCAGGTGATGGTGACCAGTTGAATGCGCGCGCCGGACAGAAGGGCGATATTGGCGAAACCGCGCTGCATGTGAAGCGGCGTGTTCGGCTTGGTGCGCGTGCCCTCGGGAAAGATCAGAACGTTGTTGCCTTCGTCGATGGCCTTTTTGCAAGCCGCCAGCAATTCGCTCGCGCCAAGATCGTTGCGGATATAGCCGGCCGCGCGCATGGTGCCACCCAGATAGCGGCTGCGCCACAACTCGCCTTTCACGATGCACTGCACGCGCGGCAGCAATGCGATCAACAGAACCACATCCAAGATGGTCGGATGATTGGCCACGACCAAGCGGCCCGTGGTTTCGGCCAAGGCTTGCGTGCCGTCGACCTTGAGCCGGATCAGTCCCAATACCTGCAGCATGCCGATATAGAATTGGAAGATGCGGCGGATCGCCTCGCGCGTGGCGCGATGACGTACCTCGCCCGGCCGGGTCAGGCACGCGATCATCGGGAACAAAGTCATCGCGGCCAGCGCGCCGCCCGCGAAGATGAATGCGAAGGCGAAGCCGGTGCCGATCAGGCGCCAAGCGCGATCGAGGAGCTTATGCATCGCGCCGCCACCGCCAGTGCATGCGCTGGCCATCCGAGGCCGCTTGCGGTGCCCCGGAGAGATAGAAATGAAGGAAATCTTCGGCCGCGCTCGGTGATGGCGTTTTGTTCTCGGCCGGCGTGGCCGTGAAGGTGATTGCGCGGTCGTCTTCCGACGGTTTGCGAAGCTCCAAGGCCAGCACCAACGGCAACGTTTCGCCGCCTTCCCGAAACCGCTCGTACGGCGAGGGCAAAGGTTCGTCGTAATAGACGAAGAGCACGGGGTCCGCCGGGCGCTCGGATACAAGCGAAACGGCCTCGAGAAAACCAAAGCCGAAGCTGTCGGCGCCCGCCGCGACGGCGGTGTGGACGCCACGGTTGCCGGCATGGACCGATAGCAATCCAGCCAGCGAATGATGGACCGACATGCTGAATTCGGCGGGTGAAGGCTGCTCGCCGGACGCCAGCGCTTCGAAGATTGAAACGGTGCGGTCGTACTCTCCGTGCCGCGATGCGAACACATAATGTCCATTCGCCGCGGTTCCGCAGGCTAAGGCGCTGGCCAGCGTCTTTTGCCCGAGGGGTGTGACGCGGCGGCGCAATGCGGCTGGCGCCGAAGGTGGCGGGCCATCCTGGCCTGATGCCGGAGCGCCGGCCCAAGCAGACCACGCTGCGCGGCTCTCGCGGCCGGGTGACCACGCATCCCACTGGGCCACCGCAATGGGATTAAGGCGTGTCATAACGCGCCCCAAATCGAGAAAAATGGAAAGTCTTTGAAAGAAATATCTTCGAATGACAAAGCATTAGGATTGTCGTTCCCCCGAATCGACAATGCTATTCGGTAGTAATATCTGTCTTCCCGTACGCGAAACAGTTCTAGTAGATTCAACCTGCAAAAGATATCGCGGGCCAACCCCTGTGATTTCCACTGTCATTGCGCATTCAGTGTACAAGGTAAATCTACTTACTATGAGAGAGGGAGGGTTTCCACCCCTGGCTGGTCATTTTTGGTCGACCGGCCGAACCAAGACTATGGCAAGCAAAATACTTGCCGAACTTGCCGGTACGGCGCGTGGCGCGTGGGGAATTGCGCATTTACCGTCTGGACAACCGATGGCGTTTCAGGGTGATGAGCCGGGACCGTCCATTTCCCTCTCGCACAGCCGTGATTGGTTCGCCTGCGCGATGAGCACGGCAGGGACGATCGGCGTGGATGTGGAGGTGGCGCGGCCGGGACGCGATTGGCGCGGCATTGCCCACGCGGCATTTGGGCCGCGGGAAATCGCGCGGTCTACGACGGAACATGAGTTCTACCGCATCTGGACGTTGCGCGAGGCGCTGGCCAAGGCCCACGGAAGAGGCTTGGATCATGTGGCCGATGGCACGGATCGGGCGCATCTCGGGCCGCGCGAAGGTACCTGGCCGACGGTCTTCGGCGGCGAGACGCTGCTTCTTCATCACCATGTCCCCCACCCCGGAGTTTTTTTATCGGTCGCCATCCTAGGCCTGGAAACTACGCAAATTGCCGAGGCTGTACGCAATCTGCACATCACCGTGACAGATGCAGACGGCGCGGAAGACGCCATGATCGAACGCAAAGGAGAACAAACGTGAAAGTCGCGTTGCGAAGCCTGACGATCCTGATTGTGTCCGTTTTCCTGACCACGGCCGCGCAAGCGCGCGAGGCCGTGCCGATCATCAATTACGAGAATCAACTCGTCGCGAAGCCACTCACGATCGATCAGGTCAAGCAAGCGATCGTGACGGCCGCCGCCATGAACAGCTGGACGATCACCAAGGGCCCCACCGAAAATTCGGTGACCGCAACCTTGGTTGTACGCAACAAGCACACCGTGATCGTCAACATCACGTATTCAAAGGAGAACTTCAGCGTCGTCTATGCCGGAAGCATCAACATGAAATATCAGCCCAATGCCGGCACGGGCATAATTCACCCGTTCTATAACAAATGGACGCGCGATCTGGTTGATACGATCCAGGCCAATCTGGAACGCAGCTGATCGATTCGTTTCCGATGACCGCTTCTGCATGGAATGACCGAGCGAGCGTCCGAACCGCGACGGCGCCGGCACCGGCGCCCTTCGTGCCCGACAGCCGCTTCGGCTGTTGGTTCTTGGGTACGCGGATATGGCGGGAGTTCGTGGTTCGTCGCGCGATCCGCGATCTTCGCAGGCTCTTGCCGCTGGGCAAACGCTTCCCTGTCATCCTCGACGTGGGATGCGGCCATGGCGGCGCGTTCGCCTACTTGGCCAAACGGTTCTCGGCGGAGCGGATCATCGGACTGGATGCAGATCCGCGCGCGCCGGCGTGGGCGGCGAAGGCGGCCGTCGCGGCGCCCTGTTCGGCCGAGATCGTCGTGGCCACCGCATCGCATACCGGCTTGTGCGATGAAAGCGTAGACATGGTGTTTTGCCACCAAAGTCTTCATCACATCGTGGACCAGGACAGAGCGCTGCGAGAATTCTTGCGGGTGCTGAAGCCAGGGGGATGCCTTCTTCTTGCCGAATCGACCAAAGCGTATATCGACAGTTGGTTAATCCGCGGGTTTTTCCGCCATCCCATGGAGGTCCAGAAAACGGCGGACGAATATGTAGCGCTGGTGCGCGCAGCGGGTTTCACGCTCTCGGATTCTCACATCTCGCTTCCGTACATGTGGTGGAGCCACCCGAACTGGCGCATTTTGGAATCATTCGGCCTCAAGCTGTCCGAAAAATACGAACGGACCATTATCAATGCGGTCGCGATGAAATCGACTTAGTGTCGGCAAGCTGAGCGATCAACTCGGGGGATGAACAATGCTGAAAGTGCTGTTTTCTACGGCGATGGCGCTGATGGTCAGCGCATGCGTTGTCGGCCAGAAATATGATTTTCAAAACCAAACCTTGAACTTGGACGCGGCGACCGAGAAACAAGTGGCGCTCGGCGTGCAGGATCAGCGGCCCTATGTGACGAGCGGTGACAAAAGCCCCGAGTTTGTCGGTCTCGCGCGAGCGGGCGTGGGCATCCCTTATGGGATTCACACCCAATCAGGGCGCCCTTTGGCGGATGATTTCGCCACCGCGATCTCGAGCGCCCTGGAAGCCAAAAAGATCAAGGTGACGACCGTGACGATTCCGTACACGGATTCGCGCGATCAGGCGATCAAGCTTCTGCAGGATGTTAAAGCGCCCCGCTCGCTGCTGGTCACGATCACGGACTGGAAAACGGAAATGTATGTCAATGCTTCCGCGGATGTTGGCCTCATCGCGGATGTTTACGACGCGTCCGGCGCGCTGTTGGCAACGAATACGGTGCGGGACCGCCAGGCCATTTCCAATCGATTCGTCACATTCACGCCGGAGTCGGATATGGCGCCGAAGGTGAAGGCATTGGCCCAGGAATCGCTGGCTAAACTTCTCAATGATCCGAAGGTTGTCGAGGCGCTCAAATAGCGGGTGCGCCTCATCCGCGCGGACCCGCGGGCCAAGACCGCGAACAAGCCAGTCGATGCCGGATGGAAAGATCGGCCAGACTGGGTGTATGCCGAAGGCGTGGTTTCCGGGCCGGACCTTCAGCATTGTCATGTCTATCGTTTGGGATCATCCTGTTTAAGACGTCTTACCGCGAAAATTGAGGGCCGCCATGGCAGATCAGGCATTCGCTCATGACCTTGAAGTCGAGCCCAGGGTTGCGGAGGCGATGGAAATCGTCCGCCGTAACATGTTGTGGTCCGCTGGCGCCGGGGTGATCCCCGTTCCCCTCCTCGAGTTGGCGGCCATCACCGCGGTCGAGGTCAAGCTGATCAAGGAACTGGCCGATCATTACGGCCAGCCTTACGGCAAGGATATGGCCAAGGGCATCGCCCTGTCGCTGATCGGAAGCTTGGGAAGCGTGACCCTCGGCAAGATGGTCGCGCTCAGCAGCTTTCGCGCCATTCCCGTGCTGGGGCCGGTGATCGCGGTTGCCGCCGTGCCGGGCGTGGCCGCGGCGATCACCTATGCGGTCGGCAAGGTTTGCATCTCGCACTTCGAATCCGGCGGTACGCTGCTGAACTTCAACCCGCGCAAGATGCGCGATTATTTCCGCGCCCAATATGCCGAGAGCCTGAAAGAAGCGGCCGCTTCGGCAACCGGTTCACGCAAGGGCGCGTCGGAGGCTTGAAAGCGCCGCCCGGCGTACCAACGCGCTTACACAACCCGCGAAGCGATCGGCGAAGATTTAAGAGCAGTGGCCAGCAGCTCCAGCGCGCGCGCCAACTCGGCGCGGCTGGCGGCGGCGCCGAGCGAGACGCGCACCGCGTGGGGTGGCGTTTCCTCCACGGAGAAGGCCTCGCTGGTGACGACGGCCAGGCCCTGGCGCTGCACGTGGGAAGCAAATTCCGCCCGACCCCAGCCGCGCGGCAATGGCACCCAGATATGGTGACCGCGGGGATGGGCGGCGAACGCGTGGCCGACCATCGCGCGGGCCGCCAGTTTCTGACGCGCCGCGGCCTCGTCGCGGATGGCGGCGACGATCGCGTCGGCGCTGCCATCACGCAGCCATCGCGCGGTTAACGCCACCATCAGCGAGACCGGCATTTGCGCCACCGTGCGCAGGGCGTTGCCGGCTGTGGCCGCCTCCGCGCGCGACGGCATTAGCAAAAGCGAGACGCGCAGACCCGGCGCGATGCACTTGGACAGGCTGGCCGTGTGATAGGTCCGCTCCGGCATCAGCGCCGCCAGCGGCACGGAAGCGGGGTCGAGCGCGCCATATGCGTCGTCCTCCAGAAGATGCAGGCCATGCTTGCGCACGATGGCGGAAATCGCGCGGCGCCGCTCCGGCGGCAAGGTCGCCGTGGTGGGATTGTGGATCGTCGGTACGAGATAGAGCGCCTTGGGCGCGTGACGGATGCAGGCCTGCTCCAATGCGTCAGGCAGGATACCGTTTGCATCCATCGTCACGCCGACCAGCCGTACGCCCATGTAAGACGCGGCAGCCTTGAGGCCAGGATAGGTCAGCGTTTCCGTTAGAACCACGTCGCCCGGCGTGGTCAGCATCATCAACAACGCGAAGATCGCGGTCTGCGTGCCGGGACAGATCAACAAACGGTCGGCGTCCGCGTCGGGGATACGTGCACGTAGCCAAGCGGCGGCCGCATACCGTTCGTCGTCGCTGCCGCCCATCTCGCGATAGTTCAGGTAAGCGGAGAAACCGTTCTCCTTTTTCAGCGCGGCGATCCCGCGCGCGATGCGCCCTTCGAGATCGGCCTCTAGCGGCTGCGGCGGCAGGTTCATCGACAGGTCGAACTGGATACGCGGCGCGCCCGGATGATGGACGGTGGCGCGGCTCTCGGCCACGAAGGTGCCTTGCCCCACGCGCGCCTCGGTCAGGCCGCGCTCGCGTGCCTCGGAATAGGCGCGTGTCACCGTGGTCAGATCGACGCCCAACGCCTTGGCCAGGGCGCGATGCGTCGGCAATTGCTGACCGCGGCGTAGGCGGCCGCTCGCGATGTCGGCGTCGAGCGCGTCGGCGATCGCCAAATAGACGGGCCCGGAACGGTCGTTTAATGTAGGGGTCCAATCCATACAATATGCGCCTATGGCCTTGTTAGTATGGTCATGAATTTTTATTGTATGGATAAGATCGGTGAACGGGCAAGAAGATAAAGGGATCAAGGCTATGGTTGGATCACAGGTTTCCCTTCTGACCGCCCTGGGGCGCGGGTTCCGGTGCAAATGTCCGGCTTGCGGTAAGGGGCACCTGTTTGCACGTTTTCTTAAGATCGCGCCGGCCTGCCCGGCCTGCGGCGAGGAAATGCACCATCATCGCGCCGACGACTTTCCCGCCTATCTGGTGATCTTGATCGTCGGCCACATCATTGTGCCCGCGCAGCTCCTGACCGAGCAGCTGTTGGAGCCGCCGCTGTGGGTGCATCTGGCCATTTGGCTGCCGCTCACGCTCGTGATGACGCTCGGCCTGCTCCAGCCGATGAAGGGCGTCATCGTCGCCCTGCAATGGCACATGGGCATGCACGGCTTCGAGGAATCGAAGAAGGCGCGCGCCGAAATCTCCGCCTGACGGCGCCGGCCGGTTCGTTCCCGCTCGGCCGGAACCGCCCTGATCGCGATGCGTTGATCCGTCGTCACGGCGAACCTGTCGCCGTTTCAGGCGGAGGCATCATTGAAGCTTTTCCTGTCCGCGGTGGCCTTGGTGCTGATCCTCGGCGGCTGTGTTGCCCCACAGCAGGGCGGCGGCCAGGGTGGTGATTCGTCCCAGCCCGCGCCGCAGGCACAAAGCGAAGAACCCAAGACCATCGCGATCACGCCGGATCAGGCCAAGCGCCTGCAGGCGATCATGACACCCCTCGTTGCCAGGATGAATCGGCCCATCCCCGCGAATCGCGTGAAGATCACCGTGTGGGACGATCCGCATGTGAACGCGGCCAATGGCGGCAGCGGCGATTTCTACGTCACCACCGGCCTGCTGCGGAAGGCCAACGACGATCAGTTGCGCGCGATCTTGGCGCATGAGATCGCGCACGAGGATTTGGGCCACGTGGCCAAGATCCAAACCCTCGCAACCGGCATGGATATCGGCTTCGTCCTCTTGGAACAGATCGTCCCGGGCTCCAGTCAATTGACGCCGCTGGCGGGCGCGCTGGTGACCAGCGCCTACAGCCGTTCCGAGGAGACCGAGGCCGACGCGCACGGTGTCGAGATCCTCAACCGCGCGGGCTATCCGGGCAAAACGCTGATGGCCAGTACACTCACGTGGCTCAATCAAACCGAAGGCGCCGGCGGCGGCGGATTCTTCGCTTCGCATCCCGCCACCGGCGACCGCATCGACGCGGTCAACCGCCTACCGGGTTAAACGCCCCCTAGCCGGGGTGGATCAGCTCGAAATACTCGAACACCATCGGCGTGTCCTCGGTCATCTCCTTGCCGTGTGCCTTGCAGTAATGCTGGAAGAAGGACCAGTGGCCCTGCTTCCAATAGAGCACGTCGCCCGCGCCTTCCGATTCGGCCATGGCGAATTTTTTGTCCACCGCGCGGAACGGCTTGATCTCGACCGAGGTGGTGCGGATGACGCAGGCCGGACGGCCGAATCCGTCCAGCACCACGCTGTAGTCGCCCACCTTGTGCGGCGGCTTGCCGCTGACCTCGTGTTCGAGAAGAAGATGCGCGGTCGAGGTTTTGCCGCCGTGAAGGATCAGGAACAGCATCAGGTCGGCGAACACCGGAACCTGTGTCCAGGGATAGATGTGCGGCGTCACGCCGGAAATGCCCTTCTCCTTGCATACGCGTGCCCAATAAAGATCGGTCTCGGCCTTATAGCGGTCCCAATAACCGACCAGCTCCTTCGGCAAGTTCATGGTGCTTTCTCCTTGGCGCCGCCGCCTCCGAATTTGCGCGGCGGCGTTGTGTCGAGGGGAACGGGGACGCAACCGTTGTCTTGGGCGATGAAGCCTGCGTTGCAGGCCCAGTTGTGCCCCGACCGGTCGAGCGCGGCGTTGGGCGGGACCGCGACGGGCTGGCAGGAATCCTTGTCGTCCCGGTAGAAGCCCTTGCCGCACACGCGCCGGCATTCTTCGCCGTAGCGGAAAAATCCGGCATCGCAGGCCCAATCGAGTCCGGACCTGTCCAGCGACGCGTGCGCGGGCGGTTTCAGCCGTTCGCATTGGCCGCTGTTCACGCGTGTTCCATACGGGCACGCCGCCGTGTCGCCATGGGTGCCGCCGGCCGGCGCCGCATGGGATGGTTTCGAGATCGGAACGCATTTCTGGCCCACGTTGTGAAAGCCGCGTTCGCACACGATCTCGCAATGGTCGTCCACGCGATAGAAGCCCTTGTCGCAGACCCATGCGTGCCCCGTCCCATCCAACTTGGCGTGAACGGGCATCTTCACGGACAGGCACTGGGCACCGCTCTGATAGAAGCCACTGCGGCATACCCAGGCGTGTCCGGTGGAATCGAGCCGGGCGTTTTCCGGCATCTCGAGCGGGATACAGGTTTGGCCCAACGCGTAATAGCCGCGTTTGCACTCGCCCAACTCGTCCCGGTCGGCGTCGGGAGAGGTCGTGGCCGCCCATGCCCCCGCGGTACACGCGAGCATCAGGAGCGCCAGAAGCGGCGAGCTACGGAGCCATCGCGGTAACCAGCGGCGCGCCGTCATCACGGTACCGTGCCGGGCGGCCGCCGATGCGGCCGCCCGGCTTGGGCGTTATTTCGGATTGCTGCAGACGGCCATGACCTTGTTGCCGTCCGGATCGCGCACATACGCGGCATAAGAGGTCTTCTTCTCGGGCGGGCGATAGCCCGGTGCGCCCTCGCAGGTGCCGCCGGAGGCCAGGGCTGCCTTGTGAAACTTGTCCACCGCGGCCGTATCCGGCGCCGAGACGGTGACCTGGGTGCCGTTGCCCGCGGTGGCCGGCTGGCCGTTGCGCGGCATGCAGATGAAGAAGTTGGCCTTCTCCGCCGGACCATAGCCGGTGAACTTCTCGCCGGTGCTGACGCGCTTGTAGCCGAGCGGCGTGAAGATCGCGTCATAGAACGAAGTGGCGCGCTTCATGTCGCGCACACCAAAGATCACGTTGGCAAGCATGGAATGCCTCTCCTTGTGTGGCCGTTGCCGGACGATACGAAAAGTCTAGTCCAGCGCCACGGCTCTGGCGACAGCACCCCTGTGCTTTGAAATCGCATGGAAATATGGGTGAATGCAGCAGGGGATGCGCCGGAACGCGGGGGCAAGCGCATGTGGCTCGAGCATTTTCTGTCTGCCGCGCGGAATTGGCAGATTTTCGCCGTCTTCATCGCGATCATCGTTTCGGCGGGCCTGCTGCTGGGCTTGGTGGTCAACCGCGCCCTGCGGTTGACGAGATTGGAAATCGATCAAAGGACGCGCGATTACGCCCAAATCGTTTATATCGGTATCTTCGCGCTGACCGCGTTGATGATGTCGCTCTCCACGCTCGAGGCGCGCACAGCCACGGCCAAGCTGGGCGGCAAGGTGAAAGAGGAGGCTTTCAACCTCGTTCACCTGGACAGGATGCTGGTCCACTACGGTGAGGAACGCACGGCCGAAGCGCGGCGCATCCTCGTCGACTATGCCAAGGCCGTGGTCGAAGAAGACTGGCCTCTGATGCGCGCCGGTGCGCCCGACGGTTCCGATCGCGTCTATGACCTGATGGCGCGGCTTCGCGCCGCGATCAGCGTCTTGCCGGAAGGCCACAACAGCCTCGCGGACCGGATGTTGGACGCCGTCAACGACCTGGAGCAGGACCACGACGACCGTATCATCGCGGCGTCGGAAACGCGGCTGCTGTCTATCTTCTGGTGGCTGATCGGCGCCCTGATCGCCGTCATCTGTGTTCTGGCGGGGCTTTTGATCGTGCGTCCTTATGGCTTCGTTTTTCTCGGCATCAAGCTGACCGCCATCGGGCTGATGGTGTCCTTCCTCGCGGTCTTGGACGGGCCGTTCCGGGGCGAGATCAGCATTTCTCCGGAGGCCATCAGCTACGCCATCGCGGAACTCTCGGCAAAATGACTTCCCGCTATTGACCCCTGCGCAAGGGCGGGGCACACAGCCTCCCCGCGTCTATCCAATCTTCCGACCGACATGAGCTTTCCGATGCGGCCTCGGTCCGCCTCCTTCTTCCTTCGTGCGCCCGCCGACGGGCGTGGCGCGGGCGCGTCCACGGTTTCGGGCCGCTACCGAACGCTGGCCGAGGCAGGCGCCATCGGTGCCGATGCGGCGCAGGAGGAGATCGCATCCCGCCTCGATGCGCTGGCCGCGTCCCTCGCGGGCAAGAAGCCGGGAACCCTGGCGCGCCTGTTTGGTGCGCGCGAGGCGGCGCCCCGCGGCCTTTACGTCTGGGGCCCGGTCGGCCGCGGCAAGACGATGCTGATGGATCTTTTCTTCGAAAGCATCTCCATCGAGCGCAAGCGGCGCGCCCATTTCAACGAATTCATGGCCGACGTGCATGCGCGCATTCACGAATTCAAGCAAAAGGGCGACGGCGATCCGATCGGGCCGGTCGCGCGCGACTTGGCCGCGGAAGCATCGCTTCTGTGCTTCGACGAGTTCATGGTGAACAACATCGCGGACGCCATGATTCTTGGCCGGCTTTTCAGCGCCTTGTTCAAGGATGGCGTGGTCGTGGTGGCGACCTCGAACGTCGAGCCCGACCGTCTTTACGCGGGCGGCATCAACCGCGAGCTGTTCCTGCCGTTTATCGATTTGTTCAAGGAACGGCTGGAGGTGGCGCGGCTCGAGGCGCGCACGGATTTCCGCTTGGAGAAGCTTGCCGGGGAGCCGGTCTATCTGACGCCCGCCGGACCAGCCTCGCGCGTGGCGCTCGATCGCATCTTCACCAGCCTGTCCGGTGCTGCGCGCGGCGCGCCGGCCAAACTCATGGTGACGGGCCATCCCCTCGAAATACCCCAGGCGGCCGGCGGCGTGGCGCGTTTCGCCTTCGCCGATCTTTGTTCCAAGCCGCTGGGACCGTCCGACTACATGGCCGTCGCGCACCGCTATCACACGGTCATCGTCGATGACATTCCAATTCTGAATCGCGAGCGGCGCGACGAGGCGCTGCGCTTGGTCTCGTTGGTCGACACATTCTATGACCGGCGGGTGAAGCTGATCGTCTCGGCCGCCGCGCAGCCTACGGGGCTTTACCGAACTCGGCCCGATGGCGGGGATGCGCTGTTCGAGTTCGAGCGTACGGTCTCGCGCCTGATCGAGATGCAGTCCGAGGATTATCTGGCCCTGCCGCACGGCGAACCCGCGCCGGACAACAACGGACCATCATCCTAAGCGTGGAGCGGGCCTTCCCCGCGCCCCTTACCCCTGCGTATCCTTGGCGCCTGAGGGCCAAAGCGCGCCGCGCTTCCTTCGAGGCGTCGTCGCGCGAGCCGTATAGGGGAGGGTGCGAATGACGAAGATCGACCGATCGAAAGCGTCCGGCGCCACGCGCCGCACGGTCCTGAAGAGCGCGGCCATGGGCGGCGTCTTGGCCGCCATGGGCCCGTTCGCCCACGGCGCCCGCGCGCAGGCATCGAAGCGCGTGGTGTTCGCCACCTGGGGCGGCTCCTGGGAAAAGGCGATGCGCGAGGCTTGGTTCGACCCGTTCACCAAGAAGACGGGGATCGAGGTCGTGACCGTGGGCGGCAACAGCTACGCCAAGGTTCGCGCCATGGTCGAAGCCGGCAAGACCGAATGGGACGTGGTCGAGGTCAACCCGGACTTCCAGTGGATCGGTAAGAAAGACAACCTGGTCGAGCCGCTCGACTTCAAGATCATCAACGCCAGCGACATCATGAAGATGCCCGGCCTGGTGACCGACGTGTCGGTGCCGCAGGTCATTTGGTCCAAGGTGATGTTCTACAACACCAAGGCTTTCTCGGCGGACAACCATCCGAGGACGTGGGCCGAGGTGTGGGACGTGAAGAAATATCCAGGCAAGCGCACCTTCGGCCAGCGCACCAGCAGCGCGGCGCTCGAAGCCGCGGTGCTGGCCGACGGCGTGCCGATGGACAAGCTGTTTCCGCTGGACGTCGACCGGGCGCTCAAGAGCCTAGCCAAGATCCGCGATCACATTCTCTGGTACGACACCAATGCCCAGGGCGAGCAATACATGACCGACGGCCAGGCCGTGCTGGGCCTGGTGCCGGACGGCCGCGCGCTATCGGCCAAGAAGAATGGCGCGCCCATCGACATCGAGTACAACCAGAGCCTGATGAGCTGGGCCAGCATGGTGATTCCGCGCGGTGCGCCCAACCGCGAAGGCGCCATGCAGCTTCTGGCTTACTGCGTCTCGCCCGAGGGCCAGTACAACATGGGCATGGCCTATACCTACGGGCCCATCGTCCAGAAGGCCTACGAGAAGATCCCCAAAGACCGCGCCGCGATCCTGTCGGGTGGGCCCCAGCAGCAAGGCAAGTACGTCATGACGGACGAGCAATGGTGGGGCGAGAACAAGGACCAGGTGACGGAGAAGTTCAACCAGTGGCGGTTGGGCTGAGCTTCGGCTGACCGGAAGACCCGGGACAGGGCGATGGCCGCAACGCGCGCCGCCGGCTTCACGCGCCCGCGCGCGGAGCTGCTCGTCCTGCCCGGGCTTCTGATGATCGTCGCGCTTTTTCTCTATCCGCTGGTCTCCCTGGTCGGGATCAGCGTCTACGAGAAGGGCGATTGGACGCTGCGCCATTACCAGCGGCTGATCGACGTGCCGGCCTATGTCCGCGTGCTTCAGCGCACGCTCATCATGGGCGCGGCTACCGCCTTCCTTTGCCTTCTGCTGGGCTATCCCTTGGCCTACCGCATCGCGACCACCAGCGGGCGGGCGCGGGCGGCCCTCATCGCGGGCATCCTGGTCCCATTCTGGACCAGCCTTCTGGTCCGCACCTACGGCTGGATGGTGATGCTCAACCCGCAGGGCATCCTCAACAAGGCGCTGATCTCCACGGGCCTGTTGGACAGCCCGCTGATCCTCATCAACAACACCACGGGCGTCCTGATCGGGATGACCCAGATCATGCTGCCTTACATGGTCCTGCCCATCGTGGCCGTGATGGTGCGGTTGGACCCCGCGCTGATGCGCGCGGCGCGCATTCTGGGGGCGGGACCCGTGCGTGCCTTCCTGCGGATCTATCTGCCGCTGACCTTGCCTGGAATCATGGCTGGGGTTCTGCTGGTCTTCACCATCAGCCTGGGCTTTTTCGTGATCCCCGCGCTGCTCGGCGGCACGAGGGACATTCTTCTGGCCCAGCTCGTCGAGGTGAACATCAACTCGACGCTCAATTGGGGCTTGGCGGCCGCGCTCTCGACGCTCTTGGTCGTCACGACGCTGCTCCTCTATGCGATCGCGCACCGTTACTTCCGGGTCAGCGCCCTGTGGGGAGATATAAGGTGAAGCGCGAGCGCGATTGGAGCGAGAGCGTGCTCAACGTCTTCGTCGGGCTGGTGCTGGTGTTCCTGGCGCTGCCGACCTTGGCCGTCATCCCCATGTCGTTCAACTCGGCGGAGCTGCTGGTCTTTCCGCCGCCGGGCTATTCGACGCGCTGGTTCGCGACCTTCTTTCAACGTTCCGAATGGTACGGCGCGGCCATCAACAGCCTGATCGTCGCCCTGCTGACCACGGCGGTGGCGACGATCGTCGGCACCGCGGCGTCCATGGCGCTGGCGCGCAGCCGCTTTCGCCTCAAGGGCGCCGTCGCGGTCGTTTTTCTTTTGCCCATGATGGTGCCGGCCATCGTGACGGGCGTGGCGCTTTACCGCTCCTACGCCGTCTGGGGCCTGGCGGGCACCATCCCGGGCCTGGTGTTGGCGCATACGATCGTGGCGCTGCCTTTCGTCGTCATCAATGTCTCGGCCGTGTTAAATCGGATGGACTGGCGCATGGAGCAGGCCGCACTCAGCCTGGGCGCCTCGCACCTGCAGGCGTTCCTGCGCGTGACCTTGCCGATCATCAAGCCCGGCGTCATGGCGGGCGCCTTGTTCGCGTTCCTGACGTCGTTCGACGAGGTGGTCGTGGCCCTGTTCATGACCGGCGTCGACACGGTCACCTTGCCGGTCCAGATGTGGGCCGGCATCCGCTTCGAGATCAACCCGGTGGTGGCCGCCGTGTCGGTCATGCTGGTCGGCCTTTCGGTGTTCGTCTTCACCGTCTATGCCCTGTTGAGGAGGTCCCAGCCATGAGCACGCCGCTTCCCAAGGTCGTCATCGAGGAGGCCGAATTCGCTGGCCGGCGCGCGCGGGCGCAAGAGGCCGCCAAGGCGCGCGGTCTGGACGCGCTGCTGGTGTGTTCGCGCGGTGGCGGGCCGGTCGACCGCTATGCCGACATCATGTATCTGGCGAACTTCTACACCTCGTTCCCCTATACGCCGGACTTGGCGCCGCATTGGACCGGGCGCGCCCACAGTTTCCTCGTCCTGCCGGTGGGCGACCCGGGTCTTCTGGTCGCCGACATTCCTTATCTCGACGGCGTCGCCATGCCGCGCGAGCGGATCGAGGTGACGGACAACGTGATCGAAAGCGTCATCGCCGCGCTGGGCCGCTTCGGTCTGTCGCGCGCGCGGGTGGGCCTGGTCGGCGACGACGTGCTGCCCGTCGGCATGGCGCGCATGATCCAGGCCGCATTGCCGGAGATGCGGCTGGAGCCGGCCGACGACGTGGTCGGCACCATGCGTATGATCAAATCGCCGGCGGAAATTCAACGCCTGCGCGCGGCAGCCAAGATCGGTTCGCGCATGATCGAAGCCATGATGAAGGCGGCCGAGCCCGGCGCGAGCCACGGCGACGTCATGGCCGCCGGGCTTCAGGTCGTCGTGCCGGCCGGCGGCGCGCTTTACAACTCCTTCATGGCGTCGGGCACGGGCGGCGACAGCCCGACCCTGATTCGCTCGACCTTTCCCACCTGGCGTTCCGAAACGCCGCTCAAGAAAGGTATGTGGCTGCGTGTCGGCCTGTCGGGCGTGCTGGATGGCTACGTCTTCGACGTTTCGCGTTCCAAGGCCATCGGGCCCGCGACCAATCATCAGATCGACGCTTTCGAGACCGCGATCGCCACGGTTCAGGAAGGCATCAAGGCGACCCGCGTGGGCACCACGGCGGGGGCGGTGGCCGAGACGGGACTGCGGCGCCAGGAGGCCATGGGCTATCCCTTGGGCGGGGTCTTCTCGGGGTTGGGCCATGGGCTCGGCCTCGGCTGGGACAAGCCGTGGCTCGTCATGGGCGACAAGACGGAACTCAAGCCCAACATGGTGCTCAACTACGAACGCACGGTCAGCCGCGACGGCTATGTCGGTGATTTCGAGGAGACCATCCTCCTGACCGAGGAAGGCACCGAGCTTCTGACCGACGCGCAGCAACGCTTCTGGTAAGCGGCGGACGCGCCGCGCGTCCTTATCCTATAATGCCCAGGTACGTGCGCCGCGAAATAGGCGGCGCGGGAGTCATCCACGTTCGGAGGCACGGCATGTTTAAAGAATTCAAGGCTTTCATCGCGCGCGGCAGCGTCGTCGACTTGGCCGTCGGCATCATCATGGGCGCGGCCTTCACCGCGATCGTGAACTCGCTGGTGGCCGACATCATCATGCCGCCGATCGGTCTTCTGTTGGGTGGAATCGATTTCTCGAGCTTCTATGTCGACCTGAGCGGTACGGGCTATGAAAGCCTGGACGCCGCCCGCGCGGCGGGCGCGCCGGTGGTGGCTTACGGCATCTTCATCAACGCGATCATCAAGTTCCTGATCGTGGCGTGGGCCGTGTTCATCCTGGTCAAGCAGGTCAACCGCCTTTACCGCAAGCCCGAGGAATCGCCCGCGCCCACGCCGCCGAACAATCAGGAAGTCCTGCTGGCCGAGATCCGCGACCTCTTGAAGCAACGCGGCTGACGGATCAGCGCCGGCGTTTCCGTTTCTTCGCCGCGGCGCCCTTGGCGGAGGCGACCGCGACGGGTTTGGAAGCGCCGGCCGCGGCGACAGGTTCGACCTTGTCGATGCACTGGCAAACGATGATCTCCTGCTTGCCGCCATCGGCCAGTTGGATCGTCTCGGTCACCACGGCCGTGCATTCCGTCTGGGCGTTGTCCGCGCACGCGCCGACGCAGAGGAGCTCGACCGGCTTGGGTGGTCCTTGCGGCGGGCGCAGCAAGCGCAGTGCGACGCGGCAGCCGCGCACGATGTTTTCGCGCGTCAAGGGATCGGGCGGCGGAATCGTCATGTCCTCATCGCACGCGCAGAAGCGAAGAATGTGGTTAGGTCCGCCCGCCGGATCGGGCCGATCCTTCGGGCGGCAGGCTTGACCGTTAACGCACGTTCCTTCGCAGCGGATGGATAGGCCCACAAGACGGCCTAGCTTATTGACGCGACGGATCACCTTCGACACGCACGGCATGACAGCCCCCTTTGTTGTCGATGACGGAACAGTCGGATGATGCGCTCTGCGAAATCACGCCGCGCGGCGTGGACGGCTCTCCCAGGGTGCGTAGAGATCGATGATGTTGTCGCCCGCCCGGCGGCAGCGCGGATTGGCTAGCCAAAGCCGCAAGAGATGGCGCTTCTTGTCCGGCCCATCGCGATAGGCCGTGCGACCGTGAAGGGTGTTGTAGTTGTTGATGAACTGCATGTCGCCGGTCTGCAGCCCCATATGGAGCTGCATCTCGGGCCGCGCGATGACGGCGTCGAGATAGTCGAGCGCCTCGATCTCGTGCGGCGCATAGGACAGGCCGATACTGTCCATCCACGAGACGGGATTGCGGTTGTAGCAGCAATGCACGAGACCGTCGTGAACAGCGAAGACGGGAATGCGCTCGGTATAGGGCGCCTCACCCGCGGGCTGCTCGCCGCGCCGGTGGTGATGGAAGCCGCGCAGCAGCGTCTCCATCACGTCGGGCCGCTCCCGCAGGATCGCGTTGAAGACGGACGTCACGCTGACGATCACGCTATGACCGCCTTCGGCGGCTTCTCCCAGGCAATAGAGGACAGCGAAGTCCGAGCCGTCCGTGTGGAAAGCCAGCGCGTGCGTGCCCATGTAGCCGCGGTGCTGGTGGTTCATCGGCAGGCCACGGTCGACGATGTCCTCGATCTTCTTGCGCGAGACCGTCTGATCCACGACGCGGCCGAGGTGACAGCCCACGACGGCGAACAGGACGGCATTGCCGTCGCGGTCGAAGCGTTCGGCCGGCAGGCCGGACAAGACGCTGAAGCCGGTGCCGTTCTCCAGGTCATCGAAGGCCCGGGCCAGGAAGGGTTCGGTCAGGGGAAGGGGCACATCTTCCGGCCGGATCTGCCAGAAAGGTATACCGGCCGCGATCATGCGTCGCGCGGCACCCTCGATCTCGGCCAGCATGGCGGGTGTGAGCGCCCGGGCCCAGCCGCGTGGCTTGGGAAAGTCGGCGGCTATCCAGTTGTTGGCGTCACGTACCGGTTGTGGGAGAGCCATCGCGCACCTCTGGCCATCGAACCCGGAACGCAAAGATACCATCAGCTTTCGAGAGGCGGGAGTGCCGGCTTTACGCGGGCGCGAAAGCGTCGGATTGCGTCCGGCGCGGCGCGACGATAGACATGGCGCTGGGTGGCGCCAAAAGCCGCCCGCCGCGCCGGCCGCCGTCACAAGACGGCAACATGATCCGGCGATCTTCGCGGCCACGCGCCGCGCGGCGGACGGGATGAGGGGAAAATGCAACGCCACGCGTTGGATGCACATCTGGAAACAATGGAGGGGAATATGTCCCGGAAGAATCATGCACGAGGCTTGGCATCGCTGGCTGGTGCCTTCGCCGTGACCGCATTGCTCGCGGTTTCGGCCTTGTCCGCGCAAGCGGCCAATCCGACCACGACGCCTTTGGCCGCCGAGGCCGAGGAAGTCGACTTGATGGCGACCGTTGTCTCGGTCGACGTACCGTCGCGCACGGTCGTCCTGCAGAATGACGAGGGCAAGCAGGCCAAGGTGAGAGTCGGAGACGGCGTCCAGCGGCTGGACGAGATTAAGCCCGGCGACAAGATCAAGCTGCGCTATTTCGAGTCGGTCGCGATCGATCTGCGCCGCAACTCCAAGGCAAAGCCCAGCGCCGTCGCCGAGCAAGTGACCGAGCGTGCGCCGGCTAGCCAGCTTCCCGCCGGCCTTGTCGCGCGTCAGGTGACGGTCACGACGGAAGTTACCGCCATCGATCTGAAGAAGAACACCGTCACGTTGAAGGGCCCGAACGGCGGTTTGCATACGGTCGCGGCGAAGAAGCCGGATACCCAGGCCGCGCTTAAGAAGCTGAAGAAGGGTGACCTGATCGACATCACCTATACCGAGGCCATGGCGGCCGAGGTGACGAAGCCGTAACGGGTTTTCGTAATCCGACAGCGAAGCGCTCCGGCGAAAGCCGGGGCGCTTTTCGTTTGCGCGTGGCTCAGCGAAGGGCGGGAATGGGGATCGGCTGCAGCGCGATCCCCTCCGCGGCCAGGGAATCGAGCACGGCGCGATTGACCGCGAAGCGCGTCGGAAAATAGTCGCGGCTCGGAATCCAATAGCGCGCGATCACGATCGGGCCATGGTCGCCCAGATCGAACACGCCGATTTCGGGCGCCGGGGCGGTGGCCACGCCGGGCACGCCCGCGACCGCGCGGCCGACGATCTCCAGCGCTTGCGCCACGGGCGCATCGTAGGCCAGCCGCGCGCGCGTCTCGGCGATCTGGTTTTCGCGCGAGTTGACCAGGATCTCGCCGACGATCTGTCGATTGGGCACGATCACGTCGGCGCCGTCGGGGTTCTTGAGGATGGTCGCGCCCAGCTTGATCTCCTGCACCACGCCTGACACGCCGCGCACGGTGATGGTGTTTCCGACCACGAAGGGGCGCGTCAGGATGATGACCAGGCCGGCCGCGAAATTGGAGATCGGCCCTTGGATCGCGACGGTCAGGCCCAAGGCGGCCGCGCCCGCCGCGGCGATCAGGGGCGCGATGGCGATGCCGAAATTGCCCAGCGTGATGATGATGACGAAGCCCAGCGCCACCACGCGCGAGGCGTCGCCCATGAGCCCGGCCAGCGTGGCCTCGACGCCCTTGCGGCGCGCGAAGGCCGCGACCCGCCGTCCCATCCAGCCGGACAATTTCCAGCCGATGACCAAAATGGCCAGCGAAGCCAGGATCTGGAAACTGTAGGCGACCAGGAATGCCGCGATGGCGCTGTAGGCTTGCTCGACGGAACCCAGATCCTTCGGCATCGCACCCCCTCATGCGTGGCGGCCGGACTGGCCTTTGTTCGGATCATAGCATCGGCTTGTCAGCCTCGCGCGCGAAGACGACAATCTCGACCCTTTTCCGATTCCTAATTTTTCGGCGGAGCGATTGATGAAGGCGGCGGTTCTATACGAGTTCGACAAGGACATGGTGATCGAGGAGGTCCGGCTGGCCGACCCCAAGGATCGCGAGGTGTTGTTGCGCATCACCGCCGCCGGCGTTTGCCACAGCGATCTTTCGACCGCGCACGGCAAGGGCAACGTCCAGCTTCCGACCATCCTGGGTCATGAGGCGACGGCCGTGGTCGAGCGCGTCGGCCCCGGCACCTCGCGCGTGAAGAAGGGCGATTCCGTCGTCCTGTCCTGGGCACCCGCGTGCGGCGCTTGCTTCTTCTGCCGCGCGGGGTTTCCGACCAGTTGCGAGGTCTGCGGCGCCGCGGGCGCGGCGGGCGGGCTGTGGGACGGCACCTCGCGCCTGTCGCTTCCATCCGGCGAGCGCATCAGCACCTTTGCTTGCCAATCCTCGTTCGCCGAATACGCGGTGATGCCGGAGACGGGCTGCGTGCCGATCCCGGCGTCGGTCTCTCGCCCCGTGGCGGCCCTGGTCGGCTGCGCGGTGACCACGGGCTTCGGCGCCGCGGTCAACGACGCCAAGGTGCGGCCCGGCGATTCGGTCGCCATCTGGGGCTTGGGCGGCGTCGGTCTGTCGGCGCTGATGGGCGCCAAGTTATCGGGCGCCGAAATCATCGTCGCGGTCGACGTCAACCCGAAGAAAGAGGCCGTCGCGCGCCGCTTCGGCGCCACGCATTTCGTCAATCCCAAGGCCGAGGGGGACGTGCCGGGCGCGATCAAGGGGTTGACCAAGGGCCGCGGCGCGGACGCCACCTTCGATTGTATCGGTAAGTCGGTTGTCTTCGAGCAGGCCTTCGATTCGGTGCGCGCGGGCGGCACCATCGTGGTGGTGGGCCAGGCCGCGAAGGGCGAGGCGTTCCGCATTCCTTCGGGGCGCAATCTGATGGCGGCCCAGAAGCGCATCATCGGCAGCCATTACGGCGGCGGCGTGCCCGAGCAGGATTTCCTGCGCATCCTGGGGCTCTATGGCAACGGCAAATTGGATTTGGACGCGCTGATCGGAAAAACGATCCCGCTGGAAGGGATCAACGACGCGTTTCGGGAGTTGGATGCTGGTATCGACACCAGAACGGTCATAACATTTGCTTAACAGTTCCAGGATAACAGTCCTCTTGTGACGCCTTCAGGCGAACACGAAATAAGAACTGGTGTGATCCGAGGGAGAGTTTCAATGATCCGCGCCTATGCCGTTCGCCTTGCATCCGTGGCCGCCGCGGCCTGCGTGGCCGCTTCCTTGGCCATCGCCGCGCCGCTGATGGGCGCGAAGCCCGCCCAGCCGCAACCGGCCGCCGACAAGCTTCAGCCCGGCCTCTCGGTCAACTATCTCTACATGATGTTCAGCCACGTCAGCGAAGTGCCGAAGGCGGGCAAGGGCAAGCCGGGCCCTGTGCTGGCCAATCTCGACCACCGTACCGACAGCGGCAACGTGCTGACCGCGACCAACTCGATGGGCGTCGGCGCGTTGATCAACGGTTTCATCAAGCTCGATAAGCCCGGCACCTACACGTTCGAGCTTCTGTCGAACGACGGCGTGAAGTTGAGCATCGGTGGCGTGTTGATCCACGAGGACCCGGGTATCCATAGCGATATGACTTCGCCGCCGGTCGAGTTGGCCGTGACCGAGCCCGGCTGGTACCCGTTTTCGATCGATTACTTTCAGCGCAAGGGCACCTCGGCTCTGCGCCTGAGCTGGAAGCCGCCGGGGGGCCAAACCATGGTCGTGGTGCCGCCCGAGGCGTTCGCCTCGCTCAAACCGTAAACGAATCGGCGCGGGCGCTCGGCGTCCGCGCCGTTTCCCTATATTCCGACAATGACCTGGCCGCCGTTCACGCTGATGACCTGGCCGGTCATGAAGTCGGATTCGCCCGAGCATAGGAAGCCGACCGTATAGGCCATCTCGACCGCTTCGGCGAAGCGGCCGGCGGGCACGGCCTTGGACTTCTCGCGGATATAATCCATGCCGCCCTTGCGCAGGGTAAGCTCGGTGATGACGGCGCCGGGCGACAGCGAATTCACCGTGATGCTCCACGGCGCGAACTCCTTGGCCCATGCCTTGGTCAGGCCGATCAGGGCGGCCTTGGCCGCGCAATAGGTCGCGCCGTACTCGTGGCCGGTCTGTCCCCAGATCGACGAGACGTTGACGATCTTGCCGCGCTTGCGCGCTTTCATGCCGGGCACCACGGCCTGGGTCGCGAAGAAGGCGCCCTTCACGTGCACGTCGAACATCCGCTGGAACCAGTCGGGCGTCACTTCCTCGATGCCCGTCCGCTCCGCGCCGATGCCGGCGTTGTTGACCAGGACGTCGACCGGGCCCAGCGCTTTCTCGCCTGCGCGGATGGCCTCCGCCATGGCCGCCGTGTCGGCCACGTCCGCCACGATGACGTGCGCCTTGCCGCCTTTGCCGCGAATCAGCGTGCCGGTTTCCTCCGCGCCTTCGGGCATGATGTCATGGACGATCACGGCGGCGCCGCGCTCGGCCAGCAACTCCGCATGACAGCGCCCCATGCCGCGGCCGGAGCCGGTGACGAGCGCGACGCGCCCTTGAAGCGAACGTGCGTTGTCGGCGGTCATGCGATCCATCCCCTTCATTCGTCTATGGCCGGCGCGGCGAAGGCGGCAGGCCCGACCACTCGTCGCCCAGAAGCTCCAGCTCAGCATAATTGTCGAGATCGCGGCTGTGGAGCGTGCGGTCTTGGAGATAGAAGGTCCGCGCGATGGCCCGCGCCATCCGCTCGGCGCCCACTTCCACGCCGGGAATGTCGCCCGCCACCGGCCCATGGCTCATGGTGGCGGCATAGTTGAAGCAATGGATGTCGGCCAGGAACGGCGCCTTGCCCGGATGCTTTTCCGTGAACTCGAAGGCGGGGCCGAGATAGGGGAAGCCGCCCAGTTCGGCCAGCGGCTCTTCCGCGGGCGGTGCGAAGCGGTCGCGCCACAGCGCGATCTCGTCCGCGAACCCGGCCAGCTCCGGCCGCAGGCTCGGATCGACCGCGAAGCCCGTGCCCAGGATGACGAAGTCGGCGCGATGCGTGCCCTTGGGCGTGGTCAGTTCGACCTCGCGGCCGACCATGCGCGATGACGTCACCGGGCTGCCGAGATGCAGCGCGTAGTTGGGCCGCGCGGTGACCTTGAGGACGGATTCGCGCGGAGCGGCCACGCGGTCGCCCATCACCTGATAGAGACTGTGCCAGCGCCAAGCGTCGTCCGACTGCGCGAAGCCGTGCATGAAGCCGCCATAGACGATCTGCTTGAAGCGGTTGTAGCGCGGCAGGTCGTCGCGCCGCACGAACATGGCGATCGAGGCCGCGCCCGCATCCATCGCGGTGACCGCGTTATCGAAGGCCGAGGCGCCCGAACCGATCACGGCGACGCGCTTGCCCTTCAGCGCGGCGAAATCGATGTCGTCCATGGTGTGGGCGATGTGGCTATGCGGCAATCCGGCGAATGCCGGTAAGATGGCGGGGCCGCCCAGCCCTTCGCGTCCCGTGGCGAAAACCACCTTGCGGGCATAGGCGGTGTCGGGCTTGCCGCCGCGTCGAAGGTCGAAGCGGATCAAGCCGTCCTCTGGCGTCAGGCGCTCGACCGCGACATCGTTCTGCACCGGCAGATTCATCACCTTGCGGTACCAGCGCAGATACTCCATCCACATCCGCGTCGGAATCTTGCCCAACGCCTGCCAGCCCTCATCGCCGTGCTGCGCCTCGTACCAGGCGCGGAAGGTCAAGCTTGGCAAGCCCATCACCGGGCCGGTCAAATGCTTGGGCGAACGCAAGGTCGCCATGCGCGCATAGTTGATCCACGGGCCTTCATGGCCTTCGGGATTGCGGTCGAACAGCACGACGTTGCCGATCCCCTCGCGCATCAGCGCGAAGGAGGCCGCCATGCCGCAGGTGCCGGCGCCGACGAAGGCCACGTCATGAACATGGCGCGCTTTCGGGTGCGCGCGCGGCTTCACCCAATTGGGGGGCGGATAATTGAGGCAAACCAGATCGTGAGCGAGACGCCGCTCCAGCGCCGCGAGGCCTTCGGGTTTCATGCTTTTTCGTCGAATCGCTTGGGTGAAATTCGCGTTGGTGAAGGGGCGTTTAGAGATCGATTCCGCGGCGGGCCGAGGCGCGTTGCCATTTGGTCATGTCGTCGTCGTCGAAGATGATAGCCTCGTCGGCGGGTACGCTGAACCAAGCGGCGTGCGACATTTCCCCTTCGAGCTGCCCCGCCGACCAGCCCGCATAGCCGAAGGCCAGCAGAAAGCGGCGAGGGCCCTTGCCTCTGGCCACGTCGGCCATCACCTCGGGCCGCCCCGACATGGCGATGCGTTCGGTGATCTGGATGGTGCCTTCGGTCTTGTAATCGGTCGAATGGAGCAGGAAACCCAATTCCTGTCCGACCGGCCCGCCGGTGTGGACGATGATTTCGCCTTCGGCGCCTTGCGGGTCTTGTCCGGTGGAGCTCAAGACGTCTTCGAGGCTCATGACGCCGACCGGCCGATTGATGACGATGCCCATGGCCCCCGTGCTGTCGTGCCGGAGCATGAAGATCACTGTCTCGGCGAAACGCGGGTCCGGCATGCCGGGCACGGCGACCAGCAGCTGTCCCGCCAGCGAGCGTTCGTCCGCCATCGCGGTCAGCGGCGTGACCAGGGCCGCCAGGAACGCAAGGGCGGCGGCGAGGCGTGGGAAGAGGGAAGGCAGCACGGCGCCGGTTTCCTTCGGTCCGATCCGTCGGTGGCACCTTATCGGCCACCTTAGCGCCGGGCAAACGCGCGTCAGGGCATGGCGGTGACGCCGCCGTCCACGATCAGCTCGATCCCGGTGATATAGGAGGCCTTGTCGGACAAAAGAAACAGGCAGGCATTGGCCTGGTCCGCGACGGTGCCCAGGCGGCCGACGGGAATGCGTTCCGCCACGCGGGCCTGGGTCTCGGGCTTGCCCTCCCAGCGCGCCTGCATGGGCGACAGGGTGGGACCCGGCAACAGCGCGTTCGAGCGGATACCGTCGCGCGCGTATTGGATGGCCATGGATTTCGAGAGCGCGATCAACCCGGCCTTCGACGCTTGGTAGGCATCCTGGGGCATGGGGTCGCCGCGCAGGCATTGGATGGAGGAGACATGCACCATGGCGCCGCCGCCAGCAGCCTTCATCAGCGGCACGGCGTGGCGGACGGTCAGCACCGCGGCGGTCAGGTTGATCGCCATGATTCGGTTCCAATCCGCGACGGTCATCTCGACGGCCGACTTATCGCGGTCGAACCACAGAACCGCGGCGGCGTTGACCAGATAATCCAAACGACCCGCGGCTTCATGGGTGCGCGCGAAGGCATGGGCGACGAAAGCCTCGTCGCTTACGTCACCCTGCAGATACAGGGCCTTGCCGCCCAGAATCTTGGCCGGCGGTTTCAAATCGACCAAGGCGACGTGTGCGCCCTCCGCCTGCAGCGCTTCGGCGATGGCCAAGCCCATGCCGCCGCCCGCGCCGGTCACCAGCGCGCTCTTGCCTGCGAAACTCATAACCGCCCTCCGTCATTCGTCCGTTCCGTTATAGCGAAGGCGCAAAAGAAAGACCCGCCGGCTTTCGCCGGCGGGTCCGCGGGCTGGAACCGAAGCGGCCTTACGACTTCTTCGGATAGATCTTCACCGGGTTCGTGCCCAGCTTGAAAGGCTCGTTGGCGTTCACGAACTTGAACACCGTGAAGTTGTAGACGCCGCAGTCGCCGTTGGCGTCGCAGTTCTTCGGACCCGTCAGGCCTTGCGTTCCCTTGGTCGCGAAGATGGCGTCGCGCAGCGCTTTCTTGCCGATATAGCTGTTGCCGTCCTTGTCGGTCTTGATGACCTTCTTGATCGCGTCCACGGCCAAGAGGGCGGCGTCATAGCCGAAATGGTGGAAGCCGGCGACCGGGTCCTCGCCGTACTTGGCCTTGTACTTCTTCAGGAAGTCCGGATAGCCCTTGCCCAGCACGTCCGGCGAGGTGTCGCCGATGGTCAGGTTGACCTTCGTGGACGCGTCGCCCGCGAGCTTCAGGAAGTCGGGCGTCATCGCACCCTCGGCGGAGACTAGTGTGGCCTTCTCGAGCCCCGTCACCGAACCGGCCTGGCGCGTGATGTGCGCCGCGGCGGCCACGAAGACCGGGTAGAAGATGACGTCGGGCTTCTCCGTCGCCACCTTGGTCAGCATCGGCTTCATGTCGGTGTCGGTGGGCGAGATCGCTTCCGCCGGAGACACCTGGCCGCCCAACTGCTTGAAGCGGTCGAGGAAGACCTGGACGTAGCCTTGGGCATAGGGGCTGCCGTCATGGATGCCGACCGCCTTTCTGGCGCCCAGCACCTTGTAGGCCCAGTCCGCCGCGGTCGAACCGGCCCAGTTGTCGTTCCACACCACGCGGACAAGGCCGTTGTAGCTGGGATCGCGCTTCGGGTCGGTCAGGTTCGGCGCCGTGGTCGAGATAGCGACCATCGAAATACCGGCCTTCCACAGGATGGGCGCTGCCGGCTTGGCCTCGCTGGAGCAGGTCGGGCCCACGACGACGACGATCTTCTGATTCGCCGCGAGCTTGGTGGCCGCGGTCTGGCCGCCTTCCGCGTTGCACGCGCTGTCCTCGGGCACCAGCTTGATCGGGTGGCTGCCGATCTTGCCGCCCACGTCCTGGATCAGGATTTCGGCGCCGCGCTGCTCATCGATGCCGAGCGAGGCGTCGGCGCCGG
>CADEGL010000007.1:0-9129 GCA_902826885.1 uncultured Alphaproteobacteria bacterium | reverse complement strand
CGCCGGTCGTCTCTGTGGGTGCGCCGTTCGGCGATCGCTTTCGAACCGTAAGCCCCCGGATCGCGGAGGCGCAATATTCTCGCAATTGCGAAACACCTGTCGCGGTTGCGATGTGCCTGCTAGAACCGCCGTCTCCGACGCAGATCCCATGACATGAGCGAAACCGCCAAGACCTCGACGCTGCCCGGCATCGCGCTGTTCGTCGCGGCGGTCTGCCTGTTTCCGTTCATGGACGCCACGGCCAAATACCTGAGCGCCGAGTACCACGTCGCCCAGATCGTCTGGGCGCGCTACACCTTCCACCTGATCGTGGTCGCGGCCCTGCTGCGCGGCAGTCTGGTCAAGTACATGCGCAGCCGGAACTTGCGGCTTCAGGGTCTACGTACCGTCCTGATGATCGGTGCGACGTTCCTGTTCTTCACCGCGCTCCGCTTCATTCCGCTGGCCAATGCGATCGCGATCAATTTCCTGGCGCCCTTGCTGGTGGTCACGTTCTCCGTGCCGCTTCTCAAGGAGAAGGTCGAGCCCGTCCGCTGGCTCGCGGTCGCGGTCGGCTTCGGCGCGGTCCTCTTGATCATCCGGCCGGGTGTGGAGGGGTTCCAGTGGGCCTCGCTTTTGGTCGTTTGCTCGGCGTCGTGCTACGCGCTTTACCAGCTCGTGACGCGGCGGCTTTCGACCGTCGATCACCCGTTCACGACACTGTTCTATTCCGGGATCGGCGGCTTTCTGGTGTTCAGTATCTGGGCGCCGTTCGAATGGCGCGACCCGACGCCGGCCGCATGGTTGTTGATGGTGATGATGGGCCTCATCGGCGGCCTGTCGCATTATTTCCTGATCCGCGCCTTCGCCTATGCGCCGGCGTCGGTTCTGGCGCCGTTCAACTACGGCACGATCGTGGTCGGCACGGCCATCGGTTATGTCTGGTTCGGCAATTTCCCCGATCAGTGGGCCATCGCCGGCACCGTCATCCTGATCGTGTCGGGATTGTCCCTGGCCTGGCGCGAGGCGCGCGCCGGCATGACAGCCCGCCGCGCCGCCACTAAGCTTGCATCGCAAACCGGAGAGGGAAGGAATCCACGATGACGACCAAGCCGCTGAACGAAGAAGAATTGGCCGCGCTGCGCAAGTTCGACACGCCCACGATCTGCAACATCCTCGAACTGGTGGCGCCCGCCCGTCGCGGCATCGGTTATACGACGCGCTATCTTCACTGCGTGTTCCCCAGCCTGCCGCCGATCGTGGGCTATGCGCGCACCGCGACCGTGCGCGCGAAGGAGCCGAGCAATGTGAAGGGCGAGGCCTATCGCAATCTGCGCTTCTCCTATTTCGACTATGTCGGTAACGGCCCGGGCCCGCGCGTCAGCGTGATCCAGGATCTGGACGACGGCCAACCGGGCTATGGCTCGTTCTGGGGTGAAGTCAATTCGAACGTCCACAAGGCGCTGGGGTGCCTGGGCGTCGTCACCAACGGCAGCGTGCGCGACCTCGACATGATCGCCGAGAATTTCCAGCTTATCGCGGGCGTGATCGCGCCGTCGCACGCCTTCATCCATCTCGTGAACTTCGATTGCGAGGTGAACGTGCATGGCATGGTCGTGAACTCGGGCGACCTGATCCACGCCGACCGCCATGGTGCCGTGGTCATTCCGCACGAGGTGGCGCGCGACATCCCGAAGGCTTCGGAAAAGCTGATCGCGCGCGAGGCCGTCATCATCGAGGCCGCGAAGAAGAAGGGCGTGACGGTCGAGGAGCTGAAGCGCGCCTATATCGAAGCCGACAAGATCGCGTAAGCCGTCAGCCCGTCATCAGGACGCCGCCGTTCACCTGGAGGATCGCGCCGGTCGTATGGCCGGCGCGCTCGTCCGCCAGGTAGCGGATGGCGTGAACCACTTCGTCCATGGTGGCCAGGCGCTTGCCCGGAATGCCGGCGCGGATCTTGTCGAGCGTGCCGGGCGAAAACTTGGCCGTCATGCGCCCGTCGATCGGGCCCGGCGCCACCGCGTTGCAATAGACGTCGTGCTTGGCGCCCTCCAGCGCATAGGCCTTGGTCAGGGCATGGACGCCGGCCTTGGACGCGCCATAGGCCGGATGGACGCTCAAGCCCCCCAACTGACCCGACAGCGAACCCACGTTCACGATGCGCCCGCCTTGGGCAGGCGCCATGACGGACAGCGCCGCGGCGCAGCCGTGGAACGTGCCGGTCAGGTTGATGGCGATCACCTTGTGCCAGACGTCCGGGTCGGCCTCGATCACCCGCGCGGCCTCGAACAGACCGGCCACGTTGACCCAGATTTTCAGGGCCGACTCGGCGGCGGCGTGGCGCGCCAGCGCGAAAACCTGCTCGCGTTCGGTCACGTCCAGCTTGGAGGCCACCAGGCCCGGCCGCGCGCGGATCGGCGCCACGTCGCCGCCATACACGCGATAGCCGTCGGCGAGGAAACTGTCCGCGACGGCCGTCCCCAAATCGCCGGCGGCCCCCGTCACCACCACGCTGTTCGGTTTGTCTCCGGCCATGACGTGCTCCCTCGTTTCGCTCCGCAACAGCTAACCGGGTGGGCGCGGGCGCGCAACCGCCCGTCGTTGTGCGGTTTCGATGCCTCGGGTACCGTGACTTCGCCTTGGGAGGGGATGCGATGGCGAAGGACAAGGGGACGCTGGCCGTTGCCGATCTGCAGGTCGACAACGAACGCGTGCGCGTCACGCGCTGGGATTTCGCGCCGGGCGCCGCCACGGGCTATCACAAGCATGAATACGACTATGTCATCGTGCCGGTCACGACCGGCCCGTTGGGCATCACGGGGCCGCAGGGCGAGACGCGGGCCGAGCTGGTCGCGGGCAAATCCTATTACCGGCCGCGCGGCGTCGAACACGATGTGAAGAACATCAACGATTTTCCCTTCGCGTTCGTCGAAATCGAGATGAAGGGCTGAGGCCGCGAGCCCGCCCGTGCGCTTCCTGCACCGCAATCTTCATTTCATCTTGCCGCTGGCGGTCTTGGCCGCCGCCGTGTTCTTGCGCACGGACGAGCCGTGGCTGGTCGAGCAGGCGCGCCTGTCGGTCTTCGACACCTATCAGCGGTTGAAGCCGCGCGTCTACGATCCCGCCGCACCCGTCCGCATCGTCGATATCGACGACGAATCCCTGACGCGTCTCGGCCAATGGCCGTGGCCGCGCACGCTTCTGGCGGGGCTGGTGGACCGGTTGGGCGCGGCGGGCGCCGCCACGATCGCGTTCGATGCCGTTTTCGCCGAGGCCGACCGCACATCGCCCCGGCGCCTGCTGGAACTGTGGTCCGATGCGGGCGCGGCCGACGCGGTGCGCGCGCGCATCGCGAAACTACCCGACAACGACCAGGTTTTCGCCGACGCGCTGGGCCGCGTGAACGCGGTGACCGGTTTCGTCCTGACGGATTCGGTGCGCGGCCGCGCGCCGGAGTTGAAGGCTGGGTTTGCCTTCGCGGGCGACGACCCCGAGCCCTTCGTGCCGGCCTATGCGGGCGCGGTCGTCAATTTGCCCGTGATCGAAACGGCCGCCGCCGGGAACGGCAGCATCACCGGCCTGCCCGACCGCGACGGGGTCATCCGCCGCACGCCGCTGGTGCTCAGGCTGGACGGGAAAATCTATCCGTCGCTGGGGGCCGAGGCGCTGCGTGTCGCCCAAGGCGCCGGCACCTACATCATCAAGTCCTCGGGCGCTTCGGGCGTCTACAGCTTTGGCGAGCGCACCGGGATCAGCCAGATCAAGGTCGGTCCGTTTCCGATTCCGACCGACGCCCATGGCCGCGTCTGGATTCATTACGCGGGCACGCAAGCGGCGCGCGTCGTGCCGGCCTGGCGCGTGATGCAACCCGACTTCGATGCCAGCCAGGTCGACGGGCGCATCATCTTCATCGGCACGTCCGCCGCGGGTCTCAAGGACCTGCGCACGACGCCTTTAGACCCCACGGCGGCCGGGGTCGAGGTCTATGCCGAGCTTCTGGAACAGATCTTCGCGGGCAATTTCCTGAAGCGGCCGGACTTCGCGCTCGGGCTCGAACTGATTTATCTCGTTACGCTAGGGCTCCTCCTCATCGTGCTGGTGCCGCGCGTGGGCGCGCGCTGGTGCGCGTATGTGGGCGCGGCCGCGATCGCGGGCGCCGTCTTCGGCTCTTGGCATGCCTATACGCGGTGGCATTGGCTGCTGGACCCGGTCTTCCCCTCGATGGCCGTCCTGGCCGTCTACATCGTGCAGACCGGTATCATTTTCCTGCGCACCGAGACCGAGCGCCGCTGGGTCCGCAACGCCTTCGGCCGCTATATCTCCCCCGCCGTGGTCAGCCGCTTGGCCGAGCACCCGGAGCGCCTGGCGCTCGGTGGCGAGATGCGCGAGATGACCGTGATGTTCAGCGATATCCGCGACTTCACCGCGCGCTCGGAACAGCTGGACGCGCAGGGACTAACCCGGTTCATCAACCGCTATCTCACGCCCATGACCGAATGCGTGCTGACGAACCAAGGCACAGTCGACAAATACATCGGCGACTGCGTGATGGCGTTCTGGAACGCGCCGTTGGACGATGCCGACCATCGGCGACACGCCTGCCGCACGGCACTGGCCATGCGCGAACGCCTGGCCGGCCTGAACGAAGCGTGGGCGGAAGAGGCACGAACCGCCGGCGAGACCTTCGATCCCATGCGCATCGGCATCGGCCTCAACACGGGCCTCTGCTGCGTCGGCAACATGGGTTCGGACCAGCGCTTCGACTATTCGGTGCTGGGCGACGACGTGAACTTGGCCTCGCGGCTGGAGGGACAGTCCAAGGTCTATGGTATCGACATCATCGCCAGCGAAGCGGCGCTGGCCGGCGTGGACGGATTCGCGACGCTCGAAATCGATCTGATCCGGGTCAAAGGCAAGACGCGTCCGGTGCGCATCTTCCATCTGGCGGGCGATGAAGCTCTCGTGAAGTCCGGGACGTTCAAGCGCCTGTCCGTGGCTCACGGCGACATGCTCCGCGCCTACCGCACATGCGCTTGGAACGATGCCGAGCGCGCGCTCGCGCGCTGCCGCGACGCGGCTATCCCATCCGTCGCGCCGCTCTATGCGCTCTATGCGCGGCGCATCGCCACGTTCCGCGCCCAGCCGCCCGCGGCGGAATGGGACGGCGTCCACGACGCGATGGAGAAGTAAAAAAAGAGGCCGGACAATGTCCGGCCTCTAGCGGGGAATGCGTCTTGGAGAGGAGGCTCGCGGGGGAGGTTCAGGCCCGCGCGGGCCGCGAACAGCCCGTGTCAGAAGGCATGTTCGATAAAGATACGGTAAGGGCAGGGGGTAGCCTGCGCAGTGATGCGCGTCACTCATTTAACCAATTGAGAAATATATATAATTTAGCCCGCGCGGAAATCTTCCACCATGTCCGCCAAGCGCTCCATGTCGCTGACGACGAGGGCGCTGCGCTCGCGCCGCACCAGGCCCGAGTGCTGCAATTCACCCAGTACGCGCGCCACGGTTTCGCGCGTGGTGCTGACCCGGCTGGCGATGTCCGAATGGGTGGGAATCGGCTTGATTGCCGCGCGCTGGGATTCGGCGCCGCTGGCCTCGCGCGCCAGACGAAGAAGCTCGGCATAGACGCGGTTATGGGCGCCGAGCGTGCTGAGATCCATGATCCGCTCGGTCGAGGCGCGGACGATGTGGGCCAGCCTTTTCAGAAGCGCCGTGGCGACACGCGGATGCTTGACCACAAGGTCCATGAACGGGCCGGAGGCCAGCGAGGCGACCGTCGTGCCTTCGACAGCGACCACGCTGGCCGAGCGCGGTTCGCCGTCGATGGCGCCCAGTTCGCCGAAATAACCGCCCGCGTCGATGTCGTCGAAACTGACCTCGCGGCCGGACGCCGAGAAGTTCACGATTCGCACGCGGCCGCTTACGACGAAGTAGATATCGCGGGATTCCGTTTGACGGTCGAAGATTTGTTCATCGGCGGGATAGTCGCGCCAGGCGCAGGCCTTCTCGACCGCGCGGATTTCCGCCGGTGCCAGCCCCTTGAGGAGCTGGATTCCGTCGAGTGTCGCCTTCTTGTCGGCCATATCGCCCCCGCCTTGGGACATGTTACCGGCGGGGGCGGGAGGGGGCGAGAGGGTTGCCGCGGCGCCCACAGAAAGTCACGCTTACCTAAGGACCCCAAGGGGTTTAAAGGGGTTTAAAGCTTGCTTGTCCCCACATTCCGCATGGGTTACATTGCACCGCGCAAAAATATTTTGCGCCGCAACAACAACAAAGGACGAACGAATGTCGCCAGACGCCTCGGGACATCGCCAAACGCCCCCCATGGAGCGTTACCACGGTTATTTCATCGAGGACCTCGCGGTCGGCCAGAGCGCCTTTTTCGGCAAGACCGTGACCGATGCCGACATCGTCCTGTTCTCCGGCGTATCCGGCGACACCAACCCGCTTCACCTCAACAAGGACTTCGCGGCCAGCACGCGCTTTGGCGGCCCGATCGTTCACGGCATGCTGACGGCCAGCCTGATCTCGACGGTGGTGGGCACGCGCCTGCCCGGTCCCGGCTGCGTCTATGTCAGCCAGTCGCTCAAGTTCCGCGCGCCCGTGCGCGTCGGCGACACGGTCCAGGTGCGCGCCACGGTGAAGGAAATCATCGCCGCCAAGGGCCGCGTCATCCTGGAGACGGTCTGCTCGGTCGGTGACACGGTGGTCCTGGAAGGCGAGGCCCATGTGCTCGTCGGCTCCCGCGCCCAGGCCGACGCGGCCGACTGACCTCTCCCCCCAATTTCCTCAATCACGGCTTGCGCGCCGCCGCGCGGTCGCTACCTTTGGCCCAGAGCCACGGCGATGCGCATCTTTCCCCACTTCAAGGATTTGCCGGCCGACGCGCGCGGAACAGTCGCGGCGATCGGTAATTTCGACGGCGTCCATCTCGGCCACCAGGCCGTGATCGCGGCGGCGCGGCGGCGCGCCGATGCGCTGGGACGTCCGCTGTCGGTCATCACCTTCGAGCCGCACCCGCGCTCGTTCTTCCAGCCCGATCTACCGCCGTTCCGTCTGACGCCCCAGGCGGCCAAGGCGCGCCAGCTGGCGGCGCTCGGGATCGATTGTCTGTTCACGTTGCCCTTTGATGCCGCCATGGCCGCGCTGTCGGCGGAGGAATTCGTGGCGCGCGTGCTGGCCGACGGGCTCGGTATCCGCCACGCCATCGTCGGCTACAATTTTGCCTTCGGCCATGGGCGGCGCGGCAGCGTCGAGACACTGGCCGCATTGGCCCAGGAGAGCGGCTTCGGCGTCGATCCCGTTTCGGCGGTCGAGAGCACGGAACGCACGGTCTATTCCTCGAGCCTGATCCGCATGATGCTGGGAAGGGGCGAGCCGCATCAGGCGGCCGCGCTCCTCGGCCGGGAATGGGAAGTAGAAGGCCAAGTCCAAGGCGGCAAGCGCCTGGGCAACACGATCGGCTTTCCGACCGCCAATTTGGCGTTGGGCGAATATCTGCGCCCGGCCTTGGGCGTCTATGCCGTACGGTGCGGCGTGGAGGAGGGCGGCGTGACCCGCTGGTATGGCGGCGCCGCCAATTATGGCAAACGTCCGACGGTGGACGGGCAGGGCGAACTTCTGGAAGCCCATCTGTTCGATTTCGCGGGCGATCTCTATGGCCGTAACCTGCGCGTGGCCTTCGTCGAGCGCCTGCGGGCCGAGAAGAAGTTTGACGGGCTCGACGCCTTGAAGGCACAAATTGCCGAAGATTGCCGTGCGGCCCGCGTCCTTTTGGCCGAGCGGTCCCGCGCGGCCGTTACGGATCGGGCTTGAGCATGACCAAAGACTATAAATCCACCGTTTTCCTGCCGAAAACCGACTTCCCCATGAAGGCGGAACTGCCCAAGCGCGAGCCGGCCATGCTGGCGCGCTGGAAGCAGCAGGATTTGAACGGGCAGATTCGCCAGGGCTCCAAGGGCCGGCCGAAGTTCGTTCTGCATGATGGCCCGCCCTATGCCAACGGCAACCTCCATATCGGCCACGCGCTGAACAAGATCCTCAAGGATGTGGTCAGCCGCTCGCAGCAGATGCTGGGCAAGGACAGCGTCTATGTACCGGGCTGGGACTGCCACGGCCTGCCGATCGAATGGAAGATCGAGGAACGCTACCGCGCCGCCGGCAAGGACAAGGACGCTGTGCCGATCCTGGAGTTTCGGCGCGAGTGCCGCGAATTCGCGCAGCATTGGATCGGCGTGCAGTCCGAGGAGTTTCAGCGCCTGGGTGTCATGGGCGACTGGGCGAACCCCTATACGACGATGTCGTTCGATGCCGAGGCGCAGATCGCGCGCGAGATCGCCAAGTTCGCCATGAACGGCAGCCTCTATCGCGGTGCGCGGCCCGTCTTGTGGTCGGTTGTCGAGAAGACGGCCCTGGCCGATGCCGAGGTCGAGTACCACGACCATGTCTCGACCACGATCTTCGTGCGCTTTCCCGTCGTCGAATCGAAGGTGTCCGTCCTTAACGGCGCCAGCGCGGTCATCTGGACGACCACGCCGTGGACCATTCCCGGCAACCGCGCCATCGCCTATGGCGAGGAATTTGAATACGGCGTCTATCGCGTGGAAGAAGTCACGCCCGAGAGCATGGCCGAGGTCGGTGAAACCTTCCTGGTCGCCGCCGATCTGAACGCGGCGTTCGAAAGCGCGGTCGGCATCACGCGCGCCACGCGCATCTGGTCCGGCAAGGGGACGGAGCTTGCCGGCACGGTCGCGCGCCATCCTTGGCACGGTCAGGGTTACGACTTCCCGGTGCCGTTGCTGCCTGGCGCGCACGTCACGCTTGAAGCGGGCACGGGCCTGGTGCATACGGCACCCGGCCACGGCGCCGAGGACTTCGAGGTCGGCTTGGCGCACGGGCTCGAAGTGCCCGACACGGTCGACGAGGATGGGTTCTTCCTGCCGCACGTAAAGCTGATGCAGGGATGCCGTGTGCTGACCGCCGACGGCAAGAAGGGCGATGCCGATAAGGCCGTGGTCGAGTTTCTGAAGAACGCCGACGCGCTCGTCGCGCACGGCAAGCTGAATCACTCGTATCCTCACTCTTGGCGCTCCAAGGCGCCGCTCATCTTCCGCAACACCGCGCAGTGGTTCATCTCGATGGAGACGA
>CADEGL010000006.1:96324-104582 GCA_902826885.1 uncultured Alphaproteobacteria bacterium | reverse complement strand
CGGGCCCGCCAGGAAGGCGCAGGCATAGGCGATCTCGCGCGGCGCGGCGATCCGCCCCAAGGGCGCAATGCTCGCATAGCGCGCTTTCACCTCGTCGCTCGGCATGCCCGTGTCGGTAACGCCAGGAACGAGGCAATTCACGTTGATCTTGAAAGGCGCCAGTTCCTTGGCCCAAGCACGCGTCAACCCCATCATGGCGGTCTTGGACGCTGTGTAGTGCGACATCACCCGGCTACCGGTCATGGCCAAGTCCGAGGAGGTGTTGATGATCTTGCCCCCGCCCCGCGCCTTCATGCCCGGCAGCACCGCTTGGGCACAGAAGAACGCGCCCTTTACCGTGATGGCGAACATCCGCTCGAAGATCGCCTCGTCGATCTCCTCCAGCGGCAGATAGCGGCCGCTGATCCCGGCGTTATTGACCAGGATGTCGATCGGTCCGAGCGCGTCCGAGGCGGCCGCGATCTCGGTTCTCATGCGCTTCACATCGGCGTTGTCGGCCACGATCACATGCGCCCTGCGTCCCTGTGCGCGCACGAGCGAAGCCGTTTCGTTCGCCCCCTCCGCCTTGACGTCATGGACGACGATGTCCGCGCCCCGCTCGGCGAACAGGACGGCTTCGGCGCGGCCGATGCCGCCACCCGATCCCGTGATGAAGGCGATCTTGCCGTCCAGCATGGGCGTGCGGCGGCGCGGATCAGATGCCGACGATGCCGTCGCCGCCGTTGGGACAGATGACTTGGCCCGTGATGAAGTCGGATTCCGACGAAGCCAGGAACGCAACCGCGTACGCCGGCTCGACCGGTTGGCCCATCCGCCGCAACGGAATCTGCGGCAGCGACTTCTTCTTCTCTTCTTCCGTGCCCATGCCGGTATCAACCCAGCCGGGCGCCACCGCGTTGACGTTGATGTTGTACGGCGCCAGCTCCTTGGCCCAGGCCTTTGTCAGGCCGAGGATCGCGGCTTTGGCACCGCAGTAATGCGACGAGAAGATCGCACCGATCATCGCCCAGTTCGACGAGATGTTGATGATCTTACCTTTCTTCCGTTCCTTCATGCCCGGCACCACGGCCTTGGCGCAGAAGAACGATGCCTTCACATGGGTGTTGAACATCTTGTCGAAGTCGGCTTCTTCGAGCTGGCTGAGCAAACGGTAATCGCCGCCGATGCCGGCGTTGTTCACCAGGATGTCGATCTTGCCCATGGCCTTGTCGGCTTTGGCGATCTCAGCCGTCATGGTCTTGATGTCCGTGACGTCGGCCACGATGACATGGGCCTTGCGGCCCGCGGCGCGGACTTGTTCGGCGGTCTCGTGCGCGCCCTTTTCCTTCACGTCATGGACGATGATGTCCGCCCCCCGCTCAGCCATGAGCACGGCCTCCGCGCGGCCCATGCCGCCGCCGGAACCGGTGATGAATGCGACCTTGCCGTCGAGACGATGCGCGGACATGTGAAATCCCCCATTTGCGTTCACGGGCAAGAGTTTACGCGAAAGTTTGCTCTTCGCCATGCCTGTCTTGACCCTATCCAACGGCGGCGCCTATGGTCCGGCTACGCATGAAAATTCGGAGATTATTCCCATGGCTTTGACCTTCGGCACGTTCAACCTGATGCAGCGCCGCGACCCCGCCCGGACGGGCGAAACGATTTACGGGGAGCTGGTCGAACAGGTGCGGCTGGCCGAGAGCCTGGGTTTCTCCAAGGCATGGATCGCCGAGCATCATTTCAACAATTACAGCCTATGCCCCTCGCCTCTCGTCATGTGCTCGCACCTGGCGGCGGCGACCAAGACCATCCGCATCGGCACGGCCGTCCTGGTCCTGCCGCTCTATGAGCCGGCGCGCGTGCTGCAGGAAATCGCGATGGTCGATTCGCTGTCCCATGGACGGCTAGAGCTGGGCGTCGGCAGCGGTTACCAGCCCTACGAGTTCGACCGTTTCCACGCCAAGCTCGAAGGCGCGATGGAGATGACGGCCGAGATCCTGGACATCATCGAGAAGGGCCTGACGCAGGAATCCTTCTCGCATCACGGCAAGCATTACGATATCCCGGAGACGCGCATCGCGGTGAAGCCGGTGCAGAAGCCCATGCCGCCCATGTGGGTCGCGGGCATGATGAACAACAAGGACATCAAGCGCCGCGTCGCGACCAAGGGCTACATCCCCTTCCTGGCCGCAGCCCTGAGCCCGACCGCCAAGCTGCTGCCCATCCGCCAGGCCTATGACGACGCCTATCGCGAGGCCGGCACCGACCCCATGACGCAGCCCATGGGCCTGATGCGCTATTTCCACCTGACCGACGACAAGAAGGAAGCCATGGAGGCCGCCGAGCGCTGCCGCTACTCGACGCGGATCTCCCTCGCCCTGCGTCTCAACTACGCCAAGATGAACGGGCTGGTGGTCGAGGACACGCCCTTCAAGGACGAGCCGCCGGTCGAAGAGATGATGCCGAATATGATCATCGGCGATGCCCATGCCTGCGCCCAGCGCATCATCGAGGACGTCGAAGCCATGCGCGCGACCCATATCGCGCTCTACAGCCAGCCTGGCGACCTGCCGCACAACCGCGTGATGAAGTCGCTGGAGAAGTTCGCGGCCGAGTGCGTGCCGCTGGTGTCGAAGGAGTTGGGCAAGCGCGGCGTGAAGGTCTCCTTCGGTCCGCAGTCGCAGCGCGCGGCCGCGGCCGAGTGAGCTAACGCACGCCCATAAAGCCGAGCAGAACGGCGACGGTCACGGCGGAAACCACGGTCGAAACCAGAACCGCCGTGGCCGAGCGCGCGACATAACGGTCGTAGCGCTGGGCCAGGATGAAGACGTTGATCCCCGTGGGCAGCGCCGCGGTCAGGACCGCGACCGAAATCGACAGCGGGTCGAGCGCAAAGACTTGGCTGGCCAGGAACCACGCCACGACGGGGTGAACGCCCAGCTTCAGGACGAGAAGCGCCGCGCTTTGGCGCGGGCCGCCGCCCAGGTGAAACGTGGTCAACGACGCGCCCAATGCGAACAGCGAGCACGGCACCGCGCCCGCCCCGAGCAGTTCCAAGAAACGATCGACCGGACCCGGTAGCGCCCATCCCGCATAGGCCCAACCCAGGCCGGCCAGCATCGAGACGATCACGGGATTCTTCGCGAGCGACGCCACGGTCGAGCGCAAAATGTCGCTGGGCACGCCGGCCATGGACCCTCGACCGATTTCCACGACCACGGTCGCCAGCGGGATCAGGATCATGGAATGGAACGTCACGATGAACATGATCCGCGTCAGGCCTTCGTCGCCGAAGGCGGTATAAACCAGCGGGATCGCCAGCATGACCGTGTTCGAGAACACGGCCCCCATGCCGAAAACGCCCAGATCCTGTAGCGACAGGCCGAACAACGCGCGGCCTAGGGCCAGCGCCAATGCGAAGACGATCAGACAGCCCAGGAAATAGGAATAGACCAGGCTGAAATCCGCCAGCCCGATACCAGGGCCGCGCGCGATGGCGCGGAACAGAAGCGCCGGAACGGCCACGCAAAAGACGAAGTTGGCGAAACCCTTGAGGCCCTCGGGCCCAAGCAGCGGCGTCTTGCCGACAACATAGCCGCACAAGATGACGCCGAAGACGGGCAAGACGATTTCGATGATGGCGGACATGGGCCGTCGAAGCTGGGGCCGATGGGGAACGCTAGCAGGCGAGCCGCGCGGAGCCTAGGTTTCCTCATGCGCGATCCTAGATAAACTCGTGAGCGGCCTTTGCGTGCGGCGGCGTAGTCTCCCGCCGCGAACATTTCGAGGGGGAATTCATGGGTACGAAAGTCGCCATCATCACCGGCTCCGGCCAAGGCATCGGCGCGGGCGTCGCGCGCAGCTTCGCGAACGCCGGCTATAAGATCTCGCTGATGTCGCCGTCCGACCGCAGCGTGAAGCTGGCCAAGGAGCTGGGCGGCATCGGCCGTTCAGGCTCGATCCTGGAGCCCAAGGACCTGGCCGCGCTCGTGGCCGAAACCAAGAAAACCTTCGGGCACATCGACGCCGTCGTGAACAACATGGGACACGGCAGCGGCAGCCCCCCTTCGGTCACCGAACGCACCACGTACAACCCCGACAATTTCCACGATCCCCTCGACTTCCCTGACGAAGGCTGGCACCAGGCGCTCGACATGTACGTGCTGAGCGTGGTGCGCATGGCGCGCGCCGTCGTACCCGTGATGAAGGAACAGGGTCACGGTTCGATCGTGAACATCTCGTCCTTCACGGTGATCGAGCCGCGGCCGGGCTATCCGCAGATGAGCGTCCTGCGCGGCGCGCTGCATGGTTTCACCAAGCTGTTCGCCGACAAGTACGGCCAAAACAACATCCGCATGAACAACGTCCTGCCCGGCTTCTGCGAGAACGTGGCCATGACGGACGCCGCCAGGCGCTCGATCCCGTTGAACCGCCAGGCAACCTTCGACGAGATCGGCCAGACTTGCGTGTTCCTGGCCTCCGACGCCTCGAGCTACATCACGGGTCAGAACCTGATGGTGGACGGCGGCCTGACCCGCAACGTGCGGTAGCGGATAGCTTGGTTTTACCCTCTCCGTCCGCTCTGCGGAGGGAGAGGGCAAATCACGTCAGCGCTTCCGCTTCGCCGCTTTCTTCTTGGCGGCGGGCTTCTTCTTGGAGACGGCCACGCGGGCGCCCTTGAGCGGCGCTTCCGTCAGCGTGCGCGGGAAGTTGGTCAACACCTCGCGGCCATTCTCGGTCACGCGCACTGTCTCGCTGTAGCCCATGCTGTATTTGCCCTGCAGCTTGAAGTACGGGATGACGTGAACGGTCATGTTGGGTTCCAGGATCTGGGTCGACCCCTGATCCATGCTGATTCCGCCGCGCTCGATCCAGGTCAGGAACTCGACGCCGATGCCGTAACCGATACGGTGGTCGAAATGCTTGCCGAAGCCGTGGCGATCCAACTCCTTATGCGCGGCGAAGTGGACCTCGCGGGCCTCGATGCCGGGCTTGATCGCCTTGATCGTGGCTTCGAGCGCGGCTTTTGACGCGTCCGAAGCGCGCCGGACCGAATCCGACGCCTTGCCGACGACAGCGCAGCGGATCAGCGCGGCGTCGTAATGCCGGACGTTGGCACCCAACTCAAAGAAGACGACGTCGCCCTTCTCCATCTTGCGCCCAATCCAGGTCGCATGCCCCAGAGCCGAACGGGGACCGGAGACGATGTAGCTCGGATTTCGGATGAAGTGGCTTTCGGCCTTGATGCGCGCGTGATGCACCTCGGCTGCCACGTCGTATTCCGTGGCGCCTTCGCGCACGGCCTCCAGGCCCGCTTTCATGGCGGCCTCGACGGCCCTAGCGGCCTTGCGCATATAGGCGATTTCCGCCGGCGACTTCACCGAGCGCAGCAACTCCGCCATGCCCGAGGTATCGACCAGCTTCGCGCCCGGAGCACCGCGCTGGATGCTTTCGTACACGTCGACCAGGAACCACGGCACCTTCTTCTCGACGCCCACGGTGCGCGCGCCCAAACCCAGATCGATCAGGCCCTTGGCGATGGCCGCGCCCGGACTCTCGTCGTCCTGATAGCCGCGCGCGGGCAGCTTGTAGGCATTGTCCGTCGCGTTCTCGACCTCGAGCTGGCGCGTGACCAAGAGGCGCGTGCCGTCGCGTTTCACGATCATGGCTTGGGGGAACGAGTGGAAGCCCGTCGTTTCATAGCCCGTGAGCCAATACTGATTCTCCGGGCCGCACAGGATGGTGGCGTCGAGGCCGCGCTCCTCCATCTTCGCTTTCAACCGCTCGAAACGGCGGTCGTATTCGGCGGATGCGAAGGGCAGCGACAAGGCTTTCTTAGACATCGTTTTATCCCTGACTGAGGCTGTGGAAGACGTTGGCGCTCATCTTGATCGACTGAATGAACAGTTCGATCACCATGTTTTCGTTGGGCGCGTGGTTCTGTTCGTCCCAATTGGCATAGGCGCTCCAGATACAGGGAACACCCAGTCCTTCGACGAAGGCGTATTGCGGAATGCTGCCGCCCAAGGCCGGCAGGATCACGGGTTCTTGCCCCGAGGCCTGTCGCGCCGCGTCGGCGATGGGACCGATGAAATTGCTGGAGGATGGCGTGCGCGAGGGCTTCATCACGTCATGGACGGTCAGTTCGACATCTGTGAAGCCGTGCTTCTCCAGATGGCGGCGCACGCATGCGACGATGCGGTCGGGGTCCTGATCCACCACCAGGCGGATGTCCATCTTGGCCGTGGCGGTCGCCGGCACGATGTTGACGATGCCCTCGCCCGTGAAGCCCGAGACCAAACCCGAGATGTTGAGGGTCGGCCGGTACATCACGCGCTCGTGGTATTCGCGCGCGGGCATGCCGTTCAACTCCGCGACCGCAAGCTGTTCGCTCATCTTCTTGCCGTCGAAGGTCAAGGCCTCGAGCATTCGTACGTCGTCAGGCACGATCTTGCGCACATCGTCGTAAAAGCCTTCGATCAGGACGTGGCCCGAATCGTCGCGCATGGATTGCAGCGCCTGCATCAGGCGCCAACCCGGATTGGGCACCACGTTACCCCGGTTGCCGGAATGAACATCGCGGCTGGAGGTGCGGACGGACAGCTCGAATCCGATCACGCCGCGACAGCCGAGATAGATCGTCGGCCGGTTCGATTCATGGCGCGGCCCATCGGCCGCATAGCAGACATCGCATGCCAGAAGATCGCGGTGTTCCTTCACGAAGCCCGGCAGGCTGGTGCTGCCTGTTTCTTCCTCGCCCTCCAAGATGATCTTGAGCGGCACGGCGGGCAGGCCGCAGGCTTGCAAGGCCTCGACGGCCTTGATGTGGGCATAGTGCTGAGCCTTGTTGTCCCCCACGCCGCGCGCGTAGATGCGCCCGTCGCGTTCCGTCGGCTCGAAGGGCGGACTTTGCCAGACCTGGTTGTCGACCGGCATCACGTCGTAATGCCCATAGACCAAAACCACCGGGCCCTGGCCCTTACGCACGCCGAACACCATCGGGTTGCCGGCGGAGGGCATCAGCTTGGCGTCGAAGCCGGCTTTGGCCAGGGCGCCTTCCAGCTTGCGTGAACAGGCGTCGACCGCCTTGGCGTCGGTCGCGACGCTCGGGATGCGCAGGAACTCCTTGAGCTCTTCGATGAAGCGCGCGCGGTTGGCGTCGATATACTGATAAGCTTGTTCGATCATTCGGCCCTCCCGCCGCGAGGTCGCATAGTAAGCACAGGCTTTCCGCCACGCCAACTTGCCGCCCATCCCCCCCTCTGCCATCCTTGCGTCCCGATGCCTGCCACCGCCACCGCACCGGGTTTCAAGACAACGCCGTTCTGGCAGGACACCGCGCCGCCGCGCGAGCTTCCCGACGTCCCGCTGCCCAAGGATGCCGACATCACCATCGTCGGTTCTGGCTATACCGGCCTGTCGGCCGCCCTCACCCTGGCCCGCGCGGGCAAGCGGGTTCACGTGCTAGAGGCCGACCGATATACGGGCGCCGGCGCCAGCACGCGCAACGCGGGCTTCGTGGGCTCCCAGCTCTGGTCCAAATTCAAGCCGCTGGCCGAAAAACTGGGGGTCGAAAAGGCCGCGGCCTATACCTCCGAGGCCATCAACGCTCATCAATACGTGGTCTCGCTGATCGAGCGCGAGCAGATCTCCTGCCACTACGTCCACAACGGCCGTTTCATCGCGGCCCATTCGCCCGCCTCCTACGCTTCGCTGACCAAAGAATCGGAAATGCTGCGCAAGCATTTCGGCATCGAATGCGAGATGGTGCCCCGCGCGCGGCAACGGCAGGAGATCGGCACGGATTTCTTCCATGGTGGCATGATCCATCCGCTCACCGGCTCGCTTCATCCTGGCCTTTACTATGCCGGGCTTCTGGACCGCGTGCTGGCTTCGGGCGCGACCGTGCACACGAACACCAAGGTTCTGTCCATCGAGCGCACCGGCAATGGGTCGTTCACGGTCGGCACCGTGCGCGGCACGTTGAACGCGGGCCGGGTGATCCTGGCCACCAACGGCTATACGGATCGCACCTTTCCCTGGTTCAAGCGCCGCATCATCACCATCCACACAAACATCGCGGTCACCGAGCCGCTTGATCCCGCATTGATCCGCGAAGTGCTGCCCAGCGGACGCACCTTCATCGACACACGGATGAATCCCGTCTCGATCCGCCCCATGCCCGATGGGCGAAGACTTCAGTTCACAGCCGCACGCGGCTTGTTCGAAAGCGACAACGCGATCAAAGCCACCGAAATCCGCGACGCCGCCGGTTT
>CADEGL010000006.1:66955-96224 GCA_902826885.1 uncultured Alphaproteobacteria bacterium | reverse complement strand
TGTTCGAAAGCGACAACGCGATCAAAGCCACCGAAATCCGCGACGCCGCCGGTTTCGCCGTGCCCGCGGTGAAGGACGTGCGCATCGGCCATTGCTGGACCGGCCAGATGGGGTTCACCTTCGACAAGCTGCCCCATATCGGCGAACGCGACGGCGTGCTCTACGCCATGGGCTATTGCGGCACGGGATTGCCGATGTCGACTTGGCTCGGGCACAAGCTGGCGCTGCGCGTATTGGGCGACAAGAACGGGGCTACCGGCCTCGACGGGCGCGCGTTTCCGACCCGGCCTTTCTACACGGGCAACCCCTGGTTCTTGCCATTGATCGTCCAGTGGTACGGCCATAAGGACCGCCGCGATTTGAAGCGTGCGCGCAAAGCCGCCCCATAGCGCCTAGGAGCGCAGCCATGCCGGACATGATGCTGACGCCCGATTTCAAGAACACACCCTATTGGTGGGAAGCGGCCCCGCGCCCTGAACCGGATGAGAAACCGCTGCCCCGGGAAACCGATGTGGCCATTGTCGGCTCGGGCTTCACCGGCTTGTCGGCGGCGCTGACGCTCGCGCGCGGCGGTAAAGGCGTCACCGTGTTGGAGGCCGAGACGCCCGGCTATGGCGCCAGCACGCGCAACTCCGGCTTCGTTGGCTGCCAGCTTTGGTCGAAGCTGACTCCCCTCGTGAAGAAATTCGGCGAGGAGCGCGCGTCCATCCTGGCGCGCGAGGCGCTGTCGGCCCACGACTATGTCGTCTCGCTGATCGAGCGCGAGCAGATCGCCTGTCACTTCACCTATTGCGGCCGATTGATCTCGGCGCACTCGCCCGCGGCTTACGAGACGCTGGAGCGCGAACTGGCCCTCATGCAGCGGCTGTTCGGCTTCGATGGACACATGGTGACGCGCGAGCAGCAGCGCTCGGAAATCAACACCGACCTCTATTACGGCGGCATGATCGTCAAGAAGGGCGGCTCCTTGCATCCCGGCCTTTACCACGCGGGCCTGCTCGACCGCGCCATGGCCGCGGGCGCCGCCGTGCACGGCAAGACGCCCGTGCTGTCCATCGAACGCGAACGCTCGGGGCGCTTCCAGGTCTCGACATCGCGCGGGGTGATTTCCGCGGGCCGCGTCATCCTCGGCACCAACGGCTACACGGGTAAAGGTTTGGACTGGTTCCGCCGCCGCTTGATCCCCGTTCATGCCGGCGTGGTCGTGTCGGAGGTCATCGGAGCGGAGCGGGTGCGCAGCGTATTACCCACCGGCCGCACGATGATCGACACGCGCATCAACCCCTACTCCGCCCGGCCCTCGCCCGACGGCACGCGCCTGCAATTCGCCTCGGCACGCGGTCTGTTCGTGCGCGACTATCCGGCCAAGGCCATGGAGATGCACCGTGCCATGGCCGAGACGTTTCCGAACATGCGCGACGTGCGCATCGCCTATTGCTGGACCGGCCAGATGGGTTTCAGCTTCGACAAGCTGCCGCATGTCGGCGAACGGGACGGTGTGCTTTACGCGTTGGGCTATTGCGGCACCGGCATCCCGATGGCGACGTGGCTCGGTCACAAGCTGGGGCGGCGGGTTCTCGGCGCTCCGGATGGCGGCTCGGCACTCGACGGCCGCGGCTTTCCGACACGTCCGCTCTACACCGGCAATCCTTGGTTTCTGCCGCTCGTCATCAAATGGTACGGTCACAAGGACAAGCGCGGCGTGCCCGCGCGCAAGAAAACCGCCTAGGGGGAACGATGTCCGCCGATATCTTCGCGCCGGGTTTCAAAACCGATCCTTATTGGTGGGAAGCCGCGCCGCGCCCGCGGACGGCGGAGAAGCCCCTGCCGGCCGAAGCCGACGTGGTGATCGTAGGGTCCGGCTATACTGGCACGTCGGCGGCGCTGACCCTGGCGCGCGCGGGGCGCGGCGTATTGCTGCTGGATGCCGAAGATCCGGGCTACGGCGCATCGTCGCGCAACGCCGGCTATGTCGGCCGCACGCTCTGGCACAAGTTCGAGACGCTGGGCAACAAGTTCGGCAAGGACGTGGGCAAGGATCTCGCCGGCCAAGCGGTCGAAGCCCACAACTACGCCGTCAATCTGATCGAGAAGGAGCAGATCCGCTGCTACTTCGACTATTGCTCGCGCTTCATCGCCGCTTACACGCCGAGCCACTACAAGAAGCTGGCCAAGGACTACGCCAAGCTGCAGGAAGCCGGCATCGAGATGAATGTGGAGATGGTCCCGCGCGAGCAGCAGCGCAGCGAGATCGGCTCGGACCGCTATTACGGCGGCATGCTTCTGCACGGCACCGGCACGGTGCATCCCGGCCTTTACCATCTCGGGTTGCTGGAACGCGCGACGGGTTCCGGCGCCGAGGTGCATGGCCGCACCAAGGTGACCAACATCGCGCGCGATGCGGACAACCGCTTCACCGTGACCACCTCACGCGGCACGGTGAAGGCCAAGGAGGTGATCGTCGCCACTTGCGGCTATTCGGGACCGGAGGTGAAGTGGTTCCAACGCCGCATCCTGCCGATCCGCCTGTTCCAGATCGCGACCGAGCCCCTGCCCAAGGAGACGCTCGACCGGCTGATCCCGCGCGGCCGCGCCCTGTTGGACAGCAAGACCAACATCTACTGGTTCCGGCGCTCGCCGGACGGCACGTGCCTGATCGTGGGCGGCAAGACCGGCGTCGAGGAAGGCGGCCTCACCGGCAAGGCCCAGTCACTGCACCGCGCCATGGTCGAGGTCTTCCCCGAGCTCAAGGACGTCAAAGTCACCCATTGCTGGGAAGGCCAAACGGGTTTCTCGTTCGACGAGCTGCCGCATATTGGCACGCACGACGGCGTCCACTACGCCATGGGTTATTGCGGCGTCGGCATGCCGATGGGCACCTACATGGGCCACAAAGTCGGCCTCAAGGTGCTGGGCAAGCCCGAGGGCAAGACGCCCTTCGACGGACGGCCCTTCCCCAGCCGTCCTTACTATTGGGGCTGGCCGTGGTTCCTGCCGATCGTGATGGCTTACTACAACCTCATGGATTGGTGGGACCGCGTCACTTCCAAATAATCGCTAACCCGCGTCCGCATCGCGCCAATACTCAGCCAATCCGCTGGGGCGAACCACGCGCGTTGTTACAACATCTGTTGGGGTCGTCGCTTTTTGTATAGCCGGCCGCGCGGCTTGCCCAATCTTCCCGTAGAAAAATCACGGGCTCTTCGTAGTGGTGCGCATAGATGACCGCATCCATGACTTTTTCGAGTACCGCCAAATCGCGCGCGATAGAAATCTTCAACTCGACCATCGGATAGGTCTCCGTGCGACCCGCCTCGAAGCCTTTCACATGCGTCGTCGTTGTCGAATTCGGTTCGGGTTGCGCTGTCTCCTTACCGACTGCTGAAATGCTGGCGTTGCGTTGATAACGGCCGAAGCGAAGCGGATACACTTGCATCACCGCATCCAAGATCCGGTCGGTATCCTCAGGAAGGGTCTGAATTTCCAGTGTCCAGACCGGAATAAGAGTGCCCGAAGCAGCCTTGTACTTCTCAAGATCGGCCATCTTGCGCCCCCGTCAATGTTCCTATTTTGTTCACTATACGATAGGGCGTCAAGCGGCCGACAATTTCCCCGACAACTCAACTGCTTGATCCCCGCATGAATCCCGATACCGGCCACCCGCCCTCCCTCTGGGCCGCGACCGCGGCCCCCGCTCCTTCGTCTCCGCCGCTGGAGGGCGCTCATCAAACCGACGTGGTCGTGATCGGCGCGGGCTATACGGGCAGCGCGACGGCTCTCCATCTGGCCGAGCGTGGCGTGAACGTCGTGCTGCTCGAGGCTATCGAGATCGGCTCCGGCGCGGGCGGCCGCAGCATGGGCCTCGTGAATCCGCATTTCCGCGTCCTACCCAGCCAGATCAAAAAACTGGTCGGAGAAGAACTCGGTGAGAGGATGAACCGCGCCTTCCACGCGGGCTCGGACATCGTCTTCGACATCATCGCGCGGCATCGCATCGAATGCGAAGCGGTGCGCAAGGGCACGATGGAACTCGGCAACACCAAGCGCGGCTTCAAGGAGCTGCGCGCGTTCTATGAGGAGTTCGCCGCCACGGGCGCGCCCCTCGAATGGCTCGACGGCGGCCGCATCGCTGCCGTCACCGGCACGAAGCGCTATACCGGCGGCTTCATCGACCGGCGCGCGGGTTCGATTCAGCCGCTCGGCTATGTGCGCGGCCTGGCGCGCGCGGCGCAGGAGAAAGGCGCCGTGCTGCACACGCGCAGCCGGGTCCAATCGATCGCCCCGGAAGGCGGACGCTGGCGCGTGGACACGGCCAAGGGAACGATCCGGGCCGAACGCGTCGTGGTCGCGACCGACGCCTATTCCGACGACCTGATGCCGGACGTGCGCGACTGCATGGTGCCCATGTGGGCCAACATGGCGGCGACCGAGCCTTTGTCGGCCAACCTGCGCGCCACGATCATGCCCGGCGGCGAGGCCTTCGGCGACACGCAGATCGTGCGCCAGTACTACCGCACCGACCAGGCGGGACGGTTGATCGCCGTGACGCTGGGCCATTTGATCAACACGCCCCTTTCGCCCGTGCATCGCTGGGCCGAGGCAGGTATCCGCAAGACATACCCGCATCTGGGCGAACAGAAGATCACCTACAAATGGGAAGGCATGCTGGGGCTCAGCCACGACTTTCTGCCCTCGCTGCACGAACCGGCTCCGGGCTTCCACGTGCCCAACGGCTATAGCGGCCGGGGCATCACCTCGGCCACGACGGTCGGCAAGTATCTCGCCGAGCGAATCCTGGGCGCGCCGGATTCCGAGTTTCCCCTGCCTCTGCGCGCGCCGCGCCGGGCACGGTTCCGCGCCTTGCGCGGCTTCCGCTACGAGGCGGCCTTGCACGCCGGGCGGCTGCTTGCGATGGTGCGCTAGAAAATACCGCCATCCTTTTAAGGAATACCGATGTTCAGCCACCCCAGGATGCACGATTCGCTCTGGTACGCCTCCGCCGCGCCCGCGCCCAAGACCGTGCCTTTGGACGGCGACCGCGCGGTGGACGTGGCGATCATCGGCGCGGGCTTCACCGGCTGTTCGGCCGCGCTGCACCTGGCCGAGAAGGGTGTGAAGACGATCGTGCTGGAGGCGCAGGATATCGGCTTCGGCGGCTCGGGCCGCAACGCCGGGCTGGTGAATGCGGGTCTTTGGCTCGATCCGGACGACGTGGTGAAAACCATCGGCCCGGATTACGGCGAACGGCTGATGACCGAGTTGGGCAAGGGCCCGTCGCTCGTTTCCGAGATGATCGCCAAGCACGGCATTCAGTGCGACGACGTGCGCAAGGGCGTGATCAAGGCCGGCCACTCCCCCTCCGGCCAGGCGCATCTGGAAGAACATGCGCGTCAGTGGCAACGCCGCGGCGCCAATATCGAGGTGATCGACCGCAAGCGCATCGCCGAGATGAGCGGCTCGGAGCACTATGTCGGCGGCATCATCGACCACCGCAGCTATTACATCCAGCCGCTGAGCTATGCGCGCGGCCTGGCGACCGCCGCCGTCAAGGCGGGCGCCGCGATCCATGAGCGCACGCCGGTCACGAAGCTGGAGGCCATGGGCGGCAAGTGGAAGGTGAAGACCGCCACGGGCACGGTCACCGCGGACAAGGTGATCGTCGCCACCAACGCCTATTCCGACGATCTCTGGCCCGGCATGAAGCAGGAGATCATCCCGGTCGGCTGCTACATGTATGCGACCGAGCCGCTAGGCGAGAACGTGCGCAAGACCATTCTGCCCGCGCTCCATCCCATCTACGACACCCAGCCAGCCATGGTCTTCACCCGCTACGACCGCGACCACCGTCTGGTCCTGGGCAGCCTGGGCTATCTTCCGCCCGGCGACGCGGCCGCCGCGCGCCACTGGCCGCATCGCACCCTGCGCTATCTGTTCCCGCATCTCGGCGAACAGAAGATGAGTTTCAAATGGGCGGGCACGCTGGGCTTCACCAGCGACGCCATTCCCCGCTTCCACGAACCTGCGCCCGGCATCTCGATGACGCTCGGCTATAACGGCCGCGGCATCGCGCCCGGCACCTACTGGGGCCAGATGCTGGCCAAGCGCGCCATGGGCATGGCGGCCAGCGAATTCCCGCTGCCCGTGACGCCGATCAAACCCGCGCGCATGCGCAGCCTTTGGATGTTCTTTTATGAAAGCGCGTTCAGCGCCTATCGCCTGAAGAGCCTGTTCAAATGAAACTGCCCGGCGACGGCCACGACCATCAGGACCTTTCGCGCTCGCTCTGGTACGCCTCGGCGACGGAGCCCAACACCGCCGCGCCGCCCTTGACCGGCGCCGTGCGTACGGACGTGGCCATCGTGGGCGCGGGCTTCACCGGCCTGTCGGCCGCGCTGCATCTGGCCGAGCGCGGCGTGAACGTGCGCGTGCTGGAAGCCAAGGAGCCCGGCTGGGGTGCCTCGGGCCGCAACGGCGGCCAGGTCATCGCCGGCCTGAAGTATGAGCCTGAGTATTTGGAGCAGCATTTCGGCGACGCCGGCGCGCGCATGGCCGAATTGTCCGGCGGCGCGCCGGATTTCCTGTTTTCCCTCGTGCGCCGCTTCGAGATCAAATGCGACCCCGCCGATTCTGGCTGGATACAGCCCGCCACCAACTCGAAGAACCTGGCCACCGTCACCGCCCGCGCCCGGGCGTGGGAGAAGCGCGGCGTCAAGGTCACGCTGCTCGACAAGCAGAAGATCGGCGAGCTGATCGGCACCGATTTCTATGTCGGCGGCTGGATCGATCCGCGCGGCGGCAGCGTGCAACCGTTGAGCTTGGCCCGCGGCCTGGCCCGCGCCGCGATTCAGAAAGGCGCGCAGGTTCATGGGCATTCGCCCGTGATCTCCATGATCCGCGACGGCAAGCAATGGCGTTTGACGACGCAAAACGGCGGCATCGTCGTGGCCGATACGGTCTTTCTTTGCACCAACGCCTATACGACCAATGAGCTGTGGAAAGGCTTGGCGCAATCGGTCATTCCCGTGCGCGCCTTCCAGGTGGCGACCGCTCCGCTGACCGACAATCTGCGCCGCACCGTCTTCCCGCATGGCTTCCTGGCCTCGTCCGACGCCAAGCGGATGCTGACCTACACGCGCGTCGACCGCGACGGGCGCATCGTCATGGGTGGCCGCGGCACCTTCGATCACAAGGCGCACCCCGAGATCTTCGGCAAGCTGCGCGAGGACGTGCAAAAGCGCTTCTTCCCGCAAGTGGGCGAGCCGCGCTGGGACTATGCCTGGTCCGGCTGGATCGCCATGACCGCCGATCACCTGCCCCATCTGAACGAGTTGGCGCCCGGCCTTTATGCCGGCCTCGGCTATAACGGCCGGGGCGTCGCGTTGGCCTGCGTCATGGGCAAGCAGCTGGCCGACCGGGCGACCGAGGCCAACGCGGGCAAGACCGGCTGGCCGGCGGCGAACATGAAACCCCTGCCCTTCCATGCCTTCCGCCAGCCCGCGCTGCGCACGATCCGCTCCTGGTGGCGTTTTCGCGACAACCTCGACAAGCGGCTGCACGGCTAGGTCATGGACGATATCCGCGCCCTTACCTTCGACGTCTTCGGCACCGTGGTGGATTGGCGCGGCTCGCTGATCCGCGAGGGCGAAATGTTGGGGCGGAAGAAAGGGATCGAAGCCGACTGGGCCGCCTTCGCCGACGCCTGGCGCGGCCTCTACCAGCCGCTGATGGAACGGGTGCGCGCCGGGCAGTTGCCCTGGACCAAGCTGGACGAGCTTCACCGTATCGGCCTCGACAGCATCCTTTCGCGCTTCGAGCTGGGCGATCTGGACGAGCACGAGATCGACGAGCTGAACCGCGCCTGGCACCGGCTCGACCCATGGCCGGACGCGGTCGAAGGGCTCAAGCGCTTGAAGCGCAAATACGTGCTGGCCACCCTGTCCAACGGCAATGTGGCGCTCTTGGTCAACATGGCCAAGCGCGCGGGCCTGCCGTGGGATGCCGTTCTGGGCGCCGAGGTCGCGCGCGCCTACAAGCCGCAGCCCGAAGCCTACACGCGCACCGCCGAATTCCTCGGCCTCAAGCCCGAGCAATGCATGATGGTCGCCGCCCACGGCGGCGATCTGAAGGCCGCGTCCGAATGCGGCTTCCGCACCGCCTTCGTCGCGCGCCCGCTGGAGCATGGCCCGGACAAGGAAGGCGACGCCGGCGGCTCGGGCAATTGGGATGCGAAGGCCGCCGACTTCAACGATCTGGCGAAGCAGCTGGGCTGCTGACGTCTTGACCCGCTTCCCGCGGCAATCGTAGCGTTTTAGGCCAGTCGGCCCGGAGAATCGCGATGCCTTACAACCGTATTCAGGTCCGCCCCATCGCGGGCGCCCTGGGCGCCGAAATCCACGGCGTCGACCTGTCCAAGCCGCTCAACAACGAGACCTTCTCGGAGGTCCACCAGGCGCTGCTCGACTATCTGGTCATCTTCTTCCCGGACCAGCACATCACGCAGGAACACCAGAAGGAATTCGGCCGCCGGTTCGGGCCGCTGAACACCCATCCCTTCGTCCATCCGGACCGCGAGGGCCAGCAAGATCCGGAAGTATTCGAGGTGCGCCACGAGCCGGGCGAGACTTACATCTTCGGCGAAGGCTGGCACATGGACCACACGTGGAAGGAGAAGCCGCTGATGGGCGGCATCCTCTACGCGCGCGAAGTGCCGCCCTATGGCGGCGATACGCTCTTCTCCAATCTCTATCTGGCCTACGAGACCCTCTCCGACGGGCTGAAGAAGACGCTCGAAGGCATGAAGGCCGTTCACGCGGCCAATCCCGACCTCTATGTCGGCGATCCGAACATCAAGATGACACGGCAGCAGATCGACGCGTTGACCGCCGTTCATCCCGTCGTGCGCACCCACCCGGACTCGGGCCGCAAGCTCCTGTTCCTTCACCCGCATATCGTGAAGCGGTTCGACGGCATGACGGTCGAGGAAAGCCAGCCGCTGCTGAAATACCTGTGCGACCACGCCGTGCGGCCGGAGTTCACCTGCCGCTTCTCATGGAAAGCGAACGACCTGGCCTTCTGGGATAACCGGGCCGTGATGCACAACCCGATCAATGACTACCAAGGCTTCCGCCGCGTCATGCACCGCGTGGCCGTGGAAGGCACGAAACCGGTCTAATTTAGACCGAGACTGTTTACCTCTCCTCGTCATCGCCGGGCTCGACCCGGCGATCCATTATCGGCGGAAACAATATGGCCCACGCGCTCAGCCATGGATGCCCGCATCAAGCGCGGGCATGACGAAAAGAATTAGACGTGACTACCGCTGCGTCACCAATCGCCCACCCGAGCTCTACTCCAGTTCGGCCGTCGCGCTCATCGACGGCTTGCCGTCGGGGCCGATGGCTTCCAGCTCCACCTTGCCCCCCGCGGACACACCCTGAACGCGGAACGGCGCCAGGTCGAACAGCGGCGCCTTGGCGCGGAACGAAAACCCAGCAACCGGGCGCTTGGCATGCCGGCGCACCAGTTCGATCAGCAGCGTCGCCGTCAACGGCCCGTGCACGACCAGACCGGGATATCCCTCCACCTCGGTCGCGTAGGTGCGGTCGTAGTGGATGCGGTGGCCATTGAAGGTCAGCGCGGAATAGCGGAACAGCAGCACGGGATCGGGCGTCACGAGGCGCGTCCATGCCCCTTCTGGCGCGGGCGGCAGCGGCGCCACGGCGGGAGCCGGCGTGCGTCCGCCCTCGCCGCGGTAGACGATGTCTTGCTCCTCTTCGACACAAACGCGGCCGTCCTGGCGGAACTCGTAGCGCACCGTCACGAACACCAGCGGACCCGTCTGCCCCTGTTTCTCGGCGATGGCGCCGATGGTGCCGATGCGCTCCGCCGGCTTGCCGATCAGAAGCGGGTGCGGAAAGCGCAGGCGGGCGCCCGCGAACATGCGGCGCGGCAAGGTGACCGGCGGCATGAACTCGCCGCGGCTGGCATGGCCGTCCGGCCCGATCTTGGATTGCGGCGCGCGCGGAAGAAAATAGAGCCAGTGCCACATGGGCGGCAGCGCGGCACCGTTGTCGAGCCGGGTTTCGGTGTCGTCCAACGTCGCCAGCATGGCCAAAGCGGGCGTCAGGCGGATCTCGTCCGCCACGCGCTCGGTCCTGCCGGTCCAGGAATCGTATGCGCCCATCGTCACAACTCCACGGGACCCGCGACGACCTTATCGTCGCGCAGCTTGCCGATCTGCCCGCCGCTCATACCCAGCAAGCCCGAAAGAATCTCATCCGTGTGCTGGCCCAGAACCGGCGCGGGCTGCGGCTCCAATCGCGGCGCGGCGCCGAAATCCAGCGGCGTGCCCGGCGCCAGATACGAACCGATGCCCGGCTGCTGCACCATGGCCAGCATGGGGTTGGCCGCCGTCGCGCGCGGGTCTTCGGCCAGCATCTGCGTGACCGTCTGATACGGCCCCCAGCAAACGCCCGTGCCGGCAAAAGCCGCCTTCACCTCGTCCAGCGTCCGCTCGGCGAACCACGGCTTCAGCGCAGCCGTGATTTCCTTGCGCGCCTCGAAACGCGCGCCTTCGGACTTATCGAGGTTCACGCCGCGCGCCGCGGCGATGATACGCATCGATTCGCCGGAGTTTGTGGCCTTCACCAATTCGCTCCACATGCGCTCGGTGATGGCGACGACATAGGCATAGCGCCCGCCCTTGGTCAGGAACTCGCTGCCGTATGCGCCATAGAGATAATTGCCGGTGGCCGGCCGGTCGCGGCCGTTGATCGTGCTTTCGCCGATGTAGCCGAGGTTGCCGATCATGGCGAGCGCCACGTCGGACAAGGCCAGCTTCACCAACTGTCCCTCACCCGTCCGGTTGCGGTGTCGCTCGGCGGCGAGCAGGCCCAGCGCCGCCATCATGCCCGTGGCAAGGTCCCAAGCCGGCAGCGCGTTGTTGACGGGATCGCGGCCGCCCTCGCGCTCCGGCCCCGTGCTGAACGGCACGCCGACCGCGCTGTTAACCGTGTAATCGACAGCCGACGACCCGTCCGGGTTACCCAAGAGGTTCAGCATGATCAGGTCGCCGCGCCGCTGCTTCAGCGTCTCGTAGGATAGCCAGCCGGTGACGGGGAAATTCGTGAGGAAGATACCGTTGCCGGGACCGGGTGCCGTGATCAGCGCGCTGACGATCTCCTGCCCCTCGGGCCGGCGCGTGTCGACGGCGATCGAGCGTTTGCCCTTATTGAGCCCCGCCCAATAGATGCTTTTGCCCCTCTCCGTCAGGGGCCAGCGGCGCGCGTCGAGCCCGCCGCGCGGCGGATCGAAGCGGATCACATCCGCGCCCAACTGGGCCATGGTCATGCCGGCCAGGGGGGCCGCCACGAACGCCGAGCCCTCGACCACCCGCAAGCCTTCCAGAAGTCCCTTCATCCCGCCTCCCGCGACCGCGCCGCACAGTGCCGCAGGCCGGTGCGGGCGGCAACCCTTCAAGGCTATCTCGGCCCGATGGCCTCATGCTTCGACAAGCTCAGCATAAGGGTGTTTGTTTGGCCTCACCCTGGGCCCGTCGAAGGGCGAGGCCAAACAAACCCTTCGCCTTGCGCCGCCCGGCGCCCATTGGCACTCTCGCCACCCCGTCCTCACCAAGGTGCCGCCATGGGTCAGCTCATTCTCTCCGTCGACGAGCTGCGCGCGCTCGACAAGCGCCATCATTTCCATCCTTTCACCGACAACAAGGCGCTGTGGGAAGAAGGCGGCGGCACGCGTGTCATCACGCGCGGCGAAGGCGTCTACATCTACGATGCCGAGGGCAACCGCATTCTGGATGCCTTCGCGGGGCTTTGGTGCGTGGCGCTGGGCTATGGCCGCAAGGAACTGGCCGAGGCCGCCTACCGGCAGATGGAAGAGCTGCCTTTCTACAACACGTTCTTCAAATGCACGACGCCGCGCGTCACGGAGTTATCGGCCGCCATCGCCGAGTTAACGCCGCCGGGCCTGGACCGGGTTTTCTTCGCCACGTCGGGGTCCGAGGCCAACGAGACCATCGTGAAGGCCATACGCCATTTCTGGAATCTGCATGGCAAGCCGAACAAGAAGACCTTCATCGGTCGCACCTACGGCTACCACGGCTCGACCATGGTCACGACCAGTCTCGGCGGCATGGCCGAAATGCACGAGCATGGCGACCTGCCGCTGCCCGGCTTCGCCCATATCAAGCCGCCTTACTGGTATCGCTTCGGCGGCGACATGGACCCCAAGGACTATGGCGTCACCGCCGCGCGCGAACTGGAGAAGAAGATTCAGGAGCTGGGGCCCGACAACGTGGCCGCCTTCATCGGCGAGCCCATCATGGGCGCCGGCGGCGTGATGCTGCCGCCCGAAACCTACTGGCCCGAGATCAACCGGATCTGCAAACGATACGACGTGCTGCTGATCGCGGACGAGGTCGTCTGCGGCTTTGGGCGCACCGGCGAATGGTTCGGCACCCAGCTATACGGCATCGAGCCGGACGTGATGACGCTCGGCAAACAGATCACTTCGGCCTATCTGCCGCTCTCGGCCGTGGTCATGGGGCCGCGCATGCGCGAGACCATGCACGAGAAAGGCGGCGAGTTCCGCCATGGCTTCACCTATTCCGGCCATCCGGTCTCTTGCGCCGTGGCGCTGGAGACGATCCGCATCCTCAAGGACGAGAAAATCGTCGAACGGGTGAAAAACGACACCGGCCCCTATCTGCAGAAGCGGCTGCGCGAGTTCGCCGACCACCCGCTGGTGGGCGAGGTGCGCGGCGTGGGCTTGGTCGCGGGCGTGGAGTTGGTGGCCGACAAGAAGACGCGCCAGCCTTTCCGGCCCGAAGGCCATGCGGGCATCACGTTGCGCGACCATTGCCTCAGGAACGGCCTGATTCTGCGCGCGACGCGGGATTCCATGCTGTTCTCCCCGCCCCTCACCATCACGCGGGAGGAAATCGACCAGGTGATCGCGATCACGAAGAAAGGCCTCGACCTCGCGCTGAAAGACCTAAGGTCGTGACGGCAAAGCCGCTATCAACGGTCCAAGGGTTAGCCGCCATAGTCGCTCTGGCGTTGATCGTGTTTCCGGCATCCGTCAAAGCCGAAGAAGACAATCCACTGATTGGGAAGTGGATTCAAAAATTAAAACTTGGATCGATGGTGACGGAATTCACTCCGACGACGATCGCATCCGCTCCCGCCGATTTCGATGGCAAACTGCTGCAGAAACCGGAACCGATGCGCGTTTGGTATCGCCGCTCGGACAATTACATGCTCATTCTTTTCACTGAGAAGGGCGATGAAGGAATTATGGCTCGGCTGGATGGGCCGAACTCTATTCTTCTCATTTTCCCCGGCATGGGCGCGCATCAGCTTGAACGCATGTCACCCTGAATCGTCAACACAATGAACTGGAGATTCGAATGACCGAACGAAAAGCGGCCAGCCTCGATGGCCGCGTGGCCTTGGTGACGGGCGGCGGCGCCGGCATGGGCAAGTCCCACGCCGTTCTCATGGCCGAGCGCGGCGCCGATATCGTGGTGCAGGACGTGAACAAGGACACCGCCGAAGCGACGGCGGCCGAGATCCGCAAACTGGGCCGGAAGGCGCTGGCCTTCGGCCACGACATCTCCGACGTCGCGAAGACGCAGGAGATGGTGAAGAAGGCCGAAGGCGAGTTCGGCCGCATCGACGTCATCGTCAACAACGCCGGAATCGGCGGCGGCAAGAAGAAGATCGAGGACATCGACGAAGCCCTCTTCCACAAGATGCTGAACATCCACCTGACCGGCCATTTCTTCCTGACCAAGGCTGTCGTGCCGGGGATGAAGTCGCGCAAGATGGGCAAGATCATCAATATCGCTTCGCGCTGGGCCATGACCGGCGCGGATAACTCGTCCCACTACATCGCGGCCAAGGGTGCCTTGATCGGCGTGACCAAGGCCTGGGCGCACGAGTTCGCGCCATGGAACATCAATGTCAACGCGGTGGCGCCGGGCGGCGTCTGGACCGACATGGTCTTGAAGGCATCGGGCGAGGCCTTCATCCGCGCCGAGGAAAAGAAGGTACCGCTCCAGCGCTGGGCCCAGCCGGTTGAATACGCCTATGCCGTGGCCTTCCTGGCATCCGCCGAATCCGACTTCATCACCGGCCAGGTTCTGTCGCCGAACGGCGGCGCGAGCATCGTCGGCATCTAAACGTCTATGTCCGGGGGAATAACGACATGACCATTGAACATTCGGTCCATCACGCCGGCTGCGGTTGCCGCACGCTTGGCCGCCGCGGCTTCATGAAAATGGGTGCCGTCGCAGGCGCATCCGCGCTGCTACCGCTGCCCGCGCTCGCGCAGAAAAAAGCGAAGGCGGACGTCTTCCTGCTTTCGTGCATGGATTACCGCCTGGTCACCGACGTGACCAAGTACATGACGGAAAAAGGATTCTACGACAATTACGACCACGTCATCCTGGCCGGCGCATCGCTCGCCGCGGTCACGCCGAAGTTCCCGGATTGGAACACCACGTTCTGGCAGCATCTGGATGTCGCCATCCAGTTGCACGGCATCTCCAAGCTGTGGGTGGTGGATCACCGCGACTGTGGCGCGTTCAACGTCGTCTATGGCCAGGATTTCGCCAAGGACCCCGCCGCCGAGACCAAGATTCATACCGAAGTGATGACGCAACTCGACAAGGAAGTCGCGAAGCGGCATCCCAGCCTCACGCGCGAGTATTACCTGATGAATCTCGACAAGAAGGTCGAGAAAATCGCGGTCTAGCGCGCGGTCGCGCCCGCATCCACGGGCACGATCGAGCCTGCCATATAGCTGGCGTCGGGCGAAGCCAGGAAGAGGATGACCTTGGCCACCTCTTCCGGCTCGGCCACGCGGCCGATGGGTAAGGTCTTACCGAGAATCTCGAAGCCCGTCTTGGCGTCGAAGCCGCGCCGCTTCAAGCCGTTCTCCAGCATGGGCGTGCGCACCTCGCCGGGGCAAACTGCGTTCACGCGGATGCCGTCCTCGATATGGTCCAGCGCCATGGCACGGGTCAGGTTGATGACCGCGCCCTTCGACGTGCAATAGGCCACATGGCCCTTGCCCGCGGTCAGGCCCCATTCGGACGAGACGTTCACGATGGCGCCGCCCCTGCCGCCCGCCTTCATGGCGCGCACGGCCGCGCGGCTGCACCAGAACACGCCGTTCACGTTGATGCCCATGGCCTCGATCCAATCCTTGTCGGTGGTTTCGAGGGCGGCCGTGCGGTGGATGACGCCTGCGTTGTTGACCAGCACGTCCAGCGCGCCGAAGCGGGTCATGGTTTCCTCCACGACCGCGTCGCAGAAGGCCGAATCCTGCACATCGCCGGCCAGAAAGGCGGCGTCGGTCTCGGCCTGCACCTGTTTCAGCACGGCTTGGCCGCGGGCCGCATTGCGACCGGTCAGCATCAATTTAACCCCGGCGTTGGCGAAGACCCGCGCGCAGGCAGCCCCGATTCCGGACGTGGCGCCCGTGATCAACGCCACTTTGCCATTCATGCCCATGGTCATGATCCGCTCCCCGCCTATTTCTTCTTCCGTTCCGGATACAGTGACAAAAGCCCCGCTTCGGAAGCCGGGCAAGAGCCCCGCTCCGTCACCAGCGCGCTCACCAGCCGCGCGGGCGTGACATCGAATCCGTAATTGGCCGCGCCGCTGGCCTCCGGCGTCAGAGAAATCGTCGCGACCGTGCCGTCCTTCATGCGCCCCTGAATGGCCGTCACCTCCGCTGGATCGCGCTCCTCGATCGGAATGTCCTTGCCGCTGGCCAGCGTCCAGTCGATGGTCGAGTGCGGCAGCGCGACGTAGAACGGCACGCCGTTATCGTGGGCCGCCAGCGCCTTCAGATAGGTGCCGATCTTGTTGCAAACGTCGCCATTGCGCGTGGTGCGGTCGGTGCCGACGATGCACAGATCGACCAGCCCGTGCTGCATCAGGTGCCCGCCCGCGTTGTCCACGATCACCTTGTGAGTCACGCCGTGCCTTCCCAGCTCCCATGCGGTCAGCGAGGCACCCTGGTTGCGCGGCCGCGTCTCGTCGACCCAGACATGGAGCGGGATGCCTTTGTCATGCGCCATGTAGATCGGCGCGAGGGCCGTGCCCCAATCGACGCAGGCCAGCCAGCCCGCGTTGCAATGGGTCAGGATATTGACCGGGCCCTTCTTGCCGGCGGCCGCCTTTTCGATCAGCGCCAGACCGTGACGGCCGATGGCCTCGTTGGTGGCGACATCCTCGTCGCAAATCTCCGCCGCGCGGGTATAGGCGGCGGCGACCCGTTCCTCGCGCTTGCGGTTGCGCAGATGCGCGCGCATATCGTCCAGCGCCCAGCGCAGATTGATGGCCGTCGGCCGCGTGGCCAGCAGCATGGCGTGGGCCTTCTCCAGCGCCTCGTCGGAAGGATCGGCGCGCATGGCCAACGCGATGCCGTAAGCGGCTGTCGCGCCGATCAGGGGCGCGCCGCGCACTTGCATGGATTTGATGGCATGGGCGGCCTGATCGGCCGTCGCCAGGCGCAAGGTCTCGAAACGGTGCGGCAACAAAGTCTGGTCGATGATCTCGACCGACCAGCCGTCGTTCGCCACCCAGATCGTGCGATAGGCCTTGCCGTCGATTTTCACGCGCCGTCTCCTCCGGGAAACCGCCGCGACCCTAGGTCAGGCGGATGCGCCGTTCAACCACGCTCGTATGACCCTTACCGGGTCAGGATTTCCAGGATGTGCCCGTCCAGATCCTTGAAGTAGAGCGCCCGGCCGCCGTCGCGGTCGCCGACCCGCATGTCCTCCAGCGAGAATGGGCCGCTGCCATAGCGCAACCCTTCTGCCTTGATCCGGCCGAAGATCGCATCGAACGCGGCGTCATCCACCTTGAACGCGTAGTGCAGCACGGCGGGATCGTCATGGCTGTCGAAGTCCAGCGTCAGACTGCCGACGCGCACGGGCGCGAACGGCCCCATCGGCCCGTCATAGGACAGGCCGAAGATGCGCGCGAAGAACTTGGCCGCCGCTTCCTTGTCGCGGACCGGCACGATCATGTGGTCGAGTTGAATGCTCATGGGAGTCAGATAGGCGCGGATCGCGCCGCCGGCAACGGCCACCCCGGTCGTCTGGCTCAACGCGCGCGGGAATCCTGGTACCGGTACCAGGCCACGCTGGCCGGCAGGAACCAGGGATTGCCGCCGTAGAGCGGACGCGTCTCGAACGGCAGATCGTCATAGGCCGTGGCCGAATCGTTGGCGCGCAGGATGCGCAAACCGACCTTGTGGCCGAGATAGGGCGCGACGCCGACGCCGTAGCCGCAATAGCCGGTGGCGTAATGCATGCCGTCCACCATGCCGACATGGGGCATGGTCTGGAACGTATAGCCGACCTTGCCCAGCCAGCTATGGGTGATGCGCACGCCCGCGAGTTGGGGGAACAGACGGAGCATGTTGGCGTAAAGCCGCCGCCCCGAGGTGCGCGCGTCGCTGTCGACCATGGTGCGGCGGCCGCCGAAGACGATACGCGTCATATCGGGCGACGGCCGGATCGAATTGCTCAACTTCCAGACGTCGATGCAGGCGCGCAGGCCTGGGATCACCGCGCGGATGCGCTCCGGCGGCAGCGGCTCGGTCGCGATGCCGCCCGCGCTGACGGGGATCACGCGCCGCGCGAGATACGGCACCAGCTTTCCGGTCAGCGCGTCCGTCGCCACGAAGACATCCTTGGCCGCGACGGAGCCCCGCGCGGTGTGGACAGTGAAGCCCTCCTTGCCGCGCTCGATGCGCGTGACGCGCGTCTCGGCGGCGACGCGCGCCCCCGCCCCCATGGTCCGCGCCAGCAGGCCGTTATGGAACAGGCCGCCGTGCAGACACGCCTCGCGGTGGCGGATCTCGCCGCCCGCATAGGCATCGGAGGCCATCTCCCTGTGCATCTCGGCCTTGGGCACCATGTCGGCCTCGAAGCCGATCTCGCGCTTGAGCAGCTCCAGCTCGCGCGCCAGCGATTCGTAATGGCCGGGCCGGGGCGCGGCGATGAAGCGGCCGGTCTTGCGCAGATAGCATTCGATCTTCTCGCGCTCGATCAGATCGACGACATGATCGATGGCCGCTTGCCCCTCGCGCACCAGCGCGATGGCCTTGGGCTTGCCATAGGCCTTCTCGACATCGGCGAAGGCGCGCTTGATCAGACCGATATGACCCTGGTTGCGCGACGAAGCGCCCCAGCCCGCGGTCTCGGCGTCGAACACCAGCACGTCGCGGCCCGCGCGCGCGAGGGTCAGAGCCGCGCCCAGCCCCGTGAACCCCGCGCCGATCACGGCCACGTCCACCGTCTTTGGCAGCGCGAGTTCGGGCAGCTTCGGCCGTGGCGCCTGATCCCACCAATAGGGTTCGAGCTTTATGGTGCCGAGAGTGAAGGGGTCGGTCATTCTCGCCTCATGCCGCCATCGTCGCGGGAAAACGCCCGATCCAAGGCTGCGCCGTTTCCAACTGGGACGCCAGCCGGAAAAGCGTGACGTCGTCGCCGAAGTCGCCGCCGAACTGCACGCCGACGGGCATGCCGGACGCCGTCCAGTGCAGCGGCACGGTCATGGCCGGTCCGCCGGTCACATTGTAAAGCGGCGTGAAAGGCAACCGGTCAAACAGATCGTCGAAGAACACCTCGGGGTCGTTCCGCATCATGTTCACGACGCCCAGCTTCACGGGCGGCGACGCCAGGGTCGGCGACAGGGCGGCATCGAATCCGCTGAAGAACGACGCCACCTTACGGCCAGTCGAATGCAGCACCTGGACAGCACGAGCGTAGTCCGCGCCCGTCATGCGTTTGCCGTCCTCGGCCCATTGCCAGGTCACGCGCTCGACATCATCCGTGCCGACCGCGCGTCCCCGCGCTTGTCCAAGCGTGGCCAGCAAATTGGTCATGTTGCTGGTGATGATGACCTTCAGCGCCCAGCGGACAGCCCCGGCATCGTAATCGGGTTCGGCCTCGACGACTTCATGCCCCAGGGATTCGCATAGGCGCGCGGCATGCTTCGCGGCCTGGACGCATTCGGGATCGATGGCCTCGCCCAGCTTGCCCTTGGTGGTGAGCGCGATGCGCAAGCGTCCCGGGTCTTCTCCCAGTTCGGCGAGGTATGGGCGGTCTCGCTGCGGCGCCCAATACGGATCGCCAGGCGCCGGCCCTTGGGTCGCGTCCAGGATCGCGGCGCTGTCGCGCACGCTACGCGCAACAGCGTGTTCGAGAGACAAGCCGCTCCACCCTTCTCCCGCGTCGGGCCCGGCCGGCGTGCGTGCGCGCGTCGGCTTGTAGCCGAACAACCCGCCGTTCGACGACGGCACGCGCAAGGACCCTCCGCCGTCCGAGCCGTGGGCCGCAGGCAGCATGCAGGACGACACCGCGGCGCCCGAGCCGCCCGAGGAGCCGCCCGCCGAATAATCCGTATTCCAGGGATTGCGGGTCGGGCCGTACAGGACGGACTCGGTCGTCATGCACAAGCCCATTTCCGGCGTGGCGGTCTTACCCAGAATCACGAGGCCCGCGGCCAGGAGCCGTTCCGTGATCGTGCTGTGGTGATCGGCCGGCGGGTCGTTGGCGCAAAGACGGCTGCAATTCACCGTGGGCACCCCGGCATAGAGCGCGCCCAGATCCTTCAGCGCATAGGGCGCGCCCGCCAAAGGCCCGTCGGGCAGGCCGCGCGCCACCTGTTTCCGCGCCTGATCGAACATCGGCCGGATGATTGCGTTGATCTTGGGGTTGAGGCGTTCGATGCGCGCGATCGCGGCCTCCAGCACCTCCCCGGCACTCACCTGCTTGCGGCGAATCAGGTCGGCCAAACCTACGGCGTCATAGCGCGCGTACTCGGCGAATCCCGTCATCCCGTGTCCCCCGGAAACCTTGGCCGGAAGCCTACCCGAAACCGCTGGCCTCGGCATATCATGGAGCCCAGCCAAGTTGGGGGAGACGGCATGGCGGGCGTTTTGGTCGTGACGGGTGCGGGGCGCGGCATCGGTGCCGCGATCGCGGAGTTGGGCGGCGCGCGAGGCTGGAAGGTCTGCGTGAACTATAGCCGCGCGAAGGACAAGGCCGAGGCGGTCGCGCGCAAGATCCGCGACGGCGGCGGCTCGGCCATTGCGGTGCAGGCCGATGTCGGCAAGGAAGCCGACATCGTCCGTCTGTTCCAGGAGGTCGACAAAGCCTTCGGCCCCGTGACGGCCCTGGTCAACAACGCGGGCATCGACCTGCCGGCCCGCGACACGGCGGATGTCGAGCTGGAAGGCCTGCACAAGATTTTCGCCGTCAACGTGTTCGGCCCGTTCCTGTGCGCCCGCGAGGCGATCCGGCGCATGTCCACCAAGCGCGGCGGCAAGGGCGGCGTCATCGTCAACATCTCCTCGCGCGCCTCGGGCCATTACAAGCTGGTCGGCGAGATGCCCTATACGGCCAGCAAGGGCGCGCTCGACGCCTTCACCATGGGTTTGGCCAACGAGGTGGCGCCGGACGGCATCCGCGTCGCCTGCATCCGGCCCGGCCTGATCATGACCGAGATCTTCGACGACAAGGACAAGTTGATGGAGCGGGCCAAGACGGCCGTTCCGCTGGGCCGCGTGGGCGACCCCATGGAGATCGCCACCGCCGCCATCTGGCTCTGCTCGGGCGAAGCCTCCTACGTCACCGGCATGATCATGGACGTGGGCGGCGGGCGCTGATGAGCCAACGTTGGAAGCGCCGCCCCGACGGTTCCAACTGGGGCGAATTCGGACCCGACGACCAGAAGGGACGCCTGAACTTCCTGACGCCGGACCGGGTCAAGGCCGGCATCGCGGAAGTAAAGGACGGCAAGGTGTTCTCCCTCAGCCTGCCGCTCGACCGGCCGGGCAAAAGCCCCCACCCCGCCCGCCATGCGCCGCGCATCGCGGCCACCATCCGCAACGGCCAAGCCGGCTACAATTTTCCGCTGTCTTCGGTCGATGCCGAGTTCTACGACATCGTCTCGGACGACGTCGCTCTGATTCACACCCAGTTCTCGACCCAGTGGGACAGCTTCGCCCATTGGGGCGCCAAGTTCGACGCGGACGGCGATGGCGCGGCGGAGCCGGTTTATTACAACGGCTGGCGCGCGGGCGCGGATGTGCGCGATCCATCGGCCGACGATCCCGCCAAGGGCTGGGAACGCTTCCCCGGTGTCTCCGCCAAGGCGCTCGGGATCGAGCATATGGCGGAGTCGGGCGCGCAAGGACGCGGGGTGATGATCGACCTGCATGCCCGCTTTGGCCGCGCGCGCAAACTCGTCACCTATGACGACATCATGCGTGTCTGTGATGCGGACAGGATTGGCGTCGAAAAGGGCGACATGGTCTGCCTGCACACGGGCTTCGGCGACGTGATTCTGGAGATGGGCGCGGATACCGACACCGAGGCGCTGCATCATGCCTGCGCGGTGCTCGACGGGCGCGATCCGAATCTCCTCAAGTGGATCACCGACAGCGGCATGGCCTGCTTGATCGCCGACAATTTCGCCGTCGAAGCCTACCCCGCCCGGCCCGCGGCGGGCGCGCGCGCCGCCCTGCCCCTGCATGAGCATTGCTTGTTCAAGCTGGGCGTCCATTTGGGCGAGTTGTGGCATCTCGGCCCCCTCGCCGCCTATTTGCGCGAACGCGGGCGCAACCGATTCCTTCTGACCGCGCCGCCGCTCAATCTTCCCGGCGCCGTCGGCTCGCCCGTCACCCCCGTCGCAACGGTCTGACCATGCCCATCACCGTCGTCACCGGCGTCTCCAAAGGCATCGGCCGCGCACTAGCCGACCATCTGGCGAAGCAAGGCCACCAGATCATCGGTCTGGCGCGCACGAAACCCGATGCGGGCTTCAAGGGCGAGTTCCACCCGGTCGACCTGTCGGACGTCGACGCCACGAAAAAGGCCATGGGCACGATTTGCGCGCGCCATGATGTCGACCACCTGGTCCACAATGCCGGCATCATCAAGATCGCGCGGCTGGAAGACGCGACCTTGGCCGAGCTGGACGCCATGCTGACGGTCAACCTGCGCGTTGGGCTGGTACTGACCCAGGCCGTCATCCCCGCGATGAAGAAAAAGAAGCGCGGCCGCATCGTCATGGTCGGCAGCCGCGCGGCGCTCGGCAAGGTCGGGCGCGGCGGCTATGCCGCGACCAAGGCGGCTTTGCTGGGCTTCGTGCGCACCTGGGCGCTGGAGCTGGCCCAGCACGGCATCACGGTCAACTGCGTGGCGCCCGGCCCGACGGCGACCGAGATGTTTCGCGCGGGGAACCCGCCCGATGCGCCTTCGACCAAGGCCACGCTGGCCTCGATCCCCTTGGGGCGCATGGGCGAGCCGGAGGAGATCGCGGCCGCCTGCGGCTATTTCCTTCAGGATCTGTCCGGCTTCACCACGGGCCAGGTCCTTTACGTGGATGGCGGCATCACCATCGGCCTGTCGCCGACCTGAGCATGAGCATCATCTGGAAACCACGCCTCGATCCCGACGCCGCCTATTGGCGCGACCTGGCGCGCGAACTGACCGAGCAGCATTTCGCGCCGCTGGCGCCGATTTTGGACCGTGACCAACGCTATCCGGTCGAAAGCGTCGAGCTTCTGCAAAAGCACAAGATCGCGGGCATGTTCGTGCCCAAGCCGTTCGGCGGCGAAGGCGCCACCCTCACCTCGCTATGCGCCGTGGTGGACGAGGTGGCCCAGGGTTGCGCCTCGACCGCGGCCATCGTCGTGGCGCTGCCGCTCGGCGGCTTCCCGATCCTCTTGGAAGGCAGCGAACTGCAGAAGCGCATCTATCTCGGCGGCCTGTCGCGCGAAGGCGTGGCGGTCAACTTCGCCTTGTCGGAACGTGGCGCGGGCTCGGACATCGCCGCGATCCAGACCGCGGCTACCCGCGAGGGCGACGGCTGGCGCATTCGCGGCGAGAAATGCTGGCTCGGCAACGGCGGCGCGGCCCGTTACTACATCGTCTTCGCGCGCTCCGACGAGGAGCGCGGCGTGACCGCGTTCCTGGTGGACAAGGAGCAGCCGGGAGTCGTCATCGACTTCTTCGAAGACAAGATGGGGTTGCGCGGCACGCTCACCAGCAATCTGAAGCTCGACACGGCGGTCACGGACAACGCCATCGTCGGCACGGAAGGGCGAGGCCTGCGCCTGGCGCTCAAGACGCTGTCCGTCGGCCGGGTAACCGTGGCGGCCCAATCGGTCGGCATCGGTATCGCGGCCTACGAGGCCGCCGCGCGCCACGCGGTGGAGCGCAAGACCTTCGGGCAAGCGATCATCGACCATCAGGGCATCGGCTTCCGTTTGGCCGACGTGGCGACGGAGCTGAGCGCCGCGCGGATGATGACCTACGAGGCCGCGCGCGCCTATGACGCGGGCGAGGATATCGGCGTGCTGGGCGCCATGGCCAAGCTCTATGCCAGCGAAGCCGCGCACCGGGCCGTGAACGCCGCCGTGCAGACCTTGGGCGGATTCGGTTATGTGAAGCCCTCGCCCGTCGAACGCTATTACCGCGACCAGCGCATCACGGAGATTTACGAAGGCACCTCGGAGATCCAGCGCCTGGTGATCGCCCGCGCCATCAAGACCAGCAAGGACAAGGCGTGAGCGAAGCCCGCCCGCATTCGGATCGCTATTGGGACGCGCGCGAGACCTGGCCGCGCGAGAAGTTGGCCGCGCATCAGCTCGAACGGCTGAAAGCGCAGCTCACCTATGTCCACGCCAACAGCCGGTTCTATCGCCAGCGCCACAAACATTTGGGTTGGAACCCAGGCGATCTAAACACGCTCGACGATCTGCGCGCCCTGCCCGTCACCCGCAAGGCCAACTATGTCGACGCGGTGAACGATGCGCCGCCCTGGGGCACGCAGCTGGCCGCGCCGCTCGATTCCGTCGTGCGGGTCCACTTCTCGTCCGGCACCACGGCCAAGCCCGCGCCGGATTGCTGGACTCAAAAGGATCTAGACCGCTGGAGCGATCTTTATGCCCGCATGGCCTACAGCCAGGGCGTGCGCAAAAGCGACGTGTTCCAATGCCTGTTCAGCCTGTCATGGTTCGTCGGGGGCTTGGGCGGCATGGGCTCCTACACCAAGATCGGGGCCCTCTGCATTCCGGCCGGTAGCGTCGATTCCGAACGCCAAGTACGCACCATTTTCGACTACGGCACCACCGCCGTCTGTGCGACGCCTTCCTTCGCCGTCCATCTGATCGAGGTGGCGCGCGGCATGGGCTTGGATTTACGCGACAGCAAGGTCGCGCGCATCGCGCTTGGCGGCGAGCCTGGCGCCAGCATTCCCGCGACGCGCGGCCTCATCGAGCGCGGCTGGAACGCGAAGGCCTACGATGCCTATGGCAGCTTGGAGTTTCAGCCCATCGCCTGGGAGTGCGCGGAGAAAGCCGGTTCGCATTTGGCCGAGGACTTCGCCCTCGCCGAGATCCTCGACCCCGCGACCGAGCAGCCCGTGCCGGACGGCACGCCCGGCGTCTTGGTCCTGACCCATCTCGACAAGGAAGCCTGCCCCCTGGTCCGCTGGTGGACCGGCGACGTCGTGGTGCGCGATCCCTCGCCGTGCGCCTGCGGCCGCACCCATGCGCGGCTGGCCGGCGGCGTGCGCGGACGCTCGGACGACATGCTGATCGTGCGCGGCGTGAACGTGTTCCCCAGCGCCGTCGAAGAGGTCGTGCGGGCCACGCCCGGCACCACGGGCGAATACCTGATCGTCCTCGACAAGGATGTTTCCGATCACGCCGGATTCCTGACCGGCATCAAGCTGCGCGTCGAGCGCGCGCCCGATGCGCCATCCAACCTCACGGTTCGCCTGACCGACGCCCTGCGCGCCGCGCTTCAGGTCCGTGCCGTCGTCGAGGTGGTCGAGCCCGGAGTCCTGCCCCGCACCACCCACAAGGCCAAGCGAATCCTCCGAGAAATCTAGGAGACCGAAATGGCGCGCGCGAAACCCGCGAAGAAGACGTCCCTTATCGGCCAGCCGATCCGGCGCGTCGAGGATGAGCGCCTTCTCACCGGGCGCGGCCATTACCTGGACGACGTCACCCTCCCAGGGCAAGCCCACGCCTATATCGTTCGCTCGCCCCATGCCCATGCGCGCATCCGCGGCATCGATGCGGCCGCGGCGCGCAAGACGAAAGGCGTGCTGGGCGTGTTTACCTGCGCCGACATGGACAAGGACGGCGTCAAGCCGCTGCCGCCCATGACCCGCGACCCGCGCTACGAATACAAGAACCGCGACGGCAGCCGCATGCCGGAACCCGATCACTGGGCCTTGTGCCGAAACAAGGCGCGTTATGCGGGCGACTGTGTCGCGCTGGTGGTGGCCGAAACGGCGAAGACCGCCGCCGAGGCAGGCGCCTTGGTCGAGGTCGACTACGAAGTCCTCGGCGCCGTGCCGAATGCCGCTTCCGCGCTGGCGAAGGGCGCGCCCCGCGTGTGGGACGAGTTGCCGGACAATACCTGCTTCGAATGGGAAGTCGGCGATAAGAGCACCACGGACGGCGTCTTCAAGGGTGCCGCGCATGTCACGCGGCTGGAACTGGCCAACGAGCGGCTTGTCGTGGCTTTCATGGAGCCGCGGGCCGCCCTCGCCTCCTATGACGAAGCCAGCAAGCGCCTGACCCTTCACGCCAGTTGCCAGGGCGCCCACCGCTTCCGCGAAACCCTGGCCTATACGCTGGACGTGCCGCAGGACTCCGTCCGCGTGATCGTGGGCGATGTCGGCGGCGGTTTCGGCCCGCGCGGCTATTTCTATCCCGAGAACCTGATCGTCGCGTGGGCCGCACGGCATCTGCGCCGCCCGGTGAAATGGCTGGGCGACCGGGGCGAAAGCTTCCTGACCGACGTGCAGGCGCGCGGCCATACGCTGCGCTGTGCGCTGGCCCTCGACAAGGACGGGCGATTTACGGGCCTCAAAGTGTCGAGCGACTGGAACCTGGGCGCCTATGTCGCCGCGCGCGGCATCATGGCAACCATCGCCCATATGGCGCCCATCATCACGGGCGCCTACCGCTTCGGCGCCGCCCACTTCGAGCTGCGCGGCGTCTTCACCAACACGGCCATCGCCTATGCCTATCGCGGCATCGGGCGCGCCGAGGCCAGCCATGCGCTGGAGCGGCTGATCGACGAAGCCGCGCGCGAGACCCGCCGCGATCGCATCGCGCTCCGCCGCCTCAACATGGTGCCGCCTTCGGCCATGCCTTACGCCACCCAGGGCGGTGCCATCTACGACAGCGGCGAGTTCGAGAAGAACATGGACCTCGCGCTGCAAGCCGCCGATTGGAAAGGCTTTTCCGCGCGCAAGGCGCAATCGGAGAAGCGCGGGCTGCTGCGCGGCATCGGCCTGTGCAATTTCGTCGAGAACGCGGGCGGCGCGCCGTCGGAATTCGCCGAGGTCAAAGTGCTGCCCGAGGGCCGCGTGATGCTCTATGGCGGCAGCGGGCCCAGTGGCCAAGGCCACGAAACCGCCTTCGCCCAGGTGCTGGCCGACGAGTTGGGCCTGCCCTTCGAGGACGTGAAGGTCGTCATCGGCGACACGAACCAAGTCCGCGCGGGTTATGGCTCGGCCGCTTCCCGCTCCATGCGCAAGGCCGGCACGGCGACCGTGCTGAGCGCCCGCGCCATGGTGGAGAAAGGCCGTTCACTGGCGGGGGAGATGCTGGAGGCGGCGACGCGCGACATCGAATACGTCGAAGGCCGTTTCCGCGTGGCAGGCACGGACCGTTCGGTTGGCCTCTACGAGGTGGCGGCGCACGCCATCTCTCGCAACGACGAGTTGTCCGCCCATGGCGATCACAAACAGCCGGAAGAGACCTACCCCAACGGCTGCCAGGTCGCGGAGGTGGAGATCGATCCCGCCACGGGCCAGGTCGCGCTATTGCGCCACACGCTGATCAACGACGTGGGCCGGGTCATCAACCCGCTGATCCTCGATGGCCAGCTCCATGGCGGCATCGCGCAAGGAATCGGCCAGGCGCTGATCGAGCAATGCGCCTATGACCGCGCGAGCGGACAGCTTCTGTCCGGCAGTTTCATGGACTACGCCATCCCGCGCGCGGACGAGATGCCGTTCTTCACGACCGAGATCAACGAGGTGCCCTGCGCGAACAACCCCTTGGGCGTGAAGGGCGCGGGCGAAGGCGGCACCACGGGCGCGCCGCCCGCCGTGGTCAACGCCATTGTCGATGCGCTGGCACCCTATGGCGTGCGCGATATCGACATGCCGGCGACGTCCGAACGCGTGTGGAGGGCGATGCGCCGGTAGGCCCTACGGCCGTACGATGCGCGGCATGTCTGCCGCCTCGGCCTTTCCGCGCCAGCGCAGATAGTGGATCACGACATCCTGAAGGGCCACGCGCTCGTCGGGCGGAGTCAGGGCTTTGGCTTTCGCCAACATGGCATAGCCGTAACCGCCTTCCGCCGTGAAATCCGTCACCGCCAGACGGTAGCGCGCGCCGCGCTTGACGCGCGCGCCATTGATTTCAGCCGAAACGATTTTAGCGCCGTCGGGCTTGGCGGGATCATAGCGAACGCGCAGGCCCGAAACCTGGGGAAAGCGGCCGTCCTCGGCACCCGCCCCGCTCAAGCCGAATTCCAAGGCCCTCAACAACGCCGCTCCGTCCAATTCGACCACCTCGACGGCCTGCCAATCCGGCAGTTCGCGCAACATATCGCCCGCGCTGAACGTGTCGTCCTTCAGATAGGCCATCCAGCCACGCATGGCGCCCGCGGGAAGAAGCGCGGCATCCGCGTCCGTCGACACGCGCATCGCGTCCGCGATGACGGCGCCGAGGGTGGACTGCCCGCTGTTTAGCGCCGCAAGCGATCCATCCAACGGCATGGCGATTCGCGCGATGGGCTTGCCCAGCCCCGCTGGAACCGCCCGAAGCCAGCCCTGCATGATCAGCGCCGTGGGCGGATCGGGCTCCAGACGCTCCACATTGGCCAGCCGGATTCCAGGCCACCACTCGACCTCCGCCTTGGCCTCCGCGGGCGTCATGTCGACGAGACTGCCTTTCGATTGCCCCGACCCCTCGATGAAGCGGACTCCGGCATCGACGAAGGTGCGTTGCAATTCGACGTCGACGGCCGCGATCACCGAACGCTTGGCGCCCGTGTGCAGGATGACCTTGTGGCCATCCGTTCTGGCCGCTGCTTCGGCCCCGCCGCCGGACGTGTAAAGGATATCGAACAGGCCCGCGGCCTCGAGCGCGCGGCGTTCTTCCTCCGTCGCGTCGGCCACGCCCACCACCAGGTCGACCTTTCGCGCGCGCAGAGCCTCGATCTTCTGCTTGGCGGCCTCTATCTGATCGGAAAACACCAGGCCGTTCACGGGCGACACCAGGGGCGTCACCCGCGACGACAGGCCGACGAAGCCGATGCTGAAACCGCCCACGGATTCGATCCACGTATCGGATAGACCATCGAGAGCGGAACCGGACGCCGCCTGCACGTTGGCGGCCAGCACGGGGAAGCGCGCCTGCTTGAAGCGGCGGAGCGCCTGTTCGGGACCGAACTCGAAATCGCTGCGCCCCGCGACCATCAGGTCGACATCGATGGCGTTCAGGATTTCGATCATGTGCGCGCCCTTGGTGAAGCTCGCCGCAATGGACGGTGAAAGGCCATTGCCGCCATGAACGAGGATCACGCTCCGTCTGCTGGAACGCTCGCGCTCCACCAAGGCCGCCACGCGGGCTAGGTCGGCGCGCGGACCACGGTCGGAAATGCGCGAGATGTCGCTGACAAAGATGATCGTCACCGACGCGGAATCCGCCGATGATCCCGTAGTTTCGCCGACTTCGGGGTGAACGGCTTCACGATAGGCGCGCAGCGCGCCGTCGTGAATGGGAACGCCCGCTGGAGCCTCGGCCATGGTGCGGATGGTCAGCCCGGCCAAGCCCGGGTGGGATCGTTTCAAGGAATCGAGGCGCGCCACCACGCTCCGCGTGAACTCATAGACAATTCTCTCGGGCACGTCGGCGCGCGTGGCCAAAACCGAGCGTACGCCCACGGTTTGAACCGCCGCGCTTTGACCTTCATAAGTTCCCGCGGGAATCTGCACGGTCCGCAGATAGGGATTGTTCGCGGTCAGGCGCTGCGCGACGGCCCCATCGATCGGCACCAAGACCGCGTCGCACAGCCGGATCGCGGTATCGATATTCTGGCTGGGATGGCCGACAACGTAGAAAAAGGCGTCGATTTTACCCTGACACAGGGCCGCCCCCTGCTCGTTAGGCGAAATATCCTCCA
>CADEGL010000006.1:0-66855 GCA_902826885.1 uncultured Alphaproteobacteria bacterium | reverse complement strand
TCGATTTTACCCTGACACAGGGCCGCCCCCTGCTCGTTAGGCGAAATATCCTCCACGCGCTGCACATCCGGAACAGCGGCATCCTCCAAAGCAAGCAGCGCCAAGGCGCGTGTCCCTGATTGCGGCTGTCCTATCAGCACGCGTTTGCCGCGGAGGTCGGCCAGCGATGCAATTCCCGTCCCCGGGCGCGCCACCAAGGTCACGGCTTCGGTATGCAGTGCCATGACGTGGCGCAGCGCCTTGCCATCGGCTTGGGCGGCCGCGAGCTGAATTCGGCCTTCTTGAGACAGGCCCATGGCAATGTCTTTCGAGCGCAGCCCCTGCAGATTGGCGAGCGACCCCGCGCTCGGCTCGATCTGGCACAACAGGCCGTTTGCCTCGCTTCGCGCGTTGACATAACGGCACAACAGCGCGCCAACCAAATTGTAAACGCCCGTCGTGGCGCCGGTGCCCACGATAACCGTGCGCCCCTCCGCGTGAACCGGCGATGTGGACGGAACGGAGAGAAGGACGGTAAGGGCGGCGGCGCACCACAACGACGCCCGGTATAACCTCATTGGCCGCCTGTCTTGCGGTAGAGCCAGACATCGTTTGTCGTCACGGAGAATAGCGGCTTGATATCGCTGCGCCCGTCGACGGTCATGACCAGCGGCGAGCGATTGTCGAGCACGTAGAAAGTGCTTTCGTCGCGGACCACCAACACCGCGTGGGGCTGGTTGTTGGGCGCCAGAACGCCGGTGAGGACCGACAGATTATCGAGCGTGAAGCCGGCCTTGAGCGCGAGGTAGGCTTTCAAGATCGCATAATCTTCGCAGTCCCCGGTGCCGAGCGTGATGCTTTCTCCGGGCGTTTGCCAATAGTCGCCCGTGTTCCACTGTAGCTGGTCGATCTTGTAGGTCAGGCGCTGGTTCACCCGGACATTGATCGCCATCAAACGTTCCTTGGGCGACAGCGCGCTCAGGTTCTGCGCCCATTCCGTCCAAGCGCCTGCTTTTTCGTTCGCCGCGGTCGCATCGGTCAGCAGGTCTTGGCGGACGCGCTCCCATTTTTCCATCGCATCGATCGTGGTGATGACCAGCTTCACGCCACCAATCAGATTGAGATCGAAGAAGGCACGCGTCTCGGACTTGGGGACTGACGGTATGGGCTGGTCGAAATGCGCACGCGGCGATGCCGCGAAAGCCGCAAACGCGGCGATCGCTCCAAGCAACGCCAAGAGAGGACGTGACCAGCCCGGCACTGGCGTTCCTATTCGGCAGTTGGGGTATTATTGGGATACTACACAACTTTCGTCGCAAAGAAAAACCGGCCGAACATGAGCCCGGCCGGCTGTGCCGAAAGCCTCTTCGGATTACGACTGGTATTTGATCGTGCAGCCATACGCGCGCGTTACCGGCTCGCTCACCGGCTTGCCCGCCATCACCTCGTCCAAGGCGGCACGCACATAGTTCTTTGAGTTCGGAATGTCGGCCGGATTGTTGGTCGGCTTATCGTCGATGCCGCCCATGTAGACGAGCTTGCCCGCCGGGTCGACGATGTACATATGCGGCGTCGTCTTCGCGCCGTATTCCTGGCCAATCTTGCCCGACGGGTCGAGCAACACCGCGGACGGCGAAGCCGAACGGCTGGCGGTAAGCTGGTTCGCGGCGGCAGGCTCGACATACCCCTGCTCGCCCTTGGCGGAAGAGATGACGGTCAGCCAAACCACGCCTTGGCCCGTGGCGTCCTTTTGCAGTGTCTGCATGTTGCTGCTGCCGTAATGCTTTTTCACATAAGGGCATTCGTTGTTCGTCCACTCCAGGACGACAACCTTGCCCCTGTAATCGGACAGCTTCACGGTCTTCCCGTTGCTGTCGGTCGCCGTGAAGCCGGGCGCCGGTTGCCCGATCGCCGGTGCCGCGCCAGCCTGGGTTAAGCCAAGGACGAGGAACATGGCACCCGCCGTCAGGCCGGCCTTGAAAAGATTTTGCGCATTCATCGTCGATCTCCCTCTCACCGACATCAGATCCGGTTCAGCTCTTCGAGCACGCCACCTTCGGTCAAGATTTGCGGCAAGACGATCGGCTCGCCGCCCGGAGGATAAAGCACGTAAAGGGGAACACCGCTGCGTCCGAACGCCGCCAAGGCCGCCGTGATCGCCGGATCTTGGCGCGTCCAATCGCCCTTGAGATAGGCGACGTTCTTCGATTTCAGGGCATTTTTCACGGCGGTTGTGCTCAAGGCCGCCTTTTCGTTCACAAGACAGGTGATGCACCACGCCGCCGTGAAGTTCACGAGAACCGGCCGTCCCTCGGCGCGCAGGGCTTCCACCCGAACCGCGCTCCACGGTTCGGCGTCCGCCACGGCCGCCGCGCGGCCGGCGGGCGCCGGCGCCGCCGATGCTTCCACGAAATGCAATGTCGACAACGCGCCGCCGAATGCCACGGCGGCCAGCGCGGCATATACCGTGCGCCATGCCTGACGGCTGCCATCCATCTGGCGCACCAGCCAGACCGCGAAGCCGATCAGGATGAAACCCCCGAGCGCCAGCGCGATACCGCTCACCGGGCTTTGCTGGGCCAACACCCAGACGAGCCACGCGGCGGTCGCGTACATCGGGAAAGCGAGAAGCTGCCGGAAACGCTCCATCCAAGGCCCCGGCTTCGGCAGGCGGCGCAGCAGCGCGGGCGAGAGACTGAGCAAGACATACGGCGCCGCCATACCGGCGCCGAGCGCCAGGAATACGGCGAGCGCGGGCAGCGCCGGTTGCGCCAGCGCGAAACCGAGCGCCGCGCCCATGAACGGCGCCGTGCATGGGGTGGCCACCAGCACGGCCAGCACGCCGGTGAAAAACGCACCGGCCTTGCCGGGTTTCGAAGCCAGCGCGCCGCCCGCGCCCGCGAAACCGCCACCAATCCGCAAGAAGCCGGAGAGGCTCAGTCCGAGCGCGAACATCAGGTAGGACAAGAACAGGACGAACCACGGCGTCTGAAGCTGGAAGCCCCAGCCGACCGCCGCGCCGCCCGCGCGCAGCGTGATCAAGACGCCCGCCAACACGGCGAAGGACAGGATGACGCCGGCACCGAAGATCAGTCCATGCGTGCGCGCCACGCGGCGTTCCCCGTCCGCCAGACGAACCAGCCCTGCGGCCTTCATGGATAGGATCGGGAACACGCACGGCATCAGATTGAGGATAAGGCCGCCAGCGAAAGCCAGCAGAAGCGCGACGGGCAAACCCCCGCCGACATCGCCCTCGCTCGTGCCGACCAATGCGCCAGCCGGCGCGGGACCGGCCGCGAAGGCGAAATGATGAACTTGGCCGCCGGCGCCCTTCCCTTCGGTCAGCTCGACGACGCCGGTCAGCTTCTCACCTTGCTTCAGGCCCAGCACGCCGCGCTGTAGATCGACGACAAGCCCGTCCGCCGTCGCGCGCCTCTTCTGCGCGGCGCCGTTTTCGATCACATCGAGCTGTTCGGGGAAGACGAAGGAATCGGACACGGCGGCCGCCATTTCCTTCGGCATGGCCAACGCGAGGCGGAAGCCGTCTTTCGTCGCGGCATAGGACGCGGGCCACGGCGCGGGCCGCGGCAAGGCGGCGCGCGCCGTGGCAAACCCCACCGCGGCATCGGGATCGGCGCGAGTCTCGGTGGCGAGCGGAACGTTAATCGTGAGTGACGCCTCTTCCGGCACGCAGATCTGCGCGCACGCAAGCCAATTGGCTTGGGCCGTCACGTCGAAGCTGGCGCCCGGCGCCGCGGTCACCGGCACCGTGATCTCCGTCAGCAGCCACGCTTCACCGGCATAACCGAAGTTGACCAAGTGGCCGAGCGGAAACCGAATCGGCGCGGGCCAGACAATCGGGCCTGCTTCGGCGCCCGGCGGCAGCGTCCAGGCGATGGCCGTGGGAATGCCCGAATCACCGGGATTGATCCAATAGGTGTGCCAATCCGGCTTGATCTCTTGGCGCAACGCGACCCAGAACGTGTCGCCCGGCCGTACGGATTCGACCTCGGAAATGAGCGTGACGCGCACATGGTCGCGCTGAACGGGGTTGGCCGACGCGCCAGCGGATGCGAGCACGGCAAAGATCGGCGCCAGAAGAAGTAATAAGAAGAGACGGCGCACGCGCATCACCCCGACTATGGTCTGCCGCTCATATGTGCGGCCAAACGTGACGAAATCAAGGCAAACGGCGGGAAAAGCCGCTTCCATCCCCCGGCAAGGACCAGCCGCATACCGCTGAAAAAGCTTCGCTTTTCGCCCCAACCCCGGCGTACCATCACGCAGTATTGAATGCGAATGGGGGATCCTTCCGTGCAGTTCTCGCGCCCGTGCCTTGCCGTGTTTTTTTCCGGCCTCGCCTTGGCGTTCTCGACAGACGCGCCAAAGGCACAGGGCTTGATGTCGGACCCCATCGCCCCATCCTATCTATTTATGCCGGTCGACGAGAACACGACCCAAACGAACGCCCAGGCATTCGACAACCACGATGCCGACGGCGATGGCGTGCTGACCCAGAACGAATATGACGGCGCGACATCCCAGGCGTTCAAGCAGTTCGACAAGAACGGCGACGGCCAGATCACACCGGACGAGATGCCGGACACGCCGCAAGCCAAGAAGACTTTTCAAGCCATGGATAAGAATGGCGATGGCGTGGTCACCCAACAGGAATTCCAGATCCACTCCGCCGAATGGTACCAACAGCACGATCTGAACAAGGACGGATCGCTGAGCAAGAGCGAAGCCCTCGGCGGCCAGTGAACGGCCTTAACGTGAGGAAACGTCCATGACGAACCCGAAATCCCGCCGCCTTCTTTCGGTTGCGTTCGCTGCCGCCATGTTGGCCGGCGCCAGCGGCGCGAGCGCCCAAATGGTGGCGCCCGGAGGCCCCCCGCCCGTCATTCCGCCGAACATGCTGTTCAACGGCATGGACACGAACAAGGACGGCGCGGTTTCGAAGCAGGAGTATCTCGACAGTTACGCGAAGAAATTCGACGCGATGGACAAGAACAAGGACGGCAAGATCACGGCCGACGAGATGCCCACGAAAAACAAGGGCAAGCCCAACACCGTGTTCGACGAGATGGACGTGAACAAGGACGGCACGGTCACCAAGCAGGAATATCTCGACTACTACGCCAAGAAGTTCGACGCCGCCGACAAAAACAAGGACGGCAAGATCACCAAGGACGAGTTGCAGAAGAAGGCGAACTGACGTTCCGGGAAACGCCCGGCCGCCGCGCGAGCGGGTTCAGCGCGGCGATGGCGGTGTGAGGTAATTTTCCGCGAGCGCGTGATAGACGCTCTTCGGGCACACCAGCCGCGAGCAGACATAGGCGATCAACGCCGCGCCCATCAGGGGCACCAGCATGCCGTAGTTCTGCGTCATCTCCGTCACGATGACGAATGCCGTGATCGGCGCCTGCACGACGCCCGTGAAGTAGGCCACCATCCCCACCAGCACCACGGCCTTGAACAGCTCGGGACTGAACATCGACGCGATGTTCATGCCGAAACCCGCGCCCGCCGCCAGCGACGGCGAAAACAGACCGCCGGGCAAGCCGCTGACGGACGACAGCAGCGTGGCGCCGAACTTCAGCAAGCCGAAACTCCAGCCCGCCCCTTCGTTGCCTTCGAGAAGGGCGCGCGCCTGGTCATAGCCCGTGCCATAGACGGAACCCTGCGAAAGAAAGCCGATGACCGCGAAAGCCAGCCCGCACAACACCGCGAAGCGGATCGGATTGCGCTTGTACCAACGGCCGATCCGTCCATGGATGCCGCGCGTGATGACGACCAGAAGGCGGCTGAACAGCCCGCCGGCCAGGCCCCCCAGCACGCCGCACACCGGCACGACGATCCAGGCGTCGATGCCATGCAGCGTAGCGTCGCTCTTTCCGAAGTAGCTGTAATTTCCGAGGATCATGACCGAGATCAGGCCCGCGACCAGCACGGCCGCGATCACCAGGCGGCTGGTCTTGGTATCGAACGAACGGCTCAGCTCCTCGATGGCGAAAATGATTCCGGCCAAGGGCGCGTTGAAGGCCGCCGCAATGCCCGCGCCCGCGCCTGCCACGATCAAGCCGCGCTGACGCAGCGGCGACATGCGCCCGACGGTGAACATCACCGCCGCGCCGACTTGCACGGTCGGACCTTCGCGCCCGATCGACGCACCGCAGAGAAGGCCGCCAAGAGTGAGGAAGATCTTGCCGATCGCCACGCGCAAGCCGATCAGCTTTTCCCGCGCCGACGGATCGTCCAGATGCCGCGCGGCAATGGCCTGTGGAATGCCGCTGCCTTGCGAATTCGGAAAATAGCGGTTGGCTAGGAAAACAAGGAGCCCGAAGCCGACCGGGCACAGGATCAGGGGCGCATAGGGCCACTGGGCGCGGATGAATTGATTCGCCGCATGGACGTGGTCGGCCGCGATGGTGAAGGCGATAGCCACCAAGGCGGTAACCACACCGCCCATCAGGAACACGAACTGCCGCCGCCAGCGGTGTCGCAGGAGGCTTCCAAGACGTCGGTAACGAGTCGTCTTCGCCCCTAACGGCATGGCCTCTCCGGCTGATCGCGCGAAACGGCCGCGGCCCGCATCATGGCGGACCGCGGCCGCATGGCGAGTTTAGAACGTCTGCGCGCCCTTAACAGCCGCGAGCGCCGCGTTGGCGACTTCCACGTCCTGGTCGCCGGTGCCCGAACCGACACCGATGCCGCCGACGCATTTGCCGTCGACGATCACGGGCAGGCCGCCCTTCAGATTGGTGAAACGGCCGCCGGTGGCCAGACCCATCAGGTTCTCGGCGTGCGGCGGCGTCTTGCCCGTCGGGCCCTTGGACGAGGCAGCGGTGCGCGCCTTCGCGGTCGCGGTCTCGATGGACAGGACCTTGGCGCCGTCCATGCGCGAGAAAGCCAGCAGGTTGGCGCTCTCGTCGACGATGGCGATGCACTGGGGCACGCCCATGTCCTCGGACTTCTTCACGGCGGCGGCCAGCATCTTCAGCGCGCCGGCATGGGTGAGCTTCAACGTCGAAACGGTATCGGACATGGGTATCCCCTGTATGAAATGTCGTGGCGGCGAACTTTAGGCGCTCGTCCCGCCTACCGCAACGCCGCGGGACTAATGCGTATGGCCTTCCGCGGCGGATTTCTGAATCACGGCCTGGATTTCGACCCGCCCCGCGCGCTCGAACACCAACGTCATGGGCAGCGTATATTCGTGGCGCAGCGGCTCCTTCAGATCGATCAGCAGGATGCGCAGGCCGCCCGGCTGCATCGCGACGGTCTTCTTGGCGCCCAACTCCACGGCGGCGATGGTCTCATAGGACGTCGCGCCGCTCCCTTTCTTGGCCTTCTGGATTTCGACGCGCCCCGCCGCCTTGGCCTCGACCGCGACCAGCCTGTCGGGCTCGATGCCGCTGTTGGTCAGCGTCATGTAAACGGGGCTCGATTTGCCCGCCGCCGCGACGGCGGCCCAAGGGTGCATGACCCGGATATCGCCGTGCGTGAAACTGTGGGCAAGAACCGCGCTAGGAAGCACGAACGGCAAAAACACGGCCAGAACGGCAAAATGGCGAAACATACTTAAGGCTCCGGTTAAAATTTTCTCGGCATAGCCTGGTGCCCGGCACGCGATTGGTCAATTGTCAGGCACCGGCCCTAGCGTTAGATTGCGCCTCCTTCAACCGGTGGACGAATGCGCCCACGAGTCTCGCGATCGACGTTCAGAAAAGCCGCGCGCGTGTCGCTGTTCGGCGTCTGGCTCGCGTCCTTCGCGCTGCTTCTTCAGACGGTCCTGCCGCTTCTGAACCAGCCCGCATCGGCCGAAGGCACCGCCCTGCCCTTCGCGGGCGATCTCGCGCTCTGCACCGCCCACGGTCTGACGAAGATGTCAGACACCGGCCCATCGCATAACGATGCGGACACCGCACGGACGCCCAAGTGCCCGCTCTGCCAGGTTTGGCAAAACCTCGGCAACGCCGTACCGGCATCGGCCGTCAATCTCCTGGGACCGGCCTACGAGTCCGAGCCCAATGCGCGCGCGCCGGGCCAAGCCGCGCCAGCCCGTCACCATCTCGATCCGCTCCAAGCCCGCGCACCTCCCCTGACGGCCTGAGACGATTTTCGCCGCGCGGTATGCGCGGCGTCTCGGCCCGACCGGTCCAGGAGTGTTGCCATGGGTACGCTGTCAGTGCGTGCGGCTGTCGCCGCCGCTTTCCTCACCATTATCTGTCCGGCCGCTTACGCAGCGGACGCGAACATCACGCTTCAGGACGCCCACGCCCGGATCATGCCCGGCGCGAAGGTGGGCGCGGCCTATCTGCTGATCACGAACGCCGGCAAGGCCCCCGACAGGCTGGTGGCGGTATCCACCCCCGTCGCGGGCAAGGCCGAGCTCCATTCCGTCACCAACGACAATGGCGTGATGAAGATGCGGCCGGTGGACGGACTCACGCTGAAACCCGGCGAGACCGTCGAGCTGAAGCCTGGCGGCTTGCACATCATGCTGATGGAGGTGCAAGGCGGCCTCAAACCGGGCGACACGGTTCCCCTGACCCTCACCTTCGAAAAGGCCGGCGCGAAATCCGTTTCGGCTTCGGTCGACAAGCCCGCGGGACACGGGCACTGAGCTTACGCGCGATGCGGGACGGATTTCAAAAGGATGACATGCGAATGAAGATCGGAACCGACGCGCATAAGGAGCTTTTCTGCCGAAGCTTCATGGAGGCGCACAATCCCTACATCGTCACCGAGCTGCCCTGGCCCGAGCTGGACGACGCCAGCTTGGCGCGGCTGCGTTCGGTGCCGTTCTGGGACGAGGTGTTTTTCGCCGAACGCCGCGCGGGCGCGATGGTCCGGGCCTATGCCGAGACCATCCAAGATCCGCTGGTGCGAGAAGCCATCGATCTTCAGGGCTTCGAGGAAGCGCGGCACGCCGATCTGATCCGCCACATGATCGACCTCTACGGCATCCCCGCATCCGACCGGCCGATTTCCAAGCTTCCCGCGGACATCGAGACCGGTTTCCTCGATTTCGGCTTCGGCGAGTGCGTGGATTCGTTTCTGGGCTTCGGCGCCTACAGTTTCGGAAAACGCGCGCAGTTCCTGCCCGATTCCCTGTTCGCCATCCTCGCGACCCTGCTCGAGGAGGAAGTGCGTCACATCGTGTTCTTCGTGAACTGGGTGGCTTATCGCCAGGCCCAACGCGGCCGCGGCGCGGCCCCCTTGCGCGCGCTCCACTCGCTGTGGTTCCACGGCCGCGCGGTCGCGCGTCACGTTCAGGACATTCGCGATGGACAGAAGAACAAGACGGAAGTCTCGGCCGAGGAGCGGGACCGGGCCAAGTTCTCCGCGACCCAGGCCGATATCTTTCCCGGCGGCTTCAACGCCCGCGCCTTTCTGAGCGAATGTCTCAGCGAGAACGCGCGACGGATGGGGGCTTTCGATCCGCGCCTGCTTCGTCCGTCGCTCATGCCGGGCCTGGCCCGCGGCGCTCTGACCGTCCTTAACGTATGGCCGGGCAACTGGGGCAAACCCGTCACGGCCAGCAAGACCGCATAACCCCCAATGGCATTCACGTCAGCGCTAAACAATGTTATCGAACGGCACAGGCGCAGCCGTGGAACCGCGCCGGGGGCAATCGGGAAGACATTAATAAAATATTATCAATATCTTATCGAGTTTATCTCGGAGATAAAATCAATGCTCCGTGAGCTCGAAGGACGCGTGTTGGAGACACGATGAGCGCTCAAAATCATATGAACGCCAATGCCGCGATGCGAACGGCGCCCCCTCTCCGCCTTGGTTCGGAGGCGCACAAGCAGGCCTTCTGCCGGATGTTCCTCGACACATTCGACCCCTACAAGCCGGCGATCATCGCCTGGCCCGAACTCGAACCCGACGCGTTCAAGCGCCTGACTTCCCTGCCGATTTGGGACCTTGCGGTTCAGACGGAGGGCAAGGCCGCCCTGCGGATGAAGTATTACGCCGAGACCTTGGCCGATCCCTTGGTCAAGGAAGCCATCGCCCTCAACGGCTTCGAGGAGCAGCGGCACAAGGACGTGCTGCACCACATGGTTTCGTTCTACGGCATCAAACTGGAACCCGAGCCGCCTTATCAGCGCTGGAACGGACCCGAGCAAGGGTTCATGCGCACCGGTTTCGGCGAATGCGTCGACAGCTTCTTCGCCTTCGGCTTGTTCGCGCTGGCCAAGCGGTCGGGTTTCTTCCCGCCGGTGCTGGTGGACACTTTCGAGCCGGTCATTCAGGAGGAATGCCGCCACATTCTCTTCTTCAACAATTGGGTGAAATGGCATCTGCGCAATCTTTCGCCGTTGCGCCGCGTGATCTTTCTGACTTGGTGTGTCCGCATCTTCTTCGATATCGCGCGCGACCGCCTGGGCACGGCGAAGGACGTCGGCGGCGGCAACAATTTCACCGCCAAAGGTCATGAGGAGCTAGGCGCGGACATCAACCCGCGCGAGCTGCTGGAAATTTGCCTGACCGAAAACGACCGGCGCATGGCACGCTACGATGCAAGCCTGCCGCGGCCGAAGCTGGTGCCGCGCTTGGTCAAGGTCGCGCTTTTCTTCATGCCGCGATCGAACCGCGCGAATAAGACAGAGACGCGCAAGGAGAGCGCCTGACATGCCCCGCCCGTTCATCCGCGTCGCGATCGTCGCGGCGGCCCTGGCCATCATTGCCGCCGGCGCCGCCTTGTGGACCTTCTTCAACGTGCCCACGCCGCAAGTCACGTCGTCCGGCACGGCCTCGGTCGGCGGCCCCTTCACCTTGGTGGATCAAAAGGGCCGCACGGTCACGGACGAAGCGTTCCGCGGCCGGTGGATGCTGGTGTTTTTCGGTTTCACCCATTGCCCGGACGTTTGCCCCACGGCCTTGAACGACATGTCGGCGGTGCTGACCGAATTGGGGGCCTCGGCCGACAAGATCCAGCCCATCTTCATCACGGTCGACCCCGAGCGCGACACGGTCGAGGCGATGTCTCAATACGTGGCCAATTTCGACCCGCGCATCGTCGCGCTGACCGGAACGCCGGAACAGGTCGCCCAAGCCGCCAAGGCCTACCGCGTCTACTACAAGAAAGTGCCGCAGGGCGACGACTACACCATGGACCACACGGGCATCCTCTATCTGATGGACCCGCAAGGCCGGTTCATGACCCATTTCACGCCCAACACGCCGCCGGCCGACATGGCCGCGCGCATCCGCAAACTGCTCGGGTGACAAGCTTCTCCATGCGTTTCGCGGCCATGGCGCGATGGCTGGCCGTCTTCGGCCTGCTGCTGCACATGGCCGTGCCGATGGCGCACCGGCCACCTGGCTTCGCCGCGACCTCCGTGCCGGCGGCCACGCATGCGATGGATGGCTCCGGCCACTCCGCGCACGGCTCCCGTGGCGACCATGCCGCCGCGGAGCAGGATGCGCCCGAACCCGCGAAGCCCGGCCATGACCGGCCGATGCAGTGCCCGATCTGTCAGGCGCTGCAACTTGGCGGCCCTGCCCTTGTTCCCATCGCGTATGTGTTCCAGGCGCCCGAGATCGCGGGCGTCGTGTTCGAAACGGCCGCGTCCGGCACGGCGGCCGAGCGATTTGCCAGCCCGCTCCAGGCCCGCGCACCGCCGGTCACCGGCTGATCACGCAGCGCCCGCTTCCGAGCGGGCTTCGAACATGGTTTTCATCAGGAGCTTATGAATGACACGCTCACGTTTGCGCGCGGCCGCGGCCGTGCTCGGCTTGCTGGGATTCGCCGGCACGGCCTTCGCCCACGCCACCATCGAAACCAAACAGGCACCGGCCGACAGCTATTACAAGCTGGTCATGCGCGTTCCGCACGGCTGCGACGGTTCGCCGACGCTCAAGGTCCGCATCCAGATCCCCGACGGCGTCACCGGCGTGAAGCCGCAGCCGAAGGCGGGCTGGAAGCTGGAGATCGTGAAGGGCAAGCTGGCCCAGCCGGTCCCCGATGGCCATGGCGGCCAGATCACCGAAGGCGTCAAGGAGGTGATTTGGACCGGCCAGTTGCCCGACGAGTACTACGACGAGTTCGCCATGCGCATGAAGCTGCCGGACCGTCCGGGCGAGACGCTCAACTTTCCCACCGTGCAGGAATGCAAGAAGGGCTTCGCGCGCTGGATCGAAGTGCCGGAAGCGGGCAAGAGCATGGAGGACTATGCCCATCCCGTGCCGCAGGTGAAACTGCTGCCGAAATCCTGACAAGACGAGGTAAGGTCCGGCGGAGCGCGCTGCTCCGCCGGATTCCCTCACGCTGCCCATGAAACGACTGACGATCCTTGCGCTGTTGCTCACCGTTCTGGCGTTCGCGCCCGATCCAGCGCGCGCCCACGCCCTGCTTTTGGGCAGCGATCCCAAGGACGGCGCGGTTCTCAAGGACCCGATCGACGCCGTCGTGCTGAGTTTCAACGAGACCGTCGTGCCGGTGGACGTGCGTGTGCTGGATGGCACCGGCGCGGTCATCGCCGAGATGCGCAACGTGCGCGTGCGCGATTCGGAAATGCGCATCAACCTGCCGGCGGAGATGCCCGAGGGCACCTATCTCGTCACCTATCGCGTGCGTTCGGGGGATTCCCATCCCGTCGCCGGGTCGCTTTATTTCTCGCTGGGCTACGCCACCGAGCAGCCGCCCATGGCGCCGGAGACGCAGGCCCTGGAGGGCATTTGGCGGACCGCCGACTGGGCCCTGCGCACGCTCAACTTCGCGGCGCTGATTGCCGCGTGCGGCGGTGCCTTGTTCGCGGTCTTCGTCGCGGGCGGCGCGTCGCGCTGGCTCCGGCGCTATGTCGCCGCTTCCGCGGCCTTGGTCGCATTCACGGCCGCCCTCGACGTCGGCGTTCACGGCGCGCTCCTGGCCCTCACGCCGCTCGGCGAGTTTTTCACGCCCCGGCCCTGGCAGGTGGGCGGCGAGAGCAGCCTTGCGCCCGCGGCCGCCATCGCCATCGGCGGCGCGGTGCTGATCGCCCTCTCGATCCGGCGGATTGCACGGCCGTTCTTTCAAGTCACCGCCATCATGGGCGCCGCGATCACCGCGGCCAGCCTCACGGCCACGGGGCATGTCGGCGGCGCGGACCCGGCATGGCTGGCCAATTCTTCGCTCGGCCTTCACGCGCTGACCGTCTCGTTCTGGATCGGTGCGCTGTGGCCCCTCCTCCGCATCATCGCCGCCGCGCCGCAGGACGCGCCCCGCGCGCTATCGCGGTTCTCGACATTCGCGGTGCCCAACGTGGCATTGCTCGCCTTGTCGGGCCTCATCGTCGCCTTTCTCCAGGTTCGGGAGGTCGCCGGGCTGACGGCCACCGATTACGGCCGCATGCTGTTGGCCAAGCTGGTCCTCGTCGCCGGCTTGGCGGCCCTGGCCGCATACAATCGCCAACGCCTGCTCGGCCGCTTGCAGACGGACCGTGACCGCGCTTTGGCGATGTTTCGCCGCACGATCCGGATGGAGTTGGCGTTGGCGTTTCTAATCCTCGGCGTGACGGCGGGCCTCGGTTTCGCGACGCCCCCGCGCGCGGGCGGTGCGCCGGCCGCGCATGAACATCACCATCTGACGCCGGAAGGCGCGGGCATCGCCGCCGAAGCCGTCAGCGGCGTCTATAAAGCCAATCTGGCCGTGACGCCGGGCCACGCGGGACTGAACACGCTCGAACTGATGGTTCACGACGCCAAAGGCAATCCCATCAAATCTTCCGAGGTCACGGCGGCGATCACCAAGGGCGACCAGGGCATCGAGGCGTTTCCGCGCACGGCGGAAGCCATCGCGGGCGGCCGCTACCAGTTCGCCTTCGTGCCCATGCCCTATCCCGGCACATGGCAGGTCCGCGTCGACGTGCTGGTGAACGATTTCGAGAAAGCGATCTTCCGCTTCGAGATCGAGATTCCCTAGCGCGCGCCCAGGCTGCGCGACATCTCGCGTCCCGCCTCCAACGCCGGCGGCGCCAACTCTCGCGCGATGCGTTCGCGCGGCCATTCCGCCAGCGGCAGATAGAATTCGATCGCGGCCACGGGATGTCCGCCGGCGCCGAAAATCGGCACTCCCAATGCCGTCGTGCCGGCCACGGCTTCCTGCTCTGTGATGCAATAACCCGTTTCGCGCACGCGTTGCAGCGCGCGTTCGATCCCGGCCAGATCGGTCACCGTGTGTCCGGTCAGTGGCTTGCGCTTCGAACGCGCGAGGACCGCGCGCGCGGCGTCAAGCGGAAGAAAGCCCAGTATCGCCCGGCCGGTCGCCGTGCAAAACGCCGGAAAGCGCATGCCGGGCTGGACATTGATGCTGAACAGGCGGCGGCTCGGCAGCCGCGTGATCACCACGACCTCCGTGCCGTCCAACTCGTTGAGCGAGACAAACTCGCCGGTGCGCCGGTGTATCAGTGAGAAATAACGCGGCAGGCGCGAGGCAGGCTCGTCAGCCGCCAGATAGGCACTGCCGAAATCGAGCACGCGCGACGACGGGCGATAGCGCCGTGTGACCTCGTCCTTCCGCAGGTAGCCAAGGCGATGCAGCGTGTAAACCACGCGCTGGGTCGAGCTGCGATCGAGCCCCGATGCTCGTGCGATCTCCGCCACGTTGAGCGAACGCCGCTCGACGCCGAACGCATGGAGAACCCGCATCCCTTTCTCGATGGAATTGTTGAACAGGCGTTGGTCGCTCTCCTCGGCCAAGCGTTCGCCATCGTAATTCCACACCACGGCCGACAGCGGTGAACCGGGACGGCCAGGCTCCTGCACCGCGGGCGGCAAGGGGTTCAGGCGTGGTCTTCCACGGGCCATGGGCGCTCTCGACTCCGGCTTTTTTCGTCGCCTAGAGTTTAATCGGCAAAAAATTAAAGTAATCAATTATTGATTACAGGGAGCGTCGGATGAAATCGCACGTGCGTGTGGCCGTCATCGGCGGCGGCCTTCTGGGGTGCAGCACCCTCTATCATTTGGCCCGAATGGGCTGGACCGACATAGCCCTGATCGAGAAGGCGGAACTGACCGCGGGCTCCACCTGGCATGCCGCCGGCATGGTGCCCGGCTTCGCCGAATGCGCGCTGATCGCCCGCGTCCTCCATGAAAGCCAGGAGACTTATAAAAACCTGGAGACGCTGACCGGCTCGCCCTCCGGCGTGCATGAGTGCGGCAGTATCCGTTTGGCCAATAATCGCGACGAAGAGGACGAGAACAAACGCTTCCTCGGCATCGCCCGGCAGGTCGGCAAGGAAGCCGAGATCATCGGGCCGCAACGCGTGCGCGACCTTTTCCCTCTCCTCGAAGCGCGGGACGTGAAAAGCGCCCTGTGGCTGCCGGGCGACTGCTACACCGATCCGTCCCAGACGACGCAGGGCCTAGCGCGCAAGGCGCGCGAGTTAGGCGCCGAGATCTATCGCCATACCAAGGTAACGGGCATGACGCGCATGCCGTCGGGCGAATGGCGTATCGAAACCGACAAGGGCGCGATCACGGCGGACCATGTGGTCAATTGCGGCGGCATGTGGGCCAAGGAAATCTCGGCCATGGTCGGCGGCATCCTGCCCGCCGTTTCGATCGAGCATGAGTTCCTGGTTACCGAGACCATTCCGGACATCGAGCAGCTCGGCCACGAATTGCCCATGCTGTGGGACATGTCCGTGCCTCTGTACACGCGCGCCGACCGCAAGGGGTTGATCATCTCCTGCTACGAGGACCATCCGAAGTTCTTCGGCGTCGAGGGCGTGCCACCCGAGTTCGGGCAGGAACTGCTCCCGCCGGATTTGGAGCGGACCGAGCACCGGCTGCTGCAAATTCAAGAAATGATCCCCGCCCTCAAGACCGTCGGCATCCGTACGGTCGTGAACGGACCGACGCCGCGCAGCCCGGATATGCGCCCGCTGATCGGACCGGCGCACGGCTACGACAATTTCTGGAACATGAACGGCGTCTCCGGCGCGTTCATGTTCAGCAGCGTGACGCGCTATCTCGCCGAATGGATCATCGAAGGCCAGCCCAGCATCAACCTGGCGCCGTTCGACGTGAACCGCTTCGGCCCGTACGCCGACAAGCATTACGCGGTGCAGCGCCTGTCGTCCGGCCACGCCTTCGCATCCGCGGCTTACTACCCGCATGTCGAAGCGCCGGAAGGCCGCCCCTGCCGCACCACGCCGGTCTATGATCGGCTGAAGGCGCAAGGTGCGGTGTTCGGTGCGGTCAACGGCTGGGAGGTGCCCAACTGGTTTGCGCCGAAAGGCCAGAAGACCGAGGACGTCCACGCCTACGAACGCACCAACTGGCATCCACATGTGGCGGCCGAGGCGAAGGCGGTTCGCGAGGGTGTCGGCATCCTGGACTGGTCGAGCACGGGCAAGTTCGAGCTGTCGGGCCCGAACGCGGCGGCGCTGATCGAACGCCTGTCGGCGGGCGCCGTGCCGAAGGCCGGCGGCTTCCCCGCCGCGCCGTTCCTCAACGCACAGGGCCGCGTCGCCGCGGTGATGCATCTCGGGCGGCTCACGGACGACCGTTTCTACTTGGTCGGCTGGCCGATCGACGCGGCGCGCGACGCCCATTGGCTTTCGACCCACGCGAAGGATGCGAAGTTCGAAGACGTCTCGGCACGCTGGGGCATCCTCGCCCTGCTCGGCCCGAAGGGCGAAGCGGTGGTCGAAGCGCTCGGCCTCGACGCATCCATGAAGCCGGACACGATCGCGGAAACGCGCCTCGGCAATATTCCGATCCGGCTCGTGCGTCTGAATGCGGGCGAGACGCCGATCTGGGGCGTCCATCATCCGATGGAAAACCAGATCGCGGTCTACGAAGCACTAACCGCGGCGGGCAAGGCGCACGGCATCCGCGACATTGGCTTCCGTGCCTACGGCGCCATTCGCCTCGAAGCAGGCGTGCCGATGTTCGGTCTGGATTACTGGATGGAAAGCGATCCGAACGACGTTGGCCTCGGCGGCCTTCTCAAGGACAGCGCCAAGCGCAAGGCCAATGGCGCGTCGCGCCGTTTGGTGCGCCTGGAAATCGCGAAAGGCGCGCGGCCGGTCGATCCCTGGGGGGACGAGCCCGTTTCCATCAACGGCACGGATGTGGGGGCGGTTACCTCGGGCGGCTACGCCCATGGACGCGGTGCGAGCATGGCCTTCGCCATGGTCGACGCCGCCCAGGCGAAGCCGGGCACGGCGCTGGAGGTGGAAATCCTGGGCGACCGCTATGGCGCCAAGGTGATCTAAGTCGGCCCCGCGGGACGGCGCGGCTTCCGCGGCGCTTTGGCGGTCGCGGTTTTTTCCTGCGTCAGCGTGGCCGTCTCCCGCTTCAACCATTCGAGGAAGCCCGCGACCGTGGCGTCGCTTTGCTTGCGCTCCGGCACGGCCAGCCAATAGGCCTTGCTGCTTTCGAACGGCGCCGCGGGAATGACGGCCAAGCGTCCCTGCGCGATTTCGGCCGCCGCCAGGAATTTCGGGATTAGCGCCGCACCCAGCCCCGCCATGGCGGCCTCGACGATCATGCCAAACTGCTCGATGCGCGGCCCCTGATCGGCCGCGGGATGGCTTGTCCGTTGGACCGACAGCCACTCGCGCCATGCATCCGGCCGCGTGGTCTGGTGCAAGAGCGTGGCCTTAGCCAGATCGGCCGGCGCGCGAAGGCCCAAATGCCGGATCGTCTCCGGGCTGGCCACGGCGACGATTTCCTCGCGGCAGAGATAATGCGTCGTGGCACCCGGCCAAACGCCATCGCCGAAATGGATGGCCGCGTCGAAAGGCTGTTCCTCGAAACTGAATGGCGCGAGCCGGACCAGGAAGTTGACAGTCACCTCGGGCCTGCCCTTCAGGAAACGGGGCATGCGGGGCATCAGCCAGCGCGTGGCAAAGGTCGGCAGCACCGCGAGATTGAGCACGTGGTCCGCGCCGAACGCGGCCGCGCGCGCGCTGGCCTCGCCCAAATCCGCGAGCAGTTTGCGCACATCCGCCAGGAACAAGGCGCCCGCGTCGGTCAGCACGATCGTCCGCCGGACGCGCGCGAACAGGATGGCGCCGATCGTTTCCTCGAGGCTGCGGATCTGGCGGCTGATCGCACCCTGCGTCAGATGCAACTCTTCCGCGGCGCGGGTGAAGCTCTTCAGCCGCGCGGCGCTTTCGAACGCCGCCAGCTCGCCGACCGAGGGCATCGCGCGGCGGGGAAAATCCATTACATAACCTCATTAACCGATGAAAAATTATCGATTTTTAAAGGATTTATATAGTGAAAACATCTGTATAGAGCATGAATTTATGATGAAAGGCGCGCGCATGGCCGCCCCCAGCTTCGTATCCACGGACGATATCCGCGCCCGCTTCTCCCGCGCCATGTCCCGCATGTACCGGCAGGAAGTGCCGGCCTATGGCACGCTGTGCGACCTGGTGGCGGACGTGAATGGCCGCCACCTCCAGGGCAAGCCGGGCGGCCAGACCGGTTCGCTGGCGCGCATCACGGAAGAGCGGCACGGCGCGATCCGGCTCGGCACGGCCCGCGAGCTTCGCTTCATGCGCCGCCTCTTCGCCGTGATGGGCATGCATCCCGTCGGCTATTACGACCTTTCCGCCGCGGGACTGCCCGTGCATTCGACCGCCTTTCGCCCGGTGAACGCCGCCGCGCTGGAGAAGAATCCCTTCCGGGTGTTCACGTCGCTTTTGCGCGTCGACCTGCTCGACGAATCGCTGCGGCGCGAAGTCGCCGCGACCCTCGATGCGCGCGAGATCTTCACGCCCGCCGCGCGCCTGCTCGTGGAAAAGGCCGAGGCCGCGGGCGGTCTGTCCGAAGCGGATGCCAGCGCCTTCATTCGCGAAGCGCTCGAAACGTTCCGCTGGCACGACGAAGCCCTCGTTCCGCACGCGCTTTACCAGCGCTTGAGCGCCGCGCATCCCCTGATCGCCGACATCGTCTCTTTCAAGGGGCCGCACATCAACCACTTGACCCCGCGCACGCTCGACATCGACACGGTCCAGCGTCTGATGCCGGAACACGGCATGGCGCCCAAGGAAACGATCGAGGGCCCGCCCCGCCGCGACGTGCCCATCCTTTTGCGGCAAACGTCATTCAAGGCTTTGAACGAGCCAATCTCGTTCGCGGGCGGCAGCGGGCGAATCGACGGCACGCACACGGCCCGCTTCGGCGAAATCGAACAGCGCGGCGCGGCCCTCACGCCAAAAGGCCGTGCGCTGTACGACGCGTTGCTGGTGGAGGCGCGCACGCTGTCGCGCGGGAAGCCGGCCCTTGAGGCGCAACGCATCTTGGCGGAGCGCTTCTCGGCCTTCCCGGACGACGCAACGGCGATGCGAGAGCAAGGCTTGGCCTATTTCGAGTATGTCCCGACCGGGCGCCGCGGCCGCGCGGTGCGCGAGGGAAACATCCCCGCGACGGCCGACGCGCTCGTGCGCACGGGTTTGGCGACGGCTCGGCCCATCGTCTACGAGGATTTCCTGCCCGTCAGCGCGGCCGGCATCTTCCGCTCGAATCTCGGCCAGGATGGCAACGGCGCCTTCCAGGCGAATCCGAACAAGACCGCGTTCGAGGATGCGTTGGGCGCGTCCGTGCTGGACGAGTTCGCCCTATACGCCGAGATGGAGCGCGCTTCCGTCCAACACTGCCTGGAAACGCTTCTGCCGCCGGTCCGCGCCGCCTGACGCCTACCCGGCTGCCTTGCGGTAGCGGCGCAGGCGGATATCGGCCTGCTCCTTGTGACCGGCGAAGCCTTCGACGGCGCATAGGCGCGAGCAGTATTCGCCGATGGTCACGCTGGCCGCTTCGGTCAGGCGTTGGTAGGTGCAGGTCTTGATGAACTTGCCCACCCACAGCCCGCCCGTGTAACGCGCCGCGCGGCGCGTCGGCAGGATGTGGTTGGTGCCCACCACCTTGTCGCCATAGCTGACGTTGGTTTCCTTGCCCAGGAACAAGGCGCCGTAGTTGGTCATGCGCCTAAGGAACACGTCGGGATCGCGCGTCATCACCTGGACATGCTCGGACGCGATGCGGTCGCCCTCGGCCACCATCTCGTCGACCGTGTCGCACAAGATGATCTCGCCATGGTCGCGCCAGGCCGCGCCGGCGATCTTGGCCGTCGGGAGCTTGGTGAGCTGGCGCTCGATCTCGACCAGCGTGGCCTTGGCCAGGGCCTCGGAATTGGTGACCACGATGGTCGGCGAATCCGGCCCGTGCTCCGCCTGGCCCAGAATGTCGGCGGCCACCAGCTCCGCGTCGCAAGAATCGTCGGCGATCACGAGCTGCTCGGTCGGACCCGCGAACAGGTCGATGCCGACCGTGCCGAACAGCTGGCGCTTGGCCTCTGCGACATAGGCGTTGCCGGGCCCGACGATCATGTCGACCGGCGCGATGGTCTCGGTGCCGTAGGCCATGGCCGCCACGGCCTGTACGCCGCCCATGCAATAGATCTCGTCCGCGCCGGCCAGATGCATGGCCGTCACGGTCGCCGCATGCGGCTTGCCGCCGGTCGGCGGCGCGCAGGCGATCACGCGCGCGACGCCCGCGGCCTTGGCGGTCACGATGCCCATATGGGCGGACGCCACCAGCGGATACTTCCCGCCCGGCACATAGCAGCCCACATTGCCGACCGGCACGTTCTTGTGGCCCAGGATCACGCCGGGGATGGTCTCGACCTCGACATCCTTCAGCGCCGCGCGCTGATGCTCGGCGAAGCGGCGAATCTGCGCTTGGGCAAAGATGATGTCGTCCCGCACCCGCGCCGGCGTCTCGTCCAGGCAACTTTTGATGTCGGCCTCGCTCAGGCGGAACGAGGGCGGGTTCCACCGGTCGAACTTCTCCGAATATTGGCGCAAGGCCGCGTCGCCGCGCCCGCGCACATCGGTCAGGATGCCGCGCACGGTATCTTCGGTGCCGCGATCTTCGGTCTGGCGCGCATCCGCCGCTTTGGCGGGCTTCTTGATATGCCTGATCATCGCCGTCGTCCTCTTCCACCGGATAGGTTTGTCCCGTTGCCGGTATAGCGCTTTCGGCCGGCGCGCGCAGCGCTTCCCGCGCAGGGCAGCCATGTCCGCTTGACCGGCGCGGTGGCGGGCGGAGAAAGTATCGCCAAGCGGTAACCACAAGCCGCCTTGGGAGGAACCATGCGCGGCACCATGATGGACGGCCCGCTCACCCTGCCGCATATCCTGGAGCGGGCGGGCAGCCTGTTCGGCGGCGTCGAGATCGTCAGCCGAAAGCCGGATAAAAGCCTTCACCGCTATACCTACGCCGACATGCGCCGGCGCGCCCATGCGCTAGCCGCGGCGCTCCAGAACGCAGGCCTGAAGAAAGGCGACCGCGTCGCCTCCCTGATGTGGAACAACGCCGCGCATCTGGAGGCCTATTTCGGCGTGCCCTGCGCGGGCGGCATCCTGCTGACGCTGAACCTGCGCCTGCACCCGGACGACATCGCCTACATCGTCAACCACGCCAAGCCGCGTTTCCTGATCGTTGACGACATACTGTTGCCGGCGCTGGAGAAATGCCGCGCCCAGATCAAGCCGGAACGCATCTTCGCCGTCCGCTGGAACGGCGAGGCGCTGCCACCGGGCATCGAGGATTACGACACGTTCCTGGGCGCGGCGCCGAAAGACTTCACCTATCCCGCGCTGGAGGAAAACGACGGCGCGGGCATGTGCTACACCTCGGGCACCACGGGCAAGCCCAAGGGCGTGATCTATTCCCACCGCGCCATGGTGCTGCACTCGCTTTCCATCAGCCTGCCCGACTCGCTCAATTTCTCGCACCGCGACTGCGTGATGCCGGTCGTGCCCATGTTCCACGCCAACGCGTGGGGCGAACCGCACGCCTGCGCCATGGTCGGCGCCAAGCAAGTCTTGCCTGGGCCGCATCTCGACGCGGAAAGCTTGCTCGATCTTTGCGCGCGCGAGGGCGTCACCTTCGCCTCCGGCGTGCCCACCGTGTGGCTGGCCGTGGTGCGCGCGTTGGAGGCGGAGCCGAAGCGCTGGAAACCACCCGCCGGCATGCGCGCGATGGTCGGCGGATCGGCGGCGCCGGAATCGCTCGTGCGCGACCTCGTTCGCCTCGGCTTCACGCCTATGCATGGCTGGGGCATGACGGAGATGACGCCCGTCGGCTCCGTACATTCCTTCCGGCCCCAGCACGACACGCTGACCGCGCAGGAGCGCCATGCCCATATGACGCGCCAGGGCGTTCCCCTGCCCCTGGTCGAGATGCGGGTGATGGACGATTCCGGCGAGGTGCCGTGGGACGGCAAAAGCATGGGCGAACTGCAAGTACGCGGCCCCTTCATTGCCGCCAGCTATCACGAGAACGCGCAAGCCTCCGACCGCTGGACCGCGGACGGCTGGTTCATGACCGGCGACGTCGTGACGATGGACCCGGAGGGCTATCTGCAGATCGCCGACCGCACCAAGGATTTGATCAAATCCGGCGGCGAATGGATCAGTTCGGTGGAACTGGAGAACGCGCTGATGGGCCATCCCGCCGTGGCCGAGGCCGCCGTCATCGCCGTCTCTCATCCGAAATGGCAGGAGCGTCCGCTGGCCGCCGTCGTGGTGAAGCAAGGCCAGTCGGTCGAGCCAGCCGCGTTGCGCGCGCATCTGGCCCAGCGCTTCGCCAAATGGTGGCTGCCCGACGCCTTCGTCTTCATCGACCAGGTGCCGCGCACATCCACCGGCAAGTTCCAGAAGTCGGCTTTGCGCGCCCGGTTCAAGGATTGGGACTGGGATAACGCCAAGAGCTGACATAAAATTTCGCGAATTTCCGCGCTTTTCCTAGGGGAGCCATCCATGCGCACGATCGTTTTCGCGGCGGCCGCCAGCCTAGTGCTTTTGACGGGTTGCCATCGCGGCCAGCCGTCCCAGGCCGTCGCCACGGACGTCGCGCCCCCCGGCGCCCAGCTCCAGCAAATCGGCGACGGCACCTATGTCTACCGCACGCCCAACATCGATGTGCGCAAGTACCACGGCATCTATGTGGCGCCGACCATCATCTATAACGGTCCCGACGCGGTCTTCGACGGCGTCACGCAGCAGGACGTGCAGGATCTGGCGCAGCTCGCCACGACGGACTTTCGCCGTGAACTGGCGACCAAGTATGTCGTTCTCGATCAGCCGACGGCGAACTCGATCACGCTTCAACTCACGCTCGCGGGCATCACGCGCAGCCGCCCCGGCATGGACGCCGCGACCAAGCTCAACCCGATCGGGCTTTATGCTTCGGTCGCGCGCGGCGCGGCGGGCAAGCCCTCGGCCTTTGTCGGCTCGGCCACGCTCGCCGGCGAGATCACGGCATCGGCGACCGGCGAGGTTCTTGGCGGCTTCGTCGCCAAGCGCAGCCCGCAATCCTTCGACATCGATGCCGCGCTCAGCACCCAGGATGCCGCGGCCGCGGCCATCAACCGCGGGGCGGCCGACTTCCGGGCCGCGCTCGATCGCGTCACCGGAAGGTAATTTTTTCGGGTTAAGAATTGCCGGTCAATGGACCGGACACATGTTGTCGCGTATCCTAACGGCCTGATATCGCCAGCTTGCGGGGGCAAACATGGGCATCTGGCACTCCCTTCCAAAGTCTTTCCGGCATTTCGGACGTTTTAGTGGCTGCGCTCTGTTGGCGGGGGCTCTGGTTTTCACCGTCTTGCCGCCATCCGACGCTGCGCCCGCTTCGTCGAGCAAAACCGACAAGAAGAAGGAAGACTTGGTCAAAACGGCCACGATCACCGTCGAGCAGTATCAGGTTGCCTTCATCGGCAGCGGCAATCTGGGCGGCGGCAAGCTGGACTTCAACGGCCGGACCTACAACTTCACGATCGGCGGCCTGGGCATCGGCGGCTTCGGCGTGTCGCGCATCAAGGCCTCGGGCGTCGTCTATAACCTGAAAAATCTGAAGGATTTTACCGGCGCCTATGTTCAGGGGCGCTACGGCTTCGCCGCGGGCGACAAGAGCGGCGGCAAGCTCTGGCTTCAGAATGAGCAGGACGTCGTGATCGAGATCAAGGGTGACCGCGAAGGTCTAGCCCTCTCCCTTGGCGGCGATGCCGTCTATATCGATTTCGATTGAGGAGGACACATCGATGATCCCGTCCCCCATCAAGACCTTCGCCTTGGCCGCCGCCTTCGCCGCCTGCTTGCCTCTTTCCGCGTCGGCCGGCGAGCAGCAAACCTTTGACGCCTTTTCGGCCTGGACCGGCAAGGGCTTCACCGTCCAATCGGGCCCGAACGAAAAGACGTTCGTCGGTTCGGTGGCCGGACGCGTCTATGTCGAGACCGACAAGGGACCGACGGACGCCGGTGAAATGATCTGCCCCCTGAAGCTGAAGGTGAACACCCAGACCGGCAGCCAGGAAATGACCGGAAGCTGCACCATCGCGGGCAGTGACGGCGCCTTGATGAACCTCGACCTGAAATGCACGGGCGTTTACATGGTCGGCTGCAAAGGCGATTCGACCATCACGGCCGGCGGCACGGGCCGCTTCGCCAACGTCACGGGCGGCGGTCCTTTCACCATTCGCGCCTCGCGGCGCGAATCGACCCAGGACGGCAGTACCGCCATCATCGACCAGGCCGCCTCGGGAATCATTTTCTGGCGGGGCTTCAAGTACAACACGCCCTGATCGTCATTCCGTAACATTCGAGCCCGCAGAAAAGGCGCTCGCAACAACGGGAGAAACCATGTCCATGCGCCTTTCCGCCATGACCTTGCTGGCCGCATGCGTCGCGTTGTTCGGCTCCGACGCTTACGCGGCCAAGGAGACAAGCGTCCGCGCCACCGCCGTCTGGCAGGGTGAAGGCACCGCGGTTCGTGTCGGCGACAAGGAGGCCCTGATGAACGGCGTGCTCGAGGGCGCGATGTTCATCGAAGACAACAAAGGCGACTTGAACACAGCCAAGATGATCTGCCCGGTCAGTATCACGCTGCAGCCCGACGGCGCGCAGACAGGTCAAGGCGGCTGTTTGCTGATCGCCCAGGACGGCGACCAGGTCTTCGCCAAGTGGACCTGCAAAGGCGAATATCTGAAGGGCTGCGCCGGTCAGTTCACGCTCAACGGCGGCACCGGCAAGTTTAAAGGCATCACGGGCGGCGGCCTCTTTGGCCTGCGCGGCACGATGCAGGAAACCATGCCCGGCGGCCCCGGCGTGGTGACGCAAACCGTCATCGGCCTGGCCGTGTGGCCGGAGCTTAAGTACAAGCTGCCGTAATCGGGAAACGGTCACGATGAAACGCGGTGCCAAGATCGTCTTGTTGGCGGCGGCCGCCGCCGTCGCGGCGACGGGCATGGAAATCGCTCCCGCCAACGCGATCTACGTCTATCCGGCCAAGGGCCAGAACGACGAACAGATGCAGCGCGACAAGTTCGACTGCAGCCAATGGGCGACACAGCAGACGGGGTTCGATCCGACCAACCCCCAACGCGTTCAAACGACGCAGACCCAACCGCGCGGCGGCGCCGTGCGCGGCGCGGCGGGCGGCGCGGCCTTGGGTGCCGTGGGCGGCGCCATCGGCGGCGATGCCGGCAAGGGCGCCGCGATCGGCGCGGGCGTGGGGGCCGGCGTCGGCATGATGCGGCGCAACCGCTCCATCCGCGAGCAACAGCAAGAACAGGCGCAGATCAATCAGAACTACAATTCGCAGATCAACAAATACAACGAGGCTTACGGCACCTGCCTCAAGGGCAAGGGCTACAGCGTCGGCTGACCCCTTCCCTTTCCCGCCACGAAAAAACGGCCCGGGATCGCCTCCCGGGCCGCTTCGTTTCCAGATGCGCCGCGGCGCTTCAGATCAAAGGATCTTCCAGCTTCCGTCCGGCATCTTGCAGTGGTTGATGGTCAGCGTGTTACGCGCCTGATCGGCTTCCTTGATATTGAAGCCGTAAAGCGTCTCGACGCAGTTGATGTTGCTTTTGTAGGTGAACAGCTTCACGGCCTCGACCCAACCGCTGTTGCCGGTCTTCTTGCTGGCCCATTCGGCGCGGTCGCCGGGCTTCACGTCCGGATTCTTATAAACGCTCTGCGCGGCATTCGAGACCAACGTGGATTCTTCCTTCGTCAGGCCGGGCTGGGCCCACCGGCCGAAAGGATTGATCTGCGCATGCGCCAGCGAAACGCTACCGGCCACGACGGCCGCGGCGATGAAGCCCGATACGATCTTTTTCATTGTCTCATCCTTGTCGCGTGGAACCGGATGGCCCCCTGGAAATCGGCGGGATACTAGCCCAAAGCGGCCCGCCGCACAAAACGGCCTTTCCCGGTCCCGGCGCCTCTAGCGTTTCTCCCGGCCCGTCACGGCCGCGACGATCAGGCAAATCGTCACCGAAAGCACGGTCAACAGGGTCGAGATGGCCGCCAAGACGGGCGACACGCCGCTCCATTGGATACTGGAATACATGGCCACCGGCAGTGTCGGCGACGCCGTCTTGGCCACGAACCAGGCGATGACCACCTCGTCGAACGACAGCAAGAAGGCAAACAGCGCCCCCGCCACCACCGCGGGCTTGAGCAGCGGCAAGGTCACGCGGCTGAGGGTGCGCCATCGCCCCGCCCCCATCACGGTCGCCGCGATCTCCAGATTGGCGTCGATATGCCGCAAGCCCGCCATGGCGGTCACGATCACGAACGGCGCGGTGATCACGCTATGCGCCAGGATCAACGACAGCTCCGAGCCGCGGATGTTAAGCGCGTTGAAGTAGAGATAGAGCCCCAGCGCCACGGCAATGATGGGCACCAGGATAGGGCTGAGCAGGATCACGCCGACCAGTTTCTTGCCCGGAAACTCGCACCGCACCAACGCATAGGCCGCGAGAACGCCAGCGACCACCGAGATGATCGTGGCGCCCATTGCGACGCGCAGGCTGAGCGCGGTCGCCGCCATCCATTGGTCCTCGAAAAAATATTGGTGATAGAGGTCAAGCGAGAAGCGCGGAGGCGGAAACTCGACCGCGGTGCGCTCGCCGAACGAAATCGGAATGACGATCAGGCTGGGCATAAGAAGGAACAAATAGGCGAACCACGCCGCGCCCGAGGCCGCCATGGACAGGAGCGAGCGCCCTTCGCCCGCCATGGGTTCGCGCCCGCGCATCAGTGCGCCCCGCCCAAAATGCCCTTGCCGCCGCCGGTGCGCGACAGCGCCGCGATCAGGACACCGGACAGCATCAAGAGAATCATCGCGATGGCCGAGGCCATCGTCCAATCCAGCGTCTCGCGCGTGTACATGTCGACCAGATTGGCCATCATCATGTCCTTGCGCCCGCCGAGCAGCGCGGGCGTCACGAAGAATCCAAGCGACAGGATCATGCTCAACAGAAAGCCGGCCATAACCCCAGGCATGCTGAGCGGCAGGGTCACGCGCCAGAAGATGCGCGCCTTGCCCGCGCCCATGACTCGCGCGGCCTTGGCCAAATCCGGCGGTTGAGCCAAAAGGCTGTTCAGGATCGGGAAGACCATGAACGGAATGAGGTAGTGCCCCATGCCGATGATCACGCCGACCCGGTTGAACAACAACTTCACGGTCGGCAGGCCGCTCCAGGCCAGGATCGAATTCACCGCGCCGTGCTGGCCCAGGATGACGGTGAAGGCGTAGCTCTTCACCAGGATGCTGGTCCAGAACGGCACCATCACCAGGGTCATCAGCAAGGCCCGGCGGCGCGGCGGCTGCTTGGCCAGGTGATAGGCGATCGGGTAAGCGAGGAGAAGCGTCGCCAGAGACGAAGACAGGCTGATCTCGAACGTCGTCCACAGGACGCGCAGGAACAGCTTGCTGGTGGTGAGCTCGACATAGCCGTCCAGAGTCCAAGCCGGGTTGGTCACGCTTTGGTGCGCGACACCCGCCAACGGCACCAGGAAGATGCCGGTCATCAACGCCATGGCGGGCAGAAGAAAGAGCGCCGCGACGCGTCCTTGGCCAGCCCCGGTCATGACTTCAGAAATCCTTGCATAGCCGCAGCGAATCATAGATCGCCGCATGGATGTTACGCGATGCCACGGCGTCGCCCACGCGGAAGAGCTGGAACTTGCCGTCCGGATTCTTGTTCAGCGTCTGCGGCTTGTTTTCCGAGAGGTCGCGCAGATCGGTCTCGCCCCGGTTGGTCGAATGGGGTTTGAGCGCGAAATACAAGTCCGCCTTCGGCAAGGTGCCGTGCTCGGCCACCACCTGGTCGATCACCCGCTCCTCTTCCGTCAGCGTGTACTCGTTGCGCAGAACGGCCACGAGCTGGTTGCCCTCGCGATAAACACGGGTCAGGCGCACATCCGGCGTCATCACCACGCCCATCTTATAAAGCTCGCGGAAGTGGATCGGGAAGTTCGTGCCGCCCACCTCGATGCCAAGGAAGCGCTCGGGCGTCGCCACCTCGACCTTGGTCCCGCGCGTGGCCAGGAACTCGGCCGTCGACGGAGCGGCATGGCCGCCCTGGTCGTCGAACACCAGCACGTTTTCGCCGGGTTCGACCTTGCCGTTCAGGATATCCCAGGTGGAAACCGCCAGTTCGATGCCTTCGATCGCGCCCTTGTTGGGCAGGCCGCCGGTGGCCACGATCACCACGTCGGGGTTTTCCGCCATCACGCTTTCGGCCGTGGCCGGCGTGTTAAGGCGCAAATCGACGCCGCGCTTGCGCACCTGGGCATCGAGCCAGCGCGGAATGCCCGCCAGGCCCGAACGCCAGGTCGCCTTGACCGCCGTGTTGATCTGCCCGCCCGTCTCTCCCGCCGCCTCGAACAGCACCACGCGATGCCCGCGCTCGGCCGAGACGCGCGCGGCCTCCAAGCCCGCCACACCCGCGCCCGCGACCACCACCGTCTTCTTCTTGTCCGCGGGCGAGACGATCTGGGGGATGGTCTGCTCGCGCCCCATGGCCGGGTTCTGAATGCAAAGCGCCTCGGCACCCGTATAGATACGGTCGATGCAATAGTTCGCGCCGACGCACTGCCGGATGTCGTCCTCGCGCCCTTCCTGAAGCTTCTTCACGAAATACGGATCGGCCATGTGGGCGCGCGTCATCGCGACCATGTCCAAATGCCCGTCGGCGACCGCGCGCGCGGCCGTGGCCGCGTCGGCGATCTTGCCGGCGTGGAAAATCGGGATGTTCACGGCCTCCTTGATCGCGCTGGCCAGATGCAGATAGGGCGCGCTGGGGAACGCCATGCTCAGCGTGCTCAGCGAACTGGAACGCCAGTCGCGCGGCTGGCTGGTCATGATGTTCAGGTAGTCGATGTAACCCGACGACGCGAGCTTCCGAGCGATTTCCAGACATTCGACCGGCGCGAGACCATCGGCGATCAGCTCGTCCGATGTGATACGCACGCCAAGCACATAATCCTCGCCCACTTCCTGGCGGATTTCCTCCAACACCTCGAAACCGAAGCGCATGCGGTTGTCCAGGTTGCCGCCGTATTGGTCCGTGCGCGTGTTGGCCGAGGGCGACCAGAATTGCAGCATCAAATGGCCGCCGGCATAGAGAAGCTCCAAGCCGTCCAGCCCTCCCGCCTTCACCCGGCGCGCGGCGCGGACATAGTCGCCGCGGATACGGTCGAAATCCCAGTCCTCCATCTCCTTCGGGAATGGCCGGTGCTCGGGCTCGCGGATGGCCGACGGCGCCACGGGCGCCAGCCAGTTGCCGCGATCCCAGCGCGTGCGCCGGCCGGAATGCGAGATCTGGCAAAACGTCTTCGCACCGTGCCGGTGGATACGTTCCGACATTTTTTGCAGATACGGGATCACCCGGTCTTCGGCGACGGACAGCTGGCCGAAGGTCGGCGGACACTCGATCGCGATCGTCGACGAGCCGCCGAACATGTCGAGGCCCAAACCGCCCTTGGCCTTTTCCTCGTGATAGGCCTGATAGCGTTCGCCCGGCATGCCGTTCTCGCCATAGGCGGGCGCGTGCGAGGTGCTCATGATCCGGTTGCGGATCGTGACGTTCTTGATTCGCAGCGGTTGGAAAAGCGCGTCGTACTGTCCCATTGTCCGTCCCTCAGAAATCTTTGCAGAGACGCAGCGAATCGAAGATCGCCGCATGGATGTTGCGTGTCACCACCGCATCGCCCACCCGGAACAAACGGAATAGGCCGTCCGGATTGGTTCTCACCGTTTGCGGCTGGTTGGCCACCAGCGCCGCCGGGTCCACCTCGCCCAGATTGGACGATTTCGGCCGCAGCGCGAAATAGAGATCGTCGCGCGGCAAAGTGCCGTGCTCGACCACCACATGGTCGACCACCCGTTCCTCCTCCGCGCCCGTGTAGTCGTTCTTCAGCACCACGACGACGCGGTTGCCCTCGCGGCTGACCCCGCCCATGCGCATGTCGGGTGTCATGATGGCGCCCGCCTTGTGCAGGTTGCGGACGTGGATCGGCCGGTTGGTCGGCCCCAGGCGGAAGCCGACATGCTTGTCGGGCGTGGCCACCTCGACCAATACGCCCCGGCCGGCCAAATACTCGGCATACGACAGGCCTTGATGGTCGCCGGAATCGTCATAGACCAGGACGCTTTGCCCTTCGGCGGGCGCCAAACGCCCTTCCAGAACGTCCCAGCCCGTCCGGACCAAATCCGACGATGCGAAACGGCCGCGGTTGGGCACGCCGCCGGTGGCGACGATCACCTCGTCCGGTTTCTCGGCCAGGATGGCGTCTTCCGTGGCCGGCGTGTTCAGGCGCAAATCGATATCGAGCTTGCGAACCTGACCGTCGAGCCAGCGCGCGATGCCCGACATGGGTTCGCGCCAGCCGACGCGCGAGGCCAAATTGATCTGCCCGCCCGTGCGGTCGGAGGCCTCGAACAGCACGACGCGATGACCGCGCTCGGCCGAGACGCGCGCCGCCTCCATGCCGCCGGGGCCCGCGCCCGCGACCACGACCGTGCGCTTCTTGCCGGCCTTGGGCACGACATGGGGCATGGTCTTTTCGCGGCTGGTCGACGGGTTCTGAATGCACAAGGCGCCGCCGCCGGTATAGAGCCGGTCGAGGCAATAACCCGCGCCCACGCATTGGCGGATATCGTCCTCGCGCCCGGCCATCATCTTGTTGACGATATGCGGGTCGGCGATGTGGGCGCGCGTCATGCCGACCATGTCGACATGGCCCTCCTCGACCGCGCGCGCGGCGGTGGCCAGGTCGGGAATGCGCGAGGCGTGAAAGACCGGGATGTCCACCGCCGCCTTCACCGCGCTGGCGTAATGCAGATAGACGCCGACCGGATAGGCCATGGTCGGCGTGATCGCCGCGTGGGACATGTTGGTGTTGGTCTGGGAAGCGGTCAGGTTCAGGAAGTCGATCAGGCCGCTCTTCGCGAAGGCCACCGCGATGTCCAGGCAGTCCTGCTGATTCAAGCCGTTCTCGATCAGCTCGTCGGCCGACATGCGCATGCCGATCAAGAAATCGTCGCCCACGGCCTTGCGCGCCGCGGCCGCGCACGCGAGCGGGAAGCGCAGGCGCTTCTCGAAGCTGCCGCCATACTCGTCGGTGCGCCGGTTGGTATCGGGCGACCAGAACTCATCGAAGATCTGGTGCGCGTGGGCCGACAGCTCCAGCCCGTCCAGCCCGCCTTGCCGGCAGCGCCGCGCGGCATGGCCGTAGGACTCGATCACGCGGCTGATATCCCAATCCTCCATCTCCTTCGGATAGGGATAGTTCAACCGCTCGGCGGCCTTGGACGGCGCGAGCGTCGGCAGCCAATTCCCCAGATCCCAGCGGATCTTCCGGCCCATGTGCGTGAGCTGAACGATGATCTTGGCGCCATGGCCATGGACGCGGTCGGAGAATTCCTTGAAGTACGGAATGATCGAATCGTCGGCGGCGGAAAGCTGCCCCCATCCCGCTTCCGAATCGATGGCCACGCCCGTCGAGCCACCGAACATCACCAGGCCGATGCCGCCCTTGGCCTTCTCGGCGTGATAGAGCTGATACCGCTCCTTGGGCTTGCGGTCCTCGTCATAGGCCGGCGCATGGGCCGTCGAGACGATCCGGTTGCGGATCGTCGTCTTCTTGATCGTCAACGGCTTCAGAAGCGCGTCGTACTTCGCCATATCCTCCCGTCCCCTCCTCCGCGCGGCGTCTCGCTCCGCCGCGGTTACCCTTGGCGCGCGGCGGTGCTAAGTTGCCGCCCGTGACCAGCCGAAAACGCGCCAAACCCGAAACGCCCCTGATCCTGCCTACGCTGGCAGCCTTCTCTACGCCTGTTTTCGACGGGCCGAATGTGGCCGAGAACAGTGACGAGCGGCTGTTCATCTATTCCGTCGAGAAGGCGTTGCGCGTCCTCTACGTCTTCAACGAAGCCGACCGGGCCCTGTCCATCGCATCCATCGCCAAGCGAACCGGCTTCGGCCGCAGCGCGACTCAGCGTTTCGTCTACACGCTGGAACAGTTGCGCTACCTTCGGCGCGATCCTGACACGCGGCTCTACAGCTTGACCCCACGCGTACTGGACTTCGCCTTGTCTTATTTGGGCAGCGACCCCCTCGTCGCCATCGCACTGCGTCACATGAGCGAGGCTAGAGACAAATGCGGGGAAGCCTTCTCGCTGACCGAGAACGACGACACCGAGAACGTTGTGGTCGCGCGTGTGCCCAGCAGCCGTCATCCGATCAGCGTCAATTCCTCGCTCGGGATGCGTTTCCCGGCCTTCTGCACGGCGCCGGGGCGCGCGATCATGGCCTTCCAGCCGGAAGAGCAAGCCCTCGATATCATCGACCGCACCGACCGCAAGCCGCTGACCGAGCACACGATCACGGACCGGAAGGCGTTGATCGCCCTTCTGGCACAGGCGCGCGAAACCGGTTACGCGATCGCCGAGCAAGAGATCATTCCCGGCGCGATCTCCATCGCGGCGCCCTTGTTTGATGTCGCACGCCGCGTCGTCGGCGCGGTCAACACCTTCGTGCCCATCGCGCGCTGGCCGCGCAAGAAGGCCGAAAAGGAGTTGGTACACGTCGTGCGCCAGACCGCCTACGACCTGTCGCGCAGTCTCGGCACGCGCTGAGAGTTCCACGTCCATCGCTTCGCGCGGAAAAGCGGACGGCGCTCCGTAACGCCGCCCGCAGCTTCCTGCCTTAGGTCAACAGCCACTCCTTGAAACGCTTCTCTAGCGGAGCGAAGTTGGCGGCCCACCACACGTCGTCGATGACCGCGTTGTTCGGGTTCGACATGTTGGGAACCCACTTCTTGGCTTCAGCCGAGAGCAGCGCCGTGGCCTTGTCACTGTTGGGGGCCAGGCCCAACTGCTCGCAGAACGCGGCCAAGCGGTCTGGGCGCAGCATAAATGCGACGAACTTCATCGCCGCCGCTTTGTTGGGCGCGCCCTTCAACACCTGCACGTACTCCGCCCCGTTCAGCGTCTGTTCGAAGGAGAACTGGATCGACTGACCGCCCGCCGCCGCCGGCTTCACGCGGCTGGCATAGGTGTAGGTGAAATCCACTTCGTTCTGTTGCAGCAGCGTGATGGTCTGCGGCGTCTGCTCGATCCACTTGGCCACGTGCGGCTTAATCTTATCGAGCGACTTGAACGCACGATCCACGTCCAGCGGATAGAGGCTGCGCGGCGCGACGCCGTCGGCGATCAGTGCGGCTTCCAGCGTCTCGGAGACGCGCGTGCGGAAGCTGCGACGCCCCGGAAACTTCGTGAAGTCCCAGTACTGCTTAAAGTCCACGGGATGCTTGCCGTCCGGATAGCGTTTCGGGTCCCAGGCGATGCCGCCGGCCGACGTGTAGAACGCGGTCGTATCGGGATAAACGCCGCTGCGCAGATGCGACGTGTCGATGACCGATTTATCCAGCGTCTCCCAATACCCGTCCTTCTGACCGCTCATGGCCATGGAACCGACCCCGTCGAAAACATCCCATTCGACGTTCTTCGATGTGACCTGGGCTTTCACTTTGGCCAGATCGGGCGTGTCGGAAATGACGACCGGAATGCCGGTCTCCTGCGTGAACGGCTTCACGTAGTTCGCTTCGATCGATTCACGGTATGCGCCGCCCCAGCTGATCAGCACGACGCGCTCGGCGGCCTTCGCCTTGCCGGGCGTCAGGATCAGCGGCCAGCTCGCGGCCATGCCCGCCGCGCCCGCGCCGATGATGAACTTGCGGCGCGACACGCCCGTGCGCCGTTCGACCATTGTCCCCTTCCGATTCGCCATTCGCCCCTCCCTGAAATCGTCATGATCTGAACGCCCGGATGCCAATTACTATGTTTGGCATCCGGTTTATTGAGCGATGGCGCGCGCAGGGAGTCAAGGCGCGCGGCGATTGCCCCGCTCCGGCCCAGGAAAATGGCGGAAATTCAATAAACGTCGCGGCGGTAGCGGCCTTCGTCGGCCAAGCGTTCCAGCATCTCGGCCCCCAGCGCCTCGGTCAGCGCCGCGGCCACGCCAGGCGCCATCCCCTCCAGACTGCCGCAAACATAGATCGCGGCGCCCTCTTCCACCCACGCGCGAAGTTCGCCCGCCGCCGCGCGCAGCTTGTCCTGCACATAGACCCGCCGTGTCTGGTCTCGGGAGAAAGCCAGATCGAGCCGCTCCAACGCGCCGGATGCGTGCCAGGACTCGATCTCGGCCCGGTGAAAATAATCGTGCGCCTGCGTGCGTTCGCCGAAGACCAGCCAGTTGCGCGTGCGTCCGGCCGCCGCGCGGGCCTTGATATGGGCGCGCAAGCCCGCCAGGCCGGTGCCGTTGCCGATCAGGATCATCGGCCTGTCGTCCTCGGGGGCGTGGAAGCTGCGATTCTCCCGCACGCGCATCGCGACCGCGCCGCCGGCTGGCACGTGGTTGGTCAACCAACCCGAGCCGAGCCCCAACCGCCCATTGGCATGGCGCATCTCGCGAACAAGCAGTTCCAGGCGGCCGTCTTCGGGCAACGATGCGACGGAATACTCGCGGTGCGGCAAGGCGCGCAGCGACGGGACGCGCTCTTCGCCGGACAGCGCCGCGAACGTGGCGATGGCGGCTTCGTCATGCGGCAGGACGCTGCGCGCGAGCAGCGCGCGCCAGGATTCGCCATGGCCAGCCACCTCGGCCTCGCCGTCCATCGACAGCCTGTCCAGAAGACGCTCGACCTCGGCGGGGTCGTTACGGGGGCCGATCTCCACGATGTCGCCCGCTTGCCATGTGGGCATGTTCTCCACGGGCTCGAAGGCGAGGTGAAATGCCGGCCCGCCGGGGCTGCCCGCATTGAGCAGGCGGCGTTCGGCGAGCCGCCAGCATCCATAGCTTGGCGGCGCCCAATCGGGCACTTCGGTACCGCCGCCGACCATGCGCAGATTCGATTGCCAGTGAAGCAGCGCGCCCTCGTCGCCGTCGTCGACTTCCACCAGATCGAACAACGGCACGGCCCCCTGCCCGCGCAGCCAGCCATCGAGCGCATGGCCGAACGCGCAATAGCTCGTATAGCTGCGGTCGCCGAGCGCCAGCACGCCGTAGTGAAGGCCGGACAACGTCACCGGCTTGGGCATCACGCGGCGCACGAAGCCCGCGGCGCCGTCGGGCATGTCGCCTTCGCCCGTGGTGCTGACGATGAACAGCGCGCGCGGCGCATGGGCCAGCGCGGCGGCGTCCAACTGGGCCAGCGGCGCGACCTTGACCGGGACATGCGCCGCCTGCAGCGACCGCGCCGTACGCCATGCCAGATCTTCGGCGAAACCAGTCTGCGTCGCGTATGCAACCAGGATGGGCGCCCCGCGCGCGCCTTCGGCATGCAAAAGCCCGGCGCTTTCCCGTGCCGCGCCATCGCGCCGCAGCCGGTGCGCGCGATAGGTCAGGCCGCAGAAGGCCAGATAAACCAGGATCACCATGAGCGCCGAGACCAAGGGAGCGCCACCGGGCCGCAGCGCGACGGCGTCAGGCCCGGCCGCGCGGACGATCAACCACAGAAGCAAAGGCGCCGCCACCAAGGCGCCCACGATCGGCTGCGCGCTCCAGACCGGGCTTCGCGCGCTCATGTCAGCATCGCGGCGAAAGCCGGCGTCATGCGCTCCGCGAAGCCCTGACCCGCGCGCGTCAGGCTCAAGGCCGCGAGATCGTGCCGTTCCGCGAAACGCATGCCATCGTCCGCACCCAGCACGGTGATGGCCGTGGCCAGCGCGTCCGCCCGCATGCACTCGGTATGCAGCACCGTGACGCTGGCGGGCTTGCCCGCCACGGGGCGGCCGGTGCGGGGGTCGATCGTATGAGACAGAGGGCGGCCCTCGATCTCGGCGAACTTGCGATAGTCGCCCGACGTGGCGATCGACAGCCCATGCAGCGCGGCGACCGTTTCGGTCGGCGGCACGGCGCTCGAAGGCGGACGCTCCAGCGCGACCCACCACGGAGTTCCATCGGGCTTGGTGCCCTCGCCGCGCAACTCGCCGCCGACTTCGATCAAGAAGTCGGCGACACCGATTCTTTGCAAATAGCGCGCGCCTTGATCGACGCCGAAGCCCTTGGCCACGGCCGAAAGGTCGACATAGAGCCCGCCGGGCTGGAAGACACGGCGCTCCTCGGGCTCCAGCAACAACTGGCGCCAGCCGCAGCGCGCGCGCGCCGCGTCGAGATCGGCCGCGGCGGGCTCGGTCGTGCGCACGGGCTCCGGGCCGAAGCCCCAAAGGTTGACCAACGGGCCGATGGTCGGGTCATACGCCCCGCCGCTCGCTTCCGCGACCGACAGCGCATAGGCCAAAACGGTGAAGAACTCCTCCGGCAGGACATGCCATGTCCCGGCCGGCGCGCGGTTGAAGCGGCTGAGATCGGAATCCGCATCCCAGGTGCTCATCTGGGCGACCACGCGGTCGAGCTCCTTCTGCACGCCGGTCAAGGCGTCCAGCAGCGGCAGCGACTTGGGCGCGACCAGGTTGATCGACCAGGTCGTGCCCATCGTCGCGCCGCGGAAACTCGATATTCCGCCGCCCACGGCCGCGGGCGGCGCGGATGGCACGCCGTGCGGAACCAGGACGCGCCGCATCGCGCCGTTTCTCCCGCCGGCGGCTATTGCAGGACTTCGAGCGTGACGGCATAGCTGGCGCGTCGCTTGGCGCCCGCGATCTTCACTTTGCCGTCCTCGATGTCCATGCCGACCCAATACATGCCCGCGTCCGGGAAGGCAGCGGTAAAGCTGCCGTCGGCTGCGGTACGCACCACGGAATCGCCCAGCTTGAAACGATAGCGGTTGCCACCCGGCACGATCTCCACCTCGACATCCGGCGCGGGCTTGCCATCGAGCAGGACCTTGAAGGTCGCCTTCTCGCCGGCGAACAGATTGTTGGGATGGGTGACCGGTACCAGCTCCAACCCCGCGCCCGCCGTCTTGAATACCGACTCGGTCGGCTTGCCCAAGGTCACGAAGGTTTCGACCCGCGACGCGGTTTCGGTCACCTGGACGTCCTGCGCGTTGGCTGGAATCTCCTTCGAGAGATTTTCCGCCGCGCCGCGCCAGCGCTTGGGCTGGCCGTCGAGCTTGTAGGTCGCGAATACGCCCTGGTTGGTCGCGGCGATTTTGTAGGTGCCGTTTTGCGCCAGGCGCAGATCGAACACGCTGCGCAGCCGGCCTGTCAGAACATTCTCGGCCACGGTCTCCATGCCGTCCGGCGTGGTGATGCGCAAGCTGGCGCCCGGCATGGCGGGCATGCCTTGCGGCGGCGCCACGTCGGCCAGGCGCATGGGCGCCGTGTCGAAATAGAACAGCTCGCTCGACGCGGCCGCGTCGAACGTGACCCACGGCGCGTTGCCGGAGAGCACGGTGGCCGAAGGCAAAATCCACTGCCGGTGCGCGTGGGCCGCGGCGGGAACCAAAACGGCGGCGATCAGGCCGGCGATGGCGAACTTGGACATGCGATTCATGAAAGGCCTCCCGATCACGGCGTCAGGTTGAGGGCGACCGCGCCCAGTTCGTCCGCGCCCTTGGCGCTTAGGCTCTGCGAACCCTTGGGCGGCCACTGGAACGGCACGCGCACGACCTCGCGTCCGCCGCCCTCGCGGGAGGCTTCCACCACCAGCTTGTAGTCGCCGGCCGGAAGATTGCCGAACGGCGCCTTGCCGCTTTGGTAATTCAGCTGATGCTCGCCGGGCGCTTGGGTCGCGCCGGTGACGCCGTCGACGGGCACCGTCAGCTCGCGGCCGATATGGCGCCACCATTGGCGCAAATCCTTGAGCCACTTGGTGCCGGCGTTTTCATTCTTCTTCACGTCGTACCAGACGCTCAGATTGGCCGCGACGCTCTGGTCCGGCCGCTCGACCCACACCGCGACGTAGGGCCTGTGATACTCGGCCACGTTCAGCTTCGGGATCTCGACCTTCACATTCATGTCGGCGGCCAGGACCGGGCTGGCCAGCAGGCCGGTCAGAGCGGCCGGTAAAAAGACACGCATCGGAAGAACCTCGTCAGTGAATGAAAAGAATGGCCAGCAACAGCGGCACGACCACGCCCAGCCCCACCACGGGCCAGGTCGCCGGCCGCTTGCCGGAATGGATTTGCAGAAGGCAGAGGCCGGTCAGGCAGAAGACCAGGCACGCGCCCGCGAAGACGTCGATGAACCAGCTCCACGCGGCGCCCGTGTTGCGGCCCTTGTGCAGGTCGTTGAAATAGGAAATCCAGCCGCGGTCGATCCGTTCGTAAAGAACCTTGCCGTCCTCGCGGTCGATGCTGGCCCACGCGTCGCCGCCCGGGCGCGGCAGCGGCACATAGACTTCGTCGTCCGACCACTCGGCGATCTGGCCGCCCGCCACGATGCCCAATTCGCTCGCCAGCCAGTGCTCGACCGCGGGCGGCAATTCGCCTGTGTCCCCCTTCGGCGCGGCCGCGGACAGCGACGCCAGCAAATCGGCCGGCAGCGTGGCTTCCTTCTGGATGACGACGGGACGCGCCTCGATCTGGGCGGCATGGTTGAGGGTGATGCCGGTGGCGGCGAACAGGATCATTCCGACCAGGCACAGGCCCGCGCTGATCCAATGCCAGCGGTGCAAATGTTTGAGCCAGAATGCCCGCTGATTCTGGTCCGAGAGATTTCGGGTGCGCGAAGTTTCGCTCATCGAGGATCAAGGAACCGCCGTCTCCGGTCGTGGCACGGCAACCGCCGGACCGACCCGCGGCCTGCGAAAAACCCGCCGCCGACTGTGGGAAAAAAGAGAAGTATTCCCGAAAAGTAGATCACTAATGCGACTTATTCGCAATACAAGGATGGGGCGGGCCCCAAGGGCGCGAAAAAAGACTGTTCCTTTTCCTCGGGGTTTGAAAAAGTCGCCCCGGGGGGTCGGACGTGCGTCTGAATGCCGCCTACGGATCCGATCGATGACAAAAGCCGAAACCGACAACTCGAATCTTCGCCGCCGGCTGTCCTATGTCCTATGGCCGGCGCTCTTGGCCTGCGCCATCGGCGCGACCTATGCGGGCATGCGCGCGGACCATGGCGTGATCGCCTTCAATGTCACGTACCTCGCCCTGGCGCTGATCCTCGGGCTGCTCGAACGCGTGATGCCGCATGAGCGGACCTGGCTCAAGAACGACGGCCAGATGCTGCCCGACCTCGCCCACACGATCCTCAACAAGGGCGCGGCGCAGACCATCATCACCGTCATCACCTTCATGGGCATCGCCGACTGGCTGGCGCCCCGCAGCGGCGGCTGGTGGCCGGCGCAGTGGCCCCTCTTCTTCCAAACCGCGCTGGGTCTCGTGATCGTCGAGATGGGCCTCTATTGGAAACACCGGCTGTCCCACGAATGGCCGCCGCTCTGGCGCTTCCACGCCGTTCATCACAGCGTGGGCCGCCTGTGGTTCTTCAACACCGGGCGTTTCCACGTTGTCGACACGGTGCTGGCGCTGGCCGTGGGGATGCCGGTTCTGCTGCTGTTGGGCGCGCCGCGCGAGGTGCTTCTATTGACCAGCGCGATCACGGCCTTCATCGGCATCCTGACCCACTGCAACGTGGAGATGCGCTGCGGCGTCTTGGACTACGTGTTCAACACGCCCACGCTCCATCGCTGGCATCACTCCAAGAAGCTGGAGGAAGGCAACCGCAACTACGGCGAGAACCTGATGCTGTTCGACCTGTTGTTCAGGACCTTCCACAATCCGCCGCGCCGCCCGCCCGCGGATATCGGCATCAGCCACCCGATGCCGGAGACGTTCCTGCGCCAGCTCCAGGTCCCGTTCACCCGCCAGCCGCTCTGAGGTTTAACTCACTGAGTGGGACAGCCCCTCTCCGCCGCGTGCGGGGGAGAGGGAGAGGCCCGATCGCACTGCGATCGGGAGGGTGAGGTGGTGCTTGCCGGAAACACCTACCTCACCCGGCTCGCTATGGCTCGCCACCCTCTCCCTCCGCTATGCGGACGGAGAGGGTTGTGTCGCTGCCGTTCATTCGATTTGATCCCCCTACAAATTTCACCTTAACCGCGCTTAATACGGGCGGTCGCCGGACGCCGTGGTGCGATGCATCAGCCGGTGCATGTCCTGCGGATGGTCGGGCACGACATAGTGCAGCAGGCAGCGGTTGTCGAACATGGTCACATCGCCGGGGCGCCAACGGTGCCGGTAGATGAAGTCCGGCCGCACCGCGTGCTGATAGAGGAATTCGAGCAGGAACTTGCTCTCCTCCTCGCTCACGCCCAGAAGCCGCGTGGTGTAGATCGGATTGACGTAGAGCGCCTTCCGCCCTGTTTCCGGGTGCGTGCGCACGACCGGATGAATGGCGGGCTTGGGGATTTCGCTGATCTGGTTGTTGTGCTCGTAGGCGTTCATGCGCCGCCGCAGAAGCTGCGCGTCGTGCTCGGCCTGAAGCCCGCCCAGCATTCGCTTTAACGGCTCCGACAGCGCCTCGTAGGCCAGATACTGGTTGGAAAACATCGTGTCGGAGAAACCTTCCCACGCCGCGCGGCAGTGAAGCACGCTGCCCAAGGGCGGCGTCTCGCTGAAGGTCACGTCCGAGTGCCAGATGTCGTTCTTGCCGTTGTAGAAGACGCCGGCCTTGTGCTCGATCACCATGATCTCGGGATAGCCCTCGATCTCGAAGCCGCGCACGACGGGATGTTGCTCGACCTTGCCGAAAATCCGCGTGAACGCCATCTGGCGCTCCGGCGAAAGGTCCTGGCCGCGGAAAACGATGACGCAATGATCGAGGAACGCGCGCTTGATCTCGGCGATCGCGTCGTCTTCCAACGGCTGCGACAGGTCGAGGCCGCTGATCACGGCCCCGCCCGCGCCGCACGATTTCTCGACCTTGATGCGTTTATAGGCGTCCATCACCGCCTGTGCCATCGACCGCCTCCCTTGACGACAGGCGGAAGCCTAGCAGGCGTGGCCGGAAATCAGAACGGCCGGTCGCCCGCCGCCGTGGTGCGGTGCATGCGCCGGTGCATGTCGTGCGGATGGTCGGGCACGACGTAGTGCAGCAGGCAGCGGTTGTCGAAGATCACCACGTCGCCCACCCGCCAGCGATGGCGATAGACGAAATCGGGCCGCACGGCATGGGCGTACAGGATATCGAGGAGCTGCTTGCTCTCCTCTTCCGACACGCCGAGAAGGCGGATCGTGTAGGCCGCGTTGACGAACAACGCCTTGCGGCCCGTCTCCGGGTGCGTGCGCACGACGGGATGGATGACGGGCGGCGGAATGTCTCCGATCTTCTTATTGTAATCGTGCTTGTTGTTCAGGCGCGGCAGGATCGACGCGTCATGCTCGGCCTTCATGCCGTCGAACAGGCGCTTCAGCGGCTCGGACAGCGTCTCGTACGCCATGTACTGGCTGGCGAACATGGTGTCCGCGAAACCCTCCCAGGCCGCTTTGCAATGAAGCATGCTGCCGAGCGGCGGTTCTTCCTTGAACGTGATGTCGGCGTGCCAGATGTCGTTCTTGCCGTTGATGTACTGGCCGGCCTTGTGCTCCAGCACCAAGATCTCCGGGAATCCTTCGATCAGGTTGCTGCGGTAAAGTGGATGCTGCTCGACCTTGCCGAAGATTTCGGTGAAGGCGATCTGGCGCTCGGGCGAAAGCTCCTGGTCGCGGAACGCGATCACGCTGTTCTCCAGGAACGCGCGGTGGATTTCCGCCGCCGTCAGGTCGTCCAACGGCTTCGACAGGTCGACCCCGCCGATCTCCGCGCCTGCCGCGCCGCAAAGCTTCTTGACCGTGATGCGCCGGTATTCCGCCGCCTGCGCCGGCCGTTCCGCCACCATTGCCTGTGCCATCGTCGATCGTTCCTCATGCCCATGGCGCGTCCCGCGCCCTTCACAGGGGAATTTAAAAGCAAACGGTCTTCCGCCGTACAGTCCATTTAGGCATGGTTTCCATGCCTAAATGGCATAGAATGTCCGCATGGACACCCGCCAGCTCCGCTATTTCGCGGCCGTGGCGCGCGAGGGCAGCATTTCCCGCGCGGCCGCGCGCCTGGGCATCGCCCAGCCCGCGGTCAGCCGCCGCATCGCTGACCTGGAAGCCGAAGCCGGCGTCCCTCTCCTTCTCCGCCATGGGCGCGGCGTGCAGATAACCGAGGCCGGGACGGACCTTTTGGCCCGGGCCGAATCGATCGCGGACGAACTGGCCGAGGCCGAGCGCGAACTGGCCGCGCGGCGCAGCGCGCCCGGCGGCATGGCCGCCATCGGCATGACCCACGCCATGGCCGCCACGCTGGGGCCTCGTCTGGTGCGCGCCTTCCGCGCGCGGCACCCGGACGTGCTGGTGCGCGTGATGGAAGGCTTCGGGGTCTATCTGCGCGAACAGCTCACGCGCGGAGCGATCCATGCCGCGCTGATGTACGATCCGCCGCGCTCCAAGGACTTCCGCGTCGAGCCCGTGGGGCGCCAGGACATGCACCTGGTCGGCCGCGCGGGTGCCGTGCCCTTGCGCGACGGCTCCATCCCCTTTTCGGCGCTGGCCGATCTGCCCTTTGTCCTGCCGCGCCCGGACCATGTGCTGCGGCAACACCTGGACCGCATCACGCGGCAGCAAGGCTGGGCGCTGCGCGTCGTGGTCGAAGCCGAAAGCGCCAGCACCATGCGCGCCCTGATCCTGGATCAAGGCGTCTTCTCCATCCTGCCCTATCCCACGATCCGGCCGGACGTCGATGCGGGTCTGATTGGCGCGGCGCGAATCGAGAAGCCCGTGCTGGAAAGCCCCCTCGCCCTGGTCACCGCGCCGTGGATGCCCTTGAGCGCGCCCGCGCGCCATCTGATCGCGACCGCGCGGCGCGAGTTGTTGGCCTTGATGCGCGAAGGCCATTGGCCGGTCAGCGCGCATGACACCGCGCCCCGGCGGGCGAAACGGACCGCTTCCTAGAATGTCGGCTGGCTGGCTGGCACCGGGCTGGCTTGCTGGCCGGGCGCGTCGGCGCCTTGTGATGTTACGTCCAAGCGGGGGAAATCCGTCGCCGGGTTTACAGGAACCTATGGTGCCGTCGTTCGTTTGACTGGGCGCACCCTTATGCGGAGCCGGAAAAATGCGGGTTGTTCTGGTTCACAACCGCAAGGCCGGCAAAGGCAAGGTCCAGAAGAAGGACCTGCATGCCATGCTGGAGAAAGCCGGCTGCGACATCGTGCGCGCCAAGCCGGGCTCCAAGAAGTTCCATAAGGCGCTGGAAGACGCCAAGCTGGTGGTCGCCGCGGGTGGCGACGGCGCGGTTACCAAGGTCGCCTTGGCGCTGCGCTCGACCGACCCGCCGATCGCCATCCTGCCGCTGGGAACCGCCAACAACATCGCCCGCGCGCTCGGCGTGCCGACCGATCCCGAGAAGGCGATCGAGACGTGGAAGTCCGCCGACAAGAAGGAAATCGACGTTTGGATCGCGAAAGGCCCGTGGGGCGAGCGGCGCTTCATCGAAGGCTGCGGCCTGGGCGCCCTCACGCGCATGGCGCACCACATGGACAAGAAATCCGTGACCGCCAAGACGGTGAAGGAGGAAATCGCCGTCGCGCGGGCGAAGCTCCTGAACATGCTGCGCCGAAGCAAGCCGGTGGCGGCCGAAGCCACGCTGGACGACCAGGAAATCGAGGGGAAGTTCCTGCTGCTGGAGGCGCTCAATTTCAGTTCGGTCGGCCCGCGCCTGTCCCTCTCCTGGGCGGCCGACCCGTCGGATGGGTTTCTCGACGTCGGTTACGCGCGCGAAAGCGAGTACGACGCCCTGTGCAAATGGCTGGAAGGCGGGGCCTCGCCCGACGATCCCGCCCCCATCGCGCTTCGCCGCGGCAAGTCCATGACCTTAAGCTGGAAGAGCGCGCGCTTCCGCATTGGCGACGGCTATTGGCCCGACATGGAAGAGGCGGAGCCACGCGAGGTGAAGGATGTAACCATCGAACGCGCGAAGGACGGCCCGAAAGTCTTGTTACCAAAAGGCGAATGATATTTATTTTCAATATGTTATAAAATAATATTCAGACGAAACACACGAAATGTTTCCCGCCGGTACGGCCGTGAATTCCTCTGCGTATTCAACAACCGGCTGGAATCCGGGCTTGGCCCGGCCCAACTCTGCTAGGCCATGGCCGCGCCCCATCCCGAAACCTGGTTGAAGCCGACACCGGCGGGCCTGCACTGCATCCCCGGCGACTTCTATATAGATCCGGTCCGTCCGGTCGATCGGGCGGTCGTGACCCATGGCCACGCGGACCATGCCCGGCCCGGCAACAAGGCGGTCCTGGCCACCTCCGAAACCCTGGCCATCATGCGAGCGCGCCTCGGCGAGCGCGCGGGCGGCAGCCTGCAACCGCTTCGTCTTGGCGAGGCCGTCACGATCAACGGTGTTTCCCTGCGCCTCGTCCCGGCCGGCCATGTGTTGGGCAGCGCGCAGGCCGTGATGGAATGGCGCGGATCGCGCGCCGTGGTTTCCGGCGACTACAAGCGGCGCCCTGATCCCACCTGCCCGCCCTTCGAGCCCGTCGCGTGCGACGTCTTCGTCACCGAAGCCACCTTCGGCCTGCCCGTCTTCCGCCACCCGCCGGACGGCGATGAGATCGCGAAGCTGGTCCATGCCGCCGCCCTCTTTCCCGAACGCGCCGTCGTGGTCGGCGCTTATGCGCTGGGCAAGGCACAGCGCGTGCTGGCCCTTCTCCGCCGGCAAGGCTACGACGCGCCGGTGCCGCTCCACGGTGCGTTGCTTGCCATGGTCGAGCTGTACCGTTCGCTGGGTGTCGATCTGGGCCCGATCGAACCGGCCACCGGCGCCAAACGCGAAGCTCTGAAAGGCCGCATCGTCTTGGCGCCACCTGGCGCGACCTCGGACCTGTGGGCGCGGCGTCTGCCCGAACCGATGGTGGCCATGGCCTCGGGCTGGATGCGCGTGAAGCAGCGCGCGAAGGCGCGCGGTGTCGAGCTGCCGCTGGTGATCTCGGATCACGCCGACTGGGACGAGCTGGTTCAGACCTTGAAGGACGTCGGCGCGCCCGAAGTGTGGGTCACGCATGGCAACGAGGAGGCCCTGGTCCGCCAGGCCACCCTTATGGGCATTCGCGCCCGCGCGCTCTCCCTCATCGGTTTCGACGAGGAGGAAGGCTGACGCGCGGGAACCTTGCCAAACCCCTCCGGTTGAAATGGGATGACGCCGTCCGACCTGGCATCGATGGGCCGCCGCCATGCTTGAGAGCCTGTGGGCCTCGCCGCGCTGGAAGGCGGTCGAGCGAATCGCCGACCGCCTCCTCTCGTCCGAGCTGTCCCTGTTCGCGGCGGGCATCGCGTTCTTCGGCCTGCTGGCGGTGTTTCCCGCCATCGCGGCCTTCGCCGCGCTCTACGGCATCTTCGCGGACACCGGCACGGTCTACACCACCCTCTCGCCCCTGCGCGGCATCGTGCCGCCCGCCGCCTACGACATCCTGGGCAACCAGCTCATCGCTCTCAGCATGCGCGAGGAGGCGGCGCTTGGGTTCGGCGCCATCATGGCCTTCCTGCTTTCGATCTGGAGCGCGGCCAGCGGCATCAAGTCGCTGATGGCGGCGCTCAACTACGACTATGTCGTGAAGGAGCGGCGCGGCTTCTTCCACCGTACCGGCATCGCGCTGGGTTTCACCCTCGGCGGGCTGATCATGCTGATGGTTGTTCTCGCGCTCATCGTCGGGTTGCCCGCGGCGCTCGAACTGGCGCGGGTCGACAAGGAAACCATCGAGGCCGTGGTGTGGGTTCCGTGGCTGGCCATTACCGCCATCGTGGTTCTGGCCTTGACCGTCATTTACCGCTACGGGCCCAGCCGCCTGGTGCGCCAGCTTCGCTACGAAATTCCCGGCGCGATCGTGGCCACCGCGCTTTGGACCTTCGCCTCGATCGGCTTCTCGATCTATGTCGCCAATTTCGGCGATTACAACAAGACGTTCGGCTCGTTGGGCGCGGTCGTCGTGCTGCTCATGTGGTTCTACCTGTCGGCCTACGCGGTTTGCATCGGCGCCGAGATCAATGCCGAGCTGAAGCATCGCGCCGACGCGCGCGCGAAAACGTGATTCGCTTCGCCCACCTCCTCGACTCCCTTCTCCTCACCCCCGCGCGCAACGCGAAGTTGCGGCTGATGGAGGAGTATTTCCGCAGCGTGCCCGATCCCGACCGCGGCTGGGCGCTGGCCGCGCTGACGGGCGCCCTTTCCTTCCCCGCCGTGAAGCCCGCGCAGATACGCGCCTTGGCCGAAAGCCGGGTCGATGCCGAACTGTTTCGCTGGTCCTACGATTTCGTCGGCGACCTGGCCGAGACGGTGGCGTTGATCTGGCCCGCGCGGGAGGACACGGCGACGAACTTCCCGCCGCCGCCCTCTCTGTCGGAGATCGTCACCGGACTGCGTGCCGCCACGCGCGCCGAGGCCGTGGAGGCCGTCGCGCGCTGGTTCGATTTCTTGGACGCCACCGGCCGCTGGGCGCTGCTGAAGCTCATCACCGGCGGGCTGCGCGTCGGCGTCTCCGCGCGGTTGGCCAAGACCGCCGTGGCCTCCCTCGGTCCGGTCGAGCCCGACGCCATCGAGGAGATTTGGCACGGCCTCGAACCGCCTTACACGGAACTGTTTCAATGGCTGGAGGGCAAGGGCGACCGGCCGCATCCCGGCGAGAAGGCCGTCTTCGTGCCGCTGATGCTGGCCAACCCGATCGAGCCCGGCGAGATGGAGGCGCTCGACCCCGCCCAATACCTGGCCGAATGGAAATGGGACGGCATTCGCGTGCAGTTGGCGGCGCGCGGCGGCGAACGGCGCGTCTTCTCGCGCATGGGCGACGATATCTCGGGCGCCTTTCCAGAGATCGCGGCCGCGCTTGCCGACGGCACGGTGCTAGATGGCGAGCTTCTGGTCGTGCGCGGCGGTGAGGTGGCGCCTTTCAACGATTTGCAGCAGCGGCTCAACCGCAAGACCGTGACGGCCAAGATGCTGGCCCAGTACCCGGCCTTCGTGCGGTTGTACGACGCGCTGTTCATCGGCGGCGATGACCTGCGTCCGCTGCCGCTGCGCGACCGGCGCGCGCGGCTGGAAGCGTGGTATGCCGGCGCGTCGCACACGCTGTTCGACCTGTCGCCCTTGATCCCCTTCGCGTCGTGGGCCGAACTGGAGCAGTTACGCGCGGACGCGCGCAGCAAGGGCATCGAAGGGCTGATGCTGAAGCGCCGCGATGCGCCCTATGTCTCGGGAAGGCCTAAGGGACCATGGTTCAAGTGGAAGCGCGACGCGCTCACCTTTGACGCCGTGCTCATGTATGCCCAACGCGGTCACGGCAAGCGCTCGTCCTTCTATTCCGACTACACCTTCGGCGCCTGGCGCGACGGCGAACTGGTGCCGGTGGGCAAGGCCTATTCCGGTTTCACGGACGAGGAACTGGTGAAACTGGACCGCTGGGTGCGCAACCACACGGTCGAGCGATTCGGCCCCGTGCGTTCGGTCGAGCCGGGCCTCGTGCTGGAAATCGCCTTCGACAGCGTCCATGAATCGGCGCGGCACAAATCCGGCCTGGCCATGCGCTTCCCCCGCGTGCACCGCATCCGCTGGGACAAGCCCGCGCGCGAGGCCGATACGGTCGAAGCTTTGACCAAGCTGAAGACCTGAGATCCCCCGGATTGGCCCGGCGGTTACTTGCAGTCCGTCTTGAGGCGCTTGTCGTAGTAGCTCCGCTCCGGCGCCGGCATGGTGGCCGGCGCCTTAGAGAGGAACTCGCCCAGTTTCTTCTGGGCCACCTTGCACTCGGTCACCGCGGCCGGGCGCAGGGCCGGCGCCAAGGGCGCGCCGAGCGCGTTCAAATATGCGTGGACGATGCGCGCCTGAATGCCGGTGTTGAGGTCGGTGACGGTGTAACCGCGCACCTCGGCCAGGGCGAACTCCTTGTCCTTGTCGAAGACCTGCTGATAGGCGCGCGCGAAGGCCAGCTGGGCCTGCGCATAGGTCGCGTCGGGCTTCCAGCGCTCCTGCCCATCCTGGTTTTCATAGGCCAGAGAAGCGTCCTTCGACAGCACATAGGCTGCCAGCGCATCGCCGCCCTTCATGTACTCGTTGGCCATGTTGGCCAAGGTCGCCGCGTCGTGCTGCGACAAGGTCCAGGGGTCCTTGGCGTCGAGCGCCTTCGATTCGGGATTCAGCCGCTGGTCGAGCGCGTTGTAGCGCGAGTCCAGGATGGCTTGGTCTTGCGGCGTGGCCTGCTGCGCCGCGACGGGCACGGTCAGCGCCGCGAACGAAACGGCGGCAATAGCGAGCGCACGAAAGAAAGTAACGGTCATATGGCCCCCCTGTTTCTTCTGGCCGGGGGTTATAGCAGCCTATTCCGCGTAGATCATCTTGATGGTCATACCGCCATCCACGGTCAGGTTCTGGCCGGTCACGAACCCGGCATGGTCGGCCAGATAGAGGCAAGCCTCGGCGATGTCCTCCGGCCGGCCGACGCGCCCCGCCGGATGTTGCGCCTTGTCCTTCTTGGAATGGACCGGCGCCCGCGCCCGGCTGGACAGTTTCCAGTCGCGCACCTCGATCCAGCCGGGGCTGACGCAGTTCACGCGAATGCGATAGGGCGCGAGGCTCATGGCCATGCCGTGGGTCAACGCAACGATGCCGCCTTTGGACGCCGTATAGGCCTCGGTGTTGGCTTCCGACATGAAGGCGCGGGTCGAGGCGATGTTGATGATGGCGCCGCCTTTTTTACGCGCCGCCATGATGCGTGCCGCGGCCTGGCTGCACAAAAACGCGCCGCGCAGATTGGTGGCGATCACCGCGTCAAAATCCCTGGGCTTCAATTTCAAGAACGGCCCGTTGCGGAAAAAGCCGGCGTTGTTGATCAGCACGTCGGGACGGCCCAACGCGCGTACGGTCGCCTTCATCCACGCAGCCACGTCTTTTTCCTTCGATATGTCCGTGCGCAGAAAGAACGCGGGCGCGCCCGTCTCGCGCAGGATCTTGGCCGCCTCGCGCCCCGCTGCGGCGTCCGCGTCGGCGATGGAGACGGCATAGCCGGCCTTGGCGAAGTGGAACGCCGTGGCCCGGCCGATCCCCTGTCCGCCGCCCGTGATCGCGACAACCTTCATTCGGATTTCCTCCGCCGACCGCGTTTTGGAACAGGCTTAAGCGAATCCGCCAGTTCCTTGCGAAAGCGCCGCTCGCGCTTCAGGTGCCATTCGCGGCTCATGGCCTCTTCGCGCGTGCCATATCGTTCGGCATAGACCAGGAACCAGACGCGCCCGCGCGTCGAACGAGCGCCGCCGTTGCCGCCATTGTGGGCCGCCAGGCGCCGCTCCAGGTCCGTGGTCCAGCCGACATACGTGCGGGGGCCGCCCCGGCCGCCGCTCCAAAGGACATAGACGAAACAACTCATGGGATGGATAGATAGCCGGATGCCGCCCCGCGTCAGCAAGCGTCTCTTGCAGGTCACCGTCGCCGTTCTGGCCCTGATCCCGACCTTCGCGGGCGCGGCCGGGGTGTTGATGGGGCCGGCGTTCCTGGGCGGCGAAGCGTTCGCCTCGGTCAGCCTGGATAGTCATCTGCGTTTCCTGTCCGGGACCTTCTTCGCCGTCGGCTTGGCTTTCTATGCCGCCATCCCCTCGATCGAACGCAAGGGCGCCTTATTCCGGCTGGCCGCCGCGCTGGTTTTCACCGGCGGTTTGGCCCGCTTGATTTCTCTGCTCGCAGCCGGCATGCCCACATGGCCGCATGTGGCGGGCCTCATAATGGAACTGGCCGTCGTTCCGGCGCTGGTTATCTGGCAAACCCGGGTCGCACGCGCGTTCGTAAAGCAAGAGGGCGACGCTCGTCACGCCGCCCTCTTCTGAGATCCAACCAACGAGCCGGGGGGTTCGTGGCCGGCCTCGGATGACATAACCTGCAAGACAACGCTTTGTTCCCTAACGCCGATAAAATAATTTTATCCTCACGCGATCATGCCTCCGCTACTCCATACGGAAGAGCAGCATGAAACACTCGCCTTTGGATAAGGACGCTCCGCATCCCGACCAATCCGAGCACGCGCTGGACGGCAGCGCCCGGACGAAAGACGCGCAACCCGCTAGACCGCGATCATCGCGCAGGCGTCAAGCCGTCGGCCCCTCGCTTCGATGCACGAGCGCCATCCGTTGTAGACTTGGATAAAGCCTCGATGATCTGACATTCCGCGACCTTTCCGCCGTCGTGACGCAGCAGCCGCTTCAGTTCGCGCTGGAGGGACTTCAGTGCGCGAATTTTCTCCTGCACATGCCAAAGGTGACGGCTCGCGATGTTATCCACCATCTCGCAAGAACGGTCGGGCGTGTCCGCCATCCCCAAAAGCTCGCGGACCATGTCGATCGTGAAGCCGAGTTCGCGGCTGCGGCGGATGAAAGCCAGCCGCCGGAAATGGGCGTCTCCGTATACGCGCTGGTTTCCCAGGCTGCGCGGCGGGGCGGGCAGAAGGCCGATCTGTTCATAATAGCGAACGGTCTGAACCTTACAACCAGACGCCTTCGCTAAATCGCCGATAGAAAAATTAGTATTATCAATTGCTTGAGGTGAGATCATCATGTCTTGAAGCTCCAGTAGCTATAGCTCTTATATTGCGCGTCATTCCTATAAGGGCAAGCGATATGACTGTTTCCCGAACTCTTCCTGTTTCCGTTCCGCCCTCCCTCCGGCTGTCTGTCGACGGAATGGACTGTCCCAGCTGCGCCCTAAAAATCGAGGCAGCGATCCGCCGCCTGCCGGGTGTCGAACACATCGACGTCAACGTGACCGGGGGCAGCGTCTCGATTTTCGGCGCCGACGATGTCATTTCCGCCGACCACGCCATTAAAGCGATCGAGCGACTTGGTTTTAGCGTCAGGCGCAAGGCATCGGCCAATGCGGCACGACCCGCGGAACCCCGGCCGCATCGGCCCTGGTGGAAAACCTCGAAGGGCCGGATCGTCCTGACCGCGGGCGGTCTGCTCGCGATCGCGTTCGTCCTCGGCATGCTGTTCCCAAGCTTGAATCGCTGGCCGTTCGTACTTGCCACGCTGGTCGGCCTATTGCCTATCGCCAGAACCGCTTTTGCTGCCGCCCGCTCGGGATCTTTCTTCACTATCGAAATGCTGATGACGATCGCCGCGGTGGGCGCTTTGGCCATCGATGCGGCCGAGGAAGCCGCCGTCGTCGTTTTCCTCTTCGCCGTTGGCGAACTGCTCGAAGGCGTCGCGGCCAGCAAGGCTCGCAAGAGCATCGGCGCCTTGAGCGCCCTTACGCCGAAAACCGCGCTTCTGCTGGAGGGCGGCGCGCAGCGTGAAGTTCTCGCCGAAAGCCTGACACCGGGCCAGATGGTCCTGGTCCGGCCGGGTGATCGCATCCCTTGCGACGGCGAAGTAGCCGAGGGCGCCAGCGAGGTGAACGAAGCCCCAGTTACCGGCGAATCCGTGCCCAAGGACAAATCTCCGGGCGAACCCGTATTCGCCGGCACGGTCAATCTGTCGGCCGTGCTCAAAGTCACGGTAACGAAAGCGGCAGCAGACAACACCATTGCACGCATCATTCGTCTCGTCGAAGAAGCACAGGAATCGAAAGCGACCGTGCAACGCTTCATCGATCGCTTTGCCCGTATCTACATGCCGGTCATGGTCGGCATCGCCGCCCTGGTGGCTGTGACGCCACCGCTCGTCGCGGGCGAACCATGGGGGACTTGGATCTACCGCGCCTTGGCGCTGCTCCTCATCGCGTGCCCCTGCGCGCTGGTTATTTCGACTCCCGCCGCGATCGCCGCAGGCCTGTCCACCGGCGCGCGACGAGGCCTTTTGATTAAGGGTGGCGCCGTGCTGGAAGCGATCGGCAAGCTTCGCACGATCGCGTTCGACAAGACTGGTACGCTCACGTCGGGAACGCCCAAGGTCACCGATGTGCAGAGCGTCGCCGCGTCCGAATCCCAAACGCTCAAATGGGCTGCCGCGCTGGAAGCGGGCTCCAACCATCCGATCGCCACCGCCGTGCTGGCCCACGCGCGTCGAGCGGGAATCGCCGCCCTACCCGTCGTGCAGGACGCCAAGGCGATCGCCGGTCACGGTCTGACCGGACGGATAGATGGCCGCGATCTCTTCCTGGGAAATCCGCGCAGTGCGGAAACCCGCACCGCCCTATCGGACGATATTCACACGGCCATTCAGAAGTTCGAAGACGCCGGCAAGACGACCATCGTGCTCGTCGATGGCAACGCCGTTGCCGGCATCATCGCCGTGCGTGACGAGCCGCGCGAAGACGCCCGCAGCGGCCTCGCCCGGTTGGCCGGCCTAGGCATCCGCTGTGTCATGCTGACGGGCGACAACAAGCGGACGGCCAGAGCGGTAGCGGCCGATCTCGGCATCGAAGCCCACGCCGAGCTTCTGCCGGACGACAAGGCCAGAATCGTGCGGGAGCTCGACTCGTCCGCTCAAGGCCCCGCCGGAAAGGTTGGTGACGGTATTAACGATGCGCCCGCCCTCGCCGCGGCGCGCGTCGGCATCGCGATGGGCAGCGGCACGGACGTGGCGATCGAGGCCGCGGACGTGGCCCTTCTGAAGAATCGCGTCATGGGCGTCGCGGAACTTGTCGCGCTGTCGCGCGCCACGCTCGCCAATATCCGCGCCAACGTCATCTTGGCCTTAGGCTCGAAAGGCGTCTTTCTAGCGACCACCGTCTTCGGCATAACAGGGATGTGGATCGCCGTGATGGCCGACACCGGCGCGACGGTTCTCGTCACGCTTAACGCCCTCAGGCTGATGCGCTTTCGTTTCAACTAAGAAAAAAGGATTGTCGCCGTGAATACTGCTGCCGCTATGCTATGTCCTTCCTGCAAGACCGCTCTTTCGATGGCGGAACGGCAAGGAATCGAGATCGATTACTGTCCGCAATGCCGCGGCGTCTGGCTGGATCGCGGCGAACTGGACAAAATCATCGAGCGGAACATGGCGGGGCCGGCGTCCCAACCGCAGGTCCCAACTTATCGGGATCATGACCCCAAATACGACGACCGTCGCGGCCGTCATGGACAAAGCCGCCACTATTCCGAGCGCGGGTCCTGGCTGCGCGATCTTTTCGACTGACCGCCGCCCACAACCGGTCGAGGCAAATCAACCCGATGCGAAACAAAGAAACCCAGCGCTGGCTTCACTCCAAACGCAATAAAAACATAGCCCTTATGATCGTTCTGGTGAACCTCGCGACACTCTTCTTCGTCATGACGATCGTGCGGGTCGATCAAGCCGAGCAGCGGCAACACGGCGCCAATGCCCCACCCTTTCAACCCGCACACGTTTGAGCCCTGTTCCTTCGGTGCCGTTTCCGTTCCACTGCCGAACCGTCTTAGTTCCATGCCCGCGCCCCTTTCATCGCCTTGCTTCTTTTTCCTGTTGTCCACCGCCATCTTTTTTTCCACGGCCGCGATGGCGAACGAGAACGGCGCCGCCGGAGAGAGGCCGCGCCTCTCGGACAACGCGACTTGCGATAGTTTCACCGCGCCGCTTGGCGGGAACGAGATATCGTCGTTGTTCGGACCGAGACGGTCGTCGAGTGGCGGAAAAGGGTTTCATAAAGGCATCGACTACTCCGCTCCGGTAGGAACTCCGGTTCTGGCCGCGGGCGAAGGTGAGATCGTGAAGATAGGGCGCAATTCCACATACGGACGGTTCGTCATGCTGGAACATACGAATGGCATTCGAACGCTCTATGCGCATTTGGCGCGGTTCTCGAAATGGCTCAGCGTTGGCTCATATCTCGATCGGGGCGAAGCGCTCGGAAAATCGGGCCGCTCGGGCCGCACAACGGGCCCAAACCTGCACTTCGAGATATGGTCGGAGGGAAAACGGATCGATCCCTTGACAATGCTGGCGGATCGAGGCCGCAACTCCTGTGATGCGCCCGGTTGACAAGATCTTGCAGGAAGGCGCGGCCCCATGCCCACGACATCGCTTCCAAACCATTCCCGCTGGGGCTTCCTCTTTGCCGCCTGGGCGATCGCCCTGGCGGCAACGTCGGGGGCTCTTTTCATCGGCGAGGTCATGGGCCAGGCGCCGTGCAATCTTTGCTGGTTTCAGCGCGCCTTCATGTTTCCTCTGGCCATCGTCCTGGGTGTCGCTTGCTTCCGTGACGATGGCGGCGCTTGGCGCTACGGCTTGCCGCTGGCAACGATCGGAGGTGGCATCGCCGCCTATCACGCATTGTTGTATGCAGACATCATTCCCAAAGCCATCGAACCATGCGGGCGCGGCCCCTCTTGCTCCAGCTCGGACATGACGGTTTTCGGCGCCGTCCCGATCCCTTTCCTATCGGTCTTCGCGTTCGCCGCAATTGCCCTTCTCCTCATTCTCACCCGGACAAAGGACGCCCGATGAAAAAACAACGGACGGTCGCAATCGTTGTTCTCGTTACCGTAGCCGTGTTTGCGTCGGCCGCTTATCTGTATACGCGCGACGAGGCGAAAAACCAGGCCGCCCAACCCGGCCCGGGCAACATCGTGCTGGCCCCTGCCGACGCACCGGTCATCGGCCCTGCGAACGCGCCGGTCACGATCGTCGAATTCTTCGACCCCTCGTGCGAGGCCTGTCGCGCGGCCTATCCCTTCGTGAAGGATCTGCTTCGCAGCTACCCGAACGATGTCCGGCTGGTCATTCGATATGCGCCTTTCCACCAAGGTTCCGACGAAGCAGTTCGCATTCTCGAAGCCGCCCGCAAACAGGGAAAATACGAACCCGTTCTCGAAGCGATCCTCACCTATCAGCCGGAGTGGGCCGGTCACGGCGCCCCCGACCTGAACCGGGCATGGGAGGTCGCGGGTACGGCTGGGCTGGATCTCGATCGCGCGCGAAGCGATGCCGCATCGCCGGACATCACGCGCCTGCTCGACCGGGATGTCGCCGACCTAAAGGCCGCCAACATCCAGCAAACGCCGACCTTTTTCGTGAATGGCAAGCCGCTGCCTTCCCTGACCGCGCAGGATTTCTCCAATCTGGTCCAGACAGAGGTCCAGGCGGCGAAATAAGCTCGAAAGCACGCGGGTATTTCTCCTATCGCCACCAACGCGAGATGAGGACTGTCGCCCAAGGAGCAACCCATCCTTGAGGCGACGAATGGACACACGGCGCGGATACGATCGCGGCGTCCCCGGGGAGAACTGCCGATGCACCGCTTGGTCGTCTTGACCGTCTTAGCCGCCGTCATCATCACCCTGCCATTCTTCTCGCACGCCCAGCAGGCCGATCCCGGTCTTCTCGCCTTCGACCGCAGCGATTACGCCGGGGCGCGCCGGCTCTTGACGCCGCGCGCGGAGCAAGGCGACGCCGAAGCCCAATTCATTCTCGGCGTCATCTACTACAACGGCAGTGTGGTCGTGCCGGATGCGGGACGCGCCGCCGAATGGTTCCGCAAGGCCGCCGACCAAGGGCACGTTCGGGCGCAGGCCAGCCTGGGTTACCTCTATCTGGAGGGAATCGGCACGCCGAAGGACGAAGCCCGAGGCATCGCGCTTCTCCGCGAGGCCGCGGAGCGAGGCCACCCTAGCGCGCACTACCATCTCGGACGCGCCTACGAAGAAGGTCTCGGCGTGCCCAGGGATTTCGCGGCCGCGTTGGATTGGTACCGCAAGGGCGCCGCATTGGGCGAGCGCCAAGCCCAACGCGATCTCGGCCTTCTGACCATGGACGGCCTAGCCGGGCCCAAGGATCTCGAAGCTGGCGCGCGGCTGATCCAAGCCGCCGCCGAGCGGAACGATCAGAAGGCCCAATGCGCGCTGGCGAATCTGTATGACGCGGGCCGCGGCGTCCCCAAGGACCTGCGCACGGCCGAAGCGTGGTTTCTGATCTGCCTCACGGGACCCGAGCCCATGGAAGACAAGAGACTCGCCGCGATGGCCACGCGCTTCGTGGGGTCCGCGGCTAACCCGGCGAGCAGAGCCGAAACCGTGAATCGCATGCGCGAACTCCAAATCCAACCCATCGCCGCCGACGCGCCCAAAGACCCGATCAGCGCCGCTCTCGTTCGCCGGGACTTCGCCTATGCCCTCCAGCACCTGCCGCCATTGGCCGAGCAAGGGGACCGATGGGCGCAGTCCAACTTGGGATGGCTATACTTTGCCGGCGAAGGCACGCCGAAGGATCGAGAGGCCGCGCTCAGATGGTTCCGCGCTTCGGCCGCCCAGGGGTATGGCCAGGCCGAAATGGTGCTCGGTTTTATAGAACCCGACGGCGTCGCTTCGACCGGCTGGTACCGGAAAGCCGCCGACCACGGAGAGAACAGCGCGCAGTTCGTGCTGGGCGATCGCTACGCGTCGGGTGAAGGGGGATTGTCCGTGGACCCCGAGGCCGCGCATGGCTGGTGGCTCAAGTCCGCCGCGCAAGGCCACTCCGAAGCGCAATACAGGCTCGCGAATCAATACGCGACCGGCACGGGCACCGCGCGCAACGTGGCGGAAGCCGTGCGCTGGGCGCGCGAATCGGCGCGCCAAGGCGAAGCGCGCGCGGCGTTACTCTTGGGTCAGCTTTTGATCGAGGGCGGCGAAGGCGTGCCGAAAGACCCCTACCAAGCCTATCTCTGGCTGGCCGTGGTGGCGGACGGCAAATCGAGCGCCCGTCCGGCCGCGGCGAAGGCGCGCGATGAGGCGGCCGAGCAGTTGAAGCGCGCGCAGATCGACGAGGCCAAACCGGAGATCTCGAGTTTGAAGCGCCGAGTCGTTCGCAAGCCCAAAGGCGCGCCGCGGCCGCCCGGCGACTAACGCTTCCGGCCTGTCCGGCGACGGCGAAAATAATCCGAGGCGTAAAGCGCGCGTTTCCCGCTATGATCCCGGCCGGTTCACCATTCCACCGGGGTCGTCCATGGCTTTCCTGCGCTTGTTCTCCGCCCTTTCCTTCTCGCTCGTCCTCGCGGCCGCCGCCGAGGCCGCGACGCTCGATGCCGTGCTCGACTGCAAGGCCGAAACCACGCCGCCGACGCGTTACGTCTTCACCGTCAAGGACACCACGGTCACGACCGCCGGCCAAGGAGGCGACCCCTACAACATCAACAACGCCAAGTTCCTGGAGTGGAAGGAGAAGAACGACAAGAACGCGATCGTCTTCGCCGACCGCAACGCCGGCCTGTTCCTGTTGATCAGCACGGATGCCAAGCCGAACGAGGAAACCGCCCTGCTGATGGGCGCGATCCTGTCGACCGATCCGCGCAAGCCGGTCAGCTTCGGCTGCAAGATCGCCAAGGGCAAGCTGACCTAGATTCGCCCTCTCCGCTTTGCCGCCGGCCGCGCCCATAGACGCGCGACCGCGCCGCGCCGTCCATAGACGGGGTCGTTGCGCGGCGCCGGCGTACGGGGGATTTCCCGCAGCGATTCCTCACGCTCGCTTTTGCGCGCCTTGCGGAGGTTGAAACGCCCCGAGGGCGGGTAAGAACCCACGACCAAGAGATCGTCGCTGGCCGCGAGGCGCTTGTGGCCCGTGCCGGCGGGAATCACGACCACGTCGCCGGCCTTCACTTCGACGGCCTTGCCGCTTTCGCCGCCGAAGCGGACTTCGGCCCGCCCGCGCGCGATGCCCAGCACCTCGTGGACGGCCGAATGATAGTGGTCATAATCGTAGACGCCGCCACGCCAACCCTCGCCCCAACCGTTGCTCTCGAACAGGACCTCGAACATGGCGGCGGGATCGGACGCGCCCGACAGGTTCACCGCGCCGCGATAGACCACCAGCGGCAGACGGGGGTTGTTCGGGATCAGCCCGTCGTCATCGAAATGGAACGTGTGCGCCTTGCGCGCCCGCACGGCGGCTCGCGCCGCGCGCGGCGAGGGCTGGCCCAAGCCGGTCGCCCGTTCGATGATTCGTTTCGCCTCTTCCAGGATCGGCATCGCGCTCTCCCTTCCTCAAAGGCCAACGTCCGTGAACGGTCGCAGGTTCCGCTCCGAAAAGCCACGGCGTCATCAGGAATAATCCGGCGCGTCGGCCGCCTTGCCAGTACACGACGGCGCAAAGGAGATATCCGATGAGACGATTCCCAATCCGCGTGATGGCCGTGGCGACCGGCATCTCGCTTTTGTCGGGCTTGGCCCTGGCGGCGGCGACGCCGTCCGATGACCGCAAGGCCTATGAGGCCGCGATCAAATCCATGCACCAGGCCGAAGAGCAGATCAGCAAGACCGGCGAGGATCCGAGCGGCCACAAGACCAAGGCGCTGGAGGCCCTGCGCCAGGCCATCGGTCAGGCGGACGCGGCGCAAGCCAACGTCGCCAACAAGAAACCTTGATTCAATAACCGGCGTCAGCGCGCGAGGCGCTTGGCGTTGGCGACGGCGGTGCGGTGGATGGGCTCGATGGCCGCGTCAGCCACCTCCGTCGCCAGCCGCGCCATGGCCGCGCCCGTGTCCAAGAGATCGGTCCACATGGCTTCGGCCGTTCGCGTCACCTCGCCCGGTGCGCGCCGGCCGGTGAATGCCGAGGCCAGCGCCATCGTGCGCGCGGCCTGCCGGAAATAGAGATCGAGCCAGAGGCGCCCCGCGCCGAAGGATTCGACCAGCGCGGCCGTGCCCGCCTGCGTCGCGGCGGATACTTTCTCCGCCCCCATGCGTGCCATCTCGGAGCCCGCGCGCAGATCCTGCTTGGCCAAGGCCTCGGTCAACATCACCGTGCGGTGGGCGACGACCCGGGTGGCGGCCGCCGCCATCTCCGCATCGGTGCGGAACCGTTTGGCGAGAGCCGTGCCCGTCTCCGCGATGTGCCGGGCCGCGCGAACCTTACTTCTGCTTCGTTTCATCGGAGTCCCATCGGATTAGGCCGGCAGCAGTTTCCGCAGCATGTCTTTTTGCATCTTGCCGTTGGCGTTTCGCGGCAAGGCGCCAGGCAGCACGGTGACGAATTCGGGCACTTTATAGTCCGCCATGCGCGGCGCGCAGAAAGCCCGGACATCCCCTGCATCGAGCGTGCCAGACTTCGTGACCACGAAGGCGTGGACCCGCTCGCCCAGAACGGGACAGGTCTGGCCGACAATGGCGCACTCGACCACGTCGGGATGCTCGGTCAGCACGCTTTCGACCTCGGCGGGATAGATCTTGTAGCCACCGCGGCTGATCATGTCCTTCTTCCGGTCGTACAGGCGCACGAACCCTTCCGTGTCGATCGCGGCGACGTCGCCCGACTTCCAGAACCCGCCCGTGAAGGCGGCCGCATTGGCGCTCTCGTTCCGCCAATAGCCGGGCACGACCATGGGCCCGGCGATCCACAACTCGCCTTGCTCGCCCGGCGCCACCTCGCGGCCCTCTTCGTCCATCACGCGCAACTCGCCGCAATCCACCGCCTTACCGATGCTGTCGGCGTGGCTCACGCCGAAGCCGGGCGGCGTGATCGTGGTGGGCGACGTGGTTTCGGTCGCGCCGTAGGCGTTGACCAATTGCAGATGCGGCGTCACCTCGGCCAAGCGCTTGATCGTCGGCTCCGGCATCGGCGCGCCGCCATAGAGCGCCAACCGCCAGGATTTCAGATCGAACGAAGCGACGTCCGGCTCCAACAGGCAGAGATTGTACATGGCCGGCACCATCAACACGTAGGTACAGCCTTCTGCCTGCGCGATCTCCAGGAAGCCGCGCGCCTTGAACGCCTGGATCAGCACCAGCGTGCCGCGCATGAACAGGATCGGCGCCCACATGCCGCCTAAGCCCGAGACATGGGTGATCGGGATGGGCAGCAGCGCGACTTCGGAATCCATGCGCAACGACAGACGCTCGCGCCAATGGATGCAGGTATGGACCATGCCGAGATGCGTCAGCATGGCCCCTTTGGGCCGTCCGGTGGTGCCGGAGGTATAGAGGATGCAGAACGTGTCCTCCTCGGCGATCTCGACCGCGGGCGCGCGGGGTCCGTCTTGGCGCAGCGCCTCGAAAGCGGGCGAACCCACCGCGATGCGTTCCTTGAGCTCCGGCGCGTCGCCCGCGCCGGGCAGCTCCGCCGCCAGGCCCGCCTCGTGGATCAGCATGCGCGCGCCGCTTTGCGAACAGATGAAAGCGATCTCGGGCTTGCGCAGGCGGGTTCCCATGGGCACCGCGATGGCGCCGATCCGCGCGCAGGCCAGCAGGACGGTGAAGAACTCCAGCGAATTGCCGATCAGCATGGCGATCCGGTCGCCCGGCGCGATCCCGCGCGCGGCAAGATTGCCCGCGATGCGCGCGGATTCGGCGTCGAGCGCGGCATAGGTCATGCGCCGTCCGCCGTCGACCAGCGCGACGCGGTCGGGCGCCTGCGCGACGGCATCGGCCAGCATGGCCAGCATGTGCGGCGGCCGCTCGGCGTAGCATTTCATCACCCGCCCGTAATGGGCCTCGGCGCGGATCGCGGCCATCTCCCCTCCCCTCGAACCGCGCTCAGGTTGGCGGCGAAGCGCCGGAGGATCAAGGGTACATCGCGCCATCGCCACGCCCTCCCCGCTCTGCCATCCTGCGCGGACGCAAGCACGGGGAGGACACCATGCGCGGCGCGTTCGCGGCTTGGCAGTTCTGGGCGCTTCTGTCCGCGGCCTTCGCGGCGCTGACCGCGATCTTCGCCAAGGCCGGTGTCGAAAACGTGGGCGCGGACTTCGCCACCTTCGCGCGCACGGTCGTGGTGGTGCTGGCGCTTGGCGCGCTGTTGACCGCGACGGGCCAGTGGCAGGCGCCATCGTCGGTTTCCGGCAAAAGCTGGCTATTCTTGATTCTCTCGGGCCTGGCGACGGGGGCGTCCTGGCTCTGCTATTTCCGCGCGCTCAAGCTTGGCGACGCCGCGCGCGTGGCGCCGGTGGACAAGCTGAGCGTGGTGATGGTGGCGATTTTCGGCGCGCTCCTGCTCGGCGAGGAACTGTCGCTCGTGGCCTGGCTGGGCGTGGCGCTGATCGCGGTTGGCGCCGCGCTCGTCGCGCTTTAGCCGCGACGATCAAATACATTTTCGCGCTTTAGGCGCGCGCGGCCCGGAAGGTCACCATTCTGCCGCGCGCTTCGTCCCATAGGGAAAAACGATGCGAACGTAACGCCGCGCCAAGCGTGAGCGTCGGGACGGCGTCCATGCCCGGCATCTCGGCATGGCATGCCGCCAGGCGATAGTTGGGGATGCGCGCGTTCAAGTGATGGACATGGTGGAAGCCGATATTTCCGGTGAACCACTGCAAGACACGCGGCAGGCGCAGGTAGGACGAGCCGCGCAAGGCGGCCGTGCGCATATTCCACTCGGCCCCTCGCAGCCAGGCCACGTTCTCGAACCGGTGCTGCACCGAGAACAGCCAGACGCCGATCATCGATGCGACGATCATGATCGGAAGCTGCACCAGGGCCACGGCGCCAAAGCCGATGGCCCAACCCATGAGCAAGACGATCGCCACCACGCCGGCGGTCGTGGCGTGGACCGAGAACCGTTCCCACGCCCAGCCGTCCGGCGTGTCGAACGGCACGCGGTAAAGGAGAAGAAAGATCAACGGCGGCAACAGCACCAGCGTGACCAGCGGGTTGCGAACCAAACGGTACCCGAACCGGCCCATCGGGCTGCGCGCCCTGTACTCCTCGACGGTCAGACAGGTGGAATAGATGTCCACGCCGCTCTCGCGCCGGTCCAAATTGTTCCACATATCGTGATGCCCCGCGTGCTGGCGGCGCCAATGGGCATACGGCGTCAGCGTCAAAAGGCCGCACAGCGAGCCGACGGCATGGTTGGCCCATTTCGAGCGGAAGAACGCGCCGTGCCCGCAATCGTGCTGGATGATGAAGATGCGAACCAGAAGCCCGGCCGCCAGGATGGAGAGGCCGAGGGTGAGCCCATAGGAAACCGTCAGGCTGAAATACATGCTCCCGCACACCGCGGCGAACGCGAGGGCGGTCGAGAGGAGTTGCCAGAGGCTCTTGCCCAGGCTGGGCGCCTGGTGGCGGGCGACGATACGGCGCAGTTCGGAACGCGCGCTCGCGGCGGCGATTTTCGGCTCGCGAGCGGCTCTCGCGCTCAGGCGAGCTGGCTTTCGCGCACGACCCGCTCGTGGCCGTCCGACACGCTTTGAATTCGATATTGGTACTCGGCGCCTTCTCGCGGCAACAGGCGCATGATGTGGAAATGCCCGGCCGGCGGCGTCAGATCCCACGCGCGCACGAGCAAGTGAACGCGCTGGCCCACCCGGAATTTGTGATCGGCGCCGGAGACTTTCTGATCGGCTCTGGCCACGGCTTGCACCGGCGGCGGACGATCAATCACTCGGTGCCGCCCAACTCGGGCGTCATTTCCTCCGCGGCGCTTTCCTCGGCCTTCTCGGCTTTCTTACGGCGCACCGGCGGCTTGCGCTTGGGCTTGGCCGCGCGTTCGGCGGCGGCGCGCTCGCGACGGACCGCCAGCTCGGCCTCCAAAGCCGGCATCAGCGCCGCGGCGGCGCTCTTCTGCTTGTCGTTGCCGGAAGCGGCCAGCGTGTCGGCGTTGGCCTTGAGCGTGGCCAACTCGATGTCGGTCATCTCGGGCAGTTTCTCGATCAGGCTCATGCCACCTCCTATCGCCGGCGCCATTGCTGGTTGCCGGGGCGCTTGGGCGCTGCCATCGCGGCGCGTTCGTCCTTGTGGCGGAAATTGATGCGCCCCTTGGTCAAATCGTAGGGCGTCATTTCGACCGTCACGCGGTCGCCCGCCAGAATGCGGATGCGGTTGCGCCGGACGCGGCCGGATGTGTGGGCCAGGACCTCCTGGTTGTTGTCCAGCTTCACGCGGAACATCGCGTTGGGCAGGACCTCGGTCACGGCGCCTTCGAATTCGATCAGCTCTTCCTTGGCCATCGGCCTCTCCATTTCCGGGGGCGCGCTCAAGCGCCCGCGGCATTCTCTCGGAACGCCACGGGCGCGGACGCCCATCATCGTGCGGCAGTGCGTTGGCTTCCCGGACAGGCACCATCGATTCGCGGCGAACGCGAACCGGCCCCAAAGGAAGCGCATTGATTGCCTTTAAAATGGGGCCGATGGGGCCGGAAAGCAAGGGATGATGCGGACTTCCGCCGCCGGTGGCGAAATTCGCTATGCTGGCGCGCATCCCATGTCTCGGAGACCATTGATGAAAAACAAGATCGCGCTCGAAGAACACTTCATGGTGCCGGGCATTGAGGGCCATCTGCCCGACAACGGCTTCGATCCCGCGCTGGAGCGGGCGATCGAGGCGCGCCTGCCCGATGCCGAACGCTGGCGCCTGCCCGGCATGGATGCGCACGGCATCCGCATGCAGATCCTGTCGCTGACCGCCAACGGCGTGCAGGCCGAGCCCGACCGCGCCAAGGCCGTGTCGATGGCGCGCCAAACCAACGACTGGCTGGCCGAGCACTTCACCCGCAAATATCCCGCGCGCTTCGCCGGGTTCGCCGCCGTCGCGCTGCAAGACCCGAAGGAAGCCGCGAACGAACTGGAGCGCGCGGTCACGCAACTCGGCTTCAAGGGCGCCCTGGTCAACGGCTTCACCAATGCCAGCGCGGAGACCGGCGAATACTACGACCTGCCCAAGTTCCTGCCCTTCTGGGAGCGCGCCAGCGATCTCGGCGTTCCGGTCTATCTCCATCCGCGCGGCACCCTGCCTTCGCAGCAGATCATTTATGAGGGGCACCACGAGCTTCTCGGCCCGGCCTGGGCCTTCGGCGTCGAGACCGCGACCCACGCGCTGCGCCTGATCACGGCCGGGCTGTTTGACCGCCTCCCCAAGCTCACCATGATCCTGGGCCATCTGGGCGAAGGGCTGGTGCCCATGATCTGGCGCACCCAGAACCGCTTCGGCTACGCCTCGTTCGGCAAGACGCTGGAGAAGCCCTTGGCGCGTTACCTGCCAGACCATTTCTACATCACGACCAGCGGCAACTTTCACACGCCCACGCTCAAGAACGTGATCGAGGAGATGGGCGCGGACCGCGTGATGTTCTCGGTCGACTACCCCTACGAGACGAACGACCAGGCCGTTTCCTGGTTCGATTCCTGCGCGATCGGCGACGAAGCGCGCGAGAAGATCGGCCGCACCAACGCGGAGCGCTTGTTCGGGCTTGATCCCGCGCCCGCTTCATAGGATAGAAGCGCCCATGGAACGCACCGAAGCACGCCGCCGCATGCGGCGCCGTAACATTGTCGTGGGATTGGCGCTTGCCGCCGCCGCGGCTTTCATTTTCGCCAGCGCCCTGGTCCGCACCTATCAGACCAGGGACCTGCCGGCCCATTCGGGCACGACCGCCATCCACGCGTAACAAGCGGCCTTCGCGCCGGCGTTCAGTCGTAACGCGTCAAGTCCTCGCGGCGCCCGGCGACGTGGCGCCGGACCAGGCCGAGCAGCGGCACGCCGATCAGGAGGACGAGCGCGATCCATGCCGCGTAAGGCGATCCGATCGCCCGCCGCCATGCCGCATCCGGCGACGCTTGCGCGCGGCCAGGCTCAGCCGCCTCGGCTTTCTGAATAAGTGCGCCGGAGGACGCCGATGCACGCGTCTCGACAGGAACGGGCGGCGCGGGCGGCGCGAGCCACCCCTCCTTTTGCGCGGGCTTGCCGGCATGCCGCGCGGGGCGCTTGGCCAATTCGCCGCGCCACACCGTGCCGCGCGAAAATTCCATGTGGGGTGGGTCGCGGGGCACATGAAGGATTCCCACAACCGGGCTATCGTCCGCCACCACGGCGGGCAGCGGCAAAGCCGGCGGCTCATTCACCACGAAAGCCTCTCCGGCTTCCGCGAACACCCGGCCGGGCATGCTCAGCGAAAGGACGACGATCACCCGCACGCACGCGCGAGAACGGCGGCGTGCTGCTGGCGAATCGGGATGACCCGGCGTTGGGTGCGCCACGTCTTCATCCATCATTCGGCTGGAAGATCACATTAATAACGTGACCAACCGGTGAACCCCCGCCGGCACCGGCAGTTCCACCGGCCGGCTAGGTAAAAGTTCCTTGCCGTTCAAAAGCCGCACGGCGCCGATAAGCGTCTAGACTGGCGTCGCCAATGGGGGGGAATGCGATGCCTGGACGCCGCGCGACGTGCCTGCTGAATGCCGCCTGCGCGGTCATCTCCTTGCTCTTCCTGTCGCCCGCTTTCGCCGCCGCGCCCGACCCCGCGCTGGTGACCAAGGGCGAATACCTCATGCGCGCGTCGGATTGCATGGCCTGCCATACGCGGCCGGGCGGCACGCCCTTCGCCGGGGGCCGCCAGATGATGACGCCCTTCGGCAGCGTCTCCACCCCGAACATCACGCCCGACGTCGAGACCGGCATCGGCGCCTGGACCGACGAGCAGTTCTACCGCGCCATGCACGACGGCATCGGCAAGGGGGGCGAATATCTCTATCCGGTGATGCCGTTCACCTCCTACACCAAGATGACGCGCGACGACGTGATGGCCATTCGCGCCTATCTGTCGACGCTCAAGCCCGTCTATGCGCCGCGCGTGCCCAACGGCCTGCACTTTCCCTTCGACGTGCGCGCGAGTCTGATGGGCTGGCGCGAGCTGTTCTTCCGCCCCGGCACCTTCAAGCCGAACCCGCAGCGCTCGGCGCAGTGGAACCGCGGCGCGTATCTCGTCCAAGGCCCCGGCCACTGCGCCGAATGCCATTCGCCGCGCAACCTCTTGGGCGCGACCGAGACGAACCAGAACCTGGCCGGCGGCTATGTCTCGCAATGGCTGGCGCCGAACATCTCGTCCGATCCCACCGCCGGCATCGGCGCCAAGACGGTGGACCAGATCACCAACTTCCTGAAGACCGGCGCGACCAAGTCCATGGGCGTGGCCTTCGGCCCGATGGCCGAGGTCGTCCATGACAGTTTGCAGTACATGAACGCCGCCGACCTGCAGGCCATGGCGACCTATCTGAAGGAAGGGCCGGACCGCCCGGCCTCCTCCCCCACGGCCGACGCCACCAAGGCGCGGCTCAAGGCGGGCCAGGCGCTTTACTTGCAGAACTGCGCGCAGTGTCACCAGGATAACGGCCGCGGCATCGCGGGCTCGATCCCCAATCTCGCGGGCAACGCGGCCATCACGGCGGCGCGGCCCAACGACGTGATCGTGGCCGTGTTGACCGGCCTCAAGGGCACCGGCAATTACGGCGCGATGCCCAGCTTCGCGGGCGCCATGAGCGATCAGAACGTGGCCGACGTGGCCAACTACATCCGCGCCTCATGGGCCAACAAGGGACCGACCGACGCCACGCCCGCGCTCGTCGCGAGCTTGCGCGGCCAAAGCCCCCTGCCCGCCGCGGGCACCGAGGCCGCGCGCGCCTTCGACTGCCCCGCCGTCGGCGGCCCGCTCGTGCCGGAAGCGATCGCGACCAACGCGCAAGCGAGCCTGATGGCGGTGGCCAACGACGCCGACATGGACAACCGCGTGCAGATGCTGATCGCCCAAGCGCGCGGCAACCAGATGACCGACGCCCAGATCGCCAACATGATGATCGCGGCCTATTGCCCGGCCGTCGCCAACATGCAGGGCCTCAACAACACGCAAAAGCGCCAGCGCCTGATGTCCTTCGCGACCCGCGTGCAGGACGCCCTCGCCGCCACCGCGCCCGCGACCAGCATGTCGGTCCCTGCGAAGGAAAAGATCATCGTCCCCGTCGCCATCCCGCCCGACGTGCTGCAACAGGTGAACGCCGC
>CADEGL010000005.1:14026-106642 GCA_902826885.1 uncultured Alphaproteobacteria bacterium | reverse complement strand
TTCCTGGCGGGCCCGGAAGCGGATTTCATCACGGGCCAGGTCCTGTCGCCTTCGGGCGGCGGCGCGATCGTCGGTATGTGATGGCCGCGAACAAAGCCCTCGATGTCAGGCCGGTGCTCCACATCGTGGGGATGCTGCTGGTGACGCTCGGCGCGTTCATGCTCGTGCCGGGACTGCTGGACTTGTCGGAGCATACCAAGGACCGAGGCGCGTTCTTTTCCTCAAGCATCATTACCATCACGTCCGGTGTAACGCTCATTCTTGCGTTCCGGGGCGAGATCAAACGCATCAATGTCCGTCAGACGTATTTGCTGACCACGCTGGCTTGGCTCGCGTGCACCGCGTTCGGCGCCTTGCCTTTCATGTTCGCCGCGCCGCATTTGCGCTACGTCGACGCCTTCTTCGAGACGATGTCTGGGTTGACCACCACCGGCGCCACGGTGATGACCGGCCTCAATACGATGGACAAGGGCATCCTGCTTTGGCGGGCGCTCCTGCATTGGATCGGCGGCATTGGTATCGTCGCGATGGCCGTGATGGTCTTGCCGGTCCTGCGCGTCGGCGGCATGCAGGTGTTTCGCAGCGAATCCTCGGAGCGGTCGGAGAAGCTGGTTCCGACCGCGCGCGGCCTGGCCGGGATGATGCTGCTGGTCTATGTCGTTCTCTCGATCATTAGCATGCTGGGCTTCATCGCGGCCGGCATGTCCGTCTTCGATGCTATCTGTCATTCAATGGCGGCCATCGCGACCGGCGGGTTTTCGACCAAGGACGAGTCTCTCGCGTATTTCGATAGCTTCGCGGTGGACTGGGTCGCCACCTTTTCCATGCTCGCGGGCGCGTTGCCGCTGGTTTGGTATGTGGTCCTGGTCCGGCGGCATGGCGCTGTCCGCGCCAGCAGCCAGGTGCTGGCCCTATTCGGAGTGGTCGCCGCGGCCACGATGGCGATGACGTTGTGGACGTGGACCCATGTGGGATTGCCGTTCTTCGCGGCACTCACCCATTCCGCGACGAACGTGTCGTCCGTGATCAGCACCACCGGCTTCGCGAGCACCGACTACACCCAGTGGGGCACGTTCGCGGATGTGATGTTCTTCCTGTTGCTGTTCGTTGGCGGCTGCACGGGATCGACAGCCGGATCGATCAAGATTTTCCGGTGGGAAGTTCTGGCTCGCGCCGTGCGCATGCAGCTTCGCCTCATGCTTCATCCGCACCGCATGGCGGTCATCGTCTATGAAGGAAAAATCCTTCAGGACGACGTGGTGGAATCGGTCATCAGCTACTTCTTCACCTATATCGTCACGTTCGCGCTTTTGGCCGTGGTGGTGGCGGCGTTTGGGGCGGATTTCATCACCAGTGTCACCGGCGTTGCGGCCACCCTGGGCGCCGTCGGCCCGGGCCTCGGCGGCACGATCGGCCCGGCGGGTAACTACGCGTCTCTGACAGACGGCGCGAAATGGACCCTTTCGCTCGGCATGTTGCTCGGGCGGCTCGAACTGTTCACCGTTTACATGCTTCTGACGCGGAGTTTCTGGCGGCCCTGAACAAGGGTAGGGGGATCGGAGCGCGATGACCGCGGCGGCCGCCAACGATCAGATCTCCAGCCCGCCCCAAAAGGGCGTGCGCTGGCTCGCGCTCATTGCCGCCATGTTGGGCACGACGGTCTACATGATGACCGTCACCACCTCCGGCACCGCCATTCCTCATATGCAGGGCGCCTTTTCGGCCGCACCCGATCAGATGGCATGGCTGTTCACGGCCTTCATCATCGGCACCACGATCATGACGGCTTGCTCGGGCTGGCTGGCCATGCGCTTCGGGCGACGGAATCTCTATCTGGCATCAACCATCGGCTTCACCATTTCCTCCGCCCTGTGCGGATTTTCCGAATCGCTGGAGCAGGCCGTTTTGTTCCGCACGCTCCAGGGCATTTGTGGCGCGCCGCTTTCTCCCTTGGGCCAAGCGATCGCCATCGATGCCTTCCCGCCCGGTCGCGCCGGGCAGGCGACTATATTTTGGAGCATTGGGGGCATGTGGGGTTCCATCTTCGGCCCCATCCTGGGTGGTGTCTTGGTGGAAAACTACGGATGGCCCTGGGTGTTCTTCGTCTGCGTGCCGTTCGGCATCGCGGCGGCCTTAGCCACCTGGGCCTTCGTGCCGCGCGGACGCGACGTCGACAAGCGCAACTTCAACTGGTTTGGCTTCGGCATACTCTCGGTCGCCATTGCGGCGTTCGAGACGATGCTCAATCGGGGCGAGCGATTGGATTGGTTTTCCTCGTCCGAGATCGTGATCGAGGGTATCGTCGCCGCGGCGGCGTTTTACGTCTTCATCATCCACACGGCAACGTCCCGCACACCCTTCTTCGATCGCGCCTTGTTCCAGGACCGCAACTACCTGATCGCACTGGCCTTCATTTTCGTTTATGGCGCCGTGGTGTTCCTGCAGATCCTTTTGATCCCATTGCTGCTGCAGGATCTGGCCGGCTACGACATCGAGCAGGTCGGCACGCTCCTGACCATCCGGGGCTTGGGCGTCGCGACCGGGATGCTCATGCTCATTCCAGTTTCCGACCGCATCGATCCAAGGCTGATTCTCTTATTCGGCTTCGGCTGCCTGATCGTCTCGTCCTGGGGCATGTCGGAATCCAGCCTCGACATCCGCTCTTTCGACGTGGCCTGGACAAACTTCGTTCAGGGCATCGGTTCGGGCGTGGCATACGTACCGATCGTCATCTTCGGATTTTCGACCCTGCCGCAGCGCCTCCGGAACGAAGGCGTGGCGCTGCTCTATTTGATTTCCAATATCGGCACGGCCACGGGGACGGCGTTCATCTTCAACTACCTGTCCCGCAACATGCAGATGAACCAAGGCATCATCAGCGAGTACATGTCGCCCTACAGCGAGATGATCAAACTGGGGTTGGTGCCGCGCCTGTGGGATTGGACCGAGCGCGGCGGCCTGGCGGCCATGGATGCCGTGATCGCGCGCCAGGCCGCGATCATCGCCTACAACAGCAGCTTCTTCCTGATCGCGCTGACGGCGCTGGCCGTCCTGCCGTTCGCGCTGCTCGTGCGGCTGCCGCCGCGCGCCAAGGGTTGAGCGTTACGCCGCGGCTATGGCCCAATGCGCCCTGGCGCGGACGGCGCGGGGTTGCTAGCATTTTCGGCCATACGGCCTAGGGACAGGACGAGGGCGAACAATGGACACGTTTTCAGTCGACATTTTCGATCCCAAGATCTACGAGGCGCAGCGACGCCCGTTCGCGGAAGCCGACAGCCTGCCCGCCTGGTGCTACACCTCGGAGGCGTTCTACCGCCGCGAGGTGGACCGCATCTTCATGAAGGTGTGGAATTTCCTGGGCCGCACCGACCAGATCCCCAATCCCGGCGACTACTACGCGCTCGAGTTCGCGGGCGTGCCCATCATCATCACGCGGGACAAGGACAACCAGGTCCGCGCCTTCGCCAACACATGCCGGCATCGCGGCGCGATGCTTCTGGAGGCGGGTGAGGGCAACTGTCGCGCGATCAAGTGCCCGTATCATGGCTGGGTCTACGGCTTGGACGGCTCGCTCCAAGGCGCGCCCGACATGGATGAGACGCGCGGCTTTTGCAAGGAAGACTACGGTCTCGTGCCCGTGCGGCTGGAGACCTGGGGCGGGTTCATGTACGTGAACTTCGACCCGAACGCCGAGCCGCTGATGGATTATCTCGGCGATCTGCCGGCCATCCTGAAGTCGCATGACCTCGACGGCATGGTCACCGTGCGGCGCCAGGAATACCTGCTGGACTGCAATTGGAAACTGTTCGTCGAGAACGCCATGGAGGGATATCACATCCCGACCGTGCACCAGGCCACGATCAGCAAGCACAAGGCCAAGAAGCCGGCCGTTCAGGATGTGAAGGGCGAGTTCGTCCTGCTCTACACCCAGCAGAAGGGCAGCCGCGCGCTGATGCCGGGCGACACGGGCTTCCCCGAGATCCAGACGCTCGACGAGCGCGCGCAGAACGGCTCGTTCTATCCGAACATCTACCCCAGCACGATGTTCTGCTGCACGCAGGATTGCATGTGGTATCTCGAGGTCCATCCGCTGGGCCCGAACAAGATGAAGCTGATCCACGGCGCGTGCTTTCCCAAGCCGATCACCCAGCGAAACGACTTCGAGGATGTCGTGAAGCGCTACTACAAGCGCTGGGACAAGACCGCGGACGAGGACAACAGCATCTCCGAGGTACAGCATCGCGGCATTAGCTCGCCGCTTACGCGCCCGGGCCGCCTCTCGTTCCTGGAGCCGCTGGTCTACACGATCGACAACTGGGTTCTGGACCGCGTGCTGGGCGAGAAGACACCGGCCGGAAGCGGCATCTACGAATAATCCGCGGCGCCGACGCCGCACGGGGAGGAGACATGAAGCCGTTCGAGAAAACGGAGTACCTCGCGCGCCTCAAGAACGCGAAGGCACACATGGCCAAGGAGGGTATCGAGATCCTCTTGGTTACCGACCCGGCCAATATGAATTATTTGTCCGGCTATGACGGCTGGTCGTTCTATGTCCACCAGCTCCTGATCGTCGCGGGCGAGCAAGAAGAGCCCATTTGGATCGGCCGTGCCCAGGACGCCAACGGCGCCAAGGTTACCACGTTCCTCGATCACAAGAACATCATCGGCTACCAGGACGACTATGTTCAGTCCAAGGTCAAGCATCCGATGGATTTTGTGTCCGACCTGCTGAAATCGCGCGGCTGGGACAAGCGTACGGTCGGCATCGAGACGGACAATTATTACTTCACCGGCGCCTGCCTCGATTCCCTGCGCAAGAATCTGCCCAACACGAAACTGAAGGACGCCACTTCGCTGGTGAACTGGGTGCGCGTGATCAAGTCGCCGCGCGAACTCGAATACATGCGCCAGGCCGCGCGCATCATGGAAAAGGTGATGCAGACGGCGATCGACAAGGTTTCGCCCGGCGTGCGTCAGTGCGATGCGGTCGCCGACATCCTGAGCGCCCAGACGCGCGGCACGGCGGAGTATGGCGGCGACTACGCTTCGATCGTGCCGCTGCTGCCGACCGGGATCGGCAGTTCGGCGCCGCATTTGACCTGGTCGGACGAGAAGTTCGCGACCGGCGCGGGCACGATCCTGGAGCTTGCTGCCGTGCGCCATCGCTATCACTGCCCGATGGCGCGCACGGTCTATCTGGGCAAGCCGCCGCAAAAGATGGTCGACGCCGCCAAAGTGGTGGTGGAAGGGCTGACCGCCGCGCTGGCCGCGGCCAAGTCCGGCACGACGGCGGAGGAGGTCGAAGGTGCTTGGCGCGCGACCATCGCCAAGAGCGGTATCAAGAAAGATTCACGGATTGGATACTCGACCGGTCTCAATTATCCGCCCGACTGGGGCGAACACACGATCAGCCTCAGGCCCGGCGACAAGACCGTTCTCAAGCCCGACATGACGATTCACTGCATCCCAGGCATTTGGTTGGACGATTGGGGCATCGAGATCAGTGAGTGTTTTCGTGTGACGGACAAGGGCGGCGAGCCTTTCTGCGGGTTCCCGCGCCAGCTCTTCGTCAAAGCGTAGTCACGCCTCGCCTCGGTTTGACTCCGCCGCCTTCCGGCCCCTAGGCTTTCCGCATTGCGGTACCCTGGGCTTTATCGAGACCGGGTAAGTGCTGCCCAGCGGTGCGACGTCAATGCGACGCAAACCAAGGGGAGAAGCACGATGACCAGTCATAGACTGTTCGCGGCGCTGTCCGCGACTGCGCTGTTCGCCACTTTCGCATTTGCCGCCGTGCCCGCCCACGCCGTGAAGGTCGGTCCCGTGGACGACCCGCTCGGCGTGGTGAAGGTCAACAAGGGGCAACCCATCATCTTGGGCGGCACCTGGGTCCTCTCTGGCGCCGACACCGCGCTGGGCCTCGATTCCAAACGCGGTGCCGAGGTCTATTTCAATCAGATCAACAACACGATGGCGGGGCATCCGATCCGCTTCATCGTCGAGGACGACGGCTGTAACGCCGAAGGCGGCCAATTGGCAGGCACCAAGCTCGCGGCCAACCAGCAGATGGTGGCGGTCCTGGGGTCGGCTTGCTCCAGCGTCTGCACCGTAACCGCGCCCATCCTGTGGAAGCAGGGCATTTCCCAGATCGGCACGGCCTGTTCGGCACCGCGTCTGGTGGCGGCCGATCGGGGCCCGCAATTCGACGGCTTCCTTCGCACCATTCCCAACGACGGCGATCAGCCGCCGTACGAGGTGAAGTGGTTCATGGAGAACAACGGCTGGAAGAAAGTCGCCACCATTCATGATGGCAGCCCTTATGCCCAGCAGCTGGTTGCCGTCTTCGAGGCTGAATTCAAGAAGAAGGGCGGCACCATCACCGCTTCGGAAGCTGTCTCGCCGACCGACGTGGACATGCGCCCGGTGCTGACCCGCATCGCCGCGACCAAGCCGGATGTCGTCTACTATCCGATCTTCGTCGCCGCGGCCGGGCACGTGACACGCCAAGCCAAGGAAGTGCCCGGCCTGCCGAAGGTTTTGATCGGCGGCGGTTCCCTGATGACGAAGGACATCATGACGGCGTCCGGCGACGCGATCATCGGCTTCAAGATCACCATGCCGGATGTGACCAAGGAAGCGCTCGGTAAGGATTACCCGGAGTTGATCAAGAAATATAAGGCGATGTTCGGCGAGGAACCGATCCAAGGGTTCCATGCCCAAGCGTACGACGCGGCCAAGATGCTGCACCTGGCCATCGAGAAGGTCGCCGTGCACGACAAGGATGGCAACACCTACATCGGGCGGAAGGCGCTACGGGACGCCTTGTTCAACACGGCGCCGTTCGATGGTGTCAGCGGCCGGATCAAATGCACGCCGACGGGCCAGTGCGGGCAATTCAAGTACGCCGTCTACGAGTTCGTGAATGCCAATGCGTCGACCTTCGACCCCGGCAAGAATCCAAAGAAAATTTACTCGGTTCAGTAAGCCCGGCTTGGGTGTGTGCTTGAGGGCGTCTTCGGGCGCCCTCCTTTTCCCAGAGCGTGGGGTTAGCGTTAGGTTCCTTTAACGCCGTTCCGCGCCAGCGACGCACATCTTATACTGCGTGAGTTATGACCGGGGTGGTCAATGAGGCGTCCGCGCAAATCGGGCGCGGGGACATTGCCGTCGGTTTTCGCCGCCGGGTGCTTCGCTCCGGCGACTTGGAAGGCCGTTTTTTGCGGACGGCCGGCGAGCACCGACCAATGATACAAGGCCGCCCTCTATCCGATAACGAGCTCGACGCGGCGAGCGATGAAGGTCGCGCGCGGCTGAACAGCGTTGCGGCGAATCTTTCCGGAGTCATCTACCGGCGTATCGATCATGCCGACGGTAGCGTCAGCTATCCGTTCGTCAGCGACTCCGTCCGTTCGGTCTATGGTTACGAACCCGGCGAAGTCATGCGCAATCCGCAGATCTTCGCGAAACATTCCGCCGTCGATCAAAATCAATACGACTTGGTGGTCGCCGCGGCCGCGCGCGACCTGAAGCCTTATGCTTGGGTCGGGCAAGAGAAGCGTCGCAGCGGCGAGACTTTTTGGGTTCAGATCGCCGGCCGGCCGCAGCGGCGGGACAACGGCGATATCGTCTGGGATGCCGTGATTCTCGATATCACGGAGCAGCATAATGCTCAGCAAGCCCTGCTGGAGACGACGCAGTTTTTCGAAAGCCTGGCCGCCAACGTTCCCGGTGTGATTTTCCAGCGTACCGAGAAAAGCGACGGAACCGTGTTCTTTTCGTATGTCAGCCCCAGCGCGTTGCGGATCTACGGCTACACGGCCGCGGAATGCATGCGCGATACGTCGATTTTTTCGGAAAAGGTCATCGAGGACCTGGACAGTGTGCGCAAGGTCCGTGACGAGGCGCGGCGCACGATGCGCCCCTATGTCTGGACGGGACGCCAGCGGCGCAAGGACGGCAGCCTCTTTTGGTCGCGCACCTCGGCGCGGCCGCGGCGCATGGCCAACGGCGACACGATCTGGGACGGCATCGTCCTCGACATCACGGACGTTAAGCGGGCCGAAGCCCAGGTGGTTCAGGCCGCGAAGCTGGCCACCGTGGGTGAAATGGCCGCCAGCCTGACCCATGAGTTGAACCAGCCGCTCAACATCATCCGCATGGCCGCCGACGCCGGTCTGATCCTGGCCGAGGAAGGGACCAAGAACGCCGATTTCCTGCTGGAGCAGACCCGTCTTATCAGCGACCAGGTCTCGCGCATGGCCGAGATCATCGAGCATATGAGCGTCTTCAGCCGCAAGGCCGATCCCGCGGCGGCGGTTGCGTTCGATCCGACGGGAAATCTGAGGAACTGCGCGCGCTTCCTGGCCAAGGAGATGCGCAACGCCGGCGTCGAGCTCGAGGTCGTCGTGCCAGAGAGCTCCCGAGCTGTCCGCGGCCAGCCGATCCAACTCGAGCAAGTGGTGGTGAACCTGCTGGGCAACGCGCGGGATGCCATCGTCGAGCGGCGCGCGCGGGATGGCCAGGCTGGGCTCCGCGGCGCGATCCGCCTGAGCCTGCGCGACGATGGCGAACGCCTGGCCATCGAGGTCCAGGATAACGGCGGCGGTATTCCCGCATCGGCGCTGCCCTACGTCTTCGAGCCGTTTTTCACCACCAAGACGGCCGGGAAGGGGACAGGCCTGGGTCTGTCGGTGGGTGATGCCATCATCAAGGCCATGGGCGGGACCATGACCGTCTCCAACAAAAATGACGGCGCGTGCTTCACCATTCAGTTGCCGGTGGTGGCCACACGGGACGGCGGCGGGGGAAAGGCGGATGCGTCGGGATAACGTGGTCGGACTAAGGCCGGTCAAGAAATCGGCGGTGCTCGTGGTGGATGACGATCCGCTTCAGGTCGACCAGATCACCGGATACTTGCGGCGGCGGGGCATTGACGTGCGTGGCGCGCCGGATGGTCCCGGCGCTTTGTCGGCCTTGGCGATCGACCAGCCGGCCGTGGTCGTGATGGACATCAACATGCCCGGCATGACGGGGATCGAAACCGCCCGCGAGATGGCCAAGCTGTCTTACAAACCGAAAATCATCCTGATCTCCGGCGAGCCCGAACGGGTGGCCGAGGCCAACGCGTCGGGCATCGCGGTATTTGCCGCCGTCGATAAGCCGGTGCCGCTGCGCGCGCTGGAAACCTTCATCCGCAAGGCCTTGGCCGACCGGCGCGGCTGACGCGCCTTAGTCCTGCGGCCCGTCGAACGCCTCGGGCGGCCAAAGCCGGATGAAGTCCGGCACCTTCCATTCGCTGGCATAGCCGAAGTCCGACAGCTCGCGCATCCGCATCGGGTACAAGACGCCATCCAGATGATCACATTCGTGCTGCAAAACCATGGCGTGAAAGCCCCGCGCGACGATCTCGGCCCGTTTACCCTCCAGCGTTTCGTAGGCGCAACGCACCTTGGTGTGCCGCTCGACTTTGCCGACCATGTCGGGCAGGGACAGGCAGCGCTCGTAATTCACCATCCGCCCGTCGCCAAGCGGCGTGATGACGGGATTGACCAGGGCGGTCCAATCGACCGCCGGTTGTTTGGCGCCGGGCGGGATTCGCTCCGCCGCCAGGCGGTAAAGCACGACCCGCTGGCCGACATAGACTTGCGGCGCCGCCAAGCCGTTGCCGCCGATGTCGATCAGCGTGTCCTTCATGTCGGCGACCAGACGCGCGATCTCGGGCGCGGTTGGGTCGGTCACGGCTGCCGCGGGCTGCCGCAGGACCGGATGGCCCATGCGCGCGATCTTGAGAATCGCCATGACGGGAGCGGCCTTAGCGCCGCTTGGCCTTCTTGCCCGGCTTGGCTTTGGCCTTGGGCTTGGCCGCCTTCTTCGCCTTCGGCTTGGCCTTTGCCTTCGGTGCCGCTTTTTTCTTCGGCGCCGGTTTCGCGGTCTTTTTCTTTACCGCGGGCTTTGCTTTCGCGGCCGCCGCCCGGGCAGCCGGTTTCGCCGGCGCTTTCGAAACGGTCCTCGGTGCGCCCGCGCCATACCGGATCGACTGGACGCGCAGCATCTTGTCGCCGGCCGGACGCTCCCAGGTCACCATACCGCCCGTGCGTGCGCCGACCAGGGCGCGGGCCAGGGGCGAGACCCAACTCACCTTGCCCGCGGAGGCGTTGGCCTCATCCTCGCCCACGATCTGGAAACTGTGGCGCTGTCCGTCCTCGTCGAGCACCGACACGGTGGCGCCGAACGCAACCTCGCCATGGGGCTGGTTCGCGGGGTCGATATAGATGGCGCGCTCGATTCGGCCGTCGAGATAGCGGATGTCGCGCTCGACATGCCGCAGCGTTTCGGCCTGGGCGATGTCCTCGTCCGACCCTTGCAGGAGCTGGCGGCGCTTTTCCAGCAGGACCGCGCGTTCGCGCTCCAGTTGGGCGAGCCCTTGCGGGGTGACGTAATTGGGATGTGGGCTTTGCTGCCGTTCGGGCAGGTCATCGACGATCGCGTCGGTTTCCGACTCTTTGACGAATGCGCGACTCATGGCGACCCGGCACCCTTTCCAACGGGAAAAACCGCCTCGACTATAACAGGTTGTGGAACCTCGTCAGTGCCACGGGGCTCTGGCACCGAAAATAATGTCTGGAATCTCGCTGGCGCCGGCAAAGACGACGGCGTTTGACCGGCTGTTAGACATGCGAGAAAGATAAAATAACGTTATTTGCTATATAGTTATATTATTATTCTAAGATTTTAAATTGCCCTGCGGCGTGCCATGACGGCGGCGAGGGAAGCCGTGGCCAGCGAAGCCATCATGAAAGTGGCGCACAGGACGAAGACCCGGCTGGGATTGCCGTGGTCGATCAACCAGCCGAACACCAAGGGCGAGATCGCGGCGCCGATCTCGATGCCGGCGGACAGGAAGCCGAAGATCCGTCCGGCCGAACCGGGAGGCATCATCGAGCGCACCAGCATGTCGCGGGAGGGCAGGATACTGCCCAGCATGATCCCCGCGAGGGCGAATGTGAGGATGACGGGGATCGTGCCCAGATCGGACCAAGCGATGGCCAACATGGCCGAAGCGGAAGCCACATAGCCGATGCATGCCACCAGTTCGTACCGCCTTGTGTGATCGGCGATATAGCCGCCCAACAAAACCCCGCCGGCACCCGCGACCAGATAGGCCGTGAGCGCGCTGGTCGCCAGTTGGATCTCCATGCCGTGCAGATCGTGAAGGGCGGAAACCGCGAAGGTATTGATGCCGACCGACGTCATGGCGTTGGCGATGAAGAAACAGAACAGGATCAGGATGCCGGGGTGGAACAGGACATCGAAACCGCCGTGTTTCGCGGCGCCGGGTGAGGCGGCCGCGCGGGTCGGCGCAACCAGCTCGTCGCGCCGCAGGACCAGAACCAGTGCCATGATCAGGCCAGCCGCGCAGGCGCAGAAGAGTGCCGCCCGCCAGCCCCATTGGGCGGCGATCACGGTCATGAAGGGCGGCGCCACGGCCCAGCCCACGAACCCGGAGAATGTGTGGATGCTGTATGCGCGTCCGACCCGGGTGCCTTTCACGGTATGCGACAGGATCGCGTAATCGGCCGGATGGAATACGCTGTTGGCGCCTCCCGCGATCAGGGCCAGCACGGGCAGCCAGATATAGCTCGGCACCAAGCCCATGCCGCCGACCGCCAGCGACATCAGTGTGATACCGCCGATCAGCACGTAGCGCGCGCCGAACCGGTCGACGATAAAACCCATGGGAAGCTGGCCGAGCCCGGACGCGATCGCGAACGCTGTCGCCGTGGCGCCCAGCGCCGTATAGCTGACGCCCATCTCCGCCCGCAGGATCGGGTAGAGAGGCGGCAAGGTCAGGAAAAAGAAATGGCTGAAAAAATGCGCGCCGCTAATCAAGCCGATGACGCGGATGTCCCGCCGTTCGAACGCGACCGTTGCCGTCATCGGATCTCCGGGAAGACGCAGCGCGAGGCCTCGGTTATCCGGTAAGAAGGGCGGGGACGCAAGGGCGGTGGCGTTTTATGATCCGGTCCTCAAAGTGAGGAGATCCGCCATGTTCGAGTTCGATTCCCCGCCCGCCGACCATGCCAGCCTAAAGGCTTGGATGGATGCGTTCGGCGCCGAGGTGGATGCGTTGAACTTCACCCAGGCGCGGAAGCGTTTCGACCCGCGCGTGGTCACCTTCAGCACCTTCATGGATGTGGTCTCCGGCATCGATCAGTTCGAGAACGAGCAATGGCGCAAGGTCTGGCCGTCGGCCAGCGGTTTCCGCTGGCACACCGAGAAGATGCGGAGCGCCGTATCGCCGGACCGGCTGATGGCGTTCGTGGCGACGACCTGGGGGTCCACCGGCTATCACGAGGACGGCTCGACCTTCGACCGACCGGGCCGGGCGACATTGGTGCTCGTGCGCGACAAGGTCGAAGCGCCTTGGCGCGGCCTGCATGTCCACGTCTCGCTCAAGCGCGGGGTGCCGCAGCTATCCCACGGCAAGCGCTCGGCCTGACGCGCACCTCGACGCGCCGGAAGACGGCCGGTAGACTCGCCGTCGCGCGCCCGTTCCGGCGCGCTTTCGGTTTCCGTTCAGGGAGAAAGCAATGAGCATCAAGCGCATCGAGACCGGGCCGCGCCTCAGCCGCGCCGTGGTCTATAACGGTCTCGTGTTTCTGGCCGGCATGACCGCCGACGACACTTCGGCGGACGTGAAGGGGCAGACCGAACAGATCCTGGCCAAGATCGACAAATATCTGAAGGAAGCCGGCAGCGACAAATCGAAGCTGCTGACCGCGACGATTTGGGTTTCCGACATGGCCAAGTTCAACCAGATGAACAAGGCGTGGGACGCGTGGGTGTCGCAGGGCAATCAGCCGGCGCGCGCGACGGTGGAGGCCAATCTGGCCAATCCCCAGCTTCAGGTCGAGATTCAGTGCGTGGCGGCGGTCTGACGCGGACTTCCTGACGACGAAAACGGCCGCGGAGCGATCCGCGGCCGTTTTTCTTTTCACATGGAGCGTCGCTTTCCGCATGTCGGCCGAGCCGGTACAGTGATTCGGATCATGAGCGCGTGAGGAGCAGCCAATGGGCATGGACGGCCAGCCGGAGAGCGTCATTGTCGGCGATGGAACGTCCGGGCCTGTCTCGTTGATGTTGCGCCGGGCCAACCGGCACGGGCTTGTCACCGGCGCCACCGGCACCGGCAAGACCGTCACGCTGCAACGGATCGCGGAAGCTTTCGCTCTCGCGGGCGTTCCGGTCTTTGCTGCCGACGTCAAAGGCGATCTCGCCGGCATCGCGGCGGCAAAAGGGGCGGGCGCCGCCGTTGCTCCCGCCGTGATCTGGGACCTGTTCGGCCGCGCGGGCCACCCGGTCCGGACCACGATCAGCGAGTTTGGACCGTTCCTGTTCGCCGAACTGCTTCAGCTTAATCCGACCCAGGCGGGCGTGCTGGAAATTGTCTTCCGGTTTGCCGACGATAACGGCCTGCTTCTGATCGACCTCAAGGATCTGCGCAGTCTTCTCGTCCATGTTTCGGAAAACGCCAAGACCGTTAGCGCCACCTACGGCCAGGTCGCGCCGGCCTCCGTCGCCGCGATCCAGCGCGGACTGCTTTCGTTAGAAACCCAAGGCGCCGACCAGTTCTTCGGCGAACCCGCCTTGGGGATCGGCGATCTGATGCGCACCGATCCGCAGGGCCGTGGCTACGTCAACATCCTTGCCGCCGATCAACTCATCCAGCGCCCGAAGCTCTATGCGAGCTTCCTGCTGTGGCTGCTGTCGGAATTATTCGAGAACCTGCCCGAGGCCGGCGACCTGCCGAAACCCAAGCTCGTCTTCTTTTTCGACGAAGCACACCTGTTGTTCGATGACGCGCCGAAGATCCTCGTCGAGAAGGTGGAGCAGGTGGTGCGCCTGATCCGCTCCAAGGGAGTCGGTGTCTACTTCGTGACACAGAACCCGCTCGACGTTCCCGTCGAGATTCTGGGCCAGCTCGGAAACCGCGTGCAGCATGCGCTGCGCGCCTTCACGCCGCGTGACCAGAAGGCGGTCCGCGCCGCGGCTGAAACCTTCCGCCAAAATCCCGCCTTCGACACGGCCAGGGTGATCACCGAGCTTGGCGTCGGCGAAGCCCTGATCTCCATGCTGGATGAAAAGGGGGCTCCCGGAATGGTCGACCGTGTGAAGGTGCGCCTGCCGGAAAGCAGGCTCGGCCCGCTCACCGATGCCGAACGCCAACAGCTCATGGCGGCAAGCCCGGTCGCGGGACGCTACAGCCGCGCCGTGGACCGCGAAAGCGCCTATGAAATGCTGAGCAAGCGCGTCCAGGCCACGCCTGTTCCAGCACCGTCGCGTTCCCGAATCCCCGAATCCGCGCCGGCACGAACGGAGCCGCGCGGGCGGCAGCGCGAAAGCGTCGGCGAGGCGATGGCCAAAAGCGTCGCGCGCGCGGTCGGAAGCCAAATCGGCCGTCAGATCGTGCGCGGCGTCCTCGGCGCGATTCTCAAAGGCCGCTGACCGCGCAACCCGCCCCGACTATTGCGGCGCGGCGACCACATTGGGCTTGCCCGGCTCGACCTGGTCGATGACCAGGAGTTTCACGGGTGTCTTCCCTTCGTTACGGCCCATGTGCCACTGGTCCAGCACCTCGACGATGAAATCGCCGGTCTTGTAGCGATAGGTTTCGTTGGTGTCCCGGTTCATCACCGACAGGTCGCCCGCCATGACGTAGGCGTAGCGCGGGAACGGATGCTTGTGGAAAGGCAGAGACGCGCCGGCCGGAATCTCGTATGTCGAGACGATGACCTGTGGATTGGCCGGCACGGCGATCGGCTGGCCCGAGGCTGTCGTGGCCGTTGTCAGGACCGGTTTGACCACAACCTTGGGCGCATCGGCCGCCCAGGAGGGGGAACCCAACATCATCAGAACCGAAGCCGTCAGAACCCATCGACGCATTGTCCTCTCCTTTGCGATAAGCGGATGCACTCTAGGCGAGCCGCGGGGCGGCCGGTACTGTCTTGGCCATGAATGATCTCCGCATCCGCGTCATGACGCGCGCCGACTTGGCTCTCGTCGTCGGCTGGGCGGCAGGCGAGGGGTGGAACCCCGGCCTGACCGATTCCGATTCGTTTTACGCCGCCGACCCGAACGGGTTTTTCATCGGCGAGATCGGCGGCAAGCCCGTCGCGTCGATAAGCGCGGCCGCTTACGACGAGACGTTTGGTTTCCTCGGTTTTTACATCGCGCGGCCTGAATGGCGCGGCCAAGGGCACGGCATCGCGCTGTGGCGTCACGGCATGGCGTATCTCGGACAGCGCAATGTCGGGCTCGATGGGGTGGTGGCCCAGCAGGACAATTACCGGAAATCGGGCTTCACCCAGGCGTATCGCAATATCCGCTTCGAGGTGCCGTCGGTCGTGGCGGCGCCGCACGATGTAAAACATGGTGTGATCGAGCCCGTGGCCGGGCTGCCTTTCGCGGCGCTGGAAGCCTACGACCGGCGCTTTTTCCCGGCGCCGCGCCGGGCGTTCCTGGAACGCTGGATCGCGGGTACCGGCAGCCATGCCCTGGCACTGGTCCGCGACGGCGCCTTGGCCGGATATGGTTCCATCCGTCCTGCCCGCGCGGGACACAAGATTGGCCCGTTGTTCGCCCAAGACGAGCGGGCGGCCGAGCTTCTGTTCCACGCCCTGGCCCGCCACGTTTCCATCGGACCGGTCATCCTCGATGTGCCGGAAATCAACAGCGCGGCGGTCGCCATGGCCGAGCGGCATGGCATGAAGCCGACCTTCGAGACCGCGCGCATGTATACGGGCGGCGCGCCCGCCATAGACCTGGCCGGAATCTATGGCGTGACGAGCTTCGAGCTCGGTTAAGGGTTGCGGCTGGAATAACGCGGCCCTATGTGTACGCCTGCTTCAAGGAGCAGGGCGTGGACGCAAGCGTTTCCGACAAAGTCCGGGTCGAGAGCTTCACGGGATCGGCCGCACGCCGCTTCATCCCCGACCTCGCGCGCCTGCGCGCCAAGGTCTTCTACGATTTCCCTTACCTCTACGAAGCGACGCCGGACTACGAGGAAAAGTATCTCCAGACCTATACCGCTTCGCCCGACAGCGTGATCGTGATCGCCTTCGGCGGCCAGGGCATCGTGGGTGCGGCGACGGCATTGCCGCTGGCCCATGAGCCCGACTATGCCACCGCGCCGTTCAAGGCGCGCGGTTACGACCTGCGCACGATCTTCTACTGCGGCGAATCTGTGTTGGACCGCGCCTATCGCGGCCGCGGCCTGGGGGTGGCGTTCTTCGAGCATCGCGAGGCCTGGGCGAAGAAGCTCGGGCGCTTCACCCATTCCTGCTTTTGCGGCGTGGTGCGACCGGCCGACCATCCGCGCCGCCCGAAGGATTACGTCCCGCTCGACGCCTTTTGGCAGAAGCGCGGCTATCGCAAGATGGACGGCATGACCACCGCGTTCACGTGGCGCGACTTGGACGAAAGTGAGCCGACCCCCAAGACCATGCAATTCTGGATGAAGGAGCTTCGATGAGCGCGTCCAACACCGTGCGCGTCGCGGCGGCCCAATATCCGATCGAGTTTTTGGGCGGCTGGCAGGATTACCAGGCCAAGCTGTCCGGTTATGTCGCCGAGGCGGCCAAGGGCGGCGCCAAGATCGCCATGTTCCCGGAATACGGCTCGATGGAGTTGGTTTCTCTGCTGCCGGAAGAGGTGCGTCCCGACCTGGCCAAGCAACTCGACAAGCTACAGGGGCTGTTCGCCGACTATCTGGACCTGCATGCGGAGTTGGCCGCAAAGCACGGCCTCTATCTGCTGGCATCGAGCTTTCCCGTGCGTCGCGACGACGGCACCTACCGCAACCAGGCTTGGTTGATAGGGCCGGGGGGAAAGCGCGAGATGCAGGAGAAGCTGCAGATGACGCGCTTCGAGGATGAGGTTTGGGGCATCGCGCCCGGCACGGAGCTTCGCGTGTTCGACACGGATCACGGACGGCTGGGCGTCGCCATTTGCTACGACAGCGAGTTCCCGCGCCTGGTGCGTGGCCAGATCGAGGCCGGCGCCGAGATCATGCTGGTGCCGAGTTGCACCGACGCGCTGCGCGGATATAACCGCGTGCGCGTGGCCGCGCGTGCGCGGGCGATGGAGAATCAGTGCTTCGCCGTCCAATCGCCGACCGTGGGCTCGGCGCCCTGGTCCGCCGCGGTGGACGAGAATTGCGGCTCGGCCGGCGCCTTCGGCCCTATCGACAAGGGTTTTCCCGAGGATGGCGTGCTGGCCACCGGTGAATTGAACCAACCCGGCTGGGTCTATGCCGACCTGGATCTGGAGGCCGCGCGTACTCTGCGGCGCGAGACGGCCCAGGTCTTCAATTCCCGCGATTGGGCCAAGGAAGAACCCATCCTGCGCGCGCCCGTGCGCGCCGGCAAAGTTTGATCCACAGAACCATCTCGAGAGGATTTTCGATGCGCGCCAAGACCGAGAAACTGATCCGAAACTATTACGCGGCCTTCAACCGCGGCGACATGGACACGTTCGTAAGCCTGTTGGCTGAGAACGTCGCGCACGATGTCAACCAGGGCAAGCGCGAGACCGGCAAGGCCAAGTTCCGCCGGTTCATGCAGCGGATGAACAAGAACTACCGGGAGCGTCTCACCAACATCAAGATCGTGGCCTCGGCCGACGGCAAGCACGCGGCGGCGGAGTTTGTGGTTAACGGCAAATACCTGGCGACCGACACTGGCCTGCCCAAGGCCAAGGGCCAAAAATACAAGCTGCCCGGCGGCGCTTTCTTCGACGTGAAACGCGGCAAGATCGCGCGCATCACCAACTACTACAACTTGCAGGATTGGCTAAAGCAGATTCGCTGAGGTGTTAGGCCACGCGCCGGGTCGCTAGGCGTGTGGCCAGTACCTTGTCCACGCGCTTGGCGTCCATGTCGACGACCTCGAAGCGCCAGCCATAGCGGTCGAAGGTCTCGCCCGTGCGCGGCAGATGCTGCAGGCCGTAGAGCATGAAGCCGGCCACCGTGTGATAGTCGCGGTCCTCGCCCAAGGTCAGATTCAGAAGCTCGGCCATCTCGTCGGCCGGCATCGAGCCCTCCAACAGCCATGAACCGTCCTGGCGCCGCACGGCGTTCTGATGGTGCGGCTCCTCCACGTCGTGAAATGCGCCCACGATGGTTTCCAGGATGTCGGAGGCCGTGACCAGCCCTTCGCAGTGGCCGTATTCGTCGACCACCAACGCGATGCCGATGGGCGAGGTCTTGAGTAGCTCCAAGGCCTGCAACGCGTCCATCGTGTCCGGCACGGCGGGTGCTTCGCGGACGAAAGTGCGCGGGTCGACCGGCTTGCCGTCGAGATAGGCGTCCAGCAGATCCTTACCCAGGATGACGCCGATCGCCTCGTCGGCGTCACCACGCGCGGCGGGAAATCGCGTGTGCTGGCTTTCCCGGATCTCGCGGCGGATCGTGGCTTCGTCATCGTCGAGATCGATCCAGTCGATGTCGTGCCGGGGTGTCATCACCGCGCGCACGGGACGGTCACCCAGGCGCATGACGCCGGCGATCATCCGCCGCTCCTCGGGCTCGACCACCCCCGCGCTTTCGGCCTCGGCGATCAGCGCCTTGATCTCCTCATCGGTCACGGCCTGCTCGGATTCTTCCTTGCTGCCGAGAAGGCGCAGGACGATCCGTGTCGACGCGTCCAAGACGTAAACGGCGGGGGCGGCGATCTTGGACAGAAGAATCATCGGACGGGCGATGAGGGAGGCGGACCGTTCGGCGTCGCGCAGGGCCAGATGCTTCGGCACCAATTCGCCGATGATGAGCGTCAGGTAGGTGATGACGGCCACGACGGCGACGAAGGCCACCGCATCGGTCGCCGCCGGGCTCATGCCGAGCGGTGTCATGACCTCGGCCAGGCGGCCCGCGATCTTGGCGCCGCTGAAAGCGCCGGCCAAGACGCCCACGAGAGTAATGCCGATCTGCACGGTCGAAAGGAAGCGTCCCGGCTGTTCGGCCAAACCCAGCGCGGCTTCGGCACGGCGATTACCGGCACGCGCCATGGCCTGCAGCCGCGCGCGGCGGGCCGAAACGACGGACAGCTCCGACAGCGCCAGGAAGCCGTTGACGACGATGAGGAGAAGGACGAGGGCGATTTCGAGATAGACCATGGCCGGACGCGCAAACCCCTGGGGCGGAAAGGGGCGGCACTATACGACATCCGGCCACGCGCTGCGGGCGGGCGGGAACGGCCTTGGCCTGGGAGGCCCTTGACGACGCCGCCCGCGCAAGACCGGGGGAACCGGGGTGGCCGTCCCGCGTGGACGGCGCCGCAAGGTTCATGGATCGTGGGACCCGTTTGGCGGCGGCGTCCAGCGCGCCGGTAATTATTTTTCCGCCACCTAACGGGTTAGCCGGGTTGAGATTTCCCGCTTTCCCCGCCGCGACACACCGTGTTATCCAACGGGAATGAAACAATATTCCACCCTCGCGGCGTTTTTTCTCGCGGCCCTGGCCATGTCCAGCCCGGCTTCAGCGGACGGCGATGCCTGGTATTACGGCATCAAGTTTTGGAACCGCACCTGCGGTCCGGTCCAGGTCGCCATGAAAAGCCCGGGCATCGGCTGCCGCGATATGTCGAAGGGCTGTCAGTTCCCGATCGGCTACGAGGCGCAGAAATCCTTCTCGCTCATCTTCAAGCAGCGCGTCGATCAGATGACGGTCGGTGTCGCCGGCAACTGCACCGACGGTACGCCCGGCACGATCACGGGCGCCTGCCAGCTGCCGCTGAACAAGATGTTCCCCTACATGGGCTACAACATCGAATACGACGAGACCGACTGGGTCGGTCCGTGGCCGGACGACGACTACATGGGTGACGACATGCCCCTCGAGGCCATGGTCTACGACCGCGAGGTGCCCAACGAGGACGGCGCGACCGAGGTCGACATCCAGATTGACCAATGCGTCGTCGACACCCAGACGGGCAACGCCGATTGCCAAATCTATTGCCGGCCGCGGATCGAGCAGTATTACCCGAGCGCCAAGAAAGGCACCGATCCGTATTCCAACCTCGACTGGTGCCCGGCGGGCGACGAAGCCGGCGGCGAAGCCGACAAGTGCTAAAACACCCCGCCGTTTAGGCGGCGGGATTCTCCGGGTGAGGGAAGATGCCGGGGGCAGTCGAAACCAAGCCGAACCTGCCTGTCCGGGCGTGGCGTTTCGTTGCGCGCGAAGTGCGCGGGATGACGCCCGCCGTGATCTTCTTCTTCGTCGGCTTCAACATGGTGCTGCTGACCAAGCAGCTTTTCCTCGACGCCTATCTGATCACGCTGGCCGATCTCATGTTGGCCGCCGTATCCGCGCTTATTGCCGGCAAGGTGGTTTTGGTCGGCGACGCGATCCCGCTCATGCGGCGCTATGAAAACGCGCCATTGGCCTATTCGGTCCTCTACAAAACGATTTTTTACGTCGTGCTGGTCTTCGCCGCCCGGCTGATCGAGGCCGGAATCCCGTTCATCAGCCATGGCGGCTGGGCCGCCTTCATCGAGCACATGCTCAACACGTTCTCGTGGCAGCGGTTCATCGCCACGCAGCTTTGGATCATCACGTTATTCGCGATCTATGTGACCGGCGCCGAGCTGTCGCGTTTGTTCGGCGACGGCGAATTGCGCAAGATCTTCTTCACGCGCCGGTCATCCGCGCTGGCGCTGACCCGCCGGCAACGGTTCCGGGAAATGGTGCGGCTTCACCACCTGGCCGACGCGCACACGGTCGAGGAATTCCGCGACCCGGACAGCGCCGCCCATCGCGAGATGATCGCCGTCATCCGGCGTATCGCACGGCGGAGCCCGGTTACAAAATCTTGAGCGCGTCTTCCGGCGGCCGGCCGAGGGCGGCCTTGGCGCCGTTCACGACGATGGGCCGCTCGATCAGGACCGGGTTCTCGACCATGGCCTTGATCAGCGCGTCGTCCGACAGCTTGGAGTTGTCCAGCTTCAACGCGGCATAGGGCGGCTCCTTGCGACGCATCAGTTCGCGCGGCGTCAGGCCCAGTTTCTTCAGGATCGCTTTGAGTTCGGCCGCGCTCGGCGGTTCCTTCAGGTATTCGACGATCTTGGGCTTCACGCCCTTTCCCTCGAGCAGCGCCAGGGTCTCGCGGGATTTGGAACAGCGGGGATTGTGGTAGATCACGACGGCCATGGCGCACCTCGGCTAGCGAACGGGAAAGAGGCAGCATATCATCGGACCATGGACCTGAAATCGTTCAAGACGACCCTGGCCGAGAGCGAGCCGCCGAAAGCGCTCGACCGGCCGCTGCGCGCGCTTTGGCTGGTGGCCAAGGGGGGCTGGACGGTCAACGACAACTGGACCGCCGCGCACGAGTTGGCCCAGAAGGAAGAGAACGAGACGGGCTCCTGGGTCCACGCCCATCTTCATCGGGTCGAGGGCGACCTGAGCAACGCGGGCTATTGGTACGGCAAGGCCAAGCGCACGCCGTCCAAAAAGAGCCTACAGGCCGAGTGGGACGAGATCGCGGCCGCCTTGCTCTGAAACGCGGCGCGTATACGAAAACGGCGGCCCGAAGGCCGCCGTTTTGTCGATCGGGCGGAAAGCCCGTCAGTTCTTATATTCCGGCTCGTCCTCGTCGAGGATCTTCTTCATGGCGTCGAAGAACATCGGGAAGTAGGGCGCCGCTTCCTCGTCGAACTGCCGCTTGGTCTTGTGCTGAATCTGCGGGTTGGTCTGACGCAGCTTCTTGCCCGTGGACAGGGCCAACACTTGCACCTGGCAGGCGCGCTCCAGGAAATACACGTCGCTGAAGGCATCGGCGATCGTCTTGCCGACCACGGTCACGCCGTGATTCGCCATGAACAGGATCTTGGCCTTGCCCATCACCTTGGCCAGGCGATGGCCTTCGGCCGGATCGTGGGCCAGGCCTGTATAGTCGTCGTCATAGGCCGTGTCGTTGTAATAGCGCAGCGAATTCTGCTCGTTGTGCTCCAGCTTGTGGTCCTCCAGCATCGACATGGCCGTGGCATAGGGCATGTGGGTGTGGAAAACCGCGCGGGCATCCGGGTTGGCCTGATGGATCGGAACGTGGATGCAGAAGGCCGAGCGCTCGACCGGAACGTCGCCCACGATCGTTTTGCCCTCGCCATCGACCACGATGATGTCGGAGGCCTTCATGCGGGACCAATGCTTGCCGTAGGTGTTGAAGAGGTAGCGCTCTTCCTTGCCCGGCAGCGCATAGCTGAAATGGTTGTCGATGCCTTCCTCGAGCTTGAAGCGCGCGGCCAGGCGGAACGCAGCCGCCATGTCGATGCGCGCTTGCTGGATCTCGTCGAGCTGCGGCTTGGTCATCACGGTCATGGGTCGTCCCTCAATTGAAAGCCCCCGAATAGAAGCGGGATATTATCCCAATCCGGCACAAATGCGAAACATACCGGGTAAGGTTTCCATGCGCCGCCCGCACGGTCTTGGCCGTTGCTCCGGATGCTTTGACCATGGACCCGAAGCCGCACTATGTCTTTCCCGAACCGCCGGATACCGCGATGAGCCAAGCCCCGCCCACCGAGAACGCACAAATTCTGCTGGCCGCCGCCAAGGAGCATCATAAGGCGCGCCGTTTCGCCGAGGCCGAGGCGGCCTATGCGCGCCTGATCGCGGCCGACAGCGCGGCATCGGAGCCGCGTTACCTGCTGGGCATGCTGCTTGTCCAGACTGGCCGCAACGACCAGGCGCTGACGCATCTGCGCGAGGTCGTGCGTCTTGCGCCGGACAATCCGCTCGGTTTGCGCGCTCTCGGTCATGCCAGCCTGGCCGCGCGACGCGCCGAGGAGGCCGCCGACGCCTTCGGGCGTTTGGCGGCGTTACGCCCCGATCTGGCCGAGGGCCATTTCGGACAGGGCAACGCGTTGCGCGATCTAGGCCGCATAGCGGACGCCGCGCAGGCTTATCGCCGCGCGGCGGCGGCTGATCCCAAGAGCCCGCACGCACGCATCAACCTGGGCATCATGCTGCAAGGGCGCGCGGCCTACGATGAAGCCGTTTCCGTGCTGCGCGAAGCCGCCGACCTGGCACCGGGTTCGTATGAGGCGCGCTACAACCTCGGCTATGTGCTGTCGCTGCAGCGCCGCTTCGACGAGGCCGCGGAGGCATATCGTTCGGCGCTCGCGCTCGATCCCGATTCAGCCGCGGCCCACCTCAATCTCGGTTCCGTGCTGCAAAACCAGCATAAGGTCGACGAGGCCATCGCGAGCTATCGCCGCGCGATCGCGGCGGCACCCGATCTGGCCCAGGCCCATATCAATCTGGCCGCGGCGTTGCACGAGAAACAGGATGCCACCGGCGCGGTCGAGGTCTTGCGCCACGTGACCGCGCTCGACCCCGCGAATCTCCAAGCGCGGGTCAATTTGGCGCAAAGTCTCCAGGCAATTGGCGACTCGATGGGCGCGGAGGCGGCCTATCGCCAGGTTCTGGAGCGGCATCCCGGCCATGTCGGCGCGCTCGGCCATTTCTCCATCGCGCTTCAGCAAATCGGCAAGCGGGACGAAGCCAAGCGGTTGCTCGACTATCCCGCGCTCCTCAAGCCGTACCGGCTGACACGCCCAGCGGGCTATGCCGATGCCGAAGCCCTCAACGCGGCGTTGGACGCCCATGCCCACGCGCACCCGACGCTGATGAAGGACCCGCCCGCCAAGGCCACCAAATACGGCAGCCAGACGATGGAGATTCTGAATGCGCCTGATGCGCCGGTCGCGGCGTTGCAGCGATTCTTCGAGGAATCGGTCGCCGACTATATGAAGACCGCGCTGGCATCCGCGAAATACGAATTCGCGCCCAAGCCGCCCGCGTCGTGGAAGTTGCACGGCTGGGCCGTGATCTTGCGTTCCAGCGGGCACCAGACTCCGCACTTCCATCCCGCGGGCGTGGTCAGCGGTGTCTATTACGTGCGCGTGCCCAAGACGGTGCGGGACGGCGGCGCGGGCGAGGCGGGCCACATCCGCTTCGGCCATCCGCTGCTCGATGTGCCCGGGGCAAAGACGGACGAACCGGCGCTGACGGCCTCGTTCAAGCCGGAAGAGGGGATGCTGATTCTGTTTCCGTCCTATTTCTGGCACCACACGGTGCCGTTCGAAAGCGACGAGGAACGGATCTCCATTGCCTTCGACGCGATCCCCGACGGTGCTCCGGCGGGTTCGCCAGGGGCATATTGACCGCCTAGACGGGTGGCGCGCGCCGATGGGTGACGGCGTGCAGATTCGAGATGAGCGACACGAAATCGAACACGGGCAAGCGCAGCGCCTCTTGGATCAGCGCGGCATAGGGCGGGAACAGCGCGCATTCCAGAAGAACGGCGCGAATATCGGAATGGCGTTGCACCATCTCCTGCGCGGCGTCCAAGAGACGCTCGCCGAATCGGTCCGTGTCGAGATCCTGTTCGGCCAAGCCCTTGAACTCGGGCGAGTCCTCGATACTGGTCACGGCGTATTTCGCGTCTTTCGGAAGTCCCGCCAGCGCCAGCACTTCCGGCTTCAGGCGTTTGGTGAAGGCGGTCAGGATGCCGAGCCGCCCATCCGGACCGGCGACCTGACAAGCCAGCGGCACCTGTAGCAGGCTCGACAGCATGACCGGCACGTCCACCGCGGCCGCCACGGCATGCTGGTAGTGCAGCATGAAGCCGCAGTTGGAGGAGATACCCTTCACGCCCATCCGCGCCAGTTCCCGCGCGGCGGCGACCACATTCGCCGCGGCCGTCGGATCGCCTGTCGTGATGCGCGCGGCGGTCGCTCCGGGCACCACCTTGAACAAGACGGGAAAAGGGTAGGTGCCGGCATGGGCGGTGTCGCCCGGCACATGGGTTTCGACCTCGTCGAGCAGCAGGATGCCGATCTCGTAGCCGTAAGCCTGGGCCTGGGGAAGGAGAGGGTAGGTCGGCATTGTCGTCACCGTCGGTCATCCGATTTCGGTTAGACTATGCGCCGCCGCTCAATGCTTCCAGGCCAGCATTAGCCGTGGAGTGTTTCCGTGAACAACCTGACCCGCCGCGCGGTTCTTGTCGGTGCGGGCGCCGTGGCGGCCGGCGCCGCGGCAGGCGCTATCCAATGGCTGCGCCAGCCGGAACCCGACACGGCCGTGCCTGTCCGGCTCCGCGCCGAAAAATCGACGCTCTATGTCGACGGACGGCCCGGCGCGGTCATGCGGCTGGTCAGCATGGCCGGCAGCCTTAATCAAAGCGGGCTGGTGATGCGCGAGGGCGAACGGTTCCTGGTCGAGTTGACGGACGGCATGGATGTGCCGACCTTGATCCACTGGCATGGATTGACGCCACCCTGGCGCCAGGACGGTGTACCGGATGTGAGCGCCCCCGCGCTGAAACCGGGCAAAAGCGTCCGCTACGATTTCACGGTCGCGCCCTCGGGCACCCATTGGATGCATTCCCATGTCGGGTTGCAGGAGCAGCTTCTGCTGTCCGCGCCGCTGATCGTCCGAAAGGCCGAAGACCACCGGGCGGACGAGCAGGAGGTGGTCATGATGCTACATGACTTCTCGTTCACCCCGCCCGAGGCGTTGATGGCCAAGCTGACCGGCGGCGCGCCCATGTCCGCGGGCCATGCCGGTCACGCGATGCCCATGGCGCCAGCCGTGCCGATGCCCGCGATGAAGCATGCCGGCATGGACGTGAACGACATCGACTACGACGCCTATCTGGCCAATGAGCGCACGCTCAACGATCCGCACGTCGTCACGGTGGAGAAGGAGGGACAGGTCCGCCTGCGCATCATCAATGCGGCCGCGGCGACCAATTACACGATCGACCTGGGCGATGTGGAAGGCGAACTGATCGCGGTGGACGGCGATTTGGTCCAGCCCGTCTTGGGGCATCGGTTTCCGATCGCCATCGCCCAACGCCTCGATATCCGCCTGCGCATCCCGCCGGACAGCGCCGTGCCCGTGCTGGCTTTGCGCGAGGGCGCGGCCGAACGCACGGGCATCATCCTGGCGCCGCCGGGCGCCGCGGTGCGCAAGATAGACCCCGTTGCCGAGGACAAAGGCCCCTTGCTCAGCCTGGCTTTGGAACGGCAGTTGCGCGCCGTCACGGGCTTCGCGCCGCGCGCGGCCGACCGGCGCATCGAAATGGACCTGACGGGCGATATGGCCGCTTATCAATGGGGCATCGACCTGAAAGGCGCCGCGCTGGAGGTGAAGCAGGGCGAGCGCGTCGAACTGGCCATGCGGAACGTCAGCGGCATGACCCACCCGATGCATTTGCACGGGCATCATTTCCAGGTCGTGGAGATCAATGGAGAGCGTTTCGAAGGCGCACGGCGCGATACGGTTTATCTGCCGGCGGATACCCAGGTGACGGTCGCCTTCGACGCCGTCAATCCCGGTCTATGGGCGTTTCACTGCCATCACCTGTACCACATGGAGCGCGGCATGTTCGCCGTGCTGAAGTACCAGGGGATTTCCTAGCCCGGACTCCTCGCCCCGGGGCGTGCCCAGGGCGAGGATTCGAACGACTCCGGTCAGCGGGCCATCGACTTGTTCCACTGCTCCATCCACTGGGAGCGGTTCTTCGACACCGTGGCCCAGTCGGTCAGCTTCACCTGCTTCAACTGCGCTTCGCCGTAGGGCACCACCTGGGCGGCCACCTCCGGCGGCAGCTTGATGGCCGAGCTGGTCGGCGCGTAGTAGACATTCTTCGCCATCAGCGTGGCCGCCTCGGGCGAGAGAACCAGCTCGAGATATTTCAGCGCCGCCGCGCGCTGCTTCGGCGGCAGGTTTTTCACCAAGTTGACGTAGGACTGGTTGGAATAGAGGCCTTCCTTCGGGATCACCATTTCGATGGGGAAGTTCTTGTTTTTCAGCATCAAGATGCGGCCGTTCCAGTACGACCCGACCCAACCTTCGCCCTGCTCGATGAGCTGGTAAATCGTGACGGTGGAGGGCGGCGTGGCCGCCAGGTTCGGCTTGATCTTCTCGTAGACGGCGAAGCCGGGTGCCGTGTTGTTGACGCCACCGCCATTGGCCTCGGACAAGGCGATCAGATTCAGGATGCCGCCGTTGTTCTCCAGGTTGAACATGACGACGCGGCCCTTGTATTCGGGGTTGGCCAGGTCGGCGATGGAGGTCGGCGGTGTCTTGATCTTCTCCTTGTTGTAGTAGAGCGGCATGGAGGAGATCACGAAGGGGATGCCGTAGTCGCCGAATTCCTTGAGCTGCGGATACAGCGTGGCCGTGTTCGGAACTTCCTTCGGCGTGATCTTCTCGATCACATCGGCCGCGATCAGGTCGGGCATGTTCGGGCTGTCGACCATCAACAGGTCATAGGGCGGCTTGTCCTTGGAGGCGATCAGCTTGGCCATCGCGGCGGTGGAGGTGCCGGGGTTGTAGACCACCTCGATGCCGTATTTTTCCTTCAGCGGCTTGGCGATGGTTTCCTTCAGCACATCGTCGAACGCCGTGCCGAAGCCGTTGATGTTGAGCGTGACGCCCTCGAATTCCTTGGTCTGGGCGAAGGCGCCCGGCGCCGCCAGCAACATGGAAGCCGCCGCGGCCGCGGTCATGAACCGTCCGAAACTCTGCATGGAGCATCCCCCCTGTGAATTGAAGCTCCGGCGCACGCGCCGAGCCTTAGGCAAGGCATCATAGCGCCCGCGTGCCGGAAAAGCGTAGGCCGAACGGCCTATCGGATGGCAATGAAGAAAACGCGTTAACGCCCGGTCACCAAACGATTTTCCTAAATCTGGTGTCGAGTTTTGCGCTTCGCGCGGGAAAATCGGGAGAACCTGCCGCGACGACGCGAACGCGAGGGTTGGACGGGTTGCCTTGCCGCGTTCGCGGCCTTATCTCTCGGCACCGGTTCCCGTAAGCGAGGACGACGCCATGGCATTGCGCAAGTTCATCATCGAACGTGACATCCCCAAGGTCGGCAGCCTCGAGCGCGAGCAGTTGCGTGGCGCGGCGGCCACCTCGAATGCCGCCTTGCGTCAGCTTGGCCCCGACATCCAATGGGTTGAAAGCTTCGTCGCCGCGGACAAGACCTTTTGCGTCTACCTGGCCAAGGACGAGGCCATCATCAAAAAGCACGCCGAGATCAGCGGCTTCCCCGCGACCAAGATCACCGAGGTGCGCAAGATGATCGACCCGACGACGGAGAAGGGCGACTGACGAAACCGCGCTTTGATGCAAACAAAAAGGCCGCCCGAGGGGGCGGCCTTTCGTGTTTTTGAAACTTGCGAGTGCTACTCGGCCGCGCGCTGCGTGCGCAGGCTCTTGGTCGTCTCGTCGTCAACCGACAGGTCGTCGCGCAGAGCGACGCCATAGTCGCGCTTGGCGGCTTCACGGGTGATGTAGCCGTTCTTCACGTCGTTCGCGACGCGGCTGGGCTCGCGCTTCATCGGGCTGCCGAAACCGCCGCCGCCGGGAAGCTCCAGCACCAGCTTGTCGTCGGGCGGGATCGACTGGCGGCCCTTGCCGCGCATCTGCTTGCCGCTCTTGAGCGACACGCGGCCCGACTTGGCCGTGCCGCCGCCCGCGCGGCCATGAGCCGGATTCTCGCAGCGCTCGAACATGGCCAACACGTCGAAGGGAATGCCGTCGATGCCGCCGATCTCGATGATCTGGCCGAGGCCGCCGCGCTGGGTGCCGGCGCCGCCGGAATCCGGACGCAGTTCCTTCTTCCAGAACACGACCGGGGTGATGGCTTCGTTGGCCTCGACCGGCATGCCGCGCACGCCGGAGGGGAAGGCCGTCGAGTTGAGACCGTCCTTGGTCGGGCGGGCGCCCGTGCCGCCGGAGTTGAACTGCAGCATCTCGAACTCGGGGATGTTGCCCTTGAAGGCCACGCCGCCGGAGACGGACGGGCCGCCGCGCAGCTGCACGTTCCACAGGCTGGCCGAGCCCTCGGCCTGGGCGCCTTCCGGCACCACCTGGTGCAGGCAGCCGAACACCGTGTCGGGCAGGCAGTGGCCGATGATGTGGCGCGCGGCCACGGCCCAAGGACGCTGGACGTTCAGGATCGAGCCCTCGGGCGCCGAGAAGGTGATCGGCAGCAGCGAGCCGTAGTTGTTCGGAATGTCCGGAGCCACGATGCATTTCACGCCGAAGCAGGTGTAGGCCTTGGTGTAGTTGAACACCACGTTGATGCCGTAGGGGCTGGCGCCGGACGTGCCTTCGTAGTCGACGTGGATGCCGTCCTTGCCGACCGTCAGCGCCGCGGAGATGGTGACCGGCGCGTCGTAGCCGTCAGTCTGCATCGTGTTGCGGTAGGTGCCGGGCTTCAGCTTGCGGATCTTCTCGATCGTCGCCTTGCGCGAGGATTCGATGATGAAGGCGCCGAGCTTGTTCAGGTCCTTCAGCTCGAACTCGGTCATCATGTCGACCAGGCGCTTGGAGCCCGTGTCGTTGCAAGCCGCGGCGGCGAACAGGTCGCCCTCGACCTGCATGGGCTCGCGCACGTTGGTGCGGATGAGCTCCATCAGCGTCTCGTTGGCCTTGCCCTCCTTGAAGAGGTGCATGATGGGGATGTTCAGGCCTTCCTCGAAAACCTGGCGCCCGTCGGGGCCGAAACCGCGGCCGCCAATATCGACGACGTGGATTGTGTTGGCGAACAGAGCGACCGCCCGGCCCTTGTGGAAGGTCGGCGAGACGACTGTGAAGTCGTGCAGGTGGCCAGACGCCTGCCAGGGATCGTTGGTGATGAAGTGGTCGCCCGGCTTCATCTTGCTCATCGGATACTTGGCGATGAAGTGGGGCACAGCCTCGGCCATCGAGTTGATGTGGCCCGGCGTGCCGGTCACGGCCTGGGCCAGCATGCGGCCCTGTTCGTCGAAGACGCCCGCCGAAAGGTCGCCGGCCTCGCGCACGGAGGTGGAGAAAGCGGTGCGCACCAGGGTCTGCGCCTGTTCCTCCACGACGGAGATCAGGCGGTTCCACATGACCTGCATGTGGATCTGGGCGAGGGCGTCGTTCTTCTTGGCCATGGTCAGTCCTCTAGCGAGGTTTTGCAGCGGTCTCATGCTTCGACGGGCTCAGCATGAGAGCATTTATTACAAGAGCCTCACCCAAGCCCGTCGAAGGGTGAGGTCCGCGTTCCAAGCCGTCAGCGGGCCTTTTTGCCCAGCTTGCGGTGGTCCAGGACAATATACCCGAGGGCGTTGATGCTCGCATCATAGGCCTTACCCACGACGGTCGCCGTATGCTCCTCGACGATCACGGCCGGGCCGGGCATGACCGAGCCGGGCACGAGCTGCGTGCGGTCATAGACCGCGGCGGTGACAAATTGGCCCGTGGCCTGGTCGATGATCTTGCGCTTGCCGACCGGCTTGGCCTTGATCTTCTTCTTCACCGGCTTGGCCGACGACACCTTGGGCAGCGGCGTCGAAAGAAGCAGCGCCCAAGTCAGCACCTCGACGTCGAGATGCGGAATGGTCCGGTCATAGAGCGCCTTGTAGGCGGTCTCGAACGCCTTGCGCAGCGACTTCGCCGCATCGGCGCCGAACTTGTCGGCGGGCAGGTTTACCGCCACCTCGTGGCCCTGGCCGACATAGCGCATGAACGCAATACGCTTTTCGACCAGCTTGGCGCCGCTGGCGCCGGGCTCGACGACCTTCTTGGCCTCGGCGCGCATCTCGGCGATGAGGGCCGTAGCCGCGCGCCCGTTGAACTTGGACAGGCGTTGGTGATGGCTGCGAATGACCTCGTACGCCACGGGCGCGCGCAGGAAGCCGACGGCCGAGCCGACGCCCGCGCCGGTCGGGATGATCACGCGCGGCACGTTCAACTTCTCGGCCAAGCGCGAGACGTGAATGGGCGCCGCGCCGCCGAAACCGATCAAGGTGCGAATTTCGATATCCTTGCCGCTTTCGATGGCGTGGACGCGGGCCGCGTTGGCCATGTTCTCGTCCACCATTTCGGAGATGCCGAGGGCGGCGTGGGAGACTTCGAGACCGAGGGGCTTGCCCACGTCGGCCGCGATGACCTTGGCCGAAGCGTCGCGGTCGAGCTTCATGCGCCCGCCCGCGAAGTTGTCCGGGTCGATCTTGCCCAGTGTCACGTCGGCGTCGGTCACGGCGGGCTTGGAGCCGCCACGGCCATAGCAAGCCGGGCCGGGTTCGGAGCCCGCGCTCTCGGGACCGACCGCGATGCGGCCGAGCGAGTCGATATGAGCGATCGAGCCGCCACCCGCGCCAATCTCAACCATTTCGATGACCGGGATGCGCAAGGGAAGGCCGCTGCCCTTCATGAAGCGGTAGACGCGCGCGACCTCGAAAGTGCGCGAGGTCTGGGGCTGGAACTCGTCGATCATGCAGATCTTCGCCGTCGTGCCGCCCATATCGTAGGACACGACGTCCTTCACGCCGCACTGGTGCGCCACGTGACTTGCGAAGATGGCGCCGCCCGCCGGGCCCGATTCCACCAGGCGGACCGGGAATTCGATGGCCGTTTCCAGTGTCGTGATGCCGCCGCCGGAAAGCATGAGGAAGAGGGGGCATTGGAAGCCGGCGTCGCGCAAGTCGCGGCCGAGCGCCGTCAAATGACGGCTCATCAGCGGCTGGACATAGGCGTTGGCGCAGGCCGTCGAGAAGCGCTCGAACTCGCGCATCTCGGGCGAGACTTCCGAAGACAGCGTGATCGAAACCTTGGGCAGGCGGCGGGACAGAATGTCGCGCGCTTGCTTTTCATGGATCGGGTGGGCGTAGGAATGGATAAAGCCGACCGCGATCGATTCGATGCCTTCCTTCTCAAGCTGCGGGATCAGCGCCTCGACCGCATCCTCGCGCAGCGGCATCAGCACGCGGCCTTGCGCGGTCAGGCGCTCGGGAATGGGGAAGCGCAGATGGCGCGGCACCAGCGGCTCGGGCAGGTCGATATTGATGTCGTACTGCTCGAAGCGGTTCTCGTTCCGCATCTCGATCGAATCGCGGAAACCTTCCGTGGTCACCAGCGCCGTCTTGGCGCCGCGCCGCTCGATCAGCATGTTGGTGGCGAGCGTGGTGCCGTAGATGATGATGTCGATGTCCTGCGGCGTGATGCCTGCCTTGGCGATCACGTCGCGCATGCCGATCAGCACGCCGCGCTCGGGGGCGCCATGGGTGGTCAGCGTTTTCGCCGAATAGGCGGTGGTGCCGACTTCGAGGGCCACGTCGGTGAAGGTGCCGCCAATGTCGACACCGAGGCGCGCCTGGGGCTTACGCGCGGCGCGCGCGGAATTCTTGTTCGTGCTCATGTGGTCTCCGCCTGCGGAATTCGCGGGGGACTATAACGGACCCGTGACGTCCGGCAAGCTTTGTGAACCTGCGTTTTGCGCATGGCGGGCCGCGAAACCGCGCCTTTCGTTCCGCAATCCGAACCTGGCGAAGCGACAGTTTCAAAGGGTGAAATCCGGCCCCTCGCCATTTACCGGCCTTGCGCGAGCTCGGGATGGCGTACGGCTGTTGCCGCCCCCCATGTGTTCCCGCCAATATCCCGCACCAAGCAAGGAGATCAAAGGCATGGGTGATCGTCTCAAAGGCAAAGTGGCTCTCGTCATTGGCGCTGGCTCGATGGGGCCGGGTTGGGGCAATGGCAAGGCCGCGGCGGTACTGTTCGCGCGCGAGGGCGCCAAGGTCTTCGGCGTCGACCAGAGCTTGGCCGCCGCCGAGGAGACGAAGTCCATCATCGAGAAGGAGGGCGGTGCGGCCACGGCGCATCAGGCCGATGTGACCAAGGCGAAAGAGGTCGAGGCGCTGGTGAAGCGTTGCGTCGACACCTATGGCCGCATCGACATTCTGCACAACAATGTCGGTATCACCGACACCACCGACGTGGTTGGCGTGACGGAAGAAGAGTGGGACCACACGATGGCGGTCAACCTCAAATCCATGATGTTGACCTGCAAACACGTCATCCCCTTGATGGAGAAGCAGGGCGGCGGCGCGATCGTGAACCTGTCGTCCATCTCGGCCATCCGCCACAACGGCAGGCCCTTCATCGCGTACTACACCAGCAAGGCCGGTGTGCTGGGCTTCACCCGCGGGGTGGCGCTCGACTTCGGCAAGAAGAAGATTCGCTGCAACGCCATCCTGCCGGGCATGATGAACACGCCCATGATGACGACGCGCTGGGAAAAGCAGATGAAACCGGCGGAGCTTGAAACGTTCCTCAAGAACCGCGACGCCTCGGTACCCTATGGCCGCGCGGGCACGGGCTGGGATGTTGCCAAGCTGGCGCTGTTTCTGGCGTCGGACGATTCCGAATACATCACGGGCCAGGGCATCGTGGTGGACGGCGGGCTGACCTGTAAGTTTTCGTGAGGAAACGAAGCGCACCCTTCGACAAATTCAGGGTGAGGATTCATCAATAAGCGCCTCATGCCGAGCCCGTTGGCGCATGAGGCCCACGAGGGGAGGGGACGATGGCGACCAAAACCAGAAAGAAAACCACGAAGGGGCGCAAGCGGTCGTGGAATCCGCCGGGCGTGCCGGCACCCATCCGCGGTTACTATTCCAACTGCGTGCGGGTCGAATCCGGACCGCTGCTGTTCGTTTCCGGCCAGGTCTCGATGGACGCCAAGGGCCGCATTGTCGGTAAGGGCGACCCGGCCAAGCAAGCCGAACAGACGCTCAAGAACGTCCTGACCATTCTGAAGGCCAACGGCGCCACCATGGCGGACGTGGTCCAGGTGATCGTCTATGTCACCGACATCCGCGTGCTCGACGAGATTCGCGACGCGCGCCTAAAGCACTGGCCCAAGGGCGGTCCCTCCAGCGCCATCGTCGAGGTGGCCGGCCTGGCCTTCCCGGAACTCATGGTCGAGATTTCGGCCGTCGCCGTACTGCCTTCCTAGGCGGCGCGGCCTCTTCCTCCACCGCGTCCGCATAGCGGACGGGCAGGGCGGTCGTGCACTTGATCTCCTCCATGGCGAAGCTGGAGCTGACGTCATAGAGGTCGATGCGCTTGATCAGGCGTTTATAGACCTCGTCATAGGCGGCGATGTCCGGCACCACGACGCGCAGCAGGTAGTCGATATCGCCGCTCATGCGGTAGAAATCGACCACCTCCGGAATCTCCAGCACCGCGCGCGCGAACCGCTCCAGCCACTCCGGGTTGTGCTGGTTTGTGCGGATGGCCACGAACACCGTCACATTGAGATTCAGTTTCGCCCGGTCGAGCAACGCCACGCGGCCGCGGATCACCCCGGCCTCCTCCAGATTCTTCACCCGCCGCCAACAGGGCGTGGGCGACAGGCCGGCTTCCTTGGCGAGGTCCGCGAGTTGGATGGTCGCGTCGGCTTGGAGCGCATTAAGAATGCGGCGGTCGATTGCATCCAGGCGCATGAATTTCTCTCTTATAGATAAAAGATAGAATTAAATTCTACTATAGAGATAATTCGCGCTCAACTTTGGTCGCTGCTTCTAACCAACCCGTGCGATGCTGGAATTTATCGACAGTACAGATGGTTGGACTCCAGATGACCCTGCGCAATCCCTTCACCGCCCACCCGGCCACGGTCAGCGAGACCTATGCCGAGCATCTGCGCTTCGCCTCCGCGACAGGGTTCTGGATGGTCATCGGTGGCTTGGCTTGCATCCTCCATGGGCTGTTTCCCTTCACCTGCACGACCGTGGGCAGCCGCACCATTCGCCGTCTGTATGACCGCCTGTCGTCCGGCCATCGCAAACCCGTGATGGAACGCCTCCGCGCCGACGCGGTCGCCGCGGAGTAGCGGGTTTAGCCAACTTCTCCTGGACTAGGGCATCCGCCCGCGCGAGGCTTCGCGCCGGGAGGATTTGCCATGCTGAACCCGAAGGGGCGTGTCGTCATGGTCAGCGGCGCCGCGCGCGGCCTGGGCCCTGTCATCGCCAAACGACTCTACGACGAGGGATACACGCTCAGTCTGGGCGCGCGCGATGCGGCCGCGCTGGAAAGAGCCCATGGCGGCATGGAGAAGACGCGCGTGTTGCTCCACAAGCACGACGCCAAGGACTCCTGCACGGGCGACGCCTGGGTCGCCGCCACCGTTGCGCGCTTCGGTAAACTCGACGGTCTCGTCAACAATGCCGGCGTGCTGCACGCATTCAGCGTCGAAGCCGCCGACGAAGCGCGTCTGGACGAGATGTGGGCGGTCAATGCCAAGGGACCGACGCTTCTCACCCGGGCGGCGCTCCCGCATCTGAAGAAAAGCGGGCAGGGGCGCGTGGTGAACGTGGCATCGCTTCTGGGTCTGCGCGTCCGCCGGCCGGACTATTTCGGCTATTCGATGAGCAAATTCGCCTTGGTCGCGTTGACGCACGCCATCCGGCAGGAGGGGTTCGAACACGGCGTCCGGGCCACGGCCTTGTGCCCCAGCGTTATCGACACCGACATGGGCGAGGGGACCGGCATCGCCAAGGAAGACAAAATCGACCCCGGGACGCTGGCCGAGATGGTGGCGATGCTGCTGGCGTTGCCCAACACGGCCTCGGTCGCCGAACTGCCGGTCAATATTTTCGCCGAGGCATCGTACTGACGGCCGCTAGGATACCGGCTTGCCGCACGCCTGAATGATGCCACTGATCGCGGCGATGCCGCCCTGGGTGTCCGTCGGCGCCGCGCTGGTTAGATAATATGTAGCCTCGACCACGTCGCCCGGACGCCCGGCCAGATCGACAATCCATACGCTGGTGGTACCGACCTTGCTGTGCACGCTGGCTTTCTCGCCGCCTTCGGTCACGGTCACCACGCTGTTGGGACATGCGGTCAGGAAACCGCACGTCTGGCTGTCGAAGCTTTTCGCCGCGCAACTCGCGAGCTCCGCAGGATTGCCGCGAACGATATCGCCGCCCTGCGAGCCGCGCGCGCGAATCTCGTCCTGCTGGCACGCGGCCAAAGCGAGGAGGGCGAGTATGGGGATGCCCGCACGGCTCGCGACGGACGTTAAAGCTTTCGGCACGGCACGCTCTCCATCGGATGTCCGGCCGGTTGTAACCGGAAAATCCTCTTAACGCTCGAACTTATCGGCCAGCAGCACCGTCGTGGCCGTGCGCTTCACGCCGGTCAGTTGGCCGATCGCGTCGAGCGTTTGATCCAAACGCTCCGCTGTCATGGCCTCCACCGTCACGACCAGGTCGAACGGTCCGCTGGCCGTGCTGCAGCGGCGTACCTCGGGCATGGCGCGCAGGGCACGCACGATACCGGCGAGATGGCGCGCGTCGATTTCGATCAAGGCATGGGCTTTCAGCACGCCGGGCATGGCGCCGTCGCCCATCACGACCGTGTAACCCGCGATCACCCGGTCGCGCTCGAGCCGCGCCAGGCGCTGCTGCACCGCGCTGCGCGACACACCCAGGCGCTTGGCCAGATTGGTCAGCGACTCCCGCGCATTCACGCGCAGAAGGCTGATCAATTGCCGGTCCTTGGCATCGTTGACGGGGCGGCTCATGGCGAAATCGTTACCGATGCGAGCCAAGCCCGGCAAGGACGTTTCCGGCGAATTGCCGGTGTTAACTGGCGAAATGGCGGCCTGTCCTGACGCTTCGCAAGTTTCTTCCCGCACGGCGTCCATCGATTCTGCGGACTGCGCAACCGGGAGACAGAGATGAACGCCGCCGAAGCCTTGGTCCAGATGCTGATCGATTATCGCGTCGAATATATATTCGGCGTGCCGGGCGATACCAACGTGCCGCTCTACCACGCGATCCGCGACGCGGGCGGACCCATCCGCCACGTGCTGGCGCGCGACGAGCGTTCGGCCGCCTACATGGCCGACGCCTATGCGCGCCTGACCGGCAAGCCCGGCGTCTGCGAGTGCCCAAGCGGCGCGGGCGTGCTTTATTCGATTCCGGGCGTGGCGGAAGCCAACAGCTCCTCCGTGCCGCTGATCCTTTTGATCAACGACATCCCGTTGGCGGGCGAGGGGCGCGCGACCTTGACCGAGCTGGACTGCGTCCGGCTGTTCGAGCCGGTCACCAAGCTGTCGGTCCAGGTGAAGTCGGCCGACAAATTGCCGGAGACCGTGCGCCGCGCCTTCCGTGCCGCGACCACGGGCAAGCCCGGCGCCGTGCAGATCACGCTCCCCGAGGACGTGATGGTGGAGCCCGTGTCGCCCAGCGTACCGCTGCGGGTCGAAACCGAATGCGTCCGCGCCCCGGCTTATCCCACACGGGGCGAAGCGGAATCGGTGGCGCGGCTGGCCGATTGGCTGGCCATCGCCGAGCGGCCCGTGATCGTGGCCGGCGGCGGCGCCAACCGGGGCGTTGCTGGACCGCTGATCCTGGCACTGGCCGAACGCTTCGCGGCGCCCGTGGTCACCACCATCACAGGCCAGAGCATCATCCCCGACGACCATCCGTTCGCGATGGGGGTGGTGGGCGACAATGGTTTTCATCCCCATGCGCATCGCGCCCTGGATGAGTCGGACTTGGCGATCTACATCGGCTGCCGCATGGGCTCGGTCGCCAGTATCGGCTGGAGCTTTCCGGTACCTGCTAAGACGCGCCGCGTGGTCCAGATCGACAGCGACCCGGAGATCTTGGCCAATACCTTCGACAATGCGCTCAGCATCGCCGGCGATGCGCGCCTGGTGCTGGAGGACCTGCTGCGTGCCGCGAATCCGCGCGACCCGCGCCGCACGGAAGCCTGGGTGGCCTCGCTCAACCGCGACCGCGCCAGCTTCTGGGACACCGTGAAGGATGCGTTGGAGTCCGACGCCGTGCCACTCAAGCCCCAGCGCGTGATTGCAGCGGTGAACAAGCGGCTACCCGAGCCCGTCATCGTCGTTTCGGACGCAGGAACCCCCACGCCGTATGCCTCGCGCTTCCTGCGCCTCAACGGCCGGGGGTCCAGCCTGGTAATCCCGCGCGCGTTCGGCGGGCTGGGCTACGCCATTCCCGCCGTGGTCGCGGCCTGGCTCGCACGGCCCGACGCGCGGCCGGTCGGGTTGTTCGGCGACGGTTCCTTCGGCATGGCCGCGGGCGAGTTGGAAACGCTGGCGCGGCTGCAAGTCCCAGCCGTGCTGATCCACTTCAACAACGCCTGCTTCGGTTGGATCAAGGCGCTACAGCGCGTCCACGCGCGGCCGGGCGCGAACGAGGCATTCGTATCCGTCGACTTCAATCCGGGCGACATGCGCCGCGTGGCCGAGGCCTTCGGCGTTGCGGCCTTCCGTGCCCAGACGCCGGAGGAATTGGAAGCCGCGCTCGACGCGGCCTTCGCGACCAAGGGCCCCAGCTTCGTCGACGTGGCCGTGGAATCGATCGGCGATGTCATCCCGCCGGTCTATCGCTGGTTGCAAAAGACGGGAAAAGATCCGTTGGCGCTCGCCGCCGCCGAGTAGCGTATCCCTCCGCACTCGACGGCCGGGCCGGCGGGCAGCCATTCCCGCCGGCCCTTTTTTCGCTTGCAGATGTCTGGTAGTTAATTAAGCTACTAAGCATTATGCGGCGGGAGGGCGCCATGCTGAAATCGGGTGCTGATTATCTCGATGGGTTGCGCGACGGGCGCGTCGTCTATGTCGGTGGCGAGAAGGTCGCCGACGTCACCGCCCATCCGGCCTTTCGCAACGCGGCCCGTACCGTGGCGGGGCTTTACGATCTCAAGCGCGATCCGGCGCACCACGACTCGCTGTCCTACGAGGAAGAGGGTGAGCGCCACAGCATGTATTACCTGCTGCCGCGCGACCGAGACGATCTGCTCAAGCGCTCGCACGCACACAAGCTCATCTCCGACCAGACCTATGGGCTGTTCGGCCGTTCGCCGGACCATGTCGCCAGCTTCGTGGCCGGCCTGGCCCTGCAGCCGGAAATCTTCCAACCGGATTATCGCGACAATCTTCTCGGCTATTACCGCCGCGCGCGTTCCGCCGACAGCTACATCGCCTATGCCGTGTTGCCGCCCCAAGGCGGGCGCGATCCGGAGTTCAGCCAGCGCCAGCCCGGCTATGTCTCGCCCTCATTGCGCGTGATCGGCGAGGACAATTCCGGTGTCACCATCGAGGGCATCAAAACGCTCGCGACCGGAGGCGTGCTGGCCGACGAAATCTGGCTCGGTAACCTCCAGCCGCTCGGGCCTGGGCAGGAGGCACTCTCGATCACCTGCGCCGTCCCCGTCGCGGCGGAAGGGATGAGTCTATGGGCGCGCAAGCCGCTGGAACGCGATGCCGGCAGCGAGTTCGACAGCCCGTTGGCCCATCGCTTCGACGAGACGGACGCCGTCGTCGTGTGCCGCGGCGTCAAAGTTCCGTGGGAAAACGTCTTCGTCCACAACCATGTCGCCCTGTCGCGCGAAATTTACATCCGCACACCCTCGCATTGCTTCGGCAATCATCAGTCGAACGTCCGCTTCTGGTCGAAGCTGCGGCTCATATTGGCCTTGGCCCGGCGCATCGCCGACGTCAACGGCACCATCAAGATTCCCGCCGTGCAGGAAACGCTGGGCCGCCTGGCGGCTTACGAAGCCACCATCGCGGCGATGGTTCACGGCCAATGCATGGCGCACGAGGACCTGGGCAACGGCTATGTCTCGTTCAACCGCCGCTATATGTACGGCGCCTTGTCCTGGTGCACCGAAAACTATCCGATGCTCTGCGACACGCTGCGCGAATTGATGGGCGGCGGTGTCTTCATGATGCCGGCGGACATTTCGGTGCTCGATCAAGCCACGCGCGGCACGTTCGAAAGCCATTGGTCGACGCCCGGCCAGCCAGCCCTCGACCGCATGAAGCTCTTCAAGCTGGCTTGGGACCTCGTCGGCTCCGAGTTCGGCGGCCGGCACATGCAGTACGAAAAATTTTACGCAGGCCCGTCCTTTGTTGTGCGCAATCACAGTTTCCGCGAATGTCCCTGGGGTGAGATGGCGGGAGTGCTCGACCGGCTTCTCGCCAGCTACGACATACCAGGGGAATATCGAACCGCATGACAACGAGAAAGAGAAACAACCGCCGCTTGAAAGTGCCTTTGTCCGTCAGCAATCCGGCCTTGCTGGTGGGCGGCTCGGACCAAGCTTTCCGCGGCCTCATCGCGAATCTTCACGCCATGGCCAGCCAGTTGATCGAGTTGCGCGCGCGGATGGCGCGTCAGCTTGGTATCACGGGCCCTCAGTTTGGTCTGTTCCTCGCCGTCGCCCATTTCGAGGGAGAAGATGGCGTCAACGTTTCGACGATCGCGCGAAGGCTTCGTGTGACTCCGGCCTTCGTCACGACCGAGACCGGAAAGCTGATCCGTAAGCGCATCTTGGCCAAGCGCGACAGCAAGGTCGACCGGCGCGGGGTCTTGCTGTCGGTCACGCCCAGCGGGCATCGGACGCTGGCGGCCTTCGCACCGCGACTGCAGACGATCAACGATGAGGTGTTCGGCAGTCTCGATGCGCGCGCGTTCCGGACGCTGACGCGCATCGTCGAAGGATTGGTCGCGGGCGCCGAGCGCGCCTTGTCTTTGGACGGTAAGAAATAGAAGGGGGAATCGCATGGCACGCACGGCATCGGACGAGACGCTCCGCATCGAAGGCATGGCGCTGAAACGCGGCACGCGCGAGCACAAGCGCATGCCCGTGGCCGAGCAGGCCGACGGGAGCTGGGTCGAGCTTCCGGTCATCGTGCTGCGCGGCGCTAGGCCCGGACCGGTCCTGCTGCTGGGCGCTTGCGTCCATGGTGACGAGATCAACGGCATCGAGATCGTCACGAAATTCGCCAACGCGACCGACCTGAAGACGCTGAAGGGCACGGTCATCATCCTGCCGGTTCAGAACCCGCTGGCGGTGCAAGCCCAACACCGCTACGCGGTCAGCACCTTCCTGCGCTCGCCCCTCGACCAAAGCCCGGCCGACCCATGGGCCGCGTTCCCGGGCGACCCCTTGGGCAATACGGCCGCGCGCGTGGCCTATGCGATCCACACCAAGTTCATGCGGCATGCCGACTACATCATCGATATCCATACGCCGACCACGGGCGGCCGCTACGCGCCCTTTGCTTTCATGCCGCCGCCGCGCGTCGGCAAGGCCGCGAAGCAAGCGCTGGAGTTGGCCAAGATCTTCGGCCCCGACTTCATCTTGTATACGGAGAAGGGTGTCTATGTGATGGAGGAAAGCCCGCACGTCGTGCTGGCCCGCCAGGGCAAGATCGCCTTCGGCGTCGAGGTCAGCGAAGGCAGCCACATCCACCCGGAAGACACCAAACGCGCGCTGGCAGGTCTGCGCAACGTGATGTGCAAGATCGGTATGCTGTCCGGCAAGGTAAAAAAGATCGGACGCTGCATGGTGATCAAGGATCAAGCAGTCGTGCGCGTGAATCGCGCTGGGTTGCTGCAGCGCCTTTGCAACCTCAACGACGAGGTGAAGAAAGGCCAGGTCGTCGGCATCGTCACCAATGTCTTCGGCGAGAAGGTGGAAGAGGTGAGGGCACCCTTGTCCGGCCGCGTCGTGCGCGTGGCCACATTTCCCATCGTCTCGGCGGGCGAACGGGTCTGCCAACTCGGAGTGCCGCTTTAATCTCATGCGAAGGCGCACGGTCACCGTCAATGACCGGATGCAGAAAAGATACAGCTACGAACTGAGCGCCCGTCTCGGACGGGATTTCGCGCCCGGGTTCGAGCCCGAACTGACGCCCAAGCAGATGCTCCGGCTTGGTGTGTTTGGCGGCAAGTACATGACGGACACACGGAAGGAGTTCCCGGCGAGCTGGTTTGCGGGGGCGAAGCTGTCGCCGGACAGGCGCGATGCTTCGCTCAATTTTTTCGGCGTCGATGCCAGCCAGCCTTTATCCGAGTGGCGGAAGAAGGGATGGATTCACCGGGACGACCCGCGCGGCTGGTTTCAGTGGTATTGCCGCTATTACATGGGCCGCCGGCTGCCCGAGGAAGACGAGCGGCAGATCAAGCGATGGCGCGCGATCCGGCGGCATGTGGCTCAGGTCAAGCACCATTGCGAGCCCGGCAATCTGACATGCCGCCCGCGGCAGCGGCAGGCACTTCTCCAATGGGCATATGACAGCCGGAAAATCTGATATTCCTATAAGGCAATCCAAGGAACCGCGGGGCGAAGATGGGCGTGCATGAATCGATCATTGGCGAGGTTTGGCGCTCGTCCGAGATGTTCAAGGACTTGGATGCGCTCTGCTCCTTTGGCGGGCGTTTCTGCGGCGAGGAAAGCGAGGCTAAGGCCCTCCACTACCTGCGCGGTCGGTTGGCCGAAATTCCGGGCATCCGGGTGCGCGAGCACGATTACGAATACAGCGGTTGGCAGCGCGTGCGTTCGCAGATCACGCTCCTGGGCGCCGAATCGCGGACGCGCCCCGCCCATTCGCTGATGTGGTCGCCCGACACGCCCAAGGGCGGTCTCGAGGCCGAGGTCGTCGATCTCGGCCGCGGCACCTTCGAGGCGTTCGAGACGAACGCCGCGCGTATCAAGGGCCGCATCGTGCTGGTACGCCACGAGCATCCGTTCTGTACCGAGACGATCCACCGGCTGAAGAAGTACATGTGGGCGCGCGAGCGCGGCGCGGCCGGCTTTCTGATCGCCAACAATATCGAAGGCGAGATGGTGGTGACGGGCTTCGCCGCCGATAACACGCCGAAGGACATCCCTGCGCTGGGCCTGAGCCTGGAGACGGGGGCCGCCATCGCGGCGATGGAAGCGGGCGCCAAGGTCCGCATGGAGATCGAAGCCAAGCGCGGCCCCGCGAAAGCCGTGAACGTGATCGCCGAGGCCCCCGGACGGGGCAAGGAATGGGTCGTCCTCGGCGCCCATTATGACGGCCACGACCTGGGCCAGAGCGCGCTCGACAACGCGACCGGCGTGGCCGCGGCACTCGAAATCCTGCGCCGCGTGCAACCGCATGCGGCCAATCTGCCGCGCGGCCTGCGCGTCATGCTGTTCACGACCGAAGAGTGGGGGCTTCATGGCAGCCGGGTCTGGGTCGATGCCCAGACGCCCGAGGCGCGCAAGGAGATCGCGCTCTGCGTCCAACTCGATACCATCGCGGGTAGCCCGAACATCTCGTGCCTCTCCAGCGAGTTCGACGAACTGGCCGACTTGGCCGCCGGTGTCAGCGAGCGGCTGGCCATGCCGATCAAGGTGGTGCGTCCGATTAAGCGCAACTCGGACCACTACAACTTCGCGCGGCGAGGCATTCCCGCGCTGCGCCTGGTCGCCGGCTTCGACGAACCCGAGGCGGGCGTGCGGCACCTATTGATGGCGTCCGACACGCGCGACAAAGTAAACGCCGCCGAATTCAAGAACGGCGCCTGCGTCGCGGCCGAATTCGTCTGGCATGGCCTCACGCGCACGGGCTCGATCGCGCGCCACAAGACCGACGCCGAAATGAAGCCGCTCCTCAAAGGCCTCGAATAGCGGCATGACCGATCACGGCGGAACCAAGGGCGCGGCCGTCCGCGTCGTCCTAAGCCTTTACGTGCTCTATCTCATGAGCATGTTCTACCGCTCGACCAACGCCGTGCTGGCGCCCGTCCTGCGGGAAGAGATGGGTATCGCGGCCGATCAGCTGGGTCTGTTGACTGGCACGTTCTACGTCGCCTTTGCCGTGATGCAGATCCCGATCGGACTGTTCCTCGACCGTTTCGGCCCACGCGCCACGATCACTGTCATGATGCTCGTACCGGCGGCCGGCGCGGTCGTGTTTTCCCAGGCGCAATCGGTCGGCGAATTGGCGCTGGGGCAGGGGATCATGGGCGCGGGCTGCGCGGTGGGTCTTTCGGGCGCCATCGTCGTTTTCGCGCGCTGGTTTCCCACCGACCGCATCGCCACCATGATCTCGCTCTACAGCGGCATGGGAAATGTCGGAATCTTGCTATCCGCAACGCCTTTGGCAGCGGCCATTGGGGAATTCGGCTGGCGCGACAGTTTTCTCTTCATGGCCGCGATCAACGTGGTGCTGGTCGGCCAGATGTTCCTGCTGGTGCGCGATGCGCCGCCGGGCCATCCCTATCACGGCGAGGCGCGCGAAACCCTGGGCGCCATCTTTCGCGGCCTCGGCGAAGTGCTGGGCAGCCGCGCCATCTGGCCCATGCTGGCGTTGGCGTTCGTTTCCTTGTCGATGGTGCTGACCATCCGCGCCTTGTGGGCCGGGCCGTATCTTGCCGACGTCTTCGGGCTCGATGCCATCGCGCGCGGCAACATGCTGCTGGTCTTCACCTTGGCCATGCTGGTCGGCAACGTGGGCTTCGGGCCGTTGGACCGCCTGTTCGACCGGCGTAAGCCCGTCGTGCTGGCGGGCGCCGCCATCAGTGCCGTGGCGCTGGCGGGCTTGGCCCTGTTTCCCGCCCTGTCCCTATGGGCGGCGATGGCTCTTCTTTGCGTGCTGGGCGTGGCGTGCAACTACATCGTCGTCATTTTCGCCCACGGCCGCGCCCTGTTTCCCCTTCGCCTGGTCGGCCGCGCGGTGACGCTGGTCAATTGCGTCAATATGTTCGGCATCGCCGTGATGCAGGTCGCGACCGGCTACATCATCCGCGGCTTTCCAGCTACGGACGGCGGCGCGCCCGAGATCGCCTATCGCGCCATGTTCGGCTTTCTGGCCATGTGTCTTGTGTGTGGCATGCTGGTTTACACCCGTTCCAAGGATATCCCGCCCAGCATGGAGCGGGCGGCGCGGTAGCCCCATCTGCCCCTTGGTTCGCGCGGTTTTCTCCCTGTATCATTCCAGCTTCAAGGCGGCCGGAGCGTTCAGGGACGCGGACGGCGGCAGACGCCAAAGGGGAGACCACGGGACATGGTCACGGTTCGGAAATACGGCGCGGGACAGGCCGTCCGGCGCACGGAAGACAAGCGTTTCATCACCGGTCATGGACGCTATTCCGACGACATCAATCTCGGCCGCCAGGCACACGGTTTCGTCCTGCGCTCCCCCCATGCCCACGCCAAGCTGGGCAAGATCGACACCAAGAAGGCGCTGAAGGCTCCGGGTGTCGTTCTGATCCTGACCGGCGCGGACGCCGCCGCCGACAAGATCGGCACGTTGCCGTGCTTGGCACCCATCAACAACAAGGACGGTTCCACCTGCGCCCTGCCGCCCTATCCGGTGCTGGCAACGGACAAGGTCCGTTTCGTGGGCGATGCCGTGGCCTTCATCGTGGCTGAAACCGTGGCCGAGGCGCGCGACGCGGCCGAGTTGATCGATATCGAATACGACATGCTGCCCTCGGTGTCCGACTGCGCCGAAGCCGGAAAGCCGGGCGCGCCCCAGCTGTTCGCCGATGTGAAGAACAACATGTGCGCCGACTGGGAGTTGGGCGACAAGGCCAAGACCGACGCGGCCTTCGCCAAGGCGCACCATGTCACCAAGCTGGACCTGATCAACAACCGCGTCATCGTGGCATCGATGGAGCCACGCGGCATGACCGGCCTATACGAGCCGGCCGAGGACCGCTTCACGCTCTACACCGGCAGCCAAGGCGTCCATTCCGTACGCGGCGTCATGGCCGGCAACGTCTTCAACGTGCCGACCAATCGCATGCGCGTCATCACCACCGACGTCGGCGGCGGCTTCGGCATGAAGGCCGTGCCTTATCGTGAGCAGGCGCTGGTCCTATGGGCCGCCAAGCGGCTGCAGCGTCCCGTGAAGTGGATCAGCGAGCGTTCCGATGCCATGCTGTCCGACACGCATGGCCGCGACCACGCGACCCACGCCGAGATGGCGTTCGACCGGGACGGCAAGATCCTGGGGTTGCGCGTCCACGGCATCGCCAACATGGGCGCCTATCTGTCCTGCTGGGGGCCGTGCATCCCGACCGAGCCCGCCGGCGCCATGCATGCCGCGGTCTATTCGATTCAGAACCTCCACATCACCTTCAAGGTGATGTTCACCAACACCACGCCGATCGAAGCCTATCGCGGCGCGGGACGCCCCGAGGCGGCCTACGTGGTGGAGCGCATGGTCGAGGCGGGCGCCCACGAGATGGGCATGAATCCGGCCGAGCTGCGCCGGAAGAATTTCATCCCGCCCGCGTCCTTCCCGCACAAGACGGTGACGGGCCTGACCTACGACAGCGGTAACTACGAAACGAACATGGATCAGGCCCTCAAGGCCGCCGACTGGGCGGGCTTCGAGACCCGCCGCAGGGAAGCCGCCAAGCGCGGTAAGGCCCGCGGCATCGGCATGGCCTATTACATCGAGATCTGCGGCACCGGCGGCAGCGAGATGGCCGAGGTCCGGATCGATTCGACCGGCGCCGTCACTCTCATGGTCGGCACCCAGTCGAACGGGCAGGGGCACGAGACGGCCTATGCCCAGGTGCTGTCGGAGCGGCTCGGCATTCCGTTCGAATCGATCAAGCTGCTTCAGGGCGACAGCAACGCCGTGATCTACGGCTCGGGCACGGGTGGCTCGCGCTCGCTGCAAACGGCCGGCCCGGCCATCAACATGGCGGCAGACAAGGTCATCGCGAAGGCCAAGAAGATCGCCGCCCACATGCTGGAGGCCGCCGAAGCCGATATCACCTTCGGCGACGGCACGTTCACCATCGCCGGCACGGACAAGAAGGTTTCCTTCGACGATGTGCGCGCCCGCGCCTTTCAGGCCGGACGCCTGCCCGTCGAGGTCGAGCCGGGCCTCAACGAGACTGCGATCTTCAAGCAGACCGGCTTCACCTTCCCGAACGGCTGCCACATCAGCGAGGTCGAGATCGATCCCGATACCGGCAAGCTGGATGTCGTGGCCTACACGATCGTCGACGATTTCGGCCGGGTGGTGAATCCGATGCTGGTTGAGGGCCAGGTCCATGGCGGCTTGGGACAGGGGCTAGGCCAGGCGTTGCTGGAAGGCGTGTCCTACGATTCGGACGGCCAGTTGCTGACCGGCTCGTTCATGGATTACTGCATGCCGCGGGCGGACAACCTGCCGTCCTTCTCGTTCCGCTACAACGAAGTGCCGAGCCCGGCCAATCCGCTGGGTGTCAAAGGCTGCGGCGAAGCGGGTTGCGTCGGCGGCCCGCCCTCGGTGGTGAACGCGGCCGTCGATGCCTTGCGCCCATACGGCGTGAATCACTTGGACATGCCGGTGACGCCGCAACGTATCTGGCGCGCCATCCACGGCGCCAAGCGCAAAGCCGCCGAATAAGCGGTGAAATGAACGAAGGCCCGTCAGAAACGGCGGGCCTTTTTTCTTTCGTCGTCCGTACCTAGTCGCCGGGCGCCGGCTCCAAGGTCAGATCGGCCGCGTCCTGCCGTTCCCGCACCGGTAAGGCGCCGGCCGAAGCGGGCACGAACAACCGCTTGTCCCGCAAGGCCGTGACCGCGATCACCCGTTCTTCGCTCGGATTGTCCAGGCGAGAGAGGCGCGCATGCGGCATGTGAGCGCGGTCAACCAACTCTATGACCTTAAAGACAATTCCTGTCCCGTCGGCCTTTTGAAAACACTGGCCGCGGCTCACGCTCGTTTCTCGCATATGACCCACCCCCTCCGCGAGATTTGGGTTGGCGACGCGAGGCGCCTACCAGATGAAGTATACGCAAATCCCGTGCAAAGTCAGCCGGAAGCATGCGCGCGCATATTCCGATCGGCGGAGCGATGCGTTTTCGAAATCGCTTAACCGACAAGAACCTACATTCGATCAGTGCTTTAAGCTTGTTTGGGCCAGTGACGTCGGTCACTGATAAGACACGCGCCGGGATGGAGGATCATTCGGCGGGGACGGGGGCGTCCGGCCGGGATTGTCCGGCCTAGAAGGCAAGCAATACGAGGCAGACATGCTTCGACGGATACTGACCGTCACCATGATCACGGGCGGGCTCGTCTTGGTGGCCGCGCCCGGTCAAACCCAGCAATTGGCGTCGATCGGCTCGATCAGCGGCGTCCAGCCCGATGCGTTCGGCACGCCGCCCGGACAGACACGGCGCACGCTCTCCATTCAGACCGACGTGTTCGGTAGCGAACGCGTCGAAACCCAGAAATCCGCCTGGGCGCAGATCCGCTTCCGCGACGATACCGATTTCCGTGTTGGCGGCAGCAGCGTGGTGGTGCTGGATAAGTTCGTCTACGACCCGCAGAAAAAGACAGGAGAACTGGTCCTGAACGTAGGCCAGGGCATGTTCCGCTTCGTCACCGGCACGATGAACAAGGCCGGCTACAAGATCCAAACACCGTCCGCCGTCATCGGTGTGCGCGGTACCGATCTTCTCCTTGAAGTCACGCCGGCCGGCGATACGCGCGTGGCCGTGATCAGCGGCCAGGTCGTGATCACACCGCTGCGTCCGAGCAGTCAACTCACCGTGATCGACCCCAATTACCAGGGCAAGGTCGACAAGGGCGGCGCCGACGTGAAGGTCGACGCTGTGCCCGGCGATGCCAACGGGTCGTCGGAAAAGATGACGGCCTGGTTCGACAGCGATGACTCGCTGGGCGACGGCGGAGGCGGCCCGCCCAGCGGGCTTTCCGGCCAGTCGCAGCTGCGGACGCTTCAGATGGCCCCAACACCGCCAGTCGTCACACCGCCGCCGTCACCGCCACCCGCGATGACGCCGCCGTCGCGAATGCCAGGGATGAAGATGTGAGTGAAACCGCCGGCCCAAAAGGCCGGCGGTTTTCTTTTCTGCGGTCGTGCCGGGCGGAACTCTCCGCAGGGCCAAGGCGTTGAGCCAAGGAATCTTTGGCGAAGGCTCATATGGCGACGCCCGAACTTCGGACCTACAACGCCAAGCGCGACTTCCGCCGCACGCCCGAGCCGCGTGGCAGTCGTTTGCGCGCGAAAAAATCGGCGTCGCGGTTCGTGATCCAAAAACACGCCGCGAGTCATCTTCACTACGATTTCCGTCTGGAAGTCGGCGGCGTCCTCAAGAGCTGGGCCATTCCCAAGGGTCCATCGCTCGACCCCAAGCAGCGTCGCCTAGCGGTCGAGGTCGAGGACCACCCGCTCGACTATGGCGACTTCGAAGGCACCATCCCGCAAGGCCAATATGGCGGCGGCACCGTCATGCTATGGGATCAAGGCACCTGGCTTCCCGAGGAAGAGCCGCTGAAGGCGTTGCGCAAAGGCACGCTTCACTTCCGCTTGAACGGCGAGCGGCTGAAGGGCGAATTCATCCTCACGCGTCTGAAGCGCCGCCCGAAGGAGAAGCGCAACAACTGGCTGCTCATCAAACGGCACGATGACCAGGCCGAGGAGGGCAGCAACGACAAGGTCGTGCGCGAAAACATGGCCTCTGTTGCCACCGGCCGTGAAATGGACGCGATCGCCGGCGGCGATGCGCCCCGGCGCAAGGCCAGAAAGGCGGAGGCTCGGAAAGAGAAAGTCGAGACCCTCAAGAAGAAGGCGCCTGCCAAGGCAAAGCGAAAGCCCGCCGCCGCGGCCATCCGGCTCGATCCTAACGGCATTGCGGGCAGCCGCCGCGCACGATTGCCCCGCAAGCTGGCGCCCCAGCTCGCGACCCTCACCGAGGAGGTGCCGGAAGGGCGGGGGTGGCTCAGCGAGATTAAGTTCGACGGATATCGGATGCTGACGCGGGTCGAGCGCGGCAAGGTCACTATCTGGAGCCGCAACGGACTCGACTGGACCCGCAAGCTGCCACACCTGGTGCCGCCGCTGGAAGGGCTGGGGTTGCACGAGGCCTACTTGGATGGCGAGGTGGTCTCGCTGGATGCGGAAGGCCGTTCCAATTTCGGCCAGCTGAAGAGCGACCTGTCGGACGGCCGCAGCGACCGGCTGTTCTACTACTTGTTCGATCTGCCTTATCTGGATGGATACGATCTGCAACGCTGTCCTCTGACCGACCGCAAGGCCGCGCTCAAGGTCTTGTTGCAAGGCCACGACGGCGGCGCGTTGCGCTTCAGCGACCATGTCGAAGGTTCGGCGGAACCCATGCGCGCCAAAGCCTGCGCCATGCATCTGGAAGGCATCATCTGCAAGCGCGCGGACGCGCGTTACGAATCGGGCCGCAGCAGAAGCTGGCTGAAGGTGAAATGTATCGGCCGCGAGGAATTCGTGATCCTGGGTTTCACTGAACCGTCAGGAAGCCGCGAAGGGCTGGGCTCGCTGCACCTCGGCTACTACGACGGTGAAGGCGCGCTGCATTATGCGGGCGGCGTGGGCACGGGCTTCGATCGCAAAACTCTGAGTACTCTCCGGCGCGCCTTGGACGACTTGGAAGTAAAGACCGGCCCATCCATCGCCTTCCATGCGGGTGAGGTGCCGAAGGGCATTCGCTGGGTAAAGCCCAAGCTGGTCGTCGAGATCCAGTATGGAAGTTGGACGCCCGATAAAATCCTGCGTCATTCCACTTTCCTTGGCCTACGAGACGACAAGGCGGCCGAGGAGGTTGTGCGTGAAGCACCCGAGAGCGACGCCGATATGGGCGCGCCCGCCATCGTCCGGCGTCCGGGCGCGCGGATCGTCGTGGCCAGAAGGCCATCGAAACGGCCTGCCGCGCGCGGCAAGGCGGCGAAGCCCAAGCGCGGCGCGCCGACCATCATCGATGCACGCGAGACGCACGAGGGCGATGTGCGGCTGACGCATCCGGACCGCGTCCTTTGGCCCGAGGCCACAATCACGAAAGCCGACCTGGCGGCTTATTGGCGGGCCATGGCGGAGGTTGCGTTACCGCATATCGGGAACCGACCCTTGGCGTTGGTCCGTTGTCCGGATGGTGCGGAAGGACAGTGCTTTTTCCAGAAGCATGCCTCTCCTGGCTTTCCAAAACCGATCAAAACCGTGCGCGCGGGGAAGGAAGAGGTCCTGGCCATCCAGGACGCGGACGGTCTTGTCGCGCTGGCGCAGATGAGTGTTCTGGAAATCCATCTGTGGAGTTCCCGCCTCAAGACAATCGAGAAACCGGACCAGATCGTCATCGACCTCGACCCAGATGAAGGGTTGAAGTTCGCACGCGTGGTCGAAGGCGCGCATGCCGTGCGGAAGCTGTTGGGCGAACTGGGGCTAGAAAGCTTTTGCAAGACCACGGGCGGGAAGGGGCTGCATGTCGTAGCACCCCTGAAACCGGCCGCCGCATGGCCAGAGGTGAAAGCGTTCACGAAGGCCATCGCGGACCATATGGAGGAAAGCGACCCCGAAACCTATGTTGCCGTCGCCTCCAAGCGCGCACGCAAGGGACGGGTGTTCGTGGATTATCTGCGCAACGGCCGCGGCGCCACCGCCGTCGCGCCATTCTCGCCGCGCGCCCGGCCGGAAGCGACAGTGGCCACCCCCCTCGCATGGTCGGAGGTTACGGCTTCGCTCGACCCGCGCCGCTTCACCATGGCGACCGTGCCGGCGCGTATCGCGCGGCGAAAGCACGATCCTTGGGCCGGCTTCTTCGATGCCGCGCGAACCATCTCCGCCGCCGCGCGGAAGACCCTCAAGCTTCGTTAGGAGGCGACCATGGCCGAACGACGCCCGCTTTGGCAGGGCCAGCTCAAACTCTCGCTGGTTTCGTGCGAGGTCAAACTTTTCCCGGTGCTGACCCACCGCGAGGAAATTCATTTCAACCTATTGAACCCCGAGACCGGGAATCGCATCCGCATGCAGCCCACCGATGCCGAGACAGGCGAGGAACTGGAGCGTGCCGATCTGGTGAAAGGCTACCAATACTCCAAGGACCGTTACGTCGTGGTGACCGACGAGGAACTGGACGAATTGAAGATCGAGACGTCCGACGTGATGGCCATCGAGAAGTTCGTGCCCGCGACGGATATCGCCCCCATCTTCTACGACCAATCCTATTACGTGGTGCCCGCAGGAAAGGCCGATGACGAGGCGTTCGGCGTCATCCGCGAGGCCATGAGGAAAGCGAACAAGGTGGCGCTGGCCCGCGTGGTGATCTCACGCCGCGAGCGCGTCGTCGCCATTGAACCGGAAGGCAAGGGCATGGTCGGCCACAGCCTGCACGAGGCCGAGGACATCCGGGATATGTCCGACGTCCTGCGCGGCGCGGGCGGCAAACCGGAGGCCGACATGGTTGCCATCGCGGCCAAGCTGGTGGAGCAGAAATCCGGCGATTTCGACCCCGCCGACTTCAAGAACCGCTACGAGGACCGGCTGCGCGAACTGATCGACGCCAAGCTGGCGGGCGAGAAGCTGCCAGAGGAGCCCGAGGAAGAAGATAGATCGAACGTGGTCGACCTGATGACCGCGCTCAAACGGAGCCTCGCGGGTAAAGGAAAAGGGAAAAGCAAGGAGGCAAGCGGCGATAAGAAGTCGGCGACGATTCATCATCTGCCGTCGCGCAAGAAATCCGCACCGAAACGCCGCTCCGCCGTGAAAGCCCCCGCCAAGCGCAGAAGGCGAGGCTGACCTCATGGCCGCGCCAAAGAATGCCAGGCCCGCGCAGCACCAGCGACGCCAGCCCGGGCGGCAACGCCTGATGCGGCCCAGGCCCGAGGGCGATGCGGCGGGCTATGTGGGCGCCAATCGCCTGCGCGGCAAGATCGTGCTGATCTCCGGCGGCGATAGCGGTATCGGCCGCGCGGTCGCGGTGGCTTGCGCAAAGGAAGGCGCGGACGTGGCGATCCTCTATTTGGAGGAAAGCGCCGACGCACGGAAGACGCAATCCTTGGTGGAAGAGGCGGGCCGTGCGTGCCTGAGCTTGCGTGGCGACGTGCGCAGCGAGGCGTTTTGCCGGCGCGCGGTGAAGCGGACGGTCTCGGCGTTCGGCGGGCTCGACGTGCTGATCAACAACGCGGCGGTGCAGTTTCCCCAAGACGACCCTGCCAAGATCAAGACGGCGGATCTGAAACGTACCTTCGAGACCAACGTCTTCGGCGCGTTCTACTTGACCATCGCCGCGCTCAAGCACCTGCCCAAGGGGGGCGCGATCGTGAACACGACGTCGGTCACGGCCTATCGCGGCAGCGGGCATCTCATCGACTACGCCGCGACCAAGGGGGCTTTGGTCGCCTTTACGCGTTCAATCGCGCAGGCGCTGATCCGCCGCGATATCCGGGTCAACGCCGTAGCGCCCGGGCCAATCTGGACGCCGCTGATCCCGTCGAGTTTCAAGGCTAGAGAGGTGGCGGAATTCGGCATGAAAGCGCCCATGGGCCGCGCGGGCCAGCCAGATGAAATCGCGCCATGCTACGTGTTCCTGGCATCGGAAGATTCGAGCTACATGACCGGCCAGGTGCTGCACCCGAATGGCGGGGAAATCATCAACGGTTAGCAGGCTGCGGCGAACGCTGCCCTTCGTCGATCTTGTCCAGTTCTTCGCGTGCCTTTGCCGCCAGTTCCTCATATTCCTGCCGGATCTTTTCCAGCTCGACGTCGCCCAGCTCTTCCAGGTCGAGAAGGGCGTTTTCGGCGCCTTCCAACGCGCGGATCAACTCGTCTAGCTTGATCTGCAACGCCGCGCCGTCGCGGTTCTGCGAGTTCTGAATCACGAACACCATGAGGAAAGTGATGATCGTCGTGCCCGTATTGATCACAAGCTGCCAGGTATCGGAGTAGCCGAACATCGGCCCTGACGCCGCCCAAACGACGATAATCCCGCAAGCCATCGCAAAGACGATGGGCTTGCCCGCCAGGCGCGAGACCGACGAGGCGAAGCGCGAGAACGCATCGCGCCTGCGCCCGCTGTTTTTCTTCTGGTTGCGTTTCGGCGCCGCCACGGCCAGCCCCGGGGTTATGGGGATTCCGTCTGCGTCAACGCGCCAAGAGCCGCGCTGTTCCGGTCTTACAAATTATTCAGGAATGGGCCGGACCGATCCGCACATCGCGCAACAGAAGCGCGGCCATAACGGCCGCGGCCGCGGAGATCAGCGCGCACACCCCCGCCGCGAGCGCGAGCGCCTGCGTAAAGGCCTCGTGGGCCGCAGACAGAAGGGCCGTCCCGGCCTCGGCGGACAAAGAGGCGGATACCGCCACGGCAGCGCCCAACGTCGCGCTGGCGGCCTGCACCGCTTCACCGGATAGGCCGGGGGGCAGGGCATCCAGCATGACGCCGCGATACCAGGCCGTGGCGATGGCACCGAGCACCGCAATGCCCAGCGCGCCGCCGAACTCCGAGCTAGTCTCCGAAATGGCCGCGGCGGCGCCCGCGCGCTCCGGCGGGGCCGAGCCCACAATCAGATCGGTGGTCAGGGTGCCGAGCGGCGCGATGCCGAGGCAGAACAGAATGAAACCCGTCATCAGCACGGCAAGGTCACCGGCTTCGACCAGCGTCAGGACGGCAAAACCGAACGCCGCCAATGCGGCGCCGCCCGCCATGACCTGGCGCGGGCTAAAGTGCCGCAGCAAAACGGGCGCGAGCAAGGCGCCGACGATAAACGTGATCCCCGACGGCGCCGTCCACAGGCCTGCCTCGAGCGGTGTCATCCCCAGCACGAGCTGGAAATACTGTCCGATCAAGAGATAGCAGCCGAAAGCGCCGAACACGCCGAACAGATTGGCGCCCACCGAGACGCTGAAGGCGGGCGCGCGGAAGAGGCGAAGGTCGATCAGCGGATCGGCGAGCGTGCGCTGCCGCCGTACGAACAGCACGCCGAGCACCAATCCCGCGACGATGGCCGCGCCCGCCGGCCCGTTCATGCCATGCTCGGCGGCATCCTTGATGCCGTAAATCGCGGCCAATACCGACGCGAGGGAAAGAATCGCGCTGACGAGATCCAATGGTCCGGTGTAAGGCGCGCGGAACTCCGGCAGGAAGATCGGGCCCAAGACCAGCAGCATCGCCATGATCGGCACGGCAACGAGGAAAACCGAGCCCCACCAGAAATGCTCCAGCAGCGCGCCGCCGATCAGCGGCCCCAGCGCGGCCCCGGCGGCATAGCTGGCCATCCAGATGCCGATAGCCACGCTGCGCTGCCTGGCATCATGGAACATGTTGCGAAGAAGGGAGAGGGTAGACGGTGCCAGCGTCGCCGCGGCCACTCCCAGCACCGCGCGCGCCGCGATCAGAGTCTCGGCCGTATGGGCGAAGGCGGCGATCAACGAGGTCACGCCGAAGGCGGCCGCGCCGATCAGAAGAAGCTTCCGGCGTCCAATTCGATCGCCCAGCGTTCCCATGGTGACCAGGAAACCGGCGACCAGAAACCCGTAGATGTCGACGATCCACAAAAGCTGGGCGGCGCTGGGCTTCAAGTCCGCGATCAGATGCGGCACCGCCAGATTCAGGACCGTAAGGTCCATCGAATAGAGGAGGCAGGGCAGGGCGATGACCGCCAAGCCGATCCATTCGCGCCGCGTTGCCTTGGGCGTGCTGGCCGTGTCAGCCATGGAGGTAAAACCCTGCCGCGCGGTTTGGCGGCGGTGGAAAGGTGGCTCCCCGGGCCGGACTCGAACCAGCGACCCAGCGGTTAACAGCCGCTTGCTCTACCAACTGAGCTACCGGGGATCACGGCGCGCCGGTCTCCCCGGCCGCGCGTTGGCGCGAAACTTATGGAAGCCGGGAAGGGCGGTCAAGCGCGGCGTGTCCCATGTCCACGGCCTAGCGGCCCCATTTCCTCAATAGTACAGTATGGAACTATCTGGCAGCCGCGCCCACGCGGCGGGGAGAGCGCCATGGCCGCGCCGAAAATACCGACCACCTTGGAGCTGATCGCGGATAGCCCGGTCAAATACGGCTTCCGCATTACGACGGTGCGCAACTGGTACGCTGTGCCGGCCTTCGCCCGCATCGAGCGCGAGCTGAGCCTGACGGAATCCGAGGTCACCATCCTCTTCTGTCTGGGCCACATCCCGGCGCTGCGTGCCAAGGACGTCAGCGTGATCAGCGCGCGGCCCAAGAACAGCATCAGCCGCGGTGTCCATATGCTGCTGCGAAAGAGGCTGGTTGAACAGAGCGCGGACCGGGCCGATAGGCGGGAAAAGACGCTCACGCTCACCCAAGCCGGCCTGACGATGTTCCGCAAGATCGTGCCGGTTTTTCAGGCGCGTCAGGACGCCATGCTGTCCGCCCTGACCGCGCGGGAACGGCAGTCTTTCGACCGGCTTTTGGACAAGCTGGTGGCCGGTTTGGATTCCCGGGAGGCGGCGCAGTGATAGGACAGGGAATCCCGTTGCGCGGCCTTGAGCGCGCCCGTATAGTCTTTGGAATATAGTTCCGTATTGAACTAATTTGGAACGGCTGGCCGGAGGATTACGAGGGTGGGGCGCTTCGGAGTAGGCCAGTCGGTTCGCCGGGTCGAGGACGTACGATTTCTCACCGGCCGTGGTCAGTATCTTGAGGACGTCCGGTTGCCGGACGAGCTTTACGCGCATTTCGTGCGCTCGCCCCATGCCCATGCGCGCATCGTCTCGATCAACACGGCATCGGCCGCTGCGGCGCCGGGCGTCGTTCGCGTTGCGACAGGGGCCGACTTCGCGGCCGACAAGCTCGGCAGCATGCCCAACATCGCGCCCATGGCGGGCAAGGGCGGCAGCAAGCAGGTGACGCCGCCGCATCCCGCCATGCCGGTGGACGTGGTGCGCTACGTGGGAGAGCCCGTCGCGGTGGTGATCGCCGAAACCGCCGCAAAGGCGCGCGACGCGGCGGAGCTGGTCGAGGTCGAGTACGATGCGCTGCCCGCGGTCATCACGCTGGATGACGCGGTCGCCAAGGGCGCGCCGCTGATCTGGCCGGAGGCTCCGAACAACGTCTCGCTCGATTGGGAGATCGGCGACAGGGCGGCAACCGATGCCGCTTTTGCCAAAGCCGCGCACATCACGCGCGTCGAGTTGCTCAACAACCGCATCGTGCCCAATGCCATCGAGACGCGCGGCGCCATCGCGGCCTATGACGCGGCCGCCGACAAACTGACGCTCTATACGGGCACGCAAGGCGGTCACAAGCTGCGCGCCAAGCTGTCCCACGACGTCTTTGATTTTCCAGAAGAAAAGCTGCGCGTTGTCACGCCCGACGTGGGCGGCGGCTTCGGCATGAAGATCTATCTTTATTCCGAACAGGTCGCGGTCGTGTGGGCGACCAAAACGCTCAAGCGCCCCGTGCGCTGGATCGGTGATCGCGGCGAGGCGTTCCTGGGCGATGCGCAAGCGCGCGATCAAAAAACCGTGGCCGAGCTGGCGCTGGACAAGGAAGGGAGCTTCCTCGGCTTGCGCGTCCGGACGATGGCCAACCTGGGTGCCTACATGTCGATGTACGGTGCCTATATCCCGACGATGGCGGGACATTTGATCCTGCCGTCGGTCTATCGTTGGGGCGCGCTCTATGCCGAGGTGAAGGCCGTCTTCACCAATACCGTGCCGGTCGACGCCTATCGCGGTGCGGGAAAGCCCGAGACGAACTTCATCGTCGAGCGGCTGATCGACACGGCGGCGCGTGAAACAAAGCGCGAGCCCGCTGAGTTGCGCCGCCGCAATTTTATTCCCCAGGGCGAAATGCCCTTCACCACGTTGACCAAGCATCGGATCGATAGCGGAGCTTTCGAACGCAGCCTAGATCAGGTGTTGGGCGCGGCCGACCGCAAAGGCTTCGAGGAGCGCCGCGCCGCGGCGGCGCGCAAGGGCAAGCTGCTCGGCCTGGGCGTCGCGGCTTATATGGAAGACACGGTCCAGCGCTCGGACGAGACCTCGACGATGAGCGTCGCCGCGGATGGCACCGTCACCGTCATGGTCGGCACCCAATCGAACGGGCAAGGGCACGAGACGGCCTATGCCCAGATCGTGGCCGAGCGTCTCGGCCTCGATATCGACCAGATCAAGCTTGTCCAAGGTGACACGGACATGGTGAAGGCCGGTAACGGCACGGGCGGTTCGCGCTCGCTCCATGCCGGCGGCGGCGCGATCCATTTCGCATCCGAGAAAATCGTGGAGAAGGGCAAGCGCATCGCGGCCCATCTGCTGGAAGCCGCCGAAGCCGATATCGGATTCACCGATGGCAGCTTCACCATCGTCGGCACCGATCGCTCGGTTTCGTTCAAAGACGTGGCGGCGGCGGCGTTCAATCCGGCCAAGCTGCCCAAGGGCATGGAGACCGGCTTCGACGAGACGGCGGTCTATCAGCCGGCGGCCCATACATTCCCCAACGGCGTGCATGTCTGCGAGACCGAGGTCGATCCGGAAACCGGCATCGTGACCTTGGAGCGCTACAGCATCGTCGACGATTTCGGCGTGCTGCTGAATCCCATGCTGGTCGAAGGCCAGATCCATGGCGGCGTGGCCCAGGGTATCGGTCAGGCTTTGCTGGAAGGCGCGGTCTATGATTCCGACGGCCAAGTACTGACCGGCTCGTTCATGGACTACTGCATGCCGAGGGCCGACGACCTGCCGTATTTCGACGTGAGCTACAACAACGAGCCCTGCACGACGAATCCGCTCGGCGTGAAGGGGTGCGGCGAGGCCGGCGCCATCGTGGCGCCTTCGGTCGTCGTCAATGCCATCGTCGACGCGCTGGCGCCGTTGGGCGTCCGCCATGTCGACATGCCCACCACGCCCGAACGCGTGTGGCGGGCCATCCAGAGCGCAAAATCGAATTCCACCTCCAAGAAGAACGGAACATCCGCATGAGCAAAGTCGTCGGCATCGACGTTGGCGGCACCTTCACCGATCTCATGCTCGTCGACGAGGCGAGCGGCAAGGTCCAGGTGACCAAGGTGCCCACCACGGTCGAGAACCAGGCGTTTGGCGTCATCAATGCGCTGGAAGCCACCAAGGTGCCGCTGTCGGAACTGGCCTCCATCGTTCATGGCACCACGGCCACCACCAACGCGTTGCTGGAGCGCAAGATTTCCAAGGTCGGCCTGATCACGACCAAGGGTTTCCGCGACGTGCTGGAGCTGGGCCGCCGCACGCGCCCCAATGCCTATGGCTTGACCGGCACCTTCCGCCCGCTGATCCCGCGCGACCTGCGCCTGGAGGTGGACGAGCGTATGGACGCCGACGGCGAAGTGGTGACGCCGCTCGACGAGAAGGCCGTGACCGAAGCCGCCAAGGCGCTCTTGGCCAAGGGCTGCGAGGCCTTGGTCATCCACTTCTTCAATTCCTACATCAACGCGGCCCACGAGGAGCGCGCGGTCGCGGTCGCCGCCAAGGTGTGGCCGAATCCCTATATCACTTCGGGCACCTCGATCCTGCCGCAGTTCCGCGAATACGAGCGCGGCGTGACGGCGGCGGTGAACGCCTCCATCCGCCCAGTGCTGGACCGCTACATCAAGCGTCTGCGCGAAGAGCTGGCTTCCCGCGGCTACGGCCATGACCTGTTGGTCATGCAGGGCAACGGCGGCACGGTCTCGTCTTCCATCGTGGCCGAAGCGGCGGCGCATACGGTGCTTTCGGGGCCGGCCTCCGGCGCGAAGGCCGCGGCCTTCACCGCCGCGACCGCGGGCTTTCCCAACGTCGTGACCTACGACATGGGCGGCACATCGACCGACGTCGCATTGATCCGCGACGGCATCCCGCAGGTCACGACCGAGTTCGAGCTGGAATACGCCATGCCGGTCCACGTGCCGATGGTGGATATCCACACGATCGGCTCGGGCGGCGGCAGCCTGGCCTATATCGACGACGCCGGCATCCTGCAGGTCGGCCCGCAGAGCGCGGGCGCCACACCGGGCCCCATCTGCTATGGCCGCGGCGGCACGCGCCCGACCATCACCGACGCCAACTTGGTTCTGGGCCGTCTGAACGCCAAGAAGCTCTTGGCGGTGGATTCGCCAGTCTCCGTCGCCGACGTCTCGCGCGCCATCGAGGAGCAGATCGGCTCCAAGCTGGGCATGAGCGCGGTCGAAGCGGCCTCCGCCATCGTGCGCATCGCCAACGACAAGATGGCCGGCGCGCTACGCATGGTCTCGCTGTCGCGCGGGCAAGACCCGCGCGACTTCGCGCTGTTCGCCTTTGGTGGAGCTGGTCCCTTGCACGCCATCGCGCTCGCGCGCGAGTTGGCGATTCCCAAGGTGCTGGTGCCGGTGCGTCCGGGTATCACGAGCGCGCTCGGCTGCATCGTGGCCGACGTACGCCACGACTATGTGCGCACGGTCAACAAGCCGCTGGCCGTGGCCGACATGAAGCAAGCCGCGGAAATTCTCAAAGCCCAGCGGGAAGAGGGTAAGAAGACGATCGAGGGCGAGCAGATCCCCATCGAGAAGATCGTCTACATCCACGAGGCCGACATGCAGTTCCAGGGGCAGAGCCACGTGCTCACCGTGCCGCTGGACAGCATCGAGGTGACGCGCGAAGGGCTGCAGGAGGCATTCGAGAAGGTCTATTTCAGCCGTTTCGAGGTTCGTCTGCCGGAAATCCGCGCCATGCTGGTCAACCTGCGCACCGCCGCCATCGGCAAGCGCAAGGTGGTCTCGCTCAAGGCGCTGGTCGACACCGCCGCCCACGGCAAGGCGCTGAAGGACGCCCAGACGGAAACGCGCAAGGTCTGGTTTGACGGCGGCTGGCACGACACGCCGGTCTATTTCCGCGATAAGCTGCCGTCCGGTGCGAAGTTCTCCGGCCCAGCCATCATCGAGCAGCTCGACACCACGACCATCGTCGAGCCCGATAACACCGTTGAAATGGATGCGTACGGTAACTTGATCGTCACCGTTCCGCACCGAGGAGCCTGATCGCCATGAGCAAGAACATCGATCCCGTCACCTTGGCCGTCATTCAAAACGGTCTGGTCCAGGTCTGTAACGAGATGGACATGGCGTTCGAACGCTCGGCGTTCAGCCCGGTGATTTCGGAAGCCTATGACCGTTCCGACGGCATCTATCACCGCGACAACGGCGAGCTGATCGCCCAGGGCGATCTGGGCCTGCCCATCTTCATGGGCACGATGCAGTACGGCACCGCCGAGGTGATCAAGCGCGCCAAGGACGTGAAGCCCGGCGACGTCTTCATCGCCAACGACCCGTATCTGGGCGGCACGCACTTGATGGACGTCCGCTTCTACCGGCCATTCTTCTATAAGGGTGAGCTGTTCTGCTGGCTGGCCAACACCGGCCACTGGCGCGACACGGGTGGTGCGGTGCCTGGCGGCTTCTCGGCCCATGCGACCGACGTGGAGATGGAAGGATTGCGCCTTCCGCCTGTGAAGCTGATCAAGGAGGGCAAGGTCGACGAGGAAATCCTCGCGATCGTGATGTCCAACATCCGCACTGCCGATCAGACGCTAGGCGACGTTCGCGCCCAGGCCGCAGCCCTCAGCATCGGCGAGAAGCGCCTGACCTCGCTCATGGACCGCTACGGCCGCGACACGGTCGAGGATTCGATCAACGAGCTGAAGCGCCGCGCGGCCCAGCAGATGCGGGCCAAGATCAAGCAGATCCCGGACGGCAGCTACGAGGGCGAGGCCGCGCTCGATTCGGACGGCATCGTCAACGAGCCCTTGCGGATCAAGATGAAGATCAGGGTCGAAGGCTCCGAGATGTATGTCGACATGTCGGAATCGAGCCCGCCCTGCATGGGCCCGCTGAACAGCGTGATCGCGACCACGCGCTCGGCCGTCTTCATCGCCATGAAGCACATCTTCCCCGATGTGCCGTTGAACGCCGGCACCTTCGAGCCCATCCACATCACGGACCCGGAAGGCACGTTCCTCTACGCCAAGTATCCGCGTCCCGTGTCGGGCTGCGCCGCCGAGGTCAGCCAGCGTATCTGCGAATCCGTGTTCGTGACGCTGGCGAAAGTGATCCCGGACAAGCTGTTCGCCGCACCCGCGGGCACCAGCGGCAACTTCGCGCTCGGTGGTTTCGATCCCGTGCGCAACCGCAACTACGTCATGTACATCTTTTCCGGCGGCGGATACGGCGGCTGGCATGACGGCGACGGCATCTCCAACGGCTGCTCGACGATCGGCATTTCCAAGACCCAGCCGCTCGAGGTGATGGAGCAGTTCTATCCGGTGCTGTTCGAGGAGTATTCGCTGCGCGAAGGTTCGGGCGGCGAGGGCAAGCATCGCGGCGGCTTCGGCGTGAACTATCGCGTCAAGATCCGGCGCGGCCGCGCGCTGGCGTCCTTCGTCATGGATCACGGCCGTACCGGACCCGCGGGCGTGCAAGGCGGTGCGGACGGCGGCGCGAACCACATCATGGTGCGCCGCAAGGGCGAGCCTGATTATGTCCTGCCGCACTTCTCCAAGGACCAGGGCCTGCACGTGGCCGAGAACGACACGGTGCATGTCTCTACGCCGGGTGGCGGCGGCTATGGTAAGCCGTTCGAGCGCGACCCGGCCGCTGTCGGACGGGACGTATCGTTCGGTTACTATACGGCGGAGGAGGCGGCCAAGCGTTTCGGCGTGGCCGTCGATCCCAAGAGCTTCGCGGTCGACGCGAAGGCGACACAGGAATTGCGCCGTCGCACGGCGTAGACTACGCGAACCCAAGGGAGGGAATTTTCAATGGCTCAAGAAGTCGTCGTCACCTGCGCCGTCACCGGCGCGCACAGTAACTTTGGTAAGCACCCGAACTTTCCGATCACGCCGAAGCAGATCGCCGACGCGTGCATCGAGGCGCGCAAGGCGGGTGCGGCGGTGACGCATATCCACGTGCGCGATCCCAAGACGGGCATGCGTATTTACGATCCCGCGCTGTTCCGCGAGGTCGTCAGCCGCATCCGTGATTCGGGCTCCGACGTCATCATCAACCTGACGACGGGCGAGGGCGGCCGCTATGTGCCCAGCGAGGAGAACCCGAAGGTCGGCGGCCCCGGCACCACGATCATGAAGCCCTTGGACCGTCTCCAGCACATCGAAGAGCTGCGTCCCGACATCGCCACCCTCGACGTCGCCACGATGAACTTCGGCGAGAGCGTGTTCATGAACACGCCCGAGCATCTGCGCATCATGGCCAAGCGCATCAAGGAATTGGGCGTGAAGCCGGAGATCGAGTGCTTCGAACTCGGCCACATCCTTCTGGCCAAGGAACTGATCGCGAAGGGCTTTATCGAAGACCCGCCGCTGTTCCAGCTGTGCCTCGGCATCCAGTGGAGCGCGCCGGCGACGCCCGAGGTCATGCAGACCATGCGCAATCAGCTGCCGGCCAACGCCAACTGGGCCGCGTTCGGCATCTCGCGCTCGGAATTCAACATGGTGGCCGCCGCGGTCAACCTGGGCGGCCATGTGCGCGTCGGCCTCGAAGACAACCTGTACCTGGAAAAGGGCGTCTTCGGCTCCAACGCACAGCTGGTCGAGAAGGCCGTGCGCATCATCCGCGAGTTGGGCGGCGAACCGGTCGAACCCAAGCGGGCGGCTGAAATCCTCGAATTGCCGCCACGCGGCCAGTCAGCGCCCAAGTCGTAAAAATAGCGCTATATCCGTAGTTTATCGAAACACCCTCGCGCCTCGCGCGAGGGTGTTTTTTTTAACTCCACCGAGGCGTGGCGCGCGACGGTGTAATCCTCGACTATTGAACCCAAACCTATCCAAGGGGAGAGCCCAGGAGGACGGTGATGGATGCGATGGGACAGGAACTGCGCTCCGCACTCGATCGATTCCATGACGATCCGGAAACGTCATGGACGCTTCCAGGACATCTTTATCACCGGCCGGAAATCTTCGAGGCAGAGCGAAGAGCGATCTTTCAGCGAAATTGGATTCAAGTTGCCCATGCCGAAGAACTGGCGAATACCGGCGACTATCTGACGGTCGATATCGGAGGCCAGGATATTTTGGTCGTCCGCGGAAAGGACGCCCGCTTACGGGCATTTTACAACGTCTGCCAGCACCGCGGGCACGATTTGCTCCGAGGCTCCGGTAACGTTGCCCGAATCGTATGTCCTTACCACGCGTGGACGTATCGGCTTGACGGCAGGCTGCAAGGCGCGCCCTACGCGGACGCGGCTGCCTACTTCGACAAATCCGCGATTTGCCTCACGCCAGTCCGCGTCGAGGAATTTTGCCGCTTCGTATTCGTCAACCTCGATCCGAACGCGCGGAGCGTGGCCGAAACCTATCCCGGCTTGGAGGACGAGGTCCGTCGCTATACGCCAAATTTGGACCGATTGACCCACGCATACCGCTGCACCTTCGATTTGGCCGCGAACTGGAAGGTGGTCGTTGAGAATTATCTGGAATGCTACCACTGCTACAAAGTGCACCCCGCGCTTTCCAACGATTTCGACATGGAAGACTACGGCTATGTCCTTAACGGCAACTACACGAGCACCTACGGTTATCAGAAAGCCAGCGATGCGCCCGTATCCTTCGATTTCCGCGGCGCCAGCCAGGGCGTTCAATGCAACTGGTGGATTTGGCCGTATGTGATGTGGGAGCAATTCCCGGGGCGAGGCAGCGTAATGGTCTACAACCACGTCCCCATATCGGCGGAGCGCACGCTGCAAATCGTCGATTTTTACTTCGAGGACAAACAAGGGGACGCCACCGAGCGCGGACAGATCGAATACGTCGAGAGGACACTACGCTTGGAAGACAAGGCGATTTGCGAGGGCGTGCAACGGGGCCTGCATTCGCGCGGCTACACGCAAGGAAAATTCATCATCGATCCAACACGTCGCGCCGGTTGGAGCGAACATGCCGTCCATCACTTCCAACGCCTCTATAAGAGCGCGATGAATTTCTGAATGGACGCTGCTCCGACGACCTAATTCAGCCGGCGTAGACGGCCTTTTCGTCCTTGCCGCGGATGCCGCTCTTGCGCACCGCGCCAGTCACGTCGCTCAGGTCGTTCACGTAGGAGTCGATCGACTTGGCGTGGATCGGGTTGAGCGCCACGTGCATGCCGTTGGGATCGCGGCCGCGCGCGACCGCCCAGCCCTTGGCCGCCATGCCATCGGCGACCGCGTAGATGTCGAAACCTTGGGCACCGAAATTGACCAGGCCGATATCCGGTTTGCCGCGCACCTCGAAGCCGCCGAGCCTGTCGAGCGTGCCGAGCAGCCTCTGGCGCGTATCCATGATGGTCTTCGCGGCCTTCAGATAGCCTTCCTCGCCCAGATATTTCATCGTCGTCCAGGCGCCGGCCAGCGAACCGCCCGTGCGCGAGCCCCCGATGGTCGGCGTGGAGTAGCTGCCATAGGGCCATTCCTCGAACCGGAAGGTGAAATAGTCCTTCAGGCCGGCGTCGCGCAGCAGGACCGTTGAGATGTTCTTGGGCGCATAGCCGTATTTGTGCAGATCGGCCGAGACCGACCACACACCCGGCACGCCCAGGTCGAACTCGGGCACCGGATAGCCCAGTTTACGCACGAAAGGCGCGACATAGCCGCCGACACAGGCGTCGACGTGGAACCAGATGTCACGCTTGGCGGCGACGGCGGCCAGTTCCGCGATCGGGTCGATGACGCCGAACGGATAACAGGGCGCCGAGCCCACCATCATGATGACGTCGTCGGTCAGCGCGGCTTCCATGGCCGCCACGTCGGCGCGGCAATCGGCGCCTTGCGGGATGCGCGTGACCTCGAGGTTGTAGAAATGCGCGGCCTTGTTGAAGGCGGGATGAGCCGTGCGCGGCAGCAGCAAGCGCGGGGTGCGGATGTGGGGCTTGTGCTTCCGGGCCCATTCGCGCGCGCCCAGTACGGCCAACAAGATGCTTTCCGTGCCGCCCGTCGTGATCTGGCCGCCGGAACCCTCCGGCCCGTTCAAGATCTCGAGCGCCATCTCGATGATCTCTTCCTGGAACAGGGTCAGGCTGATGAAACCGACCTTGCGCTTCTTGGCCATCTCGCCGGAATAGAGCGCGTTCTCGGTCAGGAACATGCCATAGGCTTCGTGGCTGACGCGCGAGACCTCGTCGTCCACCACGTAGGTCGACATGGCCATGCGGCCGCCATGCCAGTCCGAATCGCCCTTGCGGACGTCGTCCATGGCCTTGTGCAGTTCTTTCCACGGAATGCCGGTTTTGGGGAACACCGTGTTGCTCTTGGCCATGGGCAATTCTCCGTCAGGAGGAAATGGGGACGCGGAAAGCCTAGTACAGACGGTCCGGTCGCGTCACGCCGCGATGGCTGGTCTAAACGGTGATCGTGCCTTCCAGATACGGCACGCAAGTACCCGCGATGAAGACGCGGTCGCCGGCCACTTCGCAGAACAGCTTGGGCTCGCGCGGCGAGACCTGGCAGGCCGTCAACGCCCGCTTACCCAACTTTTGCGCCCAATAGGGCGCCGAGGTGCAATGGGCGGAGCCAGTGACAGGGTCCTCGGGCTCGGCCACGGCGGGGCAGAACACGCGGGAGACGAAATCCACCTTGTCGCCGGGCGCCGTGACCAGGATGTTCACCTGGCGCCGCACGAGGACGTCGTAATCCGGCGCCAGCGCGCGCACGGCCGCTTCATCGGCGTAGACGAACATGCGGTACTCGACGCGGTGGATGCGCTCCATTTCGAACGCTTCCTTGATCGCGCCGCCCACGGCCTTGGCGATCTCCGCGGGCGCTTCGGCCGGACGGGGCGGCACGGCGGGGAAATCCATGCGCAGCCGTTCGCCACGCTTTTCGACGGGCAGCGGGCCGAGAGGGCCGTGGAACAGCACTTTCTGGTCGCCGGGCCGCAGCTTTTCGAGCACCACCCAGGCCGCGGCGAGCGTCGGGTGGCCCGCGAGGTCGACCTCGCAAACGGGCGTGAACCAGCGGATGCGCCAGGAGGCGCCATCCGGCCAAATGAAGGCGGTCTCGGCCAAGTTGTTCTCGGTCGCGATGGCCTGAAGCGCCGTGTCTGGCAGGCTTTCGTCCAACACGCAGACCGCCGTTGGACCGCCGCCGAACAGGCGGTCGGCGAAGGCGTCCAACTTATAGAGGGGGACTCGCAAAGCGGTCTCCTGCGACGGAAAATGGAGGCCGGGGCCGGAATCGAACCGACGTACGGGGATTTGCAGTCCCCTGCATGGCCACTCTGCCACCCGGCCGCCGCGGTGAGGTCGCAGAAGCGCCGCGAGGTATAGGACCTCGGTCGCGAGCCGGTCAAGCCGCGCGCGGCGGCCACACCCGCGCGAAATGCAAGGCCACCCTAGGGGTTAGCGCTTGTCCCCTGAAAGAGGAGGGAGTAATAAGGCCATGGTCCTAAGCTGCGTCGCGACTTGACGTCCGAACCACAAGATGTTGTAGTCACATGCAAAGTTTCGCCACCGCCAGACACAATATGGTGGAAAGCCAAATCCGCACAAACAAGGTCACTGATCCTGCGGTGATCGGCGCTTTCAGCGAGCTGCCGCGCGAGCGTTTTGTGCCCGAAGGGCTGCGCGGCGTGGCCTATATCGACGAAGACCTCGAACTCACGCGTGGCCGGTTCATGATGGAACCGATGGTGCTCGCGCGCCTCGTTCAAATCGCCGAGCCGAAGCCAGAAGACATCGCGCTCGATGTTGGTTGCGGCACCGGCTACGCCTCGGCCGTGCTGGCACGCCTGTGTTCGGCGGTCGTGGCGCTGGAAAGCGACCGCGGCATGGTCGCGCGCGCCAACGCGCTGTTCGACGAGCTTCAGATCAACAATGTCGTGGTCGCCGAAGGCGCCTTGACGGAAGGCTACAAGCGCCAGGCTCCCTATAACGTCATCCTTCTGAACGGCACGGTGGAGCGTATTCCCCAGGCGCTGTTCGACCAGTTGGCCGAAGGCGGGCGGCTGGTGACCGTTCACATCGACGGCGGAGTCGGACGCGGCACGCTGTATCTCAAATCCGCGGGTATCGTCTCGCGCCGGCAGATCTTCGATGCCGCGACGCCGGTTCTGCCGGGCTTCCTGGCCGAACCGCACTTCGTCTTCTAGCCAAGGGATCACGCTCCAACATGCTTGAGGGACGGTTCAATGCGCGCGCAAGCTGCCGTCTCATCGCGGCGGCGGCCACCGTTTTCCTGTCCTTCGGTCTGAGCCAGGCGATCGCCCAGACGCTGGAAGAATCCTTGGTCAAGACCTACCAGGGTAATCCGACCATCGGCGCCCAGCGCGCCAAGCTGCGCGCGGTGGATGAGCAAGTGCCCCAAGCGCTGGCCAACTGGCGCCCGACGGTGACCTTCTCGACCGATATCGGCTACGCGAACGAGAGTCTGACCGCCAACGACAATAACGCCTCGGCGCTCACATTCCCGACCGAGAATCGCTTTGAGCGCAGCTATGCACTGCAGGTCGCGCAGCCTGTGTTCCGCGGCTTCCGCACCGAGGCCGAGACCAAACGCGCCGAGATGCGCATCGAGGCCGAGCGGCAGCGCCTGGCCAACACCGAACAGCAGGTCATGCGCGACGCGATTATCGCGTTCATGAACGTGGTTCGCGACGAGGCCGTGCTCGACCTCAGCGTCAACAACGAGCAAGTGTTGCGCAAACAGCTTGAAGCCACCGTCGACCGCTTCGAGGTCGGCGAGGTGACGCGCACCGACGTGTCCCAGGCCGAAGCCCGCCTCGCGCGCGCCACATCCGACCGCATCACCGCCGAAGGCCAGCTCGAGACCTCGCGCGCCGCCTACCAGCGCTTCACCGGCGAGACGGCCGGCAAGCTGGTGGAACCGCCACCGCCGCGGCGCCTGCCCACCTCGCTGCCCGAGGCCATCGAGGTTTCCAAGGTCAGTAATCCGACCGTTCTGGCCGCCGATTACGATTTCAAGGCGTCCGAAGCCAATATCGACCTGGTGTTCGGCGAGCTGTTGCCGACGGTCCAGATCATCGGCGAGCTGCGGAAGATGGACAACACGCAGGACGTATACAGCCGGGACAACTTGGCGCGCGTCTTCGCGCGATTCAGCGTGCCGATCTATCAACAGGGCGCGGTCTATTCGCGAGTCCGCGAGGCCAAGCAGATCTCCAGCCAGTTCAAGGTGCAAATCGACGAAGCGCGCCGGCAGGTCGTCGAGCAGACCATCGCGTCTTGGGAAGAGATGGTTTCCGCGCGCTCGCGCGTCGAATCCTTCACGAAAGAGTCCGAGGCCAACCGCATCGCGCTGGAAGGCGTCGAGCAGGAAGCGGCCGCCGGCTTGCGCACGGTCCTGGACGTCCTGGACGCCGAGCAGGAACTGTTCACCTCGCGCGTCAATTTGGTGCGCGCGCGCCACGACTACGTGGTCGGCGCCTACCGCGTGAAGGTCGCCGTGGGTGCCCTGACGGTGGCGCAGCTCGAACTGCCCATCGAGGCCTACAATCCCAACGCCTATGCCGACTGGTCGCGCGACAAGTGGTTCGGCACGGGCGTGCCCGAGGCGATCGACAGCTCCGAGCAGGCCCAAGAGGCCGGCAAGCCCAAGCCGACGACGCCGTAAACCAACGCGCGGCGGGACCGGCCGCCGCGTTGTTCCCCCGCATCCTTGGGCTATACTCCGCGTGGGATTAGCGCGGGCTCGCACGGTATCGCGGCCTGATGAAAGGAACCCGGTGGCTCAGAACCCGCCCGAACCGTCGATGGAGGAGATTCTGGCGTCCATCCGCAAGATCATCGCGGAGGATGTGCCGGGTCATGCCGCCGCCGAATTGGGCTCGGCCGACATCATCGAATTGACCGAGGTGCTGGAGGAGGGACGCCCGCCCGCCGCCGCGGACGGCCGCCTGGTGTCCGAGAACGCCGCCGACCGCTCCGCGAACGCCATGGCAGCGCTGCGCATCGCCGTGCGGCAGGAGGCCGAGCGGCAGTCCGTCTCGCTCGGCGAAGGCTCCAACCGCAGCGTCGAGGACGTCGTCCAGGAATTGGTGCGCCCGATGCTGCGCGAATGGATGGATGCCAATCTGGCGCCGCTGGTCGAGCGCCTGGTCGAAAAAGAAATCCGCGACATCGCGCGCCGTTCGGGCGGGGCATGACCATGCGCTCCGTCCGCGTTTCCACCCTCAACTAGCGTTCAACCATGCTCGATAAAAACTTTCGGCCCGCCGAGGTCGAAGAGACCCTGTATGACGCCTGGGAAAAATCCGGCGCCTTCGCGGCGAATCCGGCCTCGGGCAAGCCCAAATACTGCATCGTCATTCCGCCGCCGAACGTCACCGGCAGCCTGCACATGGGCCATGCGCTCAACAACACATTGCAGGACATCCTGGTGCGCCACGCGCGCATGAACGGCAAGGACGTGCTGTGGCAACCCGGCAGCGACCATGCCGGCATCGCGACACAGATGGTGGTCGAGCGGCAATTGGCCGCCGAGGGCAAGACGCGCCACGATTTGGGCCGCGAGAAATTCGTCGAACGCGTCTGGACCTGGAAGGCCGAGTCCGGCGGCACGATCAACCGCCAGTTGCGCCGGCTGGGCGTCTCGGCCGATTGGTCGCGCGAGCGCTTCACCATGGACGAGGGCTTGTCCAAGGCCGTGCGCCTGGTCTTCGTGCGCTTGCACAAGGAAGGGCTGATCTACCGCGACAAACGGCTGGTGAACTGGGACCCCAAGCTGCACACCGCGATCTCGGATCTGGAAGTCGAGCAGCGCGAGGTGAAGGGACATCTCTGGCACCTGAAGTACCCGATCGAGGGCATGGAAGGCCATTTCATCTCCGTGGCCACCACGCGGCCGGAGACAATGCTGGGCGATACGGGTATCGCCGTGAATCCGGAGGACGAGCGCTATCAGAGCCTGATCGGTAAGCACGCGGTGCTGCCGCTGGTCGGCCGGCGCATTCCGATCGTGCCGGATTCCTACGCCGATCCGGAACACGGTTCGGGCGCGGTGAAGATCACGCCCGCGCACGACTTCAACGATTTCGAGGTCGGGCGGCGGCACAAGCTCGAGATGGTCAACATCTTCGACAAGGACGCGCGCACGATCGATACCGTGCCCGAGGCCTATCGCAATCTCAGCCGCGAGGACGCGCGCAAGAAGGTGCTGGCCGACTTCGAGGCGCTGGGCCTTCTGGAGAAGACCGAGGAGATCGTTCACACCGTGCCCTATGGCGACCGCTCGGGCGTGGTGATCGAACCGTGGCTCACCGACCAGTGGTTCGTCGACGCGGCGACACTGGCCAAGCCCGCCATCGCGGCGGTCGAGCAGGGCAAGACCCGCTTCGTGCCGGAGCAATGGACGAACACCTATTACGAGTGGATGCGCAACATCCAGCCCTGGTGCGTCTCGCGCCAGATCTGGTGGGGCCATCAGATTCCGGCCTGGTACGGGCCGGATGGGCACATCTTCGTCGAAATGACGGAAGCGGAGGCCCAGGCCGCCGCGGCCAAGCACTACGGCAAGCCCGTGCCGCTCAAACGCGACAGCGACGTGCTGGATACCTGGTTCTCGTCGGCTTTGTGGGCGTTCTCGACGCTCGGCTGGCCGGACGAAACGCCGGAGTTGAAGCGTTATTACCCGACCGACGTGCTGGTGACCGGGTTCGACATCATTTTCTTCTGGGTCGCCCGCATGATGATGGCGGGGCTGCACTTCATGAAGGAGGTGCCGTTCCACACGGTCTATATCCATGCCCTGGTGCGCGACGAGCACGGGCAAAAGATGTCCAAGTCCAAGGGCAACATCATCGATCCCTTGGAGTTGATCGGAAAATTCGGCGCCGACGCGCTGCGTTTCACCCTGACCGCTTTGGCGGCGCAAGGCCGTGACATCAAGCTTTCCGAGAAGCGGGTCGAGGGTTACCGCAACTTCGGCACCAAGCTGTGGAACGCCGCGCGCTTCTGCGAGATGAACGAGGTCGACCTGGGCAAGGTTTATGACCTTAAGAACGCCAAACTGACCGTGAACCGCTGGATCGCGAGCGAGCTGGCGCGCACCATCCAGGCGGCTGACGCGGCGCTGGCCGGCTACCGCTTCAACGAAGCCGCCAACGTGCTCTATCAGTTCACCTGGGGCACGTTCTGCGATTGGTATCTGGAACTGTCCAAGCCGATCCTGATGGGAACAGACGAGAGGGCCAAGGCGGAAACCAAATCCGTCACCGGCGCCGTCTTCCGCGATATCCTAAAGCTCCTGCATCCGATCATGCCCTTCATCACCGAAGATCTGTGGCAGAAGCAGGGGCCGGGCAAGGACGGAGCGCTCATCATGGCGCCGTGGCCCAAGCTTGATGCGGACCTCGCGGATGCCGCGGCATCCGCGGAAATGAATTGGGTTGTCGATCTCATTTCCCAGATTCGCGCCGTGCGTGCCGAGATGAACGTACCGCCCGCGGCCCAGATCGACATGATCCTCAACGGCGGCGGGGCAGAGGTGGCGCGACGTTTGGAAGCGCATCGCGACCTGATCCAGCGCCTAGCCCGCCTCAAGACGATCGAACGCGACCAGGCCGTGCCCAAGGGCGCGGTGCAGATCGTGCTGGGCGAATCGACCGTGGTGCTGCCGCTGGCCGGCGTGATCGACCTCGACAAGGAACGCGCGCGGCTGGCCCGCGAGGTGGAACGGCTGGACGGCGAGATCGGCAAGATCGACAAGAAGCTCGGCGACCAAGCTTTCGTCGCCAAGGCCCCGCCCGAGGTGGTCGAGACCCAGCGCGAGCGCCGCGCCGACGCCGAAACCGCCAAGGCCAAAATGAAGGACGCGCTGAACCGTCTGAGCGGCGTCTAGCCGTATCTTCGCTTGCTTGGACGCGGCGGAATCCCGCCGCTATGCTTTCCGCGCGATGAGATGAAACGCGGGGAGGGCACCATGGCGTCCAAGAAACGGAAGAATCCGAAAGCAAAGCTGCCCAGCCGGCACGTCTCGGTCGGACCCGCCAGTGCGCCGCACCGCGCGTTCTATTACGCCATGGGCATGACGGACGCCGAGATCGCCCAGCCCTTCGTCGGCGTGGCCACGACCTGGAACGAGGCCGCGCCCTGCAACATCACGCTGCACCGCCAGGCCCAGGCGGTGAAGAAGGGCGTGAAGTCGATGGGCGGCACGCCGCGCGAATTCACCACCATCACGGTCACCGACGCCATCGCCATGGGTCACCAAGGCATGAAATCGTCGCTGGTCAGCCGCGAGGTGATCGCCGATTCGGTCGAGTTGACCATGCGCGGCCATTGCTATGACGCGCTGGTGGGATTGGCCGGGTGCGACAAGTCTCTGCCCGGCATCATGATGGTGATGGTGCGGCTCAACGTGCCGTCCGTGTTCCTCTATGGCGGCACCAACATGGCGGGGCTTTACAAGGGCAAGGACATCACCCTCCTCGAAGTGTTCGAAGGCGTGGGCGCCTTGGCCAAGGGCACCATGGACGCGCGCGAGCTGAACGCCATGGAGCGCATCGCCGTGCCCACCTCGGGCTCCTGCGCGGGCCAGTTCACGGCCAACAGCATGGCTTGCGTGTCGGAGGCCATCGGCCTGGCGCTGCCATACTCCGCCGCGCCGCCGGCGTCCTACGAATCGCGCGATACGTTCGCGACGCAAGCGGGCGAGGCGGTCATGAAGCTTCTGAAGTTGGATATCCGTCCGCGCGACATCGTGACCCGCAAGGCGCTGGAGAACGCGGCCATGGTGGTGGCCGCCACGGGCGGCTCGACAAACGCCGGCCTGCATCTGCCCGCCATCGCCAACGAAGCGGGTATCCGCTTCACGCTGGAAGATGCTTGCAAGATTTTCCGCCGCACACCGCTCATCGGCGATCTGAAGCCTGGCGGCAAATACCTGATGAAGGACCTGTATCAGGTCGGCGGCGTGCCGATTTTGCTGAAGGCGCTGCTCGACGGCGGCTATCTGCACGGCGACTGCATGACCGTCACCGGCAAGACGATGGCGGAGAATCTGCGCGGCGTGAAACTGCCCAAGGACCAGGATGTGATCCACCCGGTCTCGCGGCCCTTGTCCAAGACCGGCGGATTGGTCGGGCTTAAGGGCAACTTGGCGACCGAAGGTGCCATCGTGAAGATCGCGGGCATGAAGCGGCTGGTCTTCAGCGGACCCGCGCGCGTGTTCGAGTGCGAGGAGGACTGTTTCAAGGCGGTCCTGCAGCGCAAATACAAGGAAGGCGAAGTGCTGGTCATCCGCAACGAAGGCCCCAAGGGCGGCCCCGGCATGCGCGAGATGCTGTCCACCACGGCAGCGCTCTACGGCCAGGGCATGGGCGAGAAGGTGGCGCTGATCACCGACGGGCGCTTCTCCGGCGGCACGCGCGGCTTCTGCATCGGCCATGTTTCGCCAGAAGCCCAGGCCGGCGGGGTAATCGGCCTGCTCAAGAACGGCGACATCATCCGCATCGACGCGGTGAAGGGCACGCTGGACGTCGAATTGAGCGCGGCCGAACTGAAGAAGCGCCGCGCCAAATGGAAGCCCCGCGCGCACGAGTATCAAACGGGCGTGATCTGGCGGTATGCCCAGAATGTCGGCTCCGCGGCCCTCGGCGCGGTCACCCATCCGGGTGCGTCCGCCGAAACCCTCGCCTACGCGGATATCTGATGGCCCGCATCGCCGTCGGCGGCTGGCACCACGAGACCAGCACCTTCGCCCCCACCAAGGCGACTTATGCCGATTTCGAGAAGCCCAGCGGCTGGCCCGGCCTGTCGCGTGGCCCCGTGCTGTTGGAAGCATTGCAGGGTATCAACATTCCGGTCTGCGGTTTCCTGGATGCCGCGCGCGCGGAAGGGCATGAGCTGGTACCGCTGCTCTGGTGCGAAGCCTCGCCCTCGGCCCATGTCGCCAAGGATGCCTACGAGCGCATCGCCGCCATGATGCTGGAGGATCTGAAGCGCGTCCTGCCGGTCGATGCGCTCTATCTCGACCTGCACGGCGCGATGGTGACCGAGCATCTGGAAGACGGGGAAGGCGAGCTCTTGGCCCGCATCCGCAAGCTGGCTGGACCCGAACTGCCGATCTTCGTCTCGCTCGACTTCCACGCCAACGTCACGCCCGCGATGGCCAGACACGCCACCGCGCTCGTGGCCTATCGCACCTATCCGCATGTCGACATGGCCGAGACGGGCCTGCGCACGGCCGCGCTGATGAGCCGCGCCCTCAAGGGCGAGCCGGTTGTGAAGCACAAAGCCTATCGGCAATTGCCGTTCCTCATCCCGATCTCGTGGCAATGCACGCTGATCGAGCCCGCCGTGTCGATCTACCGCGACGTGGGGGCGATGGAACGCGATCCCATCGGCAGTATCAGCGTGCCGCTGGGTTTCCCGCTGGCCGATATCCGCGATTGCGGCCCGACGGTACAGGTCTATGGCGCGGACGAAGCGGTGGTGAACCGCACGGCCGACCGGCTGGCCCAAATGGTGCTGGAGCGCGAAGGCGATTTCGCGGGCAAGCTTTGGGAGCCGGAGGAAGCCGTCGCCCATGCGATGTCCGTAGCGCGCAAGGGCCGGGGCAAGCCGGTGGTATTGGCCGACACGCAAGACAATCCCGGCGCGGGCGCCGACAGCGATACGACCGGGCTTCTGCGCGCGATGGTCAAGCTCAAGGCCGAGGGTGCCGTGCTGGGTTTGCTGAACGACCCCCTGGCCGCGCGCGCCGCGCATGCGGCGGGCGAAGGCAGCGAGATTAACATCGGCTTGGGCGAGGGTTCGAAGTTGCCGGGTCATGCGCCATTCCAGGCGGCCTACAAGGTGGAACGCGCCGTCAGCGGCGCCTTCACCGCGACGGGCCCGTTTTATGCCGGCAGCCGCATGCAGATCGGCCCGATGGCGTTGCTCAACGTGGGCGGGGTTCGCGTCGTGGTCTCCAGCCTGAAGCAGCAATGCGCCGACCAGGAGATGCTGCGCCACGTCGGACTGGAGCCCAAGGATCAGAAGATCCTCGGCCTTAAAAGCTCGGTCCATTTCCGCGCCGATTTCCAGCCGCTGGCCGAGGAGATCCTGGTCGTGGCCGCGCCGGGCCCCAGCACCGCCGATTCCGCTTTATTGGATTTCAAGCATCTGCGCGAGGGCGTGCGCACCTCGCCGCTGGGAAAACCCTTCCGGCGGAACTGACCGCCGGTCACGGTGTTCACACAGGCGTAACCCGAAGCGCGTCTTATATCTCCACAAACGCCCGCGACGAGAGGAGTCCGCCATGGCCGCCAAGAACGCGATCCCCGAGGGCTATCACAGCGTCACGCCTTACCTTGTCGTCACCGGTGCCGACAAGGTGATCGAATTCATGCAGAAGGCATTCGGCGCGACGGTGAATTTCAGGCTCGACGGGCCAGACGGAAAGATCGGCCATGCCGAGATGCAGGTGGGCGATTCGCGCATCATGCTGGGCGAGGCGAAGAAAGAGTGGAAGCCGATGCCGTCGGGCATCTACCTCTACGTCAAGGATTCGGATGCCGTTTACAAGAAGGCGCTGGAAGCCGGCGCTGAATCGGTGATGGAAGTGGCTGACCAGTTCTATGGCGACCGCCACGGCGGCGTGCGCGATCCGGCTGGAAACCTCTGGTGGATCTCGACGCGGGTCGAAGACGTGCCGGACGACGAGATGAAGCGCCGCGCGGAAGAGTGGATGAAGAACAACAAGTGCGGCTGAGCCGCGCTACTCCCGCTCCAGCTGCGCGCGGACTTTCGCCAATTCCTTCTGTTTCTCCGCGCTGACCGCCGGAAACTGAAGATCGAGCGAGCCCAACGCTTCGATGATGGCGGCTGCGACGACGAGGCGCGTGAACCATTTATTGTCCGCCGGAACGACGTACCAGGGCGAGTCCTTGGTGGCGGTCTCGCGGATCATCGTTTCGTAGTGCTTCTGATATTCGTTCCAAAAGCCGCGCTCGCGGCCGTCGGCCAGCGAGTATTTCCAGTTCTTCTTCGGATCGTCCAGCCGCGCCAAGAAGCGCTTCTTCTGTTCCTTCTTGGAAAGATGGAGGAAGAATTTGCGCACGATGATGCCGTTGCGCGACATGTATTTTTCGACGTTGCGGATATCCTCGAACCGCTCGTCCCAAATCTTGGATGTGACCAGCTTGGGTGGCAGGCGCTGAGCATCCAGGAATTCCTTATGCACCCGCACGGCCAGCACTTCCTCGTAGTAGGAGCGGTTAAAGATGCCGATGCGTCCGCGCTCGGGCAGGTTCTTCATGCAGCGCCAGAGGAAGTCGTGATCAAGCTCCTCGGCCGAGGGGGCCTTAAAGGAATAGACTTGGCAGCCTTGCGGATTGATGCCCGACATGACGTGCTTGATGGCGCCGTCCTTGCCCGCGGCATCGGTGGCCTGAAAGATCAGCAGCAATGCCCACCGGTCCTGGGCATAAAGCCGCTCCTGTAATTGCGACAAGACCTCGCGGCCCGTGGCCAGGATTTCCTTCGCGCGGGGCTTGTCCTCGGCGTTAAGCCCCGCGGTATCGGCGGGATCGACATCCTTCAGGCGGAATTTCTTGCCCTTGTCGATCCGGTAGGGCGCGGCGAATTCCTCGCTGCGGCTGATCTTCTGCTTCAGCCCGCCTTGTTCGAACTCCGTTTGGACGACACCGGCATCTTTGGCCGCCTGCTGCTCTTTCTTTTTCGCCATAGCTCCCCCGGGGAATCAAAATGGCAGTCCCATCACCATTTAAGAAACATGCCGACATCGCCCATCATGCCGTTCGGATAGTTCAGCACCTGAGCGGACAGCTTGTAGCCGAGCGGTTTCAACTCCGCGTCGTAATAGTCGTAGGCCTTCTTGGCAAAGCCTTCGAGGGAAACAGGCCAGTCGGGGTCAAAGTTATTGATGCGCCTTCCGCCGTCGTTGCAATAAGTAGCGGGAAAGACCAGGACCCGTAGCTCGGTCAATCCTTGCTCGGCCGCATGACGTACGGCGTTGTTGACCCGGCTCTGCACGTCCGGGTGGACTCCGCGCGACATGAAGGCCTCGTGCAATTCCTTCGTGTGCTGCTTTTCCTTGGCCTCTCGGGTCCGGAATTCATTGATCTTCTGCATCTCCATGTCGCTCGCGATCTTCTGGAGATCGTTCGGGTTTAGAAGTGTGCTCATCGAGCCCTCCCTCGATTGAACGGCAATGACCGATTCTACCTTTCCCTGTCGCGGGCATGAAATAGCCGTGGCTAGGGCATCCCCTTATGGCGCGGCAACCCATCGGCCAGCTTGAGCCAGGGCGCCATTTCCGCGGTGAAGATGTGCATCTCCGGCCTCACTGCGCCCAGATCGTCCATGGAACCGACGGAGAGCCAGATCTTCGAATCGTCCTTGACCAGTTTATAGACGAGGGTGCCGCCGCACTTGGCGCAAAAGCCGCGCGCCGCCCATTTGGAAGAACGGAAGTATTTCGGCTTGCCCTTGGTGAAGCGTACGTCAGCGGAAGGAAAACCAGCGAAGGTGCCAAAGGCCGCGCCGGTGCTTTTCCGGCACATGTTGCAGTGACAATGGCCCAGATGCTCGGGCTTGCCTTTCGCCGTATAACGCACCGCGCCGCATAGACAGCCGCCCTTGATCGTCCCCTTCGCCATGATCGCCTCTCTTACGCGTGCGCCGTCGGCCATTGTCCGTGACGGGGCAGATCATCGTCGATGCGCAGCCACGGCAGCATGGAATCCGTGAAGATATGGTATTGGGGCGCCAGGTCGCGCGGGTTGTCCATCATGGCCACGGTCAGCCAAATGGAATCCGACCGCCTGGCCTCGCGATAGGCCAAAGATCCGCCGCAAGAAGAACAAAAGCCGCGTTCTGCACTGTCGGAAGAGCGGTACCAGGAAGGTGAGCCCTGGGTGAATTCGACCTGCTCCTTGCCATAACGGGCGAAGGTGATGAAGGGGCCGCCGGAGGCGCGGCGGCACATGCCGCAATGGCAGTTGCTGACGCTCTTCGGCGCACCGCGCGCGACATAGCGCACGGCACCGCAGAGGCAACGGCCGGTATGGTCGTTCATCCGTGATCCTTATGGCGCGGCAGACCGTCGCGCATGTGCAGCCAGGGAATCATCGTGTCCACGTAGATATGGCTGGTGGGCGTCAGCCTCTCGGGCTTGTCGAAGCAGCCCACGTTGAGGCCGATGCTGTCCGGCTTGCGGCCCGCCTTGAAATAGATCTGTCCGCCGCACCTGGCACAGAAGCCGCGCCGGTTCGGCTTGGAGGAGGCGTATTCCTTCGGCTTGCCCTTGGTGAAGGCGAAACCTTCGAGGGGGAAGCGCGTAAAGGTCACGACCGGCGCGCCGGACGCCTTGCGGCACATGCTGCAATGGCAATGCGCGACATAGAAGGGGACGCCCGTCACGCGAAACCGTACCGCGCCGCACAAGCATCCGCCGGTATAGGTCTTGGCGCGCGGCTTCGCGGGTTTCTTCTTCGCTTTGACAGCCATGGCTTAATTCTCCTCCAGCAGGAGGCGCGCGCCCAGCAAAACCAGCAGCCCGCCCACGGTCCGGTCGATCGCCGCCTTGGCGCGCAGATAAAACGCACGCGAGCGGCCCGAGGACAGAACCATGGTCACCAACGAGTACCAGCCGAACTCGATGACGGCGCCGGCGGCCAGGATCGAAAGCTTGGCCCACAAGGGCGTGGACGGCGGTACCGCCGCGGCGAACAGGCCGACGCAGAAGGCGATGGATTTGGGGTTGGTGAACTGGGTCAGAAGCCCCACGCGCAACCCATGAGCGAAGTGCCCGGGCGCCGCGTCGGTGAAGTCCACCGCCGGCGGCGGCTTGCGCGCGCCCAGCCAGGATTTGATCCCGAGATAGATCAGATAAGCCCCACCCGCGATGCGGATCGGATCGTGCAGCCAGGCCATCTGATTCAGCACGATGCTGAGGCCGAACAGGGTAAGGGAGGCATAGGTCAAGGCGCCCGTCGAGACGCCGACGGTCGCGCCCATGCCCGCCGCCCGCGAGCGCGCGACGGAAAGTTGCGACACGATCAGGAAATTCGGGCCCGGGCTGACGACGGCCAGAAACCAAATGAAGGCCGCGCCGAAGATCACCAGCGCTTGATCCATGTCAGTCCTCCAGGCCGGAACGCAAATGCATGGGCAGATGCTCATCGGCGTGGAACCAAGGGACGCGCGCCTCGGTCCAGACATGGGAGCGCGCGGGCAGTTTTCCCGGCTCGTCAAAGGCGCCGAGAAACAGGTCGATATCGCCAGGCCGCTTCTCGCTCTCGTAGGCCAATGGCGTGCCACAATTCTTGCAGAAACTCCGCGTCACGCCAGGCGAGGAGGCGTAGACACCCGGGTGCCCCTTGGTCCATTCCACATCCTTCACCGCATAGCCGGCAAAGGTGGCGATCACGCCGCCGACTTGCCGGCGACAGCTTTGGCAATGGCAATGGGCCACGAAGCGCGGCGCGCCAGCCGCCCGGAACCGTATCGCGCCGCAGAGGCAACCGCCTTCGTAGCTTTCAGCCATGGCTATAGTTTCAGCTCGCACCAGACGGGGGTGTGGTCCGACGCCTTTTCCTTGCCGCGCGGGCCGCGGTCGATCCCAGCCTCCGCCAGCCGATCGGCCGCCTGGGGCGAGAGAAGGAGATGGTCGATGCGGATGCCGTCGTCGCGTGGCCATGCGCCGCCCTGGTAGTCCCAAAAGCTGTAATGCCCGCCTTCGGGGTGGAGCGCGCGGAACGCATCCGTCAGGCCGAGATAGAGCAGGCCGCGGAAATGCGAGCGCGATTCCGGCTGCGCCAGCGCGTCGTTGACCCACGCGGCGGGGTTGCGCGCGTCGATGTCCCAAGGGATCACGTTGTAGTCGCCGCCCAGCACGACCACCTCGTCGCCCGCCAACAGCGTCTGGGTGTGGGCGCGCAGACGCTCCATCCAGGACAGCTTGTAGGAAAACTTCTCGGTGCCGATGGGGTTGCCGTTCGGCAAATAGATCGAGGCTACGCGAAAGGGCGCGGGCTTGGCGTCGATCAGTGCTTCGACATAGCGCGCCTGTTCTTCACCGCCGTCACCGCCGGGCAGAACACGGTGTTCCACCTCGATGCGGGATTTCGAGAGAATGGCGACGCCGTTATAGGTCTTCTGGCCGACCGCGGCGACGTTGTAACCCAGATCGCCGATCTCCATCTCCGGGAATTGCTCGGTGACGCACTTGATCTCCTGCAACAGCACGACGTCCGGCTGGGCTTCTTTCAGCCACGCGAGCACGTTCGGCAGCCGCGCCTTGATCGAGTTGACGTTCCAGGTGGCGATTTTGACCATCATGCCCTCATGTTGCGGACGCCATCAAAGGCGAGCCGCAGGGGCATTTCAAGCGGCCTCGGGCGCGCGGTACTCGGGCGCTTCGTCGACCTGGGCGCCGAACATCGGATAGACGCGCCTGGCGGCCGTGGCGCGCGGGTCGGTGAAGACCTGCGCCTCCTCCACGCCCTGGTCGCGCAGCCAGACCAGGTTATCGAGCAGGAGCGAACGCGCCAGCCCGCGGCCCTGGTGAGCGGGTACCACGCAGACGCCCGTGATCAGATTATGGCCGTCGTGGCGCTCCAACGACGCGGCCGAGACACCCGCGATTTCGTCATCCTTCACGGCCACGGCATAGCGCGTGCCCGGCTTGCCCAGCGTGGCGCGGATACGCGCCGACAGGCGCTCTCGGATACGCCCCATCATGGAGACCCAGGTCTCGTCGGTCTCATAAGCGGCCAGAGCGGCCGTCACGACGGCTTCGCACTCGTCTTTGTTCGCCGCGCGGATTACGTAACCGGCGGGCGGCGGCGCGACGAACGCCGCGCCCGGAAGCCGCCATGAGAATCGCAGCCAGACATCGGCCATGAAGATTCCTTTTTAACCGGAGAGAAGAGGGCGGCTAGAGCGAAAAGGACGTGCCGCAGCCGCAGGACGATTTCGCGTTCGGGTTGCTCATCTTGAAGAAGGAGCCGACCAGGTCCTCGACATAGGAGAGTTCGGACCCCTTCACGAGTTCGAGCGAAACTTCGTCCACGACCACGCGCACACCATCGGCCTCGAAGATCACGTCGTCCGAGGCCGGCTTTTCGTCGAAGCTGAAGCCATATTGGAAGCCGGAGCAGCCGCCGCCGCTGACCGACACACGGAACACCGCGCCCGGCGCCGCGTCGCCCCGGTCCATCATCGCGCGGATACGCTTCGCCGCCCCCGGGCTGATCGCCAGGGCCGGTTGCTCGATCGTCGCAACACCTTCCGCCATGTCCGCATCCTACGCCAAACGGGCCTCGGTAGCCCGCTAAATCTATGTAATCCCTTCAAATTGAATGTCAAATCGCGTTGCCAGGGGATCGGGGCGCCTGTAGCTTCCGCGCCATGAACGCGCTCCGCCGTCTCGCTCCCTACGCCACGCATGCCGAGGCGAGCCGCGGGCGGCTTTACGCCGAGCCCGAAAGCCAGACCCGCAGTGTCTTTCAGCGCGACCGCGACCGGGTCATCCATTCCACCGCCTTCCGGCGCCTGAAACACAAGACCCAGGTTTTCGTCTATGACGAAGGCGATCATTACCGCACGCGCCTGACCCATAGCCTGGAGGTTGCCCAGATCGCGCGCTCGATGGCGCGGGCGCTTGGGCTCGACGACGATCTGGCCGAAGCCTTGTCGCTGGCCCACGATCTCGGCCACACACCCTTCGGTCACGCGGGGGAAGAGGCGCTGGACGCCTGCATGCGCGGCCATGGCGGCTTCGATCACAACGCCCAAGCGCTGCGGATCGTCACCTCTCTGGAGCGGCATTACGCCGAGTTCGACGGGCTGAACCTGACCTGGGAAACACTGGAGGGCCTGGTGAAGCACAACGGTCCGTTGAGCGGCCCGGACGTGCACGAGACCATCCTGGCCTATAACGCGCGCAACAACCTGGAGCTCGGTACTTATGCCGGGCTCGAAGCCCAAGTGGCGGCGCTGGCCGACGACATCGCCTACAACAACCACGATATCGACGACGGGCTCCGGGCCGAGTTGTTCGCGGTCGAGGACTTGGCCGGCCTACCGTTGGTCGGCCAGGTCTTCCACGAGGTGAGTCACCGCTATCCGGGGATCGAACGGCCGCGCCTGATCCACGAATCGATTCGGCGGCTGATCAATTTGATGGTGTCCGACCTCCTGGCCGAGACGCGGCGGCGGCTCGAGGCGGCCAAGCCCCGCTCGGCCGAGGATGTTCGCGCCCAGGCGCGGCCCATGGTCGCCTTCAGCGCCGGGATGGAAGCGCATAACCGGGCGCTCAAGGATTTCTTGTTCCGGCGGATGTACCGCCACGAGCGGGTCAACCAGATGACCGATCACGCGCGGGAGGTGGTGCGGGACCTCTTCCTTGTCTATATGGGCGACCCGCCGGCGCCCGTTCTGCGACACGAAGCCGCGGGCGATCCGGGAGACCGTGCGCGGGCGGTCGCCGACTACATCGCTGGAATGACCGATCGATTTGCCTTGGATGAGCACCAGCGCTTATGCGCGCCGAAAGAAGAATAAATGAATATATTCAATGAGTTTAAAGATTTAGTTGAAGCAGAACTAAAATCCCTAGTCCGCGCGGGAAAGCTGCCCGATGGACTCGATCCCAACCGCATTTCAGTCGAGCCGCCCCGCGACGCCGCCCATGGCGACCTATCGACCAACGCCGCCATGGTCCTGGCCAAGCCGGCCGGAATGAAGCCTCGCGACCTGGCCGCGCTCCTGGGCGAACGGCTCCAGACTTTGGACGGGGTCACCGCGGTCGAGATCGCCGGCCCGGGTTTCATCAACCTGCGCCTGCGCCAGGAACTCTGGCACGCGCGGCTGGCCGAGGTGCTGAAGGCCGGTCGCGGCTATGGCGATTCGGGCTGGGGTAAGGGCAAGCCGCCGATCAACGTGGAATATGTCTCGGCCAACCCCACGGGGCCCCTCCATGTCGGCCACGCGCGCGGCGCGGTTGTCGGCGACGCGCTGGCCGCGCTGCTGGAAAAGGCCGGCCACACGGTGCTGCGCGAGTACTACATCAACGACGGCGGCGCCCAGGTCGATAAGCTGGCCTACTCGGTCCACGTCCGTTACCTGGAAGCGCTGGGCCAGACGATCGACGAGGCGCGCTTCAAAACCCTGTTTCCTGGCCAGGACTGGGAGTACCGGGGCGATTACCTCAAGCCCGTGGGAGAGGCGCTGGCCAAAGCCCACGGCAACGTCTTCGCGGGCAAGCCGGCGGAAGCGTGGCTGGCGCAGTTCCGCATCGCCACCGTGGACGCCATGATGGCCCTGATCCGCGAGGATCTGGCTGCCCTCGGCATCCACCAAAAGGTTTTCACCTCCGAGCGCGCGATGATCGACGCGGGCAGGGTGGACGAGGCTTTGGCCGACCTGGAGAAGAAGGGCCACATCTATGTCGGCACGCTGGAGCCGCCGAAAGGCCAGTTGCCCGACGATTGGGAGCCGCGCCCGCAGACGTTGTTCCGCGCCACCCAATTCGGCGACGACGTCGACCGCCCGCTGAAGAAATCGGACGGCTCCTGGACCTATTTCGCCGCCGACATCGCCTATCATTTCGACAAGTTCCGGCGCGGCTATTCCGACCTGATCGACGTTTGGGGCGCCGACCATGGCGGCTACGTCAAGCGCATGAAAGCCGCTGTCGCCGCCATCACGGACGGGAAGGGGGCGCTCGACGTCAAGCTGTGCCAGCTCGTGAACCTGCTCGACAAAGGCCAGCCTGTCCGCATGTCGAAGCGCGCGGGTACGTTCGTCACGCTGCGCGAAGTGGTGGACGAGGTGGGCAAGGATGTCGTGCGCTTCATGATGCTGACGCGCAAGAACGACGCCGCGCTCGACTTTGACCTATCGAAGGTGACGGAGCAGTCGTTGGACAATCCGGTCTTCTATGTTCAATACGCCCATGCGCGCGCCTGTTCGGTCGCGCGGCAGGCCAAAGAGATCGATCCGTCCCTCGATCTTGGCGACGTGTCGCTGGCGTCCGCGGAACTTGCTCGCTTGACCGATTCCGATGAGTTGGGTTTGATCAAGCTGATCGCGGGTTGGCCGCGACTAGTGGAGATGGCCGCGGAAACGCACGAACCCCATCGACTGGCGTTCTACCTGTCGGAACTCGCGGCTGCATTCCACAGCCTCTGGTCGCGAGGCAATAAGGAGACCCAGCTTCGTTTCATCGTGCCGGGCGATGCGGCCCTGACGCGCGCGCGGATGGCCATGGTGCGGGGCGTGGCGATCGTGATCGCCTCCGGCCTTCAGGTCTTCGGCGTCGAGCCGGTCGAGGAGTTGCGCTGATGTCCGACCCGTCGGATGCCCCCATCGAATTGCGGGCTGACCCGCGCGACGAACGCGTGGACGAGCAGCCGCCCGAACGCCGGCGCAAACCTTGGATCAAGGGTGCCATCGCCGCCGTCGTCCTGATCATCTTCGGCGCGGGCACTTGGTATGCCTATTCGATCGGCATGCGCACGGGCAGCGAGGGCGCCGCTCCTCTAATCCGCGCCGACCAGCGGCCAAGCAAGGTGAAACCCGACGATCCCGGTGGGATGAAGGTGCCGCACCAGGACAAAACGATCTTCGACCGTGTGAAGCCGACCGACGACAGCAAGAAGGTCGAGCAACTCCTGCCGCCGCCGGAAGAGCCGGTCGCACGACCCAAGAAGCCGCAGCAGCAGGCCACCGCTCCGACACCCGCACCGGCTGCGCCCACCACACCGCCGCCTGCGGCCGCGCCTCCGACTCCCGCACCGGCGACCACACCCGCGCCAACTCCAACTCCGGCGCCCGAAGCTAAAGCACCCGCCGCGGACGCGAAGGCGCCGCAACCCGAGCCACCCACTGCAGCCCAACTGGCTGCACCGCCGCCGATCGCCGCGACGCCCACGCCAGCTCCGCAAGCTGCGCCTAAGCCCGCTGAGACGCCCAAAACGGCCGCCGCGCCCCCTGCGCCGACAACCGCTGCACCCGCCAAAAACGGGAGTTACAAAGTTCAGATCGCTTCCGTCCCGTCCCAGGAGCAGGCTGAGAAAGAGTGGGCGAAGGCCAAGGCCGCCCACTCCGACTTACTGGGCTCGCTGACGATGTCGATCCAGCGCGCGGACCTGGGCGCCAAAGGCATTTTTTATCGTGTCCAGGCTGGTCCGTTGGCCGACGACACGGCGGCCAAATCCCTGTGCAGTTCGCTCCAATCGCGCAAGATCGGGTGTCTCGTTGTCCGGCCGTGAGGCCGGTCCCCGCGCGGTCATCTTCGGCTGTGCCGGCCCGCGATTGTCGCCTTCCGAAGCCTCGTTCTTCCGCGAGACGAACCCGCTCGGCTTCATCCTCTTCGCGCGTAACTGCGTCGACCCGGACCAGATTCGGACGCTCGTTGATGCGCTGCGTGCGACGGTCGGGCGGGCCGACGCGCCTGTCCTGATCGACCAGGAAGGCGGGCGGGTAATGCGCCTGCGTCCACCGCATTGGCCCGAGCGGCCCGCCGCCGCGCGCTTCGCCGCCCTCGCGGCGCGCGACAAGAAAGCTGCCGCGCGCGCGGCGAAGCTCAACGCCCGCCTGATCGCGAACGATCTTCACGCCCTCGGCATCACGGTCGATTGCGCGCCCGTGCTCGATGTCCGTCGGCCCGAGACCCACGACGTGATCGGCGACCGTGCCTATGGCGAGAATCCGGAGCAGGTGGCCACGCTCGGCCGCGCCGTCGCCGAAGGTCTGCTGGAAGGCGGCGTGCTGCCGGTCGTGAAGCATGTGCCAGGCCATGGCCGCGCCCGCGCCGACAGCCATCTGGAACTGCCCGCCGTCGATGCGTCCCGCGCGGAATTGGAAGCCGCCGATTTTGCCCCGTTCCGCGATCTGGCCGACATGCCATGGGCGATGACCGCGCACGTCCTCTACACGGCGCTCGATGCGAAGCACCCCGCCACGACTTCGCCTTCGATCGTGAGTCAAGTGATCCGCGGCTGGATCGGCTTCGACGGCGTGCTCCTATCCGACGACCTTAGTATGAAGGCGCTGGGCGGCTCATTCGCGGAGCGGACGCGCTTGTCCTTGGAGGCTGGCTGCGACGTCGCGCTCCACTGCAACGGCAATGCCGGAGAGATGGAACAGATCGCGGCGGCATGCGGACCGTTGACCCCGGCGGCACGGCGCCGGATCGCGGCGGGAGAGGCGAGGCGGGCCCACCTCGCGCCTTTCGACACGCGCGAAGCCGCCACCGCGCTTGACGCGCTTCTCGCCAACGCCTAAGCGAAGGCCACCTTGGACATCGCAAACATCCTCTATACGGCCTCGATCTGGGTCTTGCCGGCCGTGTTCGCCATTACGCTGCACGAGGCCGCGCACGGCTTCGTGGCCTGGCGCCTTGGCGACGACACGGCCTATCGGCAGGGGCGCGTCACCTTCAATCCGCTGCGCCACATCGATCCGGTCGGAACGATCCTCGTACCGGCGTTGCTGCTTCTATCCGGTGTGCGCTTCCTGTTCGGCTGGGCCAAGCCCGTACCGGTCAATTTTTCCCGCTTGCAACATCCCAAGCGGGACATGATCTGGGTGGCCGCGGCAGGCCCCGGCATCAATCTGATCCTGGCGTTCTTCTCGGCACTGGCGCTCCATGTCAGCGCGCTCCTGCCGGGCACGGTCGGTCAATGGACGGACGCCAACTTGGTCAATTCGGTCCAGCTCAACGTCATGCTGGCCGTCTTCAACATGCTGCCGATCCCGCCTTTGGACGGCGGACGGGTCCTCGTGGGCATTTTGCCCAGCCCGTTGGCACGGCCGCTGGCCCGGCTGGAGCGTATCGGACTGTTTATTATCCTCGGCGGGCTGTTTATTCTGCCGTTGCTCGGGCAGCAGCTCGGGTTGGACCTTAATATCTTCGACTGGCTCGTGGGCGAACCGGCAACGTTCCTGTTGCGCCTTATCGTCGGTTTGACAGGCCTCGAGTAGCGAGTTCGGATGAACACAGAGCCTCCCTTCGAGGAAGCCCCGCAAGGCGATGGGGCCGTCGACAGCCAACTCGTCGTCAGCCTCGAAGGCTACGAAGGGCCGCTCGACGTGCTGCTCGACCTGGCGCGCGACCAGAAGGTCGATCTGGCGCAGATCTCCATCCTGCATCTCGCCGAGCAGTATCTCGTGTTCGTCGCCAAGGCGCGCAAGCTGCGCCTGGAACTGGCCGCCGATTATCTGGTCATGGCGGCGTGGCTCGCGTTCCTGAAGTCCAAGCTGCTGCTGCCGCAAACGCCGGAAGAAGCCGAAGCCGCCCCAAGCGGCGAGGCCATGGCCGAGGCGCTCAGGTTCCAGCTGCAGCGGCTGGAGGCCATGCGCGAATCCGGCCAGCGTCTGATGGGCCGGCCGCAGCTGGGCGTCGACGTGTTCGCGCGCGGCGCGCCCGAAGGCATTACCGTCATCGCGCACCGCCCGTACGAAATTTCGCTCTACGAGCTTCTCAGCGCCTATGGCGACCAACGCCGGCGCAAGGAGACGCGCACGCTGCATATCGCGCCGACGCTGGAGCTGTTCTCCATGGACGATGCCATGGAACGGCTGTCCGGCATGATCGGTCAGGCCGCCGATTGGCGCACGCTCAACAGCTTCCTGCCGCCAGGCCTGAAGGGCGGGTTGATGACCCGCTCGGCCCTGGCAGCCACCTTCGCCGCGAGCTTGGAGCTCGCGCGCGTGCGCGCGATTCAGCTGCGCCAGACTGAAACCTTTGGCCCCATCTACCTGCGCAAGGCGCGGGCACAAGAACAAGAATGACCGAGCACACCGAACATCTCCGCATTCTCGAAGCCGTTCTTTTCGCGGCCACCGAGCCTCTCGACGACGCCTCCATCAAGGCGCGCATGCCCGAGGACGCCGATCTCCAGGCGCTCTTGATCGAACTGCAGGAGCAATACGCTCCGCGCGGCGTCAATCTGGTACGCGTCAACGACCGTTGGATGCTGCGCACGGCGACCGACCTGGCACAGTATCTGCGCACCGAGGTCACGCTGCCGCGCAAGCTGTCGCGCGCGGGTATCGAGACCCTGGCCATCATCGCGTACCACCAGCCCATCACGCGCGCCGAGATCGAAGACATCCGCGGCGTGACGGTCAGCAAGGGCACGGTCGACACCTTGCTGGAAGCCGGCTGGATTCGGCCCGGCAAGCGCCGCGAGACACCCGGCCAACCGCTCACCTGGGTCACCAGCGGTGATTTCCTGACCCATTTCGGCCTCGAAAGCCTGGACGCGTTGCCCGGCATCGAGGAATTGAAGGCCGCGGGCCTGCTCGACAAACGTCCCGCCCTGGCCGCCATCGGCGGCCAACCCTCGCGCGATGGCGAGGATACGGGCGAGAATCGTCCGGTTCTGCCGGACGAAACGGAAGGGGACATGGTGCCGGAAGACGAAGAGGGCGCTGATGATCCCCGGGAAGCCGTGCGCGACTGACGGCTCCAGGCCGTCTTCCGATAACGCGCTGACGGACCGCGCATGAGTGCGGCGGCCACACTTCCCGCCGCGCGCCGTTTGCGCGTCGATGGCTGGGCCCTTCTGGCTTGCGCCGTTGCGATCCCCGTGACGTTGCCCGTGCTCGTCGTGCTGAGCCATGTCTTCGCGCCCTTCGGCGAGGTATGGGGGCATCTGGCCTCGACCGTCCTGCCGCGTTACGTCGCGAACACGGTCTGGTTGATGCTCGGCGTCGGGGTGGGCGTGCTGACGATTGGCGTCTCGACGGCTTGGCTCGTCACCATGTGCCGCTTTCCCGGCCGCCGGTTCTTCGAGTGGGCGCTTCTTCTGCCCATCGCCATGCCGGCCTATGTCATCGCCTATACCTATACCGGGCTTCTGGACGTGCCGGGACCGGTTCAAACCTGGCTGCGCGCGACGTTCCACCTGACGCGGCAGGATTACTGGTTTCCACCCATCCGCTCGCTGGGCGGCGCGATCGCCATGCTCACGCTCGTGCTCTATCCCTACGTCTATCTTCTCGCGCGCGCGGCCTTCCTCAACCAATCCGTCGCCGCGCTTGAGGTCAGCCGCACGCTGGGGCGTGGGGCGTGGCATAGTTTCCTGCACGTCGCGCTGCCCCTCGCGCGGCCGGGCATCGCGGCCGGGCTGGCGTTGGTGCTGATGGAAGTGCTCAACGATTTCGGCACGGTGCAGTTCTTCGCGGTCGACACGTTCTCGACCGGCATCTACCGCACCTGGTTGGCGCTCGGATCGCCGACCGCGGCGGCGCAACTATCGGCCATCCTGATGCTGTTCATCTTCGCCGTGCTGGCGCTGGAACGTTGGTCGCGCGGCACCGCGCGCTTTCACCACGGCTCGACGCGGTATCAGCGCCTGCCCAGCTATCCGCTGAAAGGCGCGAGGCGTACCGGCGCGGTTTTGGCCTGCGCGCTGCCGCCCGTGATCGGCTTCGGGATTCCCGTCGGCGCGTTGCTAACCTGGACCGTCGAAGACCCCAATAATTTCGCCGATCCGCGCTTCTTGCGTTTTGCGGGCAACAGTTTGGTGTTGGCCACCGTCGCGGGTGCCTTGGTGGTCGCGCTGTCGCTGGCCGTGGCCTATGGGCTGCGCCTGCGGCCCAGCCGTCTCGGCGTCTTCGCCGCGCGGTTGGCCAGCACGGGTTATGCCGTGCCGGGTTCCGTGGTCGCGGTCGGCGTCTTGCTTCCGTTCGGCTGGTTCGACAACGCGCTCGATGCCTGGATGCGCGCCAATCTTGGCGTCTCCACCGGGCTGCTGCTCAGCGGTACGATCGCGGCCGTGATCTTCGCCTATCTGGTGCGTTTCTTCGCCGTGGCCTTCAACAGCGTGGAGGCCGGCTTCGCCAAAGTGACGGGCAGCATGGAAGCCGCCGCGCGCGTCCTGGGGCGCGGGCCCTTGTCCACGCTGGCGCGCGTGCATCTGCCCATGGTTTGGAGCAGCGTGCTCACGGCCTCCATGCTGGTGTTCGTCGATGTGATGAAGGAATTGCCCGCCACGCTGATGATCCGCCCGTTCAATTTCGACACGCTGGCGATCCGGGTTTATGAGTTGGTCGGCGACGAGCAGCTTCGCGCGGCTTCGGCGCCCGCGCTGATGATTGTCCTGGTCGGGCTTATGCCCGTCATCGTGCTGTCCCGCGGCATCGCACGGTCGAGGCCCGGCCATGACGGCTAAACCCGCGCTCTCCTTCGAGCATGTCAGCCACGCCTACGAACGCGTGCGCGCGGTCGAAGACGTCTCTTTCGCCATCGGCGCGGGCGAGGTTTTGTGTCTCGTCGGGCCATCCGGCTGCGGCAAGTCCACGTTGCTTCGGCTGGCCGCGGGGCTGGAGACGCTTCAGCATGGCCACCTGCATATCGCGGGCGAACTGGCCGCGTGCGGAGGCGGGGGCGCCAATGTGCCGCCGGAACTGCGCGGCATCGGCATGGTGTTCCAGGATTTCGCTCTGTTTCCCCATCTGTCCGTGGCGGCCAACGTGGCATTCGGCCTGCACGCCCTAGCGCCGTCCGCGCGCCGGGCGCGCGCCCTCGAGACGTTGGCGAAATTCCACGTCGACGATCTGGCCGACGCCTATCCCCATATGCTCTCGGGCGGTCAGCAACAACGCGTGGCCCTGGCCCGGGCACTCGCGCCGAAGCCGCGCGTGATGCTGCTCGACGAACCGTTCTCCGGGCTCGATTCGCGCCTCAAGGACCATATCCGCGACGAAACGCTGCATGTGCTGAAGGAAAGCGGCGCGGCGACCTTGCTGGTCACCCACGATCCGGAAGAAGCCATGTTCATGGCCGACCGGATCGCGCTCATGCGGGACGGACACCTGGAACAGATCGGCAGGCCCGTCGAACTTTACTTTCATCCAGCCAGTTCCTTCGCGGCGTCCTTTTTCTCCGACGTCAACCGTCTGACCGGAACGGTCACAGGCGGCCGCGTGACCACGGTGTTCGGCGCGCTCGATGCGGGACAGCTCCCAAACGGGACGCCGGTCGAAATCCTGATCCGGCCCGAGGCGCTTCACTTGGCATGGGCGCCCGATACGAAGCCCGACCGGCCCAGCGCAAGGGTCACGGCCGCGCGGCTGCTCGGCCGCAGTACGCTTCTTCACCTCAACATGGAAGGCGAAGAGGGCAGGGCGCTGCACCTGCACAGCCGCGTGCCCAAGCATGTGGCCTTCGCCGAGGGCGACACGGTGGAAGTGTCCCTCGATATTAGCCAAGCCTTTGTATTTCCTGCCTCGACACCCTAGATTCATGGGGAAGCGCTCGTTGCCCCCTATGGCGTCTTCTGCCATGATCCGGCCGCGCGGCGCGTTTTTTCTGCAGTTTTAGTGGAGTACCTCGCATGGGGTTCAACAGCATCTGGCATTGGCTCATCGTCCTAGCCATCGTGCTCATCCTGTTCGGCGGCGGCGGCAAGCTCTCGAAGATGATGGGCGACCTCGGCAAAGGCATTAAGAACTTCAAGAAGGGCGTGAGCACCGACGAAGGCCAGTCTTCCGACACGACCGCAGCGCCGCAGCAGTCGTCCATCAGCGCGAACGCCAGCTCCACCGAGCAGCCGGTCCGCAAGGACGACGCGGTCAAGACCTGAGCGAACGGCCGCGGCCGCGCTGGCGCGGTGCGGCACGATAGGCCGCCATGCTCGACATCGCCTGGTCCGAACTGCTGGTCATCGGGGTGATCGCCCTGATCGTCCTCGGCCCTAAGGACCTGCCCAAAGCTCTTAAGCTGTTCACCTACTGGACGCGCAAGGCGCGCGGCATGGTGCGCGACTTCCAGGGTCATGTGGACGAGATGGTGCGCCAAGCTGAACTGGACGAAGTGAAGCGCGAATTGGAGAAGGCCACCAATCCAGACTTGGTCGCGCGCACGATCGATCCCTCCGGCACGGTCGAGAACGCCTTGAAGATCGAAACCCCGCCGGCACCCGCCGCGCTGCCGCCTGCCGCGGCGCCCGCAACTGAGACCTCTGCACCCCCCGCGACGCCGCAAGGCGAAACGCCAGCGCGCACCTGACGAGGCAGGTGGGGGCGATGTCGGAAACCAAGAACGAGAACGAAGAAGAAAAGCGGATGCCTCTGATGGCGCATCTGATGGAGTTGCGCACGCGGCTCATCTATTCCGCCATCGCCTTCATCATCGCCTTCTTGGTCAGCTATCACTTCGCCGAGCCGATTTTCAGATTTCTGGTCGCGCCGTTGAGCGAACGCATCGAGGCGTCGGGCGGCAGCCACCGGATGATCTATACCGCCTTGACCGAGGCCTTCTTCACCTACGTTAAGGTGGCCTTCTTCATGGCCGCCTTTGTCTCGTTCCCCGTCGTGG